>CAWJZG010000001.1:0-42448 GCA_963847295.1 uncultured Verrucomicrobiae bacterium
GCAGGTTGGATTCACCCATCCGCCACTTGTAGCCGGTTCCAAATGGCAAGGGCGCCGCGGCGCCTGGCACGGCGAAGGCTGCCTGAAGGTCCCTCTGATAATACTTCGCGAATATGTCCAGTGTTCCGGAGTAGGTGCCAAAGAACCAGCAGCGCCAGCCGGCGTTCCACAAGAACCGGAACGGAATCCCCGAATCGTCCTGAAGAACTGAGGCAGCTTGATTGAGAAGGAAGGAACGAATGCGCGAGAAATAGGGTTCGTGAAGCAGGTAGGAAGTCGCCTTGAGATACACGTTGCCGGCGCCGAAACCACCCGCCCATTTTATTACCGCGTAATTGGATTTCAGAGCATCATCGGCCACGTTTGCTTGAACATAGTACACGGTCTGAACGCCCGCACCGCGATCGCGGCGAAAATCGATTCGCACTCCTGGCAAGGTGCCGCGGGAACCAGAAAAGTAATTTCCATACTCCTGCAGCGTTCCATTGCCGGCCACCCCGACGTATCTGGCGGACAGAATCTCGCCGCCTGTCAGCGCAATAAACGCATAGATCAAGGGCAGCACGCCGCGAAAAGCCGTGCGATCCAGTTCGGCCTTCATGTCCTTTGTAATGAAATGCCCGTAGGAAAGAACGACTTCCGCTGATTTTCGCAAATTGTCCAAGCCCTCGGCGACGGCTTCCGGCGCCAGGGTATTCGGCGCGGGAATCGAGCCCACCGATTCCAATCCCCCGAGAACATAGACCGGCGCATCCGGAAAAAGCGCCAGGACGCTCACCGCGTCGGGTCCCGCAAAGAAATAATACACCGGAAGATTCATTGAAATTCGGGATGCAAGCTCCGTGGCACTCCATGCACGCATCTTTGAAAAATAAGTCCGGTCGTAGCGCTGGGAGAGGCGGGCGAGGCTCGCCACGTGTCCGGCATACGCTGGAGACTTCTGCAGCGCCGAAAGAGGCGACGCGCCCGGCAAAGACACTCCTGCAAGGAATTTGGCCACATCGTCCGCAGCGACGGACTGCGCGGGCACGGCGCGACGAATCTCCTGTCCAGAAAGCAGGATCGTCGCTGCGAGAAGAAGCGCGGCGGCAAGCAACCCGGTTTTCATTCGCGCATCCTGCCTCCGCGCGCGAGAAAATACAGTCCGATTCCAATCAGCAACGTCACCAGACCCGCCAGGGCCTGCTCGGGCCTGTCGAGTGCGCTGTAAACCATGGCGAAAAGGTTTAGCGCCAGGAATACGATCGGAGTCAGAGGATATCCCAAGCAGCGAAACGGTCTTGGGAGAGCCGGCTGGCTCCGGCGCAAAACCAGCACGCCGAGCACGGTCAGAAAGCTGCACGCGAGGATGGAAAATTGGGCATAGACAAGCACGGTTTCAAAAGTCGCGGTCGCGAGCATCAGCAGCACGAGCAGAGTCTGAACGCCAATCGCCACGCGCGGAACGCCGCCGGAGGAGGTCCGGGCGAAAAACCGCAAAGCGGGAAAGTCCTGCCCGACCGCCTGCGCGACGCGCGGGCCCGCCCAGGTCATCGCACTGATGGAGGAAATCAAACCTCCGGCAATCAACGCCGCCATCACGCGCCCCCCCTGCTCGCCAAGCAGGTTTCGGGCAGCAATTTCCCCGACCTCGATCTTTCCCGCAAAGGCGTCCATCGGTCCGCTCATGAGAAAGACTGCATTCAACAACACATAGAGAATTGTTACGATCACTGTGGCCAGCAGCAACGCGCCCGGAACGGTGCGCTGCGGCTTTCTCACCTCGCCGATGATATACGCCGCAGCATTCCATCCCGAATAGGAGTACAAGACGAACATCAACGAGACCGCGAATGGTCCGCCAAAGATCAGTCCGAAATCTCCATCACGAGGAACAAATGCCGCAGGACTGCCGAGCAGAAATCCCAGGCCAATGAAGGCGGCAATCAGCCCGACCTTCAGAGTAGTAATCACGACCTGAAAATTCCCACTAGCCCGCACCGTAAGCGAATGCACCGCCGCTAGAATCAAGACCGCCACGACAGAAACCCCCGCCACAGGGATGCCCGGAAGCGCCGCGGCCATATATTTGCCGAGAGCCATCGCGGAAAGCGCAATCGGCGCGGAAAAACCGACTGTCACAGAGACGAAGCCGCCCATAAAACCTATTGCAGGATGATAGATCGCCGAAAGGAAATTGTATTCGCCCCCTGACCGCGGCAGCGCCGCCGCCAATTCCGCATAGCTCAGAGCCCCGCAGAGGGCCACGATCCCACCAAGCACCCAGACCAGCAGGACCAGAAATGGCGAGGGAAGCGCCTGCACTTGGAAGCCAAGGCTCGTGAAGACGCCCGTCCCGATCATATTGGCCAGCGCAAGCGCAGTGCACGTGATGAGGCCGACTTTGCGAAAACCGCCCATATCGTTCGGACTGTCGGAAATGGGGCTCGTACCCACAAGCCGGCAATTCGTTATAGATATCTCTTAAGGCTCTCCTTCAGTGCCGAACGGGCGCGAAAAATGATGCTCTTCACCGCTGGCACGCTTGCGTTGAGCACTTTCGCAATTTCCTCGTAAGGCATTCCTTCGTAACGGCGCAGTACCATGGCCACCCGCTGGTTCTCCGGGAGGCCCGCGATGGCCGCGTCAATTGCCTCCTGCAATTCTGCGTCCATCAACCTCTCGCTGGGCGCGGGCGCTTCGAGGTCGGCGTACTGCTGATGCCCGGCATCATCCTGATCAGTTTCCATCGGGATCAGATGTGTCCGCCGCCTCCGGCGCATTTCGTTGAAGACGAGATTGCGCGTGATCGTCATGAGCCAGGTCGTGAATTTTGCAGTGGGCTCGTAGCGCGCGGCGGATTTCCAAACACGGACAAATACCTGCTGCCCAATGTCCTCCGCGTCCGCCGCACAGCCTAGCATCTTTGCCGCAGTGCCAACCACACTATGTTGATGCCGCTCGACCAACACTTCGAAGGCCTCAAGGTCGCCGGTCTTAACCCGAAGCATGAGCGAAACGTCATCCTGGCCATCTTCACCATCGGCAAGACCGAGCGACGGCTCTGGCTGGTTTCCTGGAGAGGGCGTTGCGCCTCCGGACGCGAAGTTCACCCATCATTAAACCATGAAAGCTGCCAAGTGACTCGCAAAATCGGCTTGGCGAACACCCCGGACGGCGATTTGCTGAAGGACTTCATGCCTCAGCCAATCGTCGCCAGCTACTGCAATACCTTCCTCAAGCGCGAGATGCGGCATATTTACAGGCAGGTAACCGGATTGCGGGAATTTCAAACTTTCGTGATGACCAAGTCTCGCGAGAATGCAGAAGTCTTTCCCTTTGCTGACGTGGAGGTCCTTCCACGTCCGCGGATCAATTTTCTTTCGCGCTTTTATAAGAAATACATTCAGCGAATGGAGCCGGTTTTTTATCGCGGAGAGTACGACCAACTCGACAGCGTTTTGAGCCGCCGCCATGCGGATCTACTGCATGTTTATTTCGGCCACACGGGCGTTCACCTGTTGCCGTTTGTGCGAAACTGGCCGAAACCAGCGCTCGTTTCCTTTCATGGCATGGATATCATGTTGCGCGACGAGGAGCCTGGCTATAACCAAAGACTGCGCGAACTCTTAGAGACGTTGCCTCTCGTTCTCGCACGCAGCGAATCGCTCGCAGCGCGCCTCGTGCAACTGGGATGCGAGGCCACAAAAATCCGCATCAATCGGACAGGAGTGCCAATGGAAGGATTTCCTTACCTCGCACGCTCTCTTCCTGCCGGCGGCGGGTGGCGCATGATCCAAGCCTCGCGATTCATCGAAAAAAAAGGGTTGGACATTACGCTGAAAGCGTTCGCGGACTTCCGGAACAAATACCCTAGCGCCGAACTCGTTCTGGCAGGCGAAGGCCCGCTCAAGAACCGGCTCAAAGAAATTAGTCAGCGTCTGGGCATCGCTCAGGCTGTTTGCTACCCAGGTTTTCTCGGTCAGCATGAGCTCGCGGCAGCTTACCGATCGGCCCATCTTTTCCTGCATCCCAGCCAGACAACGAAGGCCGGCGATCAGGAAGGCGTTCCCAATTCGATGCTCGAAGCCATGGCCAGCGGTCTTCCGGTGGTGGCAACCCAGCACGGCGGAATTCCGGAAGCCGTGCAATCCGGGCGCGATGGCCTGCTCGTTCCCGAGCGCGACAGCGGTGCACTTGCAGCCGCCCTCTTTGAGATCGCCGACAATCCCGGCATCTATCAAACCTTCTCGCGGAATGCAGCCGAGTCCGTTCGTGAGAAATTCGAACAGGCGCGCTCCATCGCGAAGCTGGAAGGTTTTTATCGCGAGGTGATTACTTGACCCGCTTGAGAAGCAGATCGTAAACGGGGCGCGAATCCGCGAGAAATTTGATCTGAAATTCGGTCAGCGGATATTCGCGTCCATCGCAAACTTCGCGTTGAAAGTCCGCGAGACGGGCAGCGTGAAATTCTATCGCGCGCGCATAGTTTAAATCATCCGTGACAAGCCGCAGGACTCCGCTGCACTTGAGAATTCGCAAGACCTCGCGCAAGAATTCCGTTCGCACCATCCGCCGCATATTGTGGCGGCGCTTCGGCCACGGATCCGGAAAGAGAACGTGAACATAATCCGCACACGCGTCGGGTAGTCGACCAACAGCCGTCCTGCCGTCACAGTGGACGACCGCTGCATTTTCAAGTCCAAGCTGAAAGATCTTTTTTCGGGCCCTTTCGACACGCTCCCGCTGCCGCTCCACACCAAGATAGTTCGAGACGGGATGCCTTCGGGCCATTTCGACAAGAAAGCGGCCCTTATGACATCCGACATCAATCTCAAGAGGCCGGGAACCGGGCCCTCGCCAACCGCCGGGAAGCAGATCAGGCAGCGCTTCGGCAAAAGGGGTGTATGTCCGCGCTGTGGCTTGGAAGTGCGCCATGCTCTGTGAGAATTTCACAAAGAGTGGTGGAGGTTCTATCCAAATCGAACAATTCGCGGCAGCGCTCGCGCCCCTTCATGCCCATCGCGCGCGCAAGTTCCGGATCGTCCATCAGGCAAGCCATCCTTTCCGCTAACGCGCTGGAATTTCTCTCAGGCACGATGAACCCGGTTTCCCCCTCGACGATCATCTCAGAAACCGCCGCCACGCTGGTCGAGACCACCGGAAGGCCCGCTGCCATGGCCTCCATGATCACTGTTGGAAGATTGTCCATCGCGCCGTCCTCGGCTCTCGTGCATGAGAGAACGAACATCCGCGCACGTTCGAGCAGACGCTTGATCTCACCCTCGGGTTTTGGACCCGTAATCGAGACGCGCTTTTCGACCCCGAGCAGGGCCGCCTGTTCCCTCAAGCTCTCTTCGAGCGGGCCATTGCCGATGATTTGGCATTCGAAGTCCCTGTCTTCAAGGCGTGAGCAAGCTTCCACCAGCGTGCAAAAGCCCTTCTTTGCAATATACCGGCCCACGCTGAGAATCAGGGGGCGGCCGCAGGGAAACGAGCTCGTCGGGAAGCGCTCCACCTCGATGCCATTGAAAACCCGGAAGAATTTTTCTCCCTGCGAGGGATAGTTGGCGCGCAGGTACCGAAGGCTGAATTCACTGACCGTCACAACCACTGTCGCCGCACGAAAAATCTGAGCCAGACGCTCCGGAGGCTCGTCGCGGAAAATGTCGTTGGCATGCGCAGTTAGGCTGTATTCCACACCAAAAAGCTTTTTCAGCCAGAATGCCGTTCGGGCCGCGCTTCCGGCGAAGTGCACATGAATATGGCGAATGCCGGCTTCCCTGAGCATCGGCCCCAGCCAGAGCGCTTCGTAAATGCGCCGCTTTTGTTCTTCGCAACCCCAAAGCGCGCGCAGGCTCTCCAGCGCCCTGCGGGCCGATCGCCGAAAAATTGTGTCCGAAGCCAAAATCGTATCGAACTTCTCGGGGAGGAAATAGATCGGCCCTATGTCAGAAAAATAATCCTGCAACGGCTCACCGGCCGGTTTGCGTATGGAAAAAACGGGAAACTCAAGTCCCCTTCCGTGCATCGCCTCGACCTCGCGGACGCAAAACGTCTGACTGAAAGAGGGAAAACGTTCAAACAGATAGGCGAAACCAAGAGGCGCCGAAATTCGTCCTGGCATGACTTTAGGCAGCGTCCTTGTCCTGTCGCTTACGCACGAGCGGGGTGCGCTTTCCCTCGACCACCGCTCGATTGATGGTAATTTCTGCGATATCATCACGCCCTGGTGAATCGAACATCACATCCAGCATGATGCGTTCGAGCAGCGCCCGGAGAGCGCGCGCGCCGGTGCCCTTGCGCACGGCCTCGGCTGCCAAAGCGCGAAGAGCATCCTTCGTAAATGTCAATCCCACGCCGTCCATCGCCATGAGTTTTGCGTATTGCTTGACCATCGCGTTCTTCGGATCGGTGAGAATCATTAGCAGTTCATCCTCGGACAACGCATCGAGCGTGCTTACAACGGGCAGACGACCGATGAATTCCGGAATCAGCCCGAAACTGAGCAGATCCTCCGGCTCCACCGAGTGGATCGCTTCACGCGCCACCGTATCGGGATCGCGAAGATCGCGAGCATGGAATCCCATCGTCTTCCCACCCAGCCGGCGCTGCACAATCTTCTCCAAGCCAACAAACGCGCCGCCGCAAACGAAAAGAATTCTCTCAGTGTTCACCTGAATGTATTCCTGGTGCGGATGCTTGCGGCCTCCCTGCGGAGGCACATTGCAGACTGTGCCTTCGAGAATTTTCAGGAGCGCCTGCTGGACGCCTTCTCCCGAGACGTCGCGAGTGATGCTCACATTCTCCGTCTTGCGCCCAATCTTGTCGATCTCGTCGATGTAAACGATCCCCATTTCAGTGCGTTTGACATCATAATCCGCATTTTGAAGAAGCCGCAGAACGATGTTCTCGACATCCTCGCCGACATAACCCGCTTCCGTAATCGTGGTCGCATCCGCGATGCAAAACGGAACATCCAGGATGCGGGCTAGCGTACGGGCCAGAAGCGTCTTTCCCGAACCGGTGGGTCCGATCAGAAGGATATTGCTCTTCTCAATTTCTATGTCGGCGAGCGGACCGAGTTGCTGGACCGTTGCGTCAAAAGCTGCGCCGTCCTGCAGGATGCGCTTGTAATGATTGTGAACGGCTACCGCAAGGACCTTCTTGGCTTTTTCCTGGCCGATGACATGCTGGTCGAGCTCGCGCGTGATTTCCGCGGGCTTTGGCACGCGGATCGCGGTCTTTTGTTTGCGCGCTTCGTCGTTGAGCTCCTTATCAAGGATCCCTTTGCAGACGGTGATGCAGCTGTCGCAGATGTAAACGCCTGGCCCGGCGATGAGCTTGCGCACCTCCGCGTGGCTTTTGCCACAAAAGGAGCACATTGTGAGGTTGCTCGCCCGAGCCATGAGAATAATCTACTCCGAAGGCTTCTCGAGGGGAAGCTCTTTAAGCTCCTTGCGCGATTTCACAACTTCATCGACAATTCCGTACTCCTTGGCCTCGTCAGCGCTCATGTAGTAATCGCGATCCGCGTCCTTCGTGACTTGCTCAACGGGCTTGCCGGTATGAAGAGAAAGGATTTGGTTGAGGCGCTTCTTGAGTTTGAACATAAACTCAACTTGCCTTTCAACGTCGCTGGCCTGGCCCTGCGCGCCTCCGGATACCTGGTGGATCATGATGTCGGAGTTCGGCAACGCGTAGCGCTTGCCCTTCGTTCCCGCGGAGAGCACCACCGCGGCCATGCTTGCCGCGATGCCCATGCAGTAGGTGTTCACGTCGCAAGTGACGAACTGCATTGTATCGTAAACTGCCAGGCCTGCCGTGACGGAACCGCCTGGCGAGTTAATATAGATATTGATGTCCTTCTTGGCGTCTTCCATCTGCAAAAAAAGCATTTGCGCGACCACAAGATTGGCGACGTGATCGTCGATGGGGGTGCCAATGAAGATGATGCGATCCTTCAGCAGGCGGGAATAAATGTCGAAGGCGCGCTCTCCGCGGCTTGTCTGCTCGACGACGGTGGGTACGAGATACGAATTCTTCATAAGAATCATGCTGTGGCGGCTGGCTGGCTGAAAGGTTCGCGCACGGTAACATTCGCCGCCAGCAAATCAAGGGCCTTGCCAATGAGGATTTGCTCGCGCAAAGGACCAAATCCGTCGCGACGCTGGAGATCTTTCACAAGCTTGCCGACGGGGATTTCATAGCGCGCAGCCATTTCGATTACGCGCCTCGAAACGTCCTGCTCGGAGACCTCCAGCTTCTCCCTCTCCGCGACGCGCAGAAGGAGGAAGTTGCCGCGTACTCGGTCCTTTGCTCCCTGCTGCGCGGCCCCAATGAGTTCGCCTTGGTGCTTGCGGATTTCATCGTCGCTGATTCCTCGAACCTGATTCTCGCGGACGATGTCGTGCAGAATACCCGTCATCTCCTTCTCGACGACCGGGGCGGGCAGTTCGCAGTCCACCTTTTCGAGCAAATATCTGACAGCGACCTGCCGCTTGGCATTTTGAAACTGGACCTCAGCGAGGTCCTCCAGGCGCTCGCGCACCTTGTGCAAGAGCTGGTCTGCCGTGGTTCCGGGCTCGATCTTCCCCGCAAGGGCATCATCAAGCTCCGGGAGGTTCTTTGTATTGATGGCGTGGAGGGACACCGAGTAATCGACTTTCCTGCCTGCGAGTTTGGACAGAGAAAATTCCGCGGGAAGATCAAGCGAAAAGGACCGTTCCTCATTGACGCTCATCCCTGCCATCGCCTGGCAAAAGCCCGGCAAAAGAGTGCTGTCGTCCATGAGAATCCAAGCGTTCCGGCGGCCTTGGAGCTGCGCAGGCGCTTCGGGAATGGCTTCGCCGAGTGGTGCTCCATTGAACATCGCCGTGTAGGTGAGCACCGCATAGTCGCCCATTGCCAGCGGGCGCCCTTCGACTGGCGTGTAGGCGGCATGCGGTTCGCGAAGCTGATCGATCCATCGCAGGACGCTTTCCTCGGTGACCTTCTCCTTTGCGATCTCAGCAGGTATGAAGGAATAATCCGGCAGTTCGAATTCCGGAGCAGTCACAACCGTCGCGCGATAGCGCATGGTTCGGTCGTCAGCGATCTCGACATTTTCGACCTGCGAGACGGAAAGCACGCGCAGATTGTTTTCCCGTATGGCTTCGTCGAGACTTTCGCGCAGAAGCTTGGAGGTTAGCTCGTCCTTGATATTCTTTGCAAAGCGGCTTTCAACGAGCGCTTGCGGGGCCTTGCCCGGGCGATAGCCGGGAATCCGTGCCTGGCGCTGGAAATCGCGCGCAACATTCGACCACTCTTTGGAGACCTGATCGGATGGCAGCTCGACGCGCAGCGTGACGACGCAATTCGGCTGGGATTCAACAACAACGTTCATGTGCAAACGAATCAGATAAGCACAGCCGCGAGACATGCACAACCGGCGAATTCTCCCTCTCGACGGCAAGCCTTCTATTCGCCGGCGCGGAAAACCCCGCACCCTCAGGCCAAAGCGCACCGCAGCGAGCGCCATGGCAAAGCGACAATGAGCCAGTCGCAAGAATTTCTGGCTCTCTCATTCACGCTCACCACAACATTTAATCATTGCGTTGCGTCGAACGAGCGCCTCGCTATCCTGCGCCACGGTGATTCGCTTATTTGTCTATGGACTTCCCACGTTGTTGCTCGCTCTGATCGCGGCGTCGTTCATCAATGTCTCTTTGCTTTCGACGAAAAAGAAAAACGAGATGTCCATCGGCACCCTCGGCGAACCCTCCACCCTCAATCCTATTCAGCAGGCCGATGCCGCGGCGGGCGAGGTACAGGCCGTGATCTTTAACGGACTGCTCAAATACGATCAGAATCTCGAAATCACGACCGATCTCGCGAAATCGTTTACGCTAAGCCAAACGACGACAATTTTCTTCTCGGATCCCAACTCTGCCCTTAGCGCGCTGCTCAAGGTTCAAGCCGAAAACCCCCGCTGGCAGGACTGGAAATTGAACTCTGTGAGCATTCAGGACAGCCGCTTGCTGCTTGAACTGGGTGAGCCGGGCATGGACAATTCGCGAAAGATCGTTTCCCTATTCGACGCGCCGACGATTGTCCCTCTTCATATCGTGCGCGTGGATTTGCAGGACAAGGCAAAGGATACCCTCGATGCGTTCCGCAGCGCGTCCGACGCTTCGCAGATCGTCCGGGAATGGATCGAATCATCCGGCGCGTTCGAAGTCACAGTCGCAGGAAATCCCGGCGACTTCCTAAGGAAACTCGAAGCCTTCCTCTCGACAAAACCCGAACTCAAGGCCCGCGCAGTAGTTGTGCAAACCGAGCAATTCCTGGCGGAGCCGGAGGTCGTCTTTACGCTAAGGGACGACGTCCGCTGGCACGATGGCCAGCCCTTCACGTCGCGCGATGTCGCATTCACCTATCGCGCCATCATGGACGACGCCACCGCGTCCCCGCGCAAACCGGACTTTCTTTACATTCTCCGGATCGAAACGCCCGACCCCCACACCGTCCGCGTCATCTACCGAAAACCTTACTCGCCGGCTCTGAGCAGTTGGATGATCGGGATCCTTCCCGCTCACATCCTCGAAGGCAAACCGCCGGACTGGTGGGCAGTCAACTTTAATCGCAATCCCGTGGGAACGGGGCCATTTCGATTCAACGAGTGGAAAACGAACGAATATCTTCGCGTCACTCGCAATCCGGACTACTTCGACGCGCCGGGACCCTGGCTTGATTCCATTGTCTTTCGCGTGCTTCCAGACCAGCTCGCGCTCCGGCTGGCTTTTGAAACCCGGCAAGTGGACTTTTGGAGCGTCGACCCATGGGCTGTCGGAAACTTCGAGCAAGATAAGCGCTTCGATCTGTTTTCGTCACCAAGCAGCTCCTACACCTACGTTGGCTGGAACCTGCGGCGCCAGATCTTCCAGGATGAGAGAGTACGGCAGGCGCTTGCCCATGCCGTCAACGTCCCCGAAATGGTGAAATATATTCTCTACGGCCACGGCGTCCAGAGCACCGGAATCTTCACTCCGAAGATGTGGTTCTTCAATCCGAACGTCAAACCCTTCGAATATGATCCTGAGAAAGCGCGCCAGCTTCTCGCCGAGGCCGGCTGGAAACCGGGAAAAGACGGGATCCTCGAGAAGGACGGACAGCGGTTTTCTTTCACCCTGATCACCAACAACGGCAACGAAATCCGACGTGATATCGCCACGCTCGTCCAGGACGATCTCAAGAAGCTCGGAATCGAAGTGAGGATCGAGCTCTACGAATGGGCCGTCTTTTTGAAGAACTTCATAAACAAAGCAAACTTCGACGCGATGGTGCTCGGTTGGGCGCTCGGCCCCGATTACGACCAGTACCAAATCTGGCACTCCTCCCAGAACAATCCGGAACAGCTCAACGTCGTCAATTACAAGAATCCCGAAGTCGATAAATTGCTCGCAAATATCCGCGAGGAATATGGCCGCGAGAAAATCATTAAGCTCGCAGGCCTCATACAGAGCACGATCTATCGCGACCAACCCTACTTGTTCCTCTATGTGCCCGAAGGAACATCGGTGATGTGGAAGGACAGCTATCGAATCCGGCGCCCGGACCGCCAGGGCGGTTGGATCAATACCCCTGTAGAGATGACCAAGGCAGGCTGGGGATACTACATGGACTGGTTTTACCGGCCGGAATACGCGGACCTGCTGCCAAAATGAAACGACCTCACTTGCCGCCATGCTGACCTTCATTCTTCGACGTCTCTTGATCAGTGTTGTGCTGCTCTTCCTCATCAGCATCATTTCGTTCTTCATCATTACGCTGACTCCTGGAAGCCCTTATCCTTGGGGAGAGCTCAATCCAAGAATCACTCCGCAGGTCAAGGAGGCTTTCAAGAAGAAGTTCCATCTCGATCGCCCACTCTACGAACAATACTGGCTCAACATGCGCGACCTTTTCAGCGGCCGTCTGAAAAGCATCAAGGACGACCGGCCCGTCCTAAAACGAATTGCCGAGCGCCTCCCCGCCACGGTGTCTCTCAATGTTCTCGCGATCTTTATCTCACTGACCTTCGGCCTTCTGCTCGGCGTCTACGCGGCGAAACACGCCGGCAAACTCCCCGACGTGCTCACCTCCGTTTTGGCTTTCGTCTTCATTGCGCTTCCGGGTTTCTGGATTTCGAACTTGATCGTTATCGGCCTCGTGAAATTTACCAATGCTCCGATTCTTGGCACACAAACCTATGGCATCAATTTCCCAAACGTTCTGACGCTATGGCTGGACCGTTTCTGGCACATTGCCCTGCCTGCGATGGTGCTTTCCATTGGGGGGGTCGCCGCACAGTCGCGCTTCATTCGCGCAAGCATGATCGAGACCATGCGCGAAGACTACATTCGCACGGCGTTCGCCAAGGGCCTGGCGCAGCAAACCGTCTTCTATAAGCATGCGCTTCGCAATTCCATCCGCCCGCTGATTACCGGTATCGGAGGGCTCCTGCCCGGCCTCATCGGAGGCTCGATCATCATCGAAACAATTTTCGCTTATCCAGGGCTCGGCCGCCTCGGTTACGAGGCCGTTCTCGAGCGAGACTATCCGACTCTGGTGGCGCTGAACTTTATCGTCGCTGCACTCGTCCTGCTCGGAAATCTCATTTCCGACGTCCTGTACGCCGTCGTCGATCCCCGGGTTCGTCTCGAGTAAAATGGTCGCAGACTTCCGAGCACCAGCAGCCGAGCTTCGAGCTGGGATCTTGTCCAGTCCGAGCCGCCGCGTCTGGCGGCGCTTTCGCCGCGACACGGTCGGCGTGGCCGCGGCTATGATCGTTGCCTTGTTCTTTGTCATCGCAGTCGTCACGGGGCTTTGTGCCTGGTCTGGAAACTATTTTCCCCAAGATCCGAATGCCACAAACCTCGCGCTCAAGCTTAAGCCGCCCGGCATGACTCACTGGCTGGGCACCGACAATCTCGGACGCGACGTTTTCTCGCGGATGTTAAACGGTTCGTACATATCGCTCACCGTCGGCTTCATCGCAGTGGCCGTGTCGCTGTTTATCGGCGTCACCGTTGGCGCGATTTCCGGGTACCTTGGCGGATGGGTTGACAACGTCGTCATGCGCGTCGTTGATGCCATTCTCTGTTTTCCGACCTTCTTTCTGATCCTCACCGCCGTCGCTTTGCTTGGTCCGAATATCATCAACATTATTGTGGTGATTGGCCTCGTAAGCTGGACGGGAACGGCCCGGCTCGTGCGCGCCGAGTTCCTGACCTTGCGTGAAAGCGAATATGTGCGTGCGGCCCGCACGCTCGGTCAACGCAACCTCTTGATTATCTTTCGACATATCCTGCCCAACGCCGCTGCTCCGATTATCGTGACCGCCGTCCTCGGCATTCCCGAAGCGATCCTTACAGAGGCGAGCCTGAGCTTCCTGGGTTTCGGCGTCCAGCCTCCACAGGCCACCTGGGGCAACATCATCACCGATGGCAAGACCTACCTCCTCGATGCCTGGTGGTTGATCGTTTTTCCCGGGTTTGCGATCTTTCTCGCCGCTCTCTCGTTTTACCTCGCCGGTGACGCCTTGCGCCAGGCGTCCGAAACCCGCTCAGAAAAGAAATGACCGCGCCCAACCTGCTCGAAATCCATCAGCTCTCGATCCGATTTCGCACCGACGAGGGGTTCGTCGATGCCGTGAAGAATGTCTCCTTTTCTCTGAAGGAAGGGGCGTCGCTTGCCATCGTGGGAGAGAGCGGAAGCGGAAAAAGCGTTACGGCCCTTTCCCTTACCCGCCTGCTTCCCGAACCTCCGGCAGAAATCGTCCAGGGCGACATCATCTTTCGTGGAGAGCACGTTCTCAAAATGGATCTTCAACGCCTGCGCGCCATCCGCGGCGGCGGCATCGCCTACATCTTTCAGGAACCCTCCACTTCGCTGAATCCCGTCTATTCGATTCGCAGCCAGATTGCAGAAGCCATCCGGCTGCATCGTCCTGAAGTTGAAGACGTGGATGCTGAGATTGTCCGATGCTTGACAGCCGTCGGCATCGTGAACCCGGAACGGCGCATGCGGGACTATCCGCATCAGCTAAGCGGAGGCATGCAGCAGCGCGCAATGATCGCCATGGCACTTAGCTGCCGACCCGCCCTTCTTGTTGCCGACGAGCCCACCACTGCGCTTGACGTGACTATTCAAGCACAAATCTTAAACGAGTTGAAACGCCTGCGAGCCGAGTTCGGGATGGCGCTCATTCTCATCACGCATAACATCGCGATTATCGGCAGCCTTTGCGACCGGCTCGCTGTCATGTTCCGCGGTGAAATCGTTGAATACGGGGATACCGGAAGCGTCCTTAGCAATCCGCAGCATCCGTACACCAAAGCACTCATTTCCTGCGTCCCCAGGCTCGGATCAAAAGAAAAACGGCTCAAGACCATCGAATACGACTGGCTGCAGGAAGCATGATTTTTTGAGGTTGTTGTTGTCAGATGGTTCGGTTTTGCCAAAGTCCCCCTCAGCAACCTGCTACGAAAGGAGGGGAAATCATTGTGAAACTCGTCAAAGTCTTCGCTGCACTCGCACTCGCGGCCGCCAGTTTGAGCCTTGGAGCGTGCGCCAGCAAGTCGCAGGCGGCACCACCGCCGCCGCCCAGCGTAGGAATGTCAAAATAATTCAGTTTCGGGGTCGGGCGGGATTTCCATCCCGCCCGGCCTTCAAAAGGTACGAGTGGCTCACATGCGGATTGCCGGCTGCGTAAAACCTCCACGGAAGACGCGCAGAGCGCGAAATTCCCACGCGTGGCGAAATCTCAATTTTCTGACTCGTCCGCCCGGTTGAGAATGAAAACGCGGGATCCGCACACAAGTCTCTGCCATGGTGTCCGCCGGTCACCCCCAGCGCCATCGTAAGCTTTCCAGGTCCGGAGCAAAGCTGCCTCAAATCTTGTGTTCCTCTCGCCTTCTTCATCTGCTCAATGCCTTTCATCGGCTCCAGCGCGCGGATCAGCACAAAGCCCAAACGCTTTCCCTTAACAAGGGCGTTAAGCATCCAGTGCACTCCGTAATTGAAGTAGACATAGGCTGCTCCGGCCTGATGGCTCGCGACAAAAACTCTCGCACTTGGGCGAAAGACCGTATGGCACGCTTCATCGCCGTCCACATCATAAGCTTCCGTTTCGACCACGATTCCGCTGAGAGCGCCCCACTCCAGCGTGCACCCAATCAGTTCCCGCGCGCAACTCAGCGGGTCACGCTCGAAGAAACGGCGCTTCAACATGGAATGCAACTTACTGTTGGTTTTAATCGATGCCAGGGATGAGAATTTTTCGCCGCCATTTCCCGCAGGCAGAGACGAATAAATCAATCTTAAGGGTCTCGGCAAGTCACTGGTGGCTCCAGCGCCGAGAGAATCGGCGCTGCTCAATACGCTGGCGTTCACACAAGACCTGAGCGAAATTTCACAATGAGTGGCCCCGAACGAACCGCAATCCAGCTGATCCGAGGCGATGCGCTTGTCATCGTCGATGCGCAAAACGACTTTCTGCCAGGGGGCGCGCTGGCGGTGCCGCAAAGTGACGAGATCCTCCCGATAGTCAACGATTACATCGCTGCCTTCGAAAAACGACGACTGCCTATCTACATGACGCGTGATTGGCACCCTCCCGATCACTGCTCGTTTAAGGAATACGGCGGACCGTGGCCGACGCACTGCGTGGCCGGCACCGATGGCGCGGCCTTCTCGGCGGAGCTCAAACTCACCGCTCCAGCCACAATCGTCTCGAAGGCGACCACACCCGACCTCGAATGCTACTCGGACTTTGGCACAACGAATTTCGAGGCGGACCTTCGAGTGTCGGGCGTGTCCCGCCTCTTTATCGGAGGACTTGCGACCGACTATTGCGTCTTGAGCACCGTGAAGGACGCGCTGGCCCTTGGCTTCAACACGTTCCTTCTGGTCGATGCTATCCGCGGCGTGAACGTGCATCCCGACGATAGCCAAAACGCCGAGCAGGAAATGATCCGGCTGGGCGCGAAACCTATCAGGTTGCAAGATCTCGCGCTGTGAACACGGATTATGGCCCGCTGCTGACCGACCGATATCAACTCACGATGCTGCAGGCCTACTGGCAGCACGGAATGCATAAGACGGCGGTTTTTGAATTTTTTGTTCGCAGGCTTCCAGCTCAGCGCAATTTTCTTGTCGCCGCGGGACTCGGTCAGGCCCTCGCCTATCTTGAAGAGCTGGCGTTTTCGCCGGAAGAGATCGAGTGGCTCGAGCAAACACAGCACTTCCAGCCCGGCTTCCTACGCTGGCTTAAGGACGTGCGTTTCACCGGGGACGTGAACGCAATGCCGGAGGGCACCGTGTTTTTTGCGGAAGAGCCAATCCTGCAGGTGATCGCGCCTTTGCCGGAGGCGCAACTTGTCGAAACACGACTCATCAATCTCCTCAACTTCCCGGCGGCAATTGCGTCAAAGGCCGCGCGCTCGGTGCTGGCAGCGCCTGGCAAATTGCTCGTGGAATTCGGCCTGCGAAGAGCTCAGGGCGCCGAGGCCTCCCTTATGGCGGCACGCGCCAGCTACCTCGCCGGATTCGCAGGAACGTCGAATGTTCTCGCTGGCAGACTTTTCGATATTCCGCTCTATGGCACAATGGCGCACTCGTTCGTTCAGGCGCATGACAACGAGATTGAGGCCTTCGAGCATTTTGCCGATGCGAATTCCGGAGACATTGTCCTGCTGATCGACACGTATGACACTGAGGCCGCGGCCATCAAGGTCGCAGACTTGGCGGCAGCGTTGAAAGAGCGCGGCATAAAAATCAAGGGAGTCCGCATTGATAGCGGGGACCTGGGCAAGCACGCGGCCAGCGTGCGCGCGATTCTCGATGAGGCTCGTCTGCGCGACGTGACCATTTTCGCAAGCGGCAATCTTGATGAGTACGCCTTGCGTGATCTCATCAGCAACGAAGCGCCGATCGACGGCTTCGGACTCGGAACGCAACTGGATACTTCCTCCGATGCGCCCTATCTCGATTGCGCCTACAAATTGCAGGAATACGAGGGACGGGCGCGTCGGAAGCACTCTGAGGGAAAGGCGACGTGGCCGGGGCGCAAACAGGTATACCGCAGGTTCGATAGCTTCAGCCGCATCGCCAGCGATGTCTTGGCTTTTCGTCAGGAGGCCCTGCCGGCTGAAGCCTTGCTGATACCCGTCATGCGCGACGGCAAGCGGCTCGCCAGTCCCCAACCACTATCCTCCCTGCGGCAATACGCGGCAACCCAGCTCGCGAGGCTGCCAGACGGCCTGCGCACGCTCGATCGCTCCGAACCGTTCAAGGTCGCTATCTCCGAGTCGGTCCGGCAATGTGCCGGCGAGTTGGATGACCAGAGCCATTAGAGGCTCTCCCGTGCCATCACGCGCCTGCTCGGCGAATTCAAGGAGCCAGGCGCTCAATCGCCCACGAGTCATCCGACTGCCGGGTATATTCGAAGCGATCGTGTAAGCGATTTGGGCCACCCTGCCAGAATTCAATCGTTTCCGGTTTCATCCTGTAGCCACCCCAGAATGAGGGAAGCGGCACTTTCCCCGAGCCGAACTTGCGTGTCATTCGCTCCAATTCCATCTCAAGGACCTTGCGCGAGGAAATCTTGCTGCTCTGTGGAGACGCCCATGCCGAGAGCTGGCTTTCGCGCGGACGCTTCGCGAAGTAGTCAAGCACTTCAACGGTGGGAAGCCTCGATACAGAACCCGTTGCGATGACCTGGCGCTCGAGCGCAAGCCAGGGAAAAAGCAGCGACGCCTGGGGATTCTCAGCAAGCTGGCGCGCCTTGCGGCTCTCGAGATTCGTAAAGAAAATGAATCCCCGCTGATCCACGCCCTTCAACAGGACGGTGCGAACCGAGGGCCTTCCGTCCTTCCGGGCCGTCGCGAGGCTCATGGCATTCGGTTCGATGACGCCGGCGCGAAATGCGTCTTTGAGCCAGAGCGAAAACTGTGCGACAGGATCCGCGAGAAGGTCGCCACGTTGCAATCGCCGAGAGAGGTAGTCCCTGCGAACGTCAGCAATATCTTGAGGAGTCTCTTCCATGCGATCAAAGATGTATCACATTCTGGTCAATGCCGATGCATTCGATTTTCCGCGCAGAACTGCGTCCCGCTCGTCCCCCCGCGACGGATGCTGTGCCAGCGCTTTCAAGGCATCCGCCGTCGTGACCTCAAGGGCCTTCGCCGTGCTCACGGCCACGAGCTCCCGCGCCGTAAATTCAACCGGCCGTTCATAGGATTGATTCAATTTTTCGAAATCCTCGAGGCGGGCATCGGAGATCTCCCGCGATTTTCCATCGCGTCGCGCCAACCGCTGCTTCACGACGGCATCCGGCGCCCGAGCCTCCACAAAACAATAGCCAATCCCTTTCCTCTCAAGCCGGTGTTTGACCATTTCCCGATGGCTGCGACGGCCGAACGTCGCGTCGAGAATCGAGCTGCGCCCCTCCAGAGCCAGCTTCGTTGCCTTCCGAACCAAAGCCTTATACGTCTTGTTTGCCATCGCCTCGGTGTAAAGTCGCCGACGCGCGACTTCTCCGCCGCGCTTATAAAGCGGAGCGCCGGCAAGTTCCTTCCGCGTTCGATCCGAGGAGACGACCTCCCAGCCTAATTCCCGTCCCAACGAAGCTGCCAGAGTGCTCTTACCGGAACCGGCACGCCCCATGATGATGGCAACCATTGGTTCAGAACCGCAAACCGCATACTGCAAAGCAAGCTGGAAATACCGCCGGGCCTTGGCGCGACTCTTCGTCCGGTCCCTTTCAAGAGAAGTGCCCGCGCCTTGAAGACTTTCAACTTTGCCGCGCACAAAGGCCCGGTAGCATTTGTAGAAATCCATCAGCTCCAGAATGCCTTGATCACGCAGCGCGTCCGCCATCCGTTTCGTCAAGCAGCGCGACAGGTCGCGCCTTCCCTGATAGTCGAAGTCCATCGCCAGGAAGGCGATATCATTGGCGTGATCGATATATCGGAAACGGTCGTTGAACTCGATGCAATCGTAGATCGAAATCCGCGCGGGAGTGAGGTGAACGTGATCCAGGTGCAGATCGCCATGACAATCGCCAATGCGCCGTTCGCGCACGCGGCTTTCAAGGAGCCGGGAGCGGCGCATGTAAAAACGGTTTGTGTAGAGGCGGATCGTCTCAAACGCGGGCATTGAAATTGTGGTGCCCACGAACATCTTCGCCTGGCGGAAGTTTTCGCGCGTACTGATTCTCAGTCTGTCGACGCGGCCCCATCTGACGATTTCATCGGACGGCTTCTGCGATGCATAGAATGCCTTGAGGGTTGTCACGATGCGATCGAGTTCGCCGCGCCCGACTTTGTTGCGTTTCAACAACCGCGAGAGGAAGTAGCGGTCCTCAAGCTTGCGCATCTTAACGGCATACTCGACCACCACACCTCCGGCGTCGAACGTCAGATCTCCCTCCCGCAAATAAATGGGGACAACTCCCAGATGGACATCCGAACAGAGCCGCCGGTTGAGGGATATCTCCCGTTCGGCGAAGTAGCGACGCTTTTCCAGCGTCGAAAAGTCGAGAAATCCCAAGTTAACCGGCTTCTTCACTTTGAAAACATAAGGCGTCGCCACGCAAACGTAGGACGCGTGTGTCTGAATCAGCCGGACACTCCTTGGACGATGCGAATACGAGCGGCGATCCAAGAGGAACGCCAGAAGCTGCTTTTGGGTAACCGCGCTGATTTTTACGGCCTTCGTCTTGGAAGTCTTGGTGTCCGCAGCTCTCCGGAGAGCGCTTTCGAATCGTTCACGACTCATCCAAGGTGCCCGCGCTTTGACCGTTTATATAGCTCTGTGACCTGCCCGTCGGTCGTCTGGTCAAAAATCTCATACCATTGTCCGACGGCATAGAAATTTTCCGGCGCGATGACGGTGACTACTTCGTCGGCTTCCGTTTGCAGCTCCTTGCAGGTCGCCGGAGGCGCCACCGGCACAGCGACGATGATTCGGGACGGGCCCTGCTGCCGCAGCGCGGCAACCGCCGCCCGCATGGTTGATCCTGTCGCGATTCCGTCGTCGACGAGGAGGATTGTTTTTCCGGTCGCATCGGGCTCGGCATTGTCGCCACGGTACAAGCGCTCTCGGCGCTTCAGTTCAATACTCTCCTTTTCCGCGACCGCATCCACCACCCTGCTCGATACTCCGAACGAGCGGACAACTTCGTCATTAAGCACGCGCACATTGCCGCTCGCAATCGCGCCCATCGCCAGTTCCTCATCCCCGGGAAGGCCCAGCTTGCGCACAACGAAGATGTCTAACGGAGCATTGAGAGACTTCGCGACCTCAAAACCCACCGGCACGCCGCCCCGCGGCAACGCCAGGACCAAAACGCCCGCGCAATCGGCATACCTGCCAAGAATCGCCGCCAGCAGGCGGCCCGCTTCAATCCGATCGTGGAAGAGCTTTTTCATACTCCGTTCAAAGGCCCGCCCCTGTCGGCGGCGCAAATGCAACTGCAATGTGCCCTCCGAATGCAATCACGGCAAGACGGTGCCTGAGATTTCATCAAAGCATGATGGCCGCTTTCCGTTTTCCACCGGGCTCCCCCCGCGAATCCCACCGATCGCGATACCGGCCTGCGCCGCATCCCCAACCTCCATCAACGGCGCTTCCCCTGCGCGCCACCGCTTACCGACCCAACGTTCCAAATCGCCCAAACCGATTCCCTCGCCCGGGCGAAACTCCCAACTTCCGCTCTCTTCATGCCGACCCAGGATTCGCCCATCCCTCAGACTCTCTCAAATCCCCGCGCCGCTTCAACACATGACCCCGCCCGCAGGGATACCCCGACATTCTTAGCGCCATGCCGGACCGCGCCACGGACACCTGCTACCCTTCAAACACGCTCCTCAAAGCCTCACCCCTGTTCGGAACCGCTACCGGTTGCTTCCTCTTGAAGTCCGCCTTAGCAACCAGCTTGGTTTGAGCCTTGATGAAAGAGATTACTTGACGCGCAATCGCCGGTGCAGCTGATAAACCTGGTGAACTAATACCCGCGACGTGAATGAAACGCCGATCCTTGCTGGAAGGACGAATCACAAAATCATCGATTTCGACACAAAGGGAACGAGAGCCGCTCATAACACCACAAGTCTTTTCTATCCTCAAGCCGGGAATGATCTTTTTACCGATAATCCCGATCTCTGCGAATTTCTCGATAGTCACTAGCCTGGTATCTTCCTTGGCAATGCCCTCTTCAGCCGTAGGCCCCACTAATATATGACCGTCCAGCATTGGCGCCACAATGACTCCCTTACCGTGAATGGTCGGCGCCATAAAAAGAATATGATTGTTGATTGTATGCCTCTCTGTTTTCTCGAGAATTCGATACTGCCCTCTTCTGGCTTTGAGGCTGAAATCTCTGTCACCGATCATATCCGCTATAACGTCCGCATAGTGACCAGCCGCATTAACGATGAAACTGGAGTGATAAATGTCTGTTTGGAGATGGTAATTGAGAGCCTCGATGACAAAACCATCTGACGTGCTATCAATACTTTGAACCTTGCTTCCCAAGAATATTGTCGCTCCGTTCAAAACGGCATTTTCAACGAGGCTATTCGTCAAGGCGACTGGGTCGACAATATGGGAACTCGTGCACAACAATGCCCCAATAACCTCTGGATTGAGATTAGGCTCTAATTGCAGGCATTGCTCCCGGTTTAGAATTTGCAGCTCATCAGGCGCTAGACCATTAGTAAGCCCCTGCTCATACAGTTTCCTGATCTCTTCTTCTTCCGATTCATCGAACGCCAGGACCAGTGAGTCAACTTTTGCGCGAGGAAAATCAAGTTCCTTAAACCATTCCTTTTCGTAGATTTTTCTACCTAGAACGTTCAATTTTGCATGAAGCGTTCCCGGAGTTGGATCGAATCCGCCATGAATAACGCCGGAGTTCCCTGCCGACGTTTCTTCGGCCGGTTGAATATTCGCTTCGACGATAGCAACTCTTAACTTATACTTTGAGAGCTCTCTGGCGACGGCTGCTCCGATGACGCCGGCCCCAATAATGGCAACGTCAAATACTTTTGAACCTTTAGTTTTCATAACGTAACACTTTTCACCAAAACGATTTCGATGACTTGAAATCTTATTGTCGCGGACGTGCCGCCGCCAATACCGGTCCTATGAAAAAGGAGAGCCTCCCTGGCCATCGAGGTTTAGGACGGAGCAGAGCCTGCCGCGAGAGCGCGAATGGGAAGCGAAACTTCCCAACGATACATTTCGCGGATCCTAGGCAAGCGCCATGCTCCCGCAATTGGCCGTCGTCCGGCTCCGGCCGGTTCCACCCTTGTGATGTCAAGCCCCCATTCCCGCTTCCGTCTACCTGGTTAGGATTCAACCCAATCGAACGTGCGAGTAACGGCTTTCTTCCACTCTTTGTAAAGTTTTGTGCGAGCCGTATCGTCTTCCGCCGGTTCCCAGGTGCGGTCCACCCCCCAGTTTTGCCGCATTTCGTCGGTGTTCTTCCAGAAGCCAACGGCCAGGCCGGCGGCGTAGGCCGCGCCCAGAGCTGTGGTTTCAGCTACCTTGGGCCGAATGACTGGCACGCCCAATACGTCGGCCTGGATTTGCATCAGTAGGTTGTTGAAGACCATGCCACCATCAACCTTGAGTGCCTTCAGAGGCACGCCGGAGTCGGCGTTCATGGCATCCAACACCTCGCGGGTCTGGAAAGCCGTTGCTTCCAGAGTAGCGCGGGCAATGTGGCCCCGGTTGATAAAGCGAGTCAAGCCGACGATGACGCCCCGGGCGTCGCTCCTCCAGTAGGGCGCAAATAGGCCCGAGAACGCCGGCACAAAATAGATACCGCCGCTGTCTTCGACCGTGCGAGCCAGGCCTTCCACATCGGGAGCCTTTTCAATCAGCTTGAGGTTGTCGCGCAGCCACTGAACCAGCGCGCCAGTGATCGCGATGGAGCCCTCCAGGGCATAGATCGTTGGCTGGTCACCAAACTTGTAGCAGCAGGTCGTCAGCAGGCCGCTCTTGGACGGGACGATATCGGTGCCGGTGTTCAAAAGCATAAAGCAGCCGGTGCCGTAGGTGTTTTTGGCTTCGCCGGCGACTGAAAGCAGGTCTGACCTACCATGGCCGCTTGCTGGTCGCCCAGATCACCGCAAACCGGAAGGCGACCACCAAACGGGCCATTCGGAAGCGTGTGCTCATAAAACGCAGGGTCGCTGGAGGGACGAATCTCGGGCAGCATGGACCTAGGGATGGTCATGATCTTCAGGATTTCGTCATCCCATTTTGTCCCATCCAGGTCCATTAGCATGGTTCGTGAGGCGTTGCTCACGTCGGTCACGTGAGCGCCTCCGTCGGGTCCCCCCGTAAGGTTCCAGATGACCCAGGTATCAGTATTGCCGAAGATAGCGTCGCCTCTCTCGGCGGCAGCGCGCAGGCCATCAACGTTATCCAACAGCCATTTGATCTTGGGGCCGGAGAAATACGTCGCCAAAGGCAGGCCGACTTTTGCCTGGAAGCGATTTTGACCGCCATCTTGGGCCAGTTCATTGCAGATCTTGTCAGTGCGCGTATCTTGCCAGACCACAGCGTTGTAGTAGGGTTTGCCCGTCTTTCTATCCCAGACAACAGCTGTCTCGCGCTGGTTGGTGATGCCCACGGCGGCGATATCCGCGGCACTGATGGCGACTTTTTGCATTGCGCCTTTGATCACATCCTTTGTGCGCGCCCAAATTTCCAACGGATCGTGCTCTACCCAGCCAGGCTTAGGATAGATTTGCTCATGCTCAAGCTGGTGAATCCCTACAGACTCGCCAGCGTGATTGAAAATCATACAGCGAGTGCTGGTTGTACCTTGATCTATTGCGGCAATGAAGTTGGCCATAGTATTGAAATTGTTGAAGCTTTATTTGGAGGATTATTCACGCTACCTCGCCTCGCGATCAGGAGAATCACCCGCACTCTCCTTAGCACGCTGGGGGGTTGCGCAGCTAAAAAGTAGGGGATCGCGCACAATTCGTCAACAACAATGGCACATTTGTGCAGTAAGGAGCCTAATGAAATTGTTTGGGAGTAGTGCTCATTCTCCCGATGACTGCGAATGATGTGCGCGCCCTGAAATTCCGAGCCCTGCCCGAGGCAGTTTCCCCTTCTTTTAAGGATGGGGCCAACCATTCTGCTTCAGCCTGCAAAATCCTGTCTCGCAGGCTTTATGCGACACGGACCTCAAAGCTTTCCTGCAGATGCGCTTGGAACCACGCAGCGTAGCTTGGTCCAGTACATATTGATCCCGAGGCGGGCCTCATCGAGGTCGGCGTCCACGACCCGAAAATGCGGCCCTCGCGATCAGCAGATGACCCTAAACACACAACTTCGCATACTTCCACCAATACTCGCTCCCGGTTTTAAGTAAAAACCCAAGGATCGCAAAGGGAAGCGCCGCACTCGATCTCGGCGACGCGTTTTGCCACTCGCAACGCCTCGATTGAACACCGCGCGGGTCTCCCGTCCCCTGGGGTATGCACATCGGTCGCTGTCGGGCTCCAGCAAGAATCTCCGGCCATACTCACCCAGCGCCTCAATGTGTCTGCCTCGATAAAGCCGGTCCGCTCACGATACCTCAGTGCGAACCATCTGTTTGCGCAAGAGGGTCCCGGGTGCCCGTCCCGCAGCGAGCTCTCCCTCCCTGGTCCGCCGACAGGGCGCCATCAGCCGCTCAACGCTCAACGCGCTCGCTTCGAGCATTTCTGCCTCAAGCTCTCTCCCAAACGCCCGCTGCGCTCCTCGTAGTATTTGGAACAGATGTGCAATTTATTTTGACAGAACGTGCAAATCTTATAAAAACGTGTTTCAAACATAACCATTATGACCCCCCTAATTGGTGAATTCGTTGGAACGATGTTTCTGATCATCCTAGGCGACGGCGTGGTCGCCAATGTGCTCCTTAACAAATCAAAAGGCCAAAGCTCCGGCTGGATTGTCATTACCGCTGGTTGGGCCTTCGCGGTATTCGTTGGTGTCTCTGTCGTCGCGAGAATCAGCGGCGCGCACATCAATCCCGCCGTCTCCATCGGGCTCGCAGTCGTCGGCGCCTTTCCCTGGGCTCAGGTTCCCGGGTATATTATCGCGCAGATGCTTGGAGCATTTACCGGCGGAGTAATCGTTTACCTCGCCTATCTTCCGCATTGGAAGGAAACCCAAGACCCAGGGCTTAAACTCGCCGTCTTTTGCACAGGGCCCGCTATTCGGAATACGCCCGCCAATTTCCTCTGCGAAGTGATCGGCACGTTCGTCCTGGTTTTCGCTGTGCTCGGCATGAAGACCGCCTTTGAGTTTCCGCTAAGCGGCGCTTCCGTCCCGATCGATATGGGTGCTCTCGGAGCCGTTCCCGTAGCAATTCTCGTCTGGGGTATTGGCCTCTCTTTGGGAGGACCCACGGGCTATGCGATCAATCCTGCCCGCGACCTTGGTCCGCGGATCGCTCATGCCGTCCTGCCCATACCGGGGAAGGGAGATAGCGATTGGGGTTATTCTTGGATTCCGGTCGTTGCGCCGCCGATCGGAGGCATAATCGCGGCCCTTCTCTATCTCTCTCTGGGCAAGTATTGATCATTCTCGCGCTACGTTTATTAGTAGTTGCGACCGGGGCGCGACGAGTTCACGCACCTTGCAGGATCGAGCAATGCGATGCGATCAGCTGATCGCACCACAATGCTCGACGCTGTAATAGAACCATCGGCGAGAGCGCAAATCGCTGCTCAACAGAGTGGATGCGAATGGCTGCGGCTTCGCGTCCGTGTCGATCAAGGATTTAGTTAGCTCCCAAAGACACACCTGCCGCCAAACTACGCGGAACATCTGTCCCGCACCGCTTGCGCCGGTTTGCGCTTAGCGGGGACTATTACAGTGCGACATTGCGTTATCATATGAGCTACGCCGAATCATGGACTGAGCGAATTATGTGACGTCGCAGATGCCGGATGCCTTTATAGGAAATGTTCCCCAATGCGAAGCGGATAAGGCGTGAATAATCCGTCAACAGTAATCGCACGTTTGTGCAATTCTAATTTTATGCGATCGTTTCGCTATGACTCGAAGAGCGTATCGCACTTGCGGTTTACCGATCGGGAATTCCTTCATAGACCTGACCCTATTCTCGACGACGTTCGAATCGCGGCCTTCTAGGTATTAGGCAATGACCCGACCTGAAAATGTTAACGCGTTGGCGGTGAAGGTCGCGCGGCTCTATCACTATCAGGGTTTAACGACGGAGCGAATCGCTAGTGAACTCGGTCTGTCTCGGTCGAAAGTTTCGCGGCTGTTGACGCACGCACGGAAGGCCGGTCTGATTGAAATTCGGGTTCACGATCCGGAGGCACAGCCTCAGGAGCTGGAACGGCAGATTCAGGACCGCTTCCACCTGGGGGCGGTAAGGGTTGTGACGGTACCGCTCAATTCTACCGAGGACGAATGGCTGAAATCTGTGGCGATTTATTCCGCGAAACATATCAACAACCTTGTGCATTCCGAAATGATTGTCGGGTTGGCATGGGGGACCACCACGGATGCAATTTCGCACCATTTGACGCCAAAACGCTGTATGCATGTCGATATCGTTCAATTGAACGGATCCGGGAATGTCTACGGCATGAGCAATTTCTATATTAGCGATATCTACACGCGGTTTGCCCTGAACTACGGGGGGCGCGCTCACCTTTTCCCGGTGCCGGCTTTCTTCGATTATCGCGAATCGAAGCAGGCAATGTGGAAAGAGCGCTCCGTAAGTCGGATCAGGGAAATGGCATCCAAAGCCGACCTTCTCATTTACAGCATTGGATCTCCCGAGGCGCGCATCCCCAGCTACGTACACGCTGGAGGATTCTTAGAGCCGGTCGATATCGCAGAATTGGGGCGAGAAGGAGTGGTAGGCGATATCGCAACAGTCTTTTTTAAATTCGATGGCTCCTACGACAATATTCCGCTCAACGCGCGCGCGAGCGGACCCGAGCTCTCGTTGTTCAAACGCGCGAAGCATGCACTTTGCATCGTCTCCGGATTGGCCAAGG
The DNA here is from genome assembly GCA_963847295.1 of uncultured Verrucomicrobiae bacterium. GTDB lineage: Bacteria > Verrucomicrobiota > Verrucomicrobiia > Chthoniobacterales > Terrimicrobiaceae > DASTFP01. The sequence goes on from CAWJZG010000001.1 coordinate 27,051, forward strand.
CGGTCGGAGTTCGTGCCGCACTGCGCGGCGGGCTCATGAGTGAACTCATCGTTGACGAGCCGACCGCTCGCGCTCTGCTCTGGCCGGACACCGATGAGGTTTCGACGGATGAAAAGCCTCGTCTCAGAAAATCAAAAACAAGGGTTTGAGCCGGAGTATGAACGGCCCGCGCAAAGCCGGCTCGTTTCACCCGTCCTGCAAGACGTAACCCTGAGCAACCTTCGTATACTCTTCGACGGCCTTGTTCTTCCAGGCTTCGTCCCTGCCAAGCTCTCGCGCAATGAGATCGGCCACGACAGGAGCAGCCTCAATGCTTGCTCGCGCGCCGAGCAATAGCGCGCGAGTGCGCCGTGAAAGAACATCCTCTACGTTGCGCGCCATCTCCTCGCGCACCGCCCAGACCACCTCAGCCTTTATATAAGGCAGATCCGAATGAATCTTTTCCGCCAATGCAGGCTCTGCGGCTACGAGTTCTTCGATTGCCGGCGCGTCGGCACCATAAACTCCCAGGCTTGGCGCCTCAATCTTCTGCGTGCTCCAGCCATGAATCTGCAAATGCACCGTCTTACATGGGCGCTCATCCAGACCTGCCATGGTTTGCGCCTGATCAACCGCATCCTCCGCCATCTTGCGGTATGTTGTCCACTTGCCGCCCGTAATGGTGAGAAGGCCTGAATTGGAAATCATGATCGTGTGGTCCCGGGAGAGAGCCGCCGTGCTTTTTGCGTCGCCGACCTTCACCAGGGGTCGCAATCCGGCAAAAACGCTCAGCACATCCTTGCGCGTAGGAGGCTTCGAGAGATACTTCGAGGCATTCGTGAGAATGAAACCGATCTCCTCGTCCGTGGGCGTCGGCTCCCGTTGGATCTCTTCAACGGGCACATCGGTGGTGCCGACGACCACGTGATCATGCCAAGGCACCGCAAATAACACCCGGCCATCCGGAGTATGCGGCACCATGATCGCGCTCGTGCCCGGAAGAAAGGACTTTGGCAGAACCAAATGAGAACCTTGGCTGGCAGCGACGACGCTTTTTGCTTCAGGCTCGTCCATCTTGCGGATAAAATCCGTAAAAACGCCCGTCGCATTTACCACGACCTTTGCGCTAACCGTGTGCTCCTTGCCAGACTCAAGGTCCCGAAGTGTCGCGCCCACGATCAGGTCCTCGTCCTTCAAAAGGCCGCTGACGGGCATATAGTTGATCGCGGCCCCGCCCAAATCGAAGATCGTCTGAGCGAGGTTGACCGCCAGACGCGAGTCGTCGAATTGTCCGTCATAATATTCGACGCCCCGTTGCAAACCTGACGGTTCAAGCGTCGGAATCCGCTTAAGCGTCTCTTCACGAGAGAGAACCTTTGAGGGACTGAGGCCAAGCTTGCCCGCGAGACGATCATAGATCTTCATCCCAATTCCGTAAAACGGTCCTTCCCACCAGCTGTATATTGGAACAATAAAAGAAAGATGGTGCACGAGATGGGGCGCGTTCTGGCAAAGCAATCCGCGCTCACGGAGCGCTTCGAGCACGAGGGAAATATTTCCCTGCTTCAAATAGCGAACGCCGCCGTGCACTAACTTTGTGCTGCGGCTCGACGTTCCTTTGGCAAAATCATCCTGTTCGACCAATAGGGTGTGATAACCACGCGCGGCCGCGTCCACTGCAACACCAAGGCCAGTCGCACCTCCGCCTATAACCAAAAAATCCCAGGCTTTCGTATTTTCGATCCGATCAACTACTTTCTCACGTCTCATTGGGGGTGTAACTCCGAGTTCAGGGTTTTTGTCCGGCGATTCTTGCAGGGTCAACATCGCGCACGACAGGCTCTGCGTCGACCTTTTCCGCCTGCCTTTTCCCAGGAATTGCACATCTTGTCAAAGTAAAATGCACGTTTGTTCGAAGAAGGAGGTCAGCTTCGGAAAAGGCGGAGGCTAAGGGCGTAGCGATTCGCGAGCGCTGGCCGTTCTTTCGGGAAGAACATATTCCTCGTAAGAGCGAAGCAGGAGTTCCAGCGCTGCGATTTCGTGCCGCAGGGACTCACCTTCGCTGGTGTCGGCAACGCGCCGGGGCGGATCGAAGACGCACATGGCATGAATTTTTGGGATGATATCGGAGCCCTGCGTGATCGCTTCGCTGATCGATTCGAAGTGATGATGTTGCGCTAAATAGGTGCGATCCGCATCGAGCACGAGCGTGAAGCCGTTGTCCCCATAAACTTCGGAGAACGCCCCGTCGATAGTGATGGCCTGACGGCTGGCTTTGATGGGCGATTCGCCTTTCTCAAGTTTGACCGGAACGTGGCCGTTGACAATGAGACCGTGCTGGGGATCAACGCCAAAGTCGCCCAAAATCTTTCGACAGAATCCCTTTTCGTGGATCAGCTTGAAATACGGATTTTTCGTCTCAACCCGCGCCTCTTTCTCCGCGACGAAGTAGTTTTCGAACGTCGAAATCTTGTCCTTTCCGAAAAGGGGTGAAAGCGGCCCGCACCACAAATACCAAAGCATGTCGAGATGGCGCGGCTCCTTGTTGCGGAACGCGCGATGAACCACCTGGCTAAGCGCCTCGAAAAGGACTCGTCCGCGGTACTCGACTCCGTCGACTGTTAAAGGAAGGAAATTGCCCGCCTCATCCACAGGAACGCAGCCGTGGAAAATCAGGTTGTAATCGCGCACCAGATACATCGTTCCCTCGTGCTCAACGTAACGCATCTGATCCCGGAGGGTCTGGCTTTGCAGGAACGAGTGCCGCAACTGCGCCATGCACTCTTCCTCCTCGGGCGAAAGCGCGTAGGGGTCGCTCCAGTCAATCGTCGGGAAATTTCGGTCGAGCATTGCGTAGCGGTGACCGTCGATCGGCACCGTCCAGTCCTGGCGGTCGACTTGATGCAGAAGGTTGCGGTGTTCGAGGTGAAAATCCGGGTTTCGCCGGATCGCCTGGCTTTCGAGCTTAAACTGGATGATCGCCATCGCCTTCTGCATCTGCCTCATGGAGAGCTCATCGCGTATCCCCCTGCCGTGGCATGAAAAGCAGGTCGCCGGATCGTCAGACCATACGGTCCGCACCAGTTTTTCCAGTGGCGCCATTGGGATCCCGTAGCCCATCTCAAGCTGGAAAAGCCGCTGGTAGCGCAGCGAAATCCGCAAAACGTTGGCGATGCAGGCGTCCTGGCCAAGTGAGGCGCCCATCCAAGTAACGTCATGATTTCCCCAGGTGATCGCGACGTTGGGCTGGCGCATGACGTAATCGATTGCTTTGTCGATGCGTGGACCGCGGTCGCCAAAATCGCCAGCTACGATCAGTTCGGAAAAAAGGAGGTTGCGGATAATGCGCGCCATCAGTCGCAGGGCCGTGAGCTCCTGCTCATGCTCGACGAACTGGTCGAGCATCGAGTCGACATAATCCTCAGAGCGTTCGAGGTAGGCACCAAAGAGGAGTTCCCGAAACAGCGTCTCGTAATATTGGGGGAAAACACGTTCGATAGCCTCCATGCTGTAATGGCGCGAGAGCTGGCGCAGCAGCTCGATTTCCAGCCGGATTTGGCGCCGTCAGAAATTGGCGCCGCGCCGCGCTGTCGGGCAATCGATCCTGAACGTGCTCATAGGTCTCGCGCGGATAGTAGATGATATTGAGCAGGTCGAGCTTTTCGCCGGCGGTGAGGCGCTTGCCAAACGTGTGTTCAACCAGCGGACGCAAACAGCCGGAAGCATTCTTGATCACGTGAATCAGCTTCTTGAACTCGCCGTGAATGTCACTGATCACGTGCACGGCGCCTTTCGGCAGCGTGAGAGCGGCTCGAAGATTAGCAATCGCGGCCAGCGTAGCGTCGGTATTGGGATACTGGACACTGAGTGCCCGCAAGTACGCGAGCGTTTGCTCGTCCGGAGGAAAATGATCGGGGAGGGAAGGCTGGTCACTCATAAACAAAATTTCAGCTCTGACGGCTGGTGATCCTGGCTATGATCACCCATACAGGAGCGGCCAGACACGGCTGTCGAACTGTGAGTCCCTTCTCGGCACCTCTCAACACTATTCGATTCTCCGGCCACGCCTGCTCCAACTTTCGAGCATAGATGATCGGAATTCCTTCAGCAAAAAAAATCTACCGCTCGTAAAACTGCTCGCGTGCTGGAGCTCCGCCGAGGTGGATCGCTGGGAAAACAACCTGAACGTTACCTCGAGAAAGCCGACTCGATCGGCGCCAGGTCGTTAGAACTTGAGAACGATTTTCCCAAAGTGTGAGCCGCTCTCCATGTACGCCAATGCTTCCCGCGCTTCTTCGAAGGGGAAGATCCGATCGATGACCGGCCTCAGAGCGTTCAGAGCGATCGCCCGATTCATATTCTCGAACATTTCGCGCGAACCAACGAAAATCCCCTGCAGGCGAACGCATTTCATCAGGACGCGGACAGGGTCCAGCCCGCTGCCGCCCGCAAGGGCGCCGATCACTGCGATGCTGCCGCCCATGCGCACGGCATTCAATGACTTCGGCAACGTTCCAGCTCCTCCCACTTCGACCACGTGATCGACTCCAACCTTGTCAGTCAGGCGAAAAACCTCCTTGTCCCAATCGGGGATGCTCTTGTAGTTGATCGTGTCGTCTGCACCCAATTTGCGGACTCGTGCAATCTTTTCATCGCTGCTCGAGGTTGCGATCACACGAGCCCCATGCAGTTTGGCTAGTTGGAGAGCGAAAGTCGAAACCCCGCCAGTACCCGAGAGTCAAGACCACCTCGCCCGCTTTGAGATTCCCGAACTCGACGAGCGCATGCCAAGCCGTAACCGCGGCACAAGGCAGTGTCGCGGCCTCCTCGTAAGAAAGGTGCTCGGGAGTGCTGACCAGGCCGGTCTCGTCGAACACACCGTATTCACGCAATACGCCATCCAAATCTCCACCGCCGAGCGCGGTCCGGGCTTTCTCCCGCGTTGGCGCACCTCCAAGCCAGCCTTGCATGAAAATCGGACAAACGCGGTCTCCAACTTTCCAGCGTGTCACGTTTTCGCCGATCTCGATCACCTCCCCTGCCCCGTCGGATAGAGGCACAGCCGGGAACTTGGCATCGGGTCTGTAGGTGCCCTTGAAGAACATCACGTCTCGATAGTTCAAGGACGCCGCATGGAATTTGACCACGACTTCGTGCGCGGAGGCTCGCGGCTCGCTGCGGTCCGTCAGGATAAGATTTTCGAGCCCAAATTTTCGATATTCGAATGTTTTCATCGTGCCTTATCCAAGTAACGTCGTTGTTCAATCATTTGGCCAATTGATTGTTCCTCGGACGCCCCCGAAGAATTGACGTCCCTCGCGATATCATCTGAACGATCCAGCCGCTCCAATGCCCTCGCCAGTCCTCTCCAAACTCTGCGAAAATGACGCGGCGCTCGGCGCTGCGGACGTGCGGGAACTCGTAACCCGGGCTTGCCCAGCCGGAGACTACTCTAACAAGAAGGTCGTGCTTATCGTGCCCGACGCCACGCGCACCGCGCCGGTGGACCTTTGCTTTAAAGCCCTGTACGAGCAGCTCGCGGGGAGGACGGCGGCATTCGACGTGATGGTGGCGCTCGGCACGCATCAGCCGATGACCGAGAAAGCCATTTGCGACCGCCTTGGCATCTCGCTCGAAGAGCGCACAAGACGCTATCGAAGTGTCCAATTGATCAATCACGAATGGCAGAACCCCGATGCGCTGATCTCGCTAGGCACCATCCCGTCGAATGAAATCAGCGAGCTCTCAGGCGGGTTGTTCGCAATGGATGTCGAGGTGCGCGTGAACCGCCGGCTCTTCGACTACGACCAGCTCTTCATCATCGGGCCGGTCTTCCCGCACGAAGTCGTCGGGTTTTCCGGCGGTAACAAATACCTTTTCCCCGGTGTCAGCGGTCCTGAAGTCCTGAACTTTTTCCATTGGCTCGGCGCGGTGGTCACCAACCCGATGATCATCGGCAACAAATGGACGCCGGTGCGCAAGGTCGTGGACCGCGCCGCCTCAATGGTCGGCGTGCCCAAGTTTTGCTTCTGCCTTGTCGTCAAAGGCACGGACCTGGCGGGGGTGTTTGCCGGCAGCCCGGAAGAAGCATGGGCCGAGGCGAGCGAACTGTCGCGGCAGTTGCATATCACTTACAAGGAAAAGCCATTTTGCACCATCCTCTCGTGCGCACCGGGGATGTATGACGATCTTTGGACCGGAGGCAAGTGCATGTACAAGCTGGAGCCCGTGCTGGCGGACGCTGGAGAGCTCATCATCTACGCGCCGCATATATCCAGCGTTTCATTAACGCACGGCCACGTGATCGAAAAGATCGGCTACCACTGCCGTGACTACTTCCTGAAACAGTGGGACAAGTTCAAAGAGTACCCGTGGGGGACGCTGGCGCATTCGACGCACGTACGCGGAATCGGGAAATTCGAAAACGGCGTCGAACATTGCCGCGCAAGAGTTACGCTCGCCACGCGTATCCCACGCGAAACCTGCGAAACGATCAATCTTGGCTACCGCGACCCGGATTCGGTCGCAATCGAAGACTTCGCCAACCGTGAGGATGAAGGCGTTCTGCTCGTGCGGAAGGCCGGCGAGATGCTCTACCGGCTGCGCGAGCCGGCAGCATGGGCGCGTGGCAAACTCTGAAAAGAAGGAAGTATTTGACACGCTACTAGCACGTGACAATCATTCAGTCGTGAAGGTTTTCGTCGGGGCGTCAATTGGGTATCGCGGAACAAGCAATCTTCAGAATCGGCAGAAAGACTGCGTTGCATCGATGTGTTGCCTAAACTCACAATTAAGGCGCTCCGGCCGGATCACAAACTCGCCGTCGAACACGAACAACTTAAGGCAGGCCGATTCTCAAAACCTTTCGTTTCCTCATTGAAATCCCGATAGGAAATCATGACGCGGCGGGTCACAACTCACGATCTGGCTCGAGAAGCAGGGGTGTCGCGCACAACTGTCTCGCACGTCCTAAATAATCAGCCAGGAATCAACCTCAGTCCCAAGACCAAGGAACGCGTTCTGGCGACCGCCCGAAAACTTGGATACGTCCCAAACTCAGCGGCCCAGATGCTCGTTACCGGCCGCAGCCGGTGCATAGGCCTGGTCTTGTCGCGCCCCGACCTGCTTGCGGTGGACGCCTTCGTGGCAATCATGGTACATGGCTTGAACGAAGTGTGTCGCGAGCGAGGCTATCGTCTGATCATGGAAACCATTCAGGGACCGCCCGGCGACGATGCCTATTCGAACCTTGCGAAAAGCAAACGCGTTGACAGTCTGATCATCATCAATCCTCGCAAGGGTGATGTTGCGCTAAAAAGGATCGTCAAATCAAAGTTTCCCGTGCTGATCGCGGGAACTACCGACCTGCCAGGTGAAAACGCAATCACAACGCAGGAGGGTCAAGCCAGTTGCCAAGTCACCAGCCACTTGATATCGCTCGGACACCAGCGAATTGCCCACATCTGCCATGCTTCGCTGGACTACGTGGCCGCCTGCCGGCGTTTCGAAGGTTATCGCGCGGCTCTTGAAACGGCAAACCTCCCGTTCGACCAGGCGCTCGTCACTCCAGGCGACTTTACCTTTGAAAGCGGCTACCGCGCGATGAAGCAGATCCTCTCCTCGAATGCTCGTCCCACCGCGCTTTTCGCCGGCAATGACACCATTGCCATTGGAGCAATGCTGGCAATTCGCGAAGCAGGACTTTCGATTCCACGGGATTACGCCGTGGTCGGATACGACGACATCCCCAGCGCAGCCTACGCGTGCCCTCCGCTCACCACCCTCCGCACGCATGCCTACGAATACGGGAAACTCTTCGCGGAGGCAGCCATCAAGCTGATAAACCAAGAAACGATCGGGAGCCGGCAAAATGCCCTTCCACTTGATTTGATCGTCCGAGAGTCCTGCGGAGCTAAGACGCAAGGAATCGATTCCGCACTTTCATCAAACTCTCGAACGCCCCGAAAAGGACCCAAAAAGCGCCGGAGCTAGCGCGTCCCGCCGGCGGTTCCCCCCACCTCCGTTCCTCTCCGCAAAGGGCGACAGCCAGCTGACTCCGCACCCAGGAAAAATTCGCGAAAAATATTTTTGACAGATTACTAGCACATGTCAGTATGCCGCAAGTTTCCACCTAGCACCTGTCACTTCTTATGCCCAAGGCCAATTCCACCCCGCCGGGCCCGGCGGCGCGCAAGCGAACACGGCTGACCAGCAGCCAGGCGTTCTGCGGGTATGTGTTTATCACGCCGGCGCTCATCGGCTTTACCCTTTTTTATCTCCTGCCGACGATTCGCGCCTTTTACATTGGGCTGACGAACTGGAGTCTTTTGCGGGCGCCCAAGTGGGTGGGCTTGGACAATTACATCCGGCTCTTCCAGGATGAGAAATTCTGGAAGTCGATTTGGGTGACCTTCCTTTACGTTCTCTACAATATCCCGGCCCAGACGGTAATTGGTCTGTTGATTGCGGTGCTCTTGAAGCGCTTGACGGGTTCGGTCTTTGTTCGCTCGGTCATGCTGACGCCGTTTCTGATCTCCAACGTTATCGCGGCGATGATCTGGTTCTACATGTTCGATCCGGTCCTCGGGTTTGTGAACGTCGTGTTGAAAGCTATTGGGTTGGGAAGCTACTCCTTCTTTAGCGATCCGAATCTGGCCCTCCCCACGATCGCCTTCATCAACGTTTGGCGTCACATGGGCTACACGGCCCTGCTTTTTTACACGGGATTGCAGTCGATTCCCGAGCACCTCTACGAGGCGGCGCGCATTGAAGGCTCCTCGGAATGGCGCATGTTCCGCTCCATCACCTTGCCGCTGTTGAGGCCCGTGCTGGTTTTTGTGCTGGTGACGAGCGTCATTGGTTCCTTTCAAATTTTCGATACCATCGCGGTGACAACCCAAGGCGGCCCGGGAACGGCAACTCGAACGATTCTTTGGTACATCTACCAGGAGGGCTTTGTCAGTTTGCGCATGGGCTATGCCTCGGCGATGTCGACGGTGCTCTTTCTGGGTTTGGTGCTCGTCACTCTGGTTCAGATGCGGGTGTTGCGCTCCGGAGAATCTGACTTGGGATAGTCGTCATGAAGAAGAAATCCTCCAAGAAATTCCCTGTTGGCAAGTGGCTGGGGTATGCCGCCCTTATTATCCTGGCCATTATTTCGATCGGCCCGATCTGGATCGCCTTCAAAACGGCCCTGAGCGGCCCGACGGCCTGGCTCTCGAGCGCGGGATCGCTCGTGCCTCACGAGACAACGCTCTTCAATTTCCAAAGGGTGCTCGGTTTCGTCGATGCGAGTGACCCGCGGATCACGCAAACCGGCATGGCGAAGATCGACTTCTTCCGCGCGCTGCTCAACAGCGTGATCTTCACCGTGCTGGCGGTCGTCCCGCAGATCTTCTTTAGCGCGACGGCCGCCTATGCTTTTGCCCGCCTGAATTTCCCTGGCCGCGATATCCTTTTTTTCATGTTCATCGCAGCGACGATGATTCCTGGCGCCGTCTTGTTTATTCCAAACTTCATTCTCATCAAGGACCTCGGCTGGCTGAACACCTTTCAGGGAATGGCCGCGCCCTATGCCCTGATGACGCCGTTTGCCGTCTTCTATCTTCGGCAGGTGTTTTTGGCCACGCCCAAGGATGTCGAGGAAGCCGCCCGCATCGACGGAGCATCTTACTTCTCAATATTCTTTAAGATGATCTTGCCGATGAATAGCGGAGCGCTCTCTACTCTGGCCATTCTGGTGACGGTGGGCACCTGGAACGAGTTCTTCTGGCCATTCCTCATTGGGCGCGAGGAGAGCGTTCGGGTGATTGCTGTCGCCATCAATGCATTTCGCACGCAGCAGCAGGCCGGATCCCCTGACTGGACCGGGCTCATGGCGTGCACGGTCCTCGGAATGATCCCCATGATCGCTCTCCTCGTCTTCTTCGGCCGGAAGGTGGTCGAGTCGTTCCAATTCAGCGGAGGCAAATAAGAGCCTCCCCGCAAAACAACCCAAAACAACAACCCTACTAAAGCTATGTATCGCTTAAGAAAGCTCCTATTCGCGACCTTCTCGCTCGCTGCCGTATCCGCGCACGCGGCCACCGAGATCACCTATTGGCTCTGGGACGCCTTGCAGCTTCCCGCCTACCAGGCCGCCGCAGCGGCCTTTGAGAAAGCCAACCCAGACATCAAGGTTAAGGTGACCCAAACTTCCTGGGGAGACTACTGGACAACGCTCAGTACGGGCTTTGTCTCGGGCACCGCTCCGGACGTCTTTGTCAATCATCTCTCACGGTATCCCGAATTTGTTGCCAATGAGCTGCTGGTCGACATCGCTCCGATGATCAAGAAGGACAATGTGCCCACCGATGTGTACCTTGGCGGCCTGTATGAACTCTGGGGCAAGGAAGGCAAGCAGTATGGCCTGCCCAAGGATTGGGATACGATCGCCCTGATTTACAACAAGGAGATGCTGGCGAAGGCCGGGGTCGATCCCAAGGAACTAGAAAACCTGACCTGGAATCCGAAGGATGGTGGAACCTTCGGCCAGCTCATCGCGAAGCTCTCGATTGATGAAGCCGGCAACAATGGTTTGTCGCCCAACTTCAATCCCAAGAAGGTCAAGCAGTACGGCTTGTTGATTGACGGTGCGCCCGATGGCTTCGGCCAGGTCGAGTGGAGCCACTTTGCGGTCTCCAATGGTTTCAAGTTTCATGATGGCCCGTGGGCGAAGGGATTTCACTATGATGATCCCAAGCTGGCCGAAACCCTGAAATGGTGGGTCGATCAGATGAACAAGGGCTTTGTCGTTCCGGCTCGCGACTCCCGGCAGCTCGGAGCCAACGGCTTCTTCGCGGCCGGCAAGGGAGCGCTGGCGCTGACGGGCTCCTGGATGATCAACTGGTATCTGGACAATGCGAAATTCGACAAGGGTTTTGCGCTCTTGCCAGTCGGTCCGAATGGCCGTAAATCGATGTTCAATGGCCTTGCGGATGCGATCTGGGTCGGCAGCAAGCATCAGGACGAGGCTTGGAAATGGGTCAAGTTCCTGGGCTCGGAGGAGGGCCAGAAGATCATCGCCGAGCATGGAGTCGTTTTCCCGGCGATCAAGAGCGCCGCGGAACAAGCCCAGCAGGTGATGAGCAAGAAAGGCGCCGATGTCTCGCCCTTCCTCAAAGAAGCAACGGATTCACAAGTAACCTTCCTGTTCCCGATCGCCGATCACAGCGCCGACGTCCTGCGGGTCACCAAGGTCGCCCTCGACGCCATTCTCCTCGACGGAGCGGATCCCGCCGCCACCATGAAAGAAGCTAACGAAGAAGTGAACGCCCTCTTCGAGTGAAAATTTTGTCGAAGTGAAGTCGATTCACAGCAACGATTACAAACACTTGGTTGCCGAATACTGCCTAAGAATGATTCGAAACCCTCTATGATTTCATAATGAACCGTGCTGCTTAGGCTACGGTGACGCACGTCAACGAAGAGGAACCAAACCAACGTTTATGAGCGAAGCCTCTGTAATAATCAAAGACTTGGAAAAAACGTACGTGGATACTCGGGGGAACCCGACGTTCACTGCGGTCAAGAAGATCAACCTGAATATCGAAGCCGGGGAATTTATGGTCCTCGTCGGACCCTCGGGATGCGGGAAGTCCACGACGCTCCGGATGGTTGCCGGGCTCGAAGAGATCTCCGGTGGAACCATCGAGATTGGCGGGGAAGTCGTTAACGACCTCGAGCCCAGCGATCGCGGGATCGCCATGGTTTTTCAGAACTATGCGCTCTATCCGCACATGACCATCTTTGAAAACATGGCATTCGGTTTGAGGGTCGCCAAGAAAGACAAGGCCTTCATCACCGAAACCATCAATCGGACGGCCAAGGCGCTGGGCCTGGAAAAAATGCTCGAACGGAAACCCCACGCGCTTTCCGGCGGTCAGCGTCAGCGCGTCGCGCTGGGACGCGCCATTGTGCGCGATCCGAAGGTCTTTCTCTTCGATGAGCCCTTGTCCAACCTGGACGCCAAGATGCGCGTTCAGATGCGCTCGGAGATCTCACGGCTTCACGCTGAGTTAGGTTCGACGATGATCTACGTGACCCACGATCAGGTGGAAGCGATGACAATGGGAGATCGGATTTGCGTGATGCGCGACGGCGTCATCCAGCAGGTGGCCGATCCACTTACCCTCTACCGTCAGCCGGAAAACATGTTTGTCGCGGGATTCATAGGCAGCCCACCAATGAACCTTTTTAAGGGCGCCGTGCAAAGACGTGACGGAGGGCTAGTCTTCGAGCAGGCCGGTGAAGGCGGTCTTCGCCTCCCTCTGCAAGGCGGCCTCGAAGCCCTCGCTGGCAAGTACATCGGCAAGGAGATCGTCTTTGGCATTCGGCCCGAACATGTCAGCAATGAGATCATCCAGGGGATGAGTCCGCCAGTCACTTTGACCGTTGAAACCTCTGAACCCATGGGTTCAGAATCTCTCGTCTACTTTAAGGGAACCGTAGGTAGCGTGATCGCTCGAATCCAGGGCGATCACATCTTCCATTTGGGTGAGAAGGTGCCCGTCCAATTGGATCTGGACAAGGTAACGCTCTTTGATCCATCGACCGAAAACGTGATCAAGTAATCAGGCCGGACTACTGGCCGGTAGTCGAGGATCCCACCCAAGCCGGGGCCTTCCTGCGAGTGAAGTGCGCCGAAGCGAACCACCAAAGTCGCGCTGGATGCCATCTGGACGAGGAAGCGGAACCCCAATTCACAATGAGGAGGCCAACGAAGAAGTCAACGCGCTCTTCGAGTAATGATATCTTTAGCACCTCGAAAGAAAGCTCCGACCGTGCCGCGGATGCTCAGCCGCGGCACAGTCCTATGCCGAATTCAGAATCAATCAAGAACATAACTAATGAGTAATTCACCAAGAAAAATCACATTCATTGGAGCCGGAAGCACCATTTTTGCGAAGAATCTGATTGGGGATATCCTCTCCTTTCCCGAGCTCGCCGATTCGAAGATCTGCTTGTATGACATTGACGAGAACCGTCTCAAGACATCCGAACTCGTTGCACGGCGTATAGCCCAAACTCTTGGGGCCCCCAGCAGCATCGAATCAACCACCGATCGCTCCCGCGCTCTCGAGGGCGCGTCCTACGCAATCAACATGATCCAGGTCGGCGGCTATCGTCCGTGCACAGTCACCGATTTCGAGATCCCCAAACGCTACGGTCTGCGCCAGACCATCGCAGACACGCTGGGCATTGGCGGAATCATGCGAGCGGTGCGAACGATCCCCGTGCTTATCGACATGTGCCGGGACATGGAACGACTCTGCCCTGAGGCTCTTCATCTCAACTATGTGAACCCGATGGCGATGAACTGTTGGGCATTGAGCCAGGCCACGAAGATTCAAACAATCGGACTCTGCCATAGTGTACAGCACACCGCGGGAGAGCTTTCCCATGACATCGGCGTGCCGCTTGAAGAGATCAACTACGTTGTCGCCGGAATCAACCACGTGGCCTTCTTCCTGCGCTTCGAGCGAAACGGACAGGATCTCTATCCGGAGATCGAGCGCGTCATATCTGAGGGACGAGTTCCCAATGGCAACCGCGTCCGCTACGATATGTTCAAACGGCTTGGTTATTTCGTCACCGAGTCCAGTGAACACTTCGCGGAATACGTTCCCTGGTATATTAAACGAGGCCGCGAGGACCTCATCACGAGATTCAACATTCCGCTCGATGAATATCCGCGCCGTTGCGAATTCCAAATGGCAGAGTGGGAAAACCTTCGAAAAGAGTTGGAAAGCTCGGACAAGCCCGTCGAGATACGCCGCAGCGTCGAATACGGCTCGTTGATTATCCACAGCCTGGAAACGGGCACTCCCCGGGTGGTCTACTCCAATGTGGCCAATAGTAATCTGATTGAAAACCTCCCTGCCGGCTGCTGTGTTGAGGTTCCCTGCGTGGTTGACAGAAACGGCGTTCAGCCGGTTCGGATTGGACGCATGCCGTCCCAGCTCGCCGCGCTCATGCAAACCAACATCAACGTGCAAGCCTTGACCGTTGAAGCAATCCTCAAGGGCGATCGCAACCTCATTCGTCACGCGGCCATGCTCGATCCGCACACCGCAGCTGAGCTCGATCTCGATCAGATCAGCTCCCTCGTCGACGATCTTCTCGCTGCCCACGGGGAATGGATTCCCGAAGCACTTCGACCCGTTTCGGCAAAATCTAAAGCTGCCTGAATACGAATCGAAAGGAACTCCATGAGTGAGCCTCGGTAAAAATCAAGGACCTCAACCGAACACTGTGACTCGACTGATTACCACTCACGATATTGCTCGAGAAGCCGGGGTGTCGCGCACGACAGTCTCTTATGTGCTGAACGATCGGGCGGGAATCAGCGTGAGTCCCAAGACCCGGAAACGCGTCCTGGCAACTGCTCGGAGACTTGGCTACGTCCCAAACTCAGCTGCCGAAATGCTCGTTACCGGACGCAGTCGGAGCATAGGAGTGGTCCTTTCGCGTCCTGAGCTGATTTCCGAGGATGGCTTCATTCCTGTCATGATTTATGGCCTGAATGAGGTGTGCAAGGAACGCGGATATCGCTTATTGATGGAGGCGGTTCACGATCCACCTGGCGCAGACGACTATTTGGATCTGGTGAAAAGTAAACGCATTGATAGCATGATCATCATCAACCCACGCAAGGGGGATGCCGCCTTGCGAAAGGTGATCGAGTCGAAATTCCCCGTCTTGGTTTGGGGATCTTCCGAACGCCCGCAAGAAAGCGCGATTGCGACACAGGAAAATCATGCCAGCTGCCAGGCTACAAGCCACTTGATATCGCTCGGACACCAACGCATTGCCCATATTGGTCATGCCTCGCTTGAATACGTCGCCGTGCATCGACGGCTCGAAGGATATTGCACAGCACTAAGGGCGGCAAAGCTTCCCTTCGAAGAAGCCCTTTTCGTCGAGGGAGATTTCACCTTCGAGAGCGGTTACCGCGCAATGAAACAGATCCTGGCTTCGAATGCGCATCCTACAGCGCTTTTCGCCGGCAATGATACCATTGCTGTCGGCGCGATGCTGGCCATTCGCGAAGTCGGACTGTCCATTCCAGAAGATTTCGCCGTCGTGGGATACGACGACCTTCCCATCGCGGCCTATGCGTGCCCCCCGCTCACCACGGTCCGTACACATCCCTTCAAGCAGGGGAAACTTCTGGCAGAGGCTGCCATTGGGCTGATGGACAAAGAATGGATCGGAAGCCAGCAAAATGTCCTCCCGCTCGAGTTGATCGTCCGAGAATCTTGCGGAGCGAAAACAAAAGGACAAACGATTTCCCCTGAACCAAAGACAGATCGTGGAACTTCGCGAGCGTCCAAACGGAGCCTCGGAGCGACGGCGTCAGCTGTCGAGCTTTAGAAGCA
>CAWJZG010000002.1:0-65706 GCA_963847295.1 uncultured Verrucomicrobiae bacterium
CGTTCTCGGCACGAGCCGATGATGTTGAATAGTTCATGTTGGATTTGGGTTTTAACGCCCCCTAAAGTAATGCGACTAACTGAAGGGAAGATGAACGATGGCTTAATTTTTGTTAATATGCACATTCCCGTACAGCCGAGAGACGGAGAATCTCATTAGGAAACGAATGGCGAAAAGCGTCGAGGATTCCCCAAGAATGAAAAATCCTAGTTGTCGAAGATCAGGGGACAGCTTGCGTGACCAATGAAGACGCTCGGGGCGCGCCTGGCGCTGCTGTATTCACTTGTCTCGACGTTAACTCTCTTCGTCCTGCTCGCCACCGGTTACTATCTGCTCAACCGCCATTTGATACGCGGCCTTGACCTGCTGAACTCCGCCGAGTTCGAGCGCGTGAAGACTCACTTATGGGCACTTTCGGCCCTTCCGTCCGAACAAGACGATCCGCGGACTGGCGAAGCCTACTCGCCGGACAGTTTGTCATTTCTGCTCGAAATTCTCAAACCGGAAAGAGGTGTTGTATACAGCTCTGCGAATCTCGGAGGAAAACGCCTGCCGCAGAGCGGCACGGCGCAAGCGTTCACTGCAGCAGTGCCCGGCATCGGCGAATTGCGAATCAGTCGATTCTCCTACAGCGGCTTTGAGGCCATGGTAGCGACGCCGATGGCTCCCGTGCACAAGGTGATGGATGGTTACGCGCAGGTCAGCTTAGTGCTGGTATGCCTGATATTGCTTGCGAGTCTGGTGAGCGGCCTCATCCTCAGCCACATCGCCTTAAGGCCGGTGCGCCTTATTCAAGAAACCGCCAACCGCATCCGCTCCGACAATCTCAGCGAGCGCATTCCAGTTTCCGACGTGCGCGATGAAATGTCCGGGTTGGCCCGGCTGCTTAACGAAATGTTTGACCGGCTGGAATCTTCGTTTCAGCAAGTGCGCCGGTTCAGCGCAGAGGCCTCGCACGAATTGAAGACTCCTCTATCTCTCGTGCGCCTGCAGTCGGAGAAACTCCTGGCTGATGGAGGGCTGACTGCTGAGCAGGAGGAAGCCGTGCAGGTCCAGCTGGAGGAAATTTCTCATCTAAATCAGATAATTGAAGAATTGCTCTTTCTATCGCGTGCGGAAGCGCAGGCCATAGACACGAACTTTCGGAACGAAGATCCCAGCGTGTTTCTGAAAGCCTTCGCCGCGGACGCCCGAATGCTGGCGGAGCATGCGGGTGTGCGTTTTGAGGAAATGATTGAGGGTTCAGACCAAGTTCGTTTTGATCCGAAGTGGATGCGGCAGGTTTTGCTGAACCTCATCACCAATGCCTTGAAATTCTCGCCGCAGGACAGCTTGTTGACCCTGGAGTCGGATTTTACCGTAGATGCATGGCGGCTTGCTGTGGAAGACGAAGGTCCTGGCGTTGCGCCGGAGCAGCAGAAACGAATATTCGAGCGCTTCGTCCGGATTGGCCCGGAATCCTCCGCATCCCCGTCGGGTAGCGGTCTGGGACTGGCTATTTGCCGGAGTATCATCGAACTCCATCACGGCGTCATTCAGGCCCAAACCGGCAAGCGCAAAAGCGGCCTTCGGGTGGTCTGTGAAATTCCTCTCCAACAGACTTCGACCGAATCATCAAAGAGCGAGACGAAGCGGCCAATTTCGCGCGATTCAACGGACGGCTTAGGTCGCACCTTACCAGAGGCCGATGAGGCTCCACCACAGCGGGCCAAGTCCAAGCCAGATGGCCAGGTTGACGATTGAGACAACGAAACCGACAGCCCACCACGTATTCTGTGAAACATAGGCTCCCGCAAAATACACCGGGGCCGAACCGGTTCCGTAGTGTGTCAGTCCGGCGTTCAGGGTTGACAGAAAGGCCAGCGTCCATGCCGCGAGCGAAGCGGGAACGCCAACTGCGAGCGCTGCGCCGAGGAAGCCCGGATAGAGCGCCGTGATGTGCGCGGTGAGACTTGCGAATCCATAGTGCGCGTAGAAATAGCACAAAGCCAGTGCCGCCAGCGACAATGCCCAAGGCCAGCCATGAAGGTGACTGAAACCGGCATCAAAAATTGCACTGATGACCCCTTGTTTGCTAAGTTCGTCGGCCATCATCAGCAAGGGAGCAAACCAAATGAGCACCTCCCAAGCCTTGGCGTTATTCAGAATGTTCTCCCAGGTCAGCACCCCGCTTAGGAGCATCACACAAACGCCTGCCATCGCCACAGTGGTATTGCCGAGGTCATGCCAAGGTGAAGTCACCCAACCGATGATGACTGCGGCAAGAATCAACAAGAGCGTTCGCTCCTGACGCGTCATCGGGCCCAGGGCGGCGAGTTTGCCGTTGGCGAACGTCTGAGCATGTGCGGTTTCGCGCAGCTCGGGAGGACTAAGATTATAAAGCAGCCACGGAGTGAAGGCGAATGAGCATAGTCCCGGCAGGCATGCGGCAAAAGCCCAATGGGCCCAGGTCAAGTCTACATGCGCGATATCGAAGGCGAATTTGGCAATGAGCGGATTTCCGGCCATGCTGGTGAGGAACATGACGGAGGCCAGATAGTTTGTATGAAAGCCCACGAGTGTCAGATAGGATCCGATGCGGGCGGAGGTGGGACCGGGTTCTGATCCCAGAACTTCAGCCACATTGCGGAGGATTGGTGCCACGATCCCCCCGCGCGCAGTGTCTGATGGCACAACGGGCGCCAGCACCAAATTCGAAGCTGCCACCGCGTATCCCAGAGTCAGCGAATTGTGGGCAAGCCGGCTGATAAAGAAGTAAGCAACACGAATTCCAAGATGCGTGTGAGTTACAGCTTGAGCGACAAGAAATGCTGAAAAGATCAGCCACACAGTTGGGCTGCTAAATCCCGAGAGCGCCCTGCTGAGCGGAAGGGTACCTGTAACCGCAATCAAAGTCACCGCAAGAAGAAGAGAGACCCCCATCGGAGCCGGTCGCGCCACCAAGGCGAGGATCGTTGCGACGAAAATAGCCAGTAAGTGGCGTTGATTTGGCATCAACTCGCCCAGCGGAACGAAATACAGCAGAAGCCCCGGCGCCAGCACGCAGGCCCAGCGAACGAGAGACGAGTCGAATTTGAAGAAAGCCCACGGAGCGCGTGCCTTGTGGGGAATCGTCGTCACCGGCCCCTTGTACACTTCGCGGGAACTGGGAGGCAAGAAGTCGAACCGGGACTTGATCTATGTCCGGCTTTGCTTCATCGCTCTATACCGCTCCTCCAACTCCCGGCGCAAATCCTTGCGCACCTTTGCTCCCTCGAAGCGCCTCTGCTCGTCGGGAGTGGACGGCTTAAGAGGTGGCACGGCGGTTGGCTTGCCCCCCTCGTCCACCGCCACCATTGTGAAAAAGCAGCTATTGGCATGGCGCACGAGGTGAGCCTGAATGTTTTCTGTGATGACCTTGATGCCAACTTCCAACGAGGTAGTGCCCGTGTAGTTGACGGAGGCGAGAAAGGTGACTAGCTCGCCGACATGGACTGGCTGACGGAAGGTCACTTGGTCTACGGACAGCGTGACGACGTATCGTCCGGCGTAGCGGCTCGCGCAGGCGTAGGCCACCTGATCCAGCAACTTCAGGATGGTGCCGCCATGCACATTGCCGGCAAAGTTTGCCATGTCCGGAGTCATTAGCACGGTCATTGCAAGTTGGTGGTTGGGTAGATTCATCGTTTCTAGCTTTTTGACCGAGGAAAATGTAGCAGGCGGGGCATCGACAGTCGCTCGATAACCCCGCCTGCATGGCATTTCCTTCTGCTATCGGTTTTCGGCCGTTAGCGCCAGCCGGGATAGCTCTGGCTTCGCAACTTCCTCATGTGTTCGTGCAGAACCTATTGAGCAGCGACAGGGCGCGTGGGATCGAACTCCTCAGCATCGTCCAGTGCTCGCGTGCCGGACACCGACATGTGTTCTTCTTTTTGATCAAGGACTAACTCAGGTTCCTCGGCCTCCAAATCAGTCTCTTGGTCGAGATGGCGACGCATTTGGTTTTCGTCGAGCTCATTGCACCACTTGCCGACCACCACGGTGGCCACACCGTTGCCGATCAGATTGGTAAGCGCCCTCGCTTCCGACATGAAACGATCGATACCGAGGATGAGCGCGAGACCTGCGACAGGAACATGGCCCACCGCCGAGAGGGTCGCGGCCAGCACGATAAAGCCGCTGCCGGTGATGCCTGCCGCTCCCTTGGAGGTGAGCAGCAACACTCCCAGCAGGGTAAGCTGCTGGATGAGGTTGAGCGGGGTATTGGTCGCCTGAGCGATGAACACGGCAGCCATCGTCAGGTAGATCGCTGTGCCGTCCAGGTTGAACGAATACCCGGTCGGGACCACCAGTCCCACGGTCGATTTCTTCACGCCAAGGTTCTCAAGCTTCGCCATCATGCGCGGCAGCACCGATTCGGAGGACGAAGTGCCAAGCGCGATGAGGAGTTCCTCTTTGATGTACTTGATGAACTTCCAAATGCTGAAGCCGTGTGCGCGGGCGATCGTCCCCAGCACGACAAAGATGAACACCAGGCAGGTGGCGTAGAACGTGCCCATCAGTTTCGCAAGCGGCAATAGGGAAGCGACGCCATATTTGCCGATGGTGAACGCCATCGCACCAAAAGCGCCGATCGGCGCGACCTTCATGATAATGCCCACGATCCCAAACAGAACGTGAGAGGATTTCTCGATGATGTCAAAGACCAGCGTGCCCCTGCCACCGAAGGAGTGCAAGGCGAACCCGAACAACACCGAGATCAATAGCACCTGCAGGATTTCCCCTTTGGCGAACGCATCGACGATCGTCGTTGGAATGATGTTCATGATGAACTCAGTCGTGGTATGCATCTTGCCCGGGCCGGTGTATTGGGCTATCGCGTTGGCGTCGAGCGTCGCGGGGTCGATGTTCATGCCCGCTCCGGGTTTGACCACGTTGACGATGACGAGCCCCACGATCAGCGCGATCGTGCTGAGGATCTCGAAATAGAGGAGGGCGAGGCCCCCGGTCTTGCCGACCTTCTTCATGTCCTCCATACCGGCGATGCCGACTACCACCGTGCAGAAAATGATCGGTGCGATCATCATTTTGATCAGCTTAATAAAGCCATCGCCGAGCGGCTTCATCGCCTCGCCCGTGCCGGGCAGAAAGTGACCGAGCAGGACTCCGATAATGATCGCAGCGATCACCTGCACGTAGAGTGATTTGTAGATTGGTTTCTTTTTCATTGGGATTTCGTAAGGGTTAAATTTGGTGAATTTGTGTATTCTTGTTTGTCAGGATGTGTGTGTTTGGAGATCTCCCGCGTGGGGAAGCCCGGTGTTTCTTGCTCTAAAAGTCGTGGGATTCGTGTTGGTCATATTCGTTGGATGGATTGAAGGTTGGTTTGCTTGTTGAGTCAGAGCTTCGCGCCTTCGGCTCAATCGAAGCTGAAAAGAAATTAAAAAATCGTTTAGATTTCGCGGTGTTAGAATTCGATGCCGAAGTGCAGGCCAAGCACAGTCGCGTTTGACACCAGGCCGGTGCCGTTGGACCGGATCACGTATTGAAGGAACGGCTGCACGAAGGCCCATTTGTTGACCTGGATGCGGTAGTCGAACTCAAGGACGCTCTCGCAAGTTTGGCGTGGATTTTTGTAGCGATCATGTATCCGCCGTTGAGAAATCTTGGCCAAAAGTCTCCTTTCCCACCCAGGACATGCTTGACAGTATGTGCGGACCTTCCAAACAAGCCCATGTCATGAGCACCACTGAAAAGCACGAGTTTCAGGCGGAGATCGCCCAGCTTCTCGATATCGTCGTCCACTCTCTCTACACCGATAAGGAGATCTTCATACGCGAACTCATTTCGAATGCGGCGGATGCCACGGAAAAACTCCGGTTCCTGCAGACTTCGGGGACCGAGGTTTTCCAGCCTGACCGCCCCCTCACCATTTCGGTCAACACCGACGATACCGGTCACACGATTTCAATCGCCGACTCCGGTGTCGGAATGACCCGCGACGAGCTGATCGAGAATCTTGGGACCATCGCGCACTCCGGGTCGAAGGCGTTTCTTCAGCAGGTAAAGGAGAACGCCGGCAATCCGAGCCTCATCGGCCAGTTTGGAGTCGGATTTTATTCCTCCTTTATGGTCGGCACGAAGGTCAGCGTCTTTACCCGCTCGTACAAGCCCGACGAGACCGGTTGGATCTGGGCGTCGGATGGCGTGAACTCTTACGACATGGAACCTGGACAGGATCTTGCCCGCGGAACGAAGATCGTTATCAACTTAAAGGAAGCCGATCGCGAATTCTCAAGGTCGCATCGCGTGGAATCCATCATCCAGCGATACTCGAATTTTGTTGGATTTCCGATTGAATTGAACGGCAACGCGGTCAACACGATTCGCGCGATCTGGGCACGAAGCAAGTCGGAGCTCACCTCCACGGACTACGAGGAATTCTACAAGTTCATTGGCCATGACATCGAGCCGCCGCTCTACCGGTTTCATTTCAGCGCGGATGCCCCGCTGGCAATCAACGCGCTTCTATTCGTCCCAAAAAATAGCATGGAAAAGCTGGGCATGCCGAAGACCGAGTCAGAAGTGCACCTCTACTGCCGAAAGATCCTCATCCAGTCGAAATCCAAAGGCCTGCTCCCGGATTGGCTGCGATTCCTGCGAGGCGTCGTGGACAGCGAGGATCTCCCGCTGAACATCTCGCGGGAAACGATGCAGGACTCCGCTTTGCTACAGAAGCTCAACAGGGTCTTGAGCGGCCGGTTCCTGAAATTCCTTGAGGAGGAAGCGAAGGCCGATGCCGGACAAATATGCCGGCTTCTTTAAGGAGTTTGGTCATTTTCTCAAGGAAGGCGTCGTCAGCGATTTCACCCATCGAGACGCTCTCGCCAAGCTGTTGCGCTACGAGACTTCGCAATCGCAAGCCCCGGCCGGCATCACAGACTACGTCGCCAGGATGCCGGAGGAGCAGAAGGAGATCTATTTTATCTCGGCGCCGAGTCGCGAAGCCTGCCTGGCGAGTCCTTATTACGAAGGACTCAACGCGAAAAACTACGAAACTCTCTTCCTATTCGATCCGTGGGACGAATTCGTGATGGACCACCTGCGGGAATTCGATGGCAAAAAGCTGGTCGCCGCCGAAAGAGCCGAAATCGCTCTTGAGGGCGGAGAAAAAAGCTCGACGACACCGCCGCTCGCCTCCTCTGCAATTTCATCAAGGAAAGCTTGGGCGACAAAGTCGGCGAAGTCCGTGTCTCGAGGCGGCTCGTGGACAGCCCCGCGGTTGTCGTCGAAAGCGACAAGGGCATGACCTCGAGCATGCGGCGCATTCTAAAAAATCTGAATCGGGGCACGGAGAGTCCGTTTAAGCAAGATTTGGAGATCAACCCCAATCATCCAATGCTGATCGGCCTGGAGGGCTTCCGCCAGTCGCGTCCGGAAGTGTCCAAACAAGTCGCCGAGCAAATTTACGACAACGCGCTTATCGCCGCGGGCCTTCTCGAAGATCCGCAAGCCATGCTCAAGCGTATCAATTCTCTTCTGGAGCAAGTGGTGGCCAAGTAGCAACTCAGGTGTTTGAACCGCGGATCATGCGGATGAAACGGATAAGAATGATCTGGTGCGGCAGGACGGACCTGCGGGCATCAAATGACTAGCAAGATGGGCCGCCAGAGGGACGTCTAGTATAGGCCCTCGGGGTTCTCCACAGCCTTCACTTTCCCGGAGAAATGGCGGAGGACGAACCAGAAGTAGGCGCAGGATAGGGCAAGCGCGAATGGCCACCAAATTATTGCCACCTTCAGGCTGATCTGGCCTGCCGAACTGTTGTAAGCGGTAAGGGAATTCTCCGGTCTGAGCGTGGAGAGCAAGATCACAGGAAAAATCGCCGCAGCGCCGGCAGTGAGAAGACCAACGATGATCATGCAGGAACCCACAAAAGTCCTCAATTCCAAGCGCCGCCTAAGGCCCATAAAGACGGCCAGAACGCCAGCGAGAGAAACAAGAATCGCAAGCCACGATATCGGGTTTCGAACCATGCCTCCGAATAATTCCCGGCGGACGTACCAAGTCTGCACCGTGATCACGACAAAAAGCACGGGAACGATGGTCCAAAGTCTGCGCGCTATTGCTTCGCACCGATCATGCACAGGACCTTCCGTCCTAAGGGTCAGGTAGGTCGCACCATGGGCCGTCACAACGACCATACAGACGACCCCCATCGAAATCGAATACCAGTCGAGCAAACCGACATTTCCACGCACTCCAAAATCGGTAAAAAATGCCATGTGGAACTCGCCGTTCTCTTCGAGCGGAACACCGCGGACCACGTTGCCCAGGGCCGTGCCGAAAAGAATACCCAAGAGCACATTGGACACGGGAAATACAAAGTCCCAGAAGGACTGCCACATCTGATCATTGACATGGCCGCCGACCTCCAAAGAAATGCCACGAAGAATCAGACACCAGAGAACTAGAAAGAGAGCCAGATAATAGCCCGAGAAGGCGGACCCCAGGAGACGCGGAAAGGCAACAAACATAACCCCCCCGAAGGCGACAAGCCATACCTCGTGCCACGACCAAAGCGGCCCAATGGCTGCTATTATCTGCCGCCGTTCCGCCGGGGTTCCTGTAACGATATGATGCAATATTCCGGCCCCAAAATTGCGTCCGTCGAGCGTCACGTACACGATCAGCGTGAACGCTAAAATTCCGTACCAGATTTCAACCATGATCAGCCTCCGGTCCGTGCTGAATTTCGCGGCCCACCAGAAAGAGGAACAGCAGTCCGAGAATCATGTAGAGGCCGACAAACCCAATGAGGGTAAACACCGTGCTGCCCGGATTGACCACTTTGCTGTAACCCTCACTTGTCCGGAAAAGACCATAGACCATCCATGGTTGGCGCGCCAATTCAGCGGTCATCCAGCCCAGCGTATTCGCGAGGTAGGGGAACGGGAACGCCAACATCAGCGGCCAGAGCAGCCAGTTGCTTGATTCCAGTCGTCCTCTGAATCGTTGAACATTCGCAACCGTCATCAGCGCAATGAAAATCATGCCCAAGGTCACCATGAGATGAAACGCGTAGTAGAGCAGCTCGATGTTATCGGGCCAGGTATCTTCCGGAAACTCTTCAAGGCCTCGAACGTTGCTGTGAAAGGAACCGTTGACCAGAAAGCTCAAGATACCCGGTATCGCAATCGGGTTGTCGAGCCTGCGCTCCCGCACGTTCGGCTGGCCAATCATGCTGATCTCCGCCATAGGGCCACTGTGAAAACGGCCTTCCATCGCGGCGAGCGCTACCTCTTGATGACGTCCGACAATCTTGGCCTGTTCGTCGCCGGTGGGGTATGCCACGAGAATAGAGGCAAGGAGCCCGACCGCTGTGCCATACTTCAAATAGAGGCGGGCCTGTTCGGGATAAAGCCTTCGCAAAGTGTAGAACGCACCCATCGAAGTCACCACGAAGGAGCCGGTAACCACAGCGGCGGCTTGATTATGAGCAAATTGAACCATCGCCCAGGGATTGAGCAAATAGGCGCCGATGTCCGCGATCTCGAGCGTGCCGTCCGGGGTCACCGCGTAGCCGACCGGGTGCTGCATAAAGGCGTTGGTAACAAGGATGAAGTAAGCGGACAGCCAGCTTCCCGTAGCCACGCCAACTGCAGCCAGGAAGTGATTCCGCGGGCCAAGTCGCTTCTCACCCCACACGAGCGCTCCGACAAAGGCGCTCTCCAGAAAGAAAGCAAACATTCCCTCCATCGCAAGGGTTTGACCAATCACCCCGCCCGAGTACCTGGAAAACGCTGCCCAGTTCGTGCCAAACTGAAATTCCATCGGAATCCCCGTCACCACGCCAACGGCGAAATTCAGACCGAAGATCTTGGCCCAGAACCGGACGGCTCGGTTGTATCGTTCGTCTCCAGTTCGCAGTGCACGCCACTTCCAATAGACAATGAACCAAGCCAGGCCCATCGTTAGCTGGGGAAACAGATAGTGATAGGTGATCGTGAAAGCGAACTGCAGCCGGTGCCAGAATGCCGGATCATTGAACACGGAGTTCATGACCTAGGGTTTCGTATTTGATGGGAACCGCACTTATTCATCGATCGGGGTTGCCCGAGGCCCTGTCCAGCTACCTCAATCAAACAGCCTGCAAGGGCGTCTACAAGACCTTTCCGGTTATTGAGAAGCTCGATGCCGCGTCCTCATAAGGCACCCGGTCCGCCGGTAGCCATTCTCATTGCCCAAAGAGCGTATAGATACCAATTCCCAGGGCGAGGAGACAAACGATTGCCATCAAAACAAGCATAATTAGGACTCTGCCGTGCATGAGATGATGGTACCACTTGGTTTCGCTGTCCTTCAGTTGGTACCAAGGTTTTTTGCTGTCTTTCATAGGCATAGTTATGCACTTGGGATTAACGACGTCCATTTGCAAACGATGCGCCGAAATCTCCTCTTGCCAATGGAGTCAGATGCTCAAAACCTTACGTGGCTGCTGGATCTACCACAAGCGCGACGTCTCCGGCACGGAGCAGCGGACTGCTTCAGCTGGCTTCCAGGCGAAGTTACTCGCGCAGTTCGGCGCACGCTTTGGCAGCTGTGACAATCAGCACAGGCATCGCGAAGGCGAGGGTCCCATCTGCCGTCAGGAAAGGCCGGAGTGCCTTCTCTGATGCCTTGAGAAGCTGCTCGAACTGCGCATCGTCGAGAATGCCGCCAAGCGTCCAAACACACGCTCTCTCGGTTGAGACCAGCGATCGAATCGACTCAAAGCGAACCATCCCTTCATGCCGCATGATTTTCGCGTTGAAAATCCC
Source organism: uncultured Verrucomicrobiae bacterium (assembly GCA_963847295.1). Taxonomy (GTDB): domain Bacteria; phylum Verrucomicrobiota; class Verrucomicrobiia; order Chthoniobacterales; family Terrimicrobiaceae; genus DASTFP01. The sequence goes on from CAWJZG010000002.1 coordinate 10,800, forward strand.
TGAGTCGGCGCACAAGGAAAGAAGAAGCTGTGGGTCGCCAAGCACGAAGGGCGCATTGAACGCGTCCGCAACGCTATCGCCGAAGAGCCGTCGCAGCAACCCAGCGAATGCAGCGTAGCCCGGCGAATGGTCTAGTGCGTCGCACACCGCGAGGGCCAGACGCCCGCCCGGCCGTAGCACGCGCATCATTTCCCGAAGCGCGGCGCGGCGGTCCTCGAAGAACATGAAACCGAATTGGCTGACGACTGCATCAAAACTCTCGCTTGAAAAAGGAATCGATTCAGCTCGTCCGACCCGCCATTCGATTGCGGAGTTCTTGCCCCTGGCCACGGCGAGCATCTCTTCACTGGGATCCAGCCCGGCAACGGCTCCCCCGAGCCCGACGCGATCTGCTGCCGCGCACGCAAGAACGCCTGTGCCGCAGCCTACATCGAGAACGCACTGGTTCGGCTCTACTCCTGCCAATTTCGCCACTACGCTCCCCCACTGCTGAAACAGCGCGGGAACGAAGAATTCGTCGTACACTTCGGCCTGGGTACGACTGGATCGAGCTTTCTCATTCTCACCCATTTCTCCCCCAATTTAGTGCTTCGGTCTCTCGCGGCAAAGTAATACTCGCCTGACATTGGGCGCGTCCGTACTACCGGAACACCCGGAACACCAAACCCAATGCCGGGTGAGCGATCTGGAGCGGTCGTCGTCATATTTGGTTGCCGAGCTGCGGAGGCTCCTGAAAAAATTGCCTGGGGTTGCCGCGATCAACCGGGGTGCGCTTTGGCCCCAACAACTTCGTAAAGCTGATATACGCCCGTCTTGCCGCGAATCTCCCAGGGAGGGCACTGATTGACCTCCACCTCGTGACCCGCTCGGAAATAAGCATCTTCCGAAATAAGGAAGTTGCTGCCGACGGTCTTGTTCGCTGCCTCGATCCGGCTGGCAAAATTGACCGCGTCGCCGACAACCGTCCGCCGCTTGTACGCGCCCCATCCGATGCTGCCGATGACGACTGCGCCATAGTGCAGGCCTATCCCGATATCAAAGCTCCGCCCATGGAGCGCCTGGAAGTAGGGCTTCATGGCCTCGACCGCTTGCAGGATGTCCAGCCCCGCCTGAAGGGCGCGCGACACAACGCGCTCGGTCTCCTCCAGCCCGAAGACGGTGAGAATGCCGTCACCCATGTAGTTGTCGATTATCCCGCCGCGGCGGTGGACGATTCTTCCAACTTGGTGGTAGTAGCGGTTGAGCGCATGGATCACATCGTAGGGCAGCAGGCTCTCGGCGAACGCAGTGAATCCACGAATGTCGACGAAGAGGATTGCCACGTGCCGTTCCTCGCCTGCCCCTTCAGCGACCGGATCGCTCATGCTCTCGACGGCCATCTCTTCATCCTCGTCATCGAGCACAAGCCTCCTCGCAGACATCGGACCCATGACCTGCGTCTGACAGGCGAGCCGAATCATTGGCTTAAACTGAAGATGTTCGGCGATCGCTTGTTCCGCCTCGGTGCGGGGTGCGCAGTTATCCAGGCCTTCGAGGATCGCCACGCGGCAGGTGGAGCAACGGGCGTTGCTGCCGCAGGCATGTGTCAACCGGATACCAGCGCGCAATGCGGCGTGAAGAATCGTGTCGCCCGCCGACGCTTCCACGTCGCGCGCGTCAGGAAGGTAAGAAATACGTATCATCTTGCGATTACGGAAAGAGCCCGCGCGCCTGCCTTGCGGCGATCACCCGTTCTACGCCGATCGAGAGAGCGGACATCCGGTGCGGAATTTTGCGCTCTTTCGAACGCTTGATGACCGCGGTGAAGGCATTGTCGAGAATGCGGTAGAGACGATCGGTGATCTCGATGTCCGCCCAGAAAAAATTCTGAAGGTCCTGCACCCATTCGAAGTAGGAGACGATCACTCCACCCGAATTGCACAGAATGTCGGGGATGACGAAAATTTCCGCCCAGCGTTCGTTAAGAATCTCGTCGGCCTCCGGCGTCGTCGGCCCGTTGGCGGCCTCCGCAAGAATGCGGCAGCGCAGGCGGCCGGCGTTCTCCTCGTTGACGACACGCTCAACAGCGGCCGGAACCAGGACGTCGCAGGGAAGCGTCAGGAACTCCCTGGCATCCACGCGCTCGCCCAAGGGAAAATCATACAAAGTGCCGTGCTGGGCGACGTGGCGGTCCGCTGCGGCCACGTCGATGCCCTTCGGATCGTAGATGGAGGCCGTGTGATCGCTTATCCCGACCACTTTCATGCCGGACTTGAAGGCCAGTCCGCCCGCGGTCACCGAGCCGACGTTTCCAAATCCCTGAACGATCGCGGTGCATCGGCTCGGCTGAATCTTCAGATGATCGAGCGCGCGGTCGATCAGGAAGACCACGCCGCGGCCCGTCGCTTCGCGACGTCCGGCGACACCGCCCAGCGAGACCGGCTTGCCCGTCACGATCTCGCCAAGGGCATAGCCGGCATGGACCGAGTAGGTATCCATGAACCACGCCATAACCTGCTCATTCGTACCCATATCGGGCCCGAGGATGTCCATCTGTGGACCGATGAACGGGATCATCTCCTGCAAATAGCGGCGGGAGACGAGTTCCAGTTCGTGCCTGGAAAGCTTCAGCGGATCGACGCGGACTCCGCCCTTTGCGCCGCCGTACGGCAGGCCGGTCAAGGCACATTTCCAACTCATCCAGACGGCCAGCGCGGCGGACTCGCCGATCGTCAGATGCGGCGAAAACCGGGTTCCCCCCTTGGTCGGCCCGATTGCGAGGTGATGCTGAACCCGGTAGCCATGGAAAACATCAACCGTCCCATCGTCGCGATGGATCGGCAGGGCAACGGAGACCGCCCGCTTTGGATAAATTATCCGCTCGCGATTTCCCTCCGCGATGTCCAAGTAGTCGGCGATGACCTCGAATTGCCGCTTTGCCATCTGGAAAAGCGGATCTGAATAGATGGGGTCGGAAAAGTGGGAGCCGTCTGGCATAGGCCGGCAACCTACTTCGATTGCCTCAGTGCGCGAAAGAAAACTCTCGCCAAGGGCGTTCTCATCGTGCCGGCACGGCAGTTCGCACTCCACGACCCAGGCTTTCGAAGCTGATGTCAAGAGGCGGGTAATTCTCCCAGCCTGTGTAATCGTAGTGCCACCATTCAAAGGGAAACGGAATGAATTTGTGTTTCTTCATGACGGCTTCGAGCTTGAGGCTGTTCCGCCGTTCCTCATCGGTCCACTTGCTGGAAAATCGATGGGCCTTGTCGGAGAAGTCGTCGTATCCGGTTGGCATCTGGAGTTCGTTTCCCATGCGATCGACGAGCGTTACATCGACCGCCGTGCCGCGGGTATGCTTCCCCTTGCTCTTGTTGGGATCTGAGACGTAGCGCTCATCGCGGACGATTTCCCACATTTTCGCCTGGACGGAAACTGGGCGGTATCCGTCAAGAATCTTCAGACACAGGCCCTGTGTCTTTAGCTCATCCTGCACCTTTTGCAGGGCGGCCGCCACGTCCCTGTGCACAAAGGCGGTGGGAAACGGATAGAGCACTTGTCCCGTGAAATTGCATAGCGTCGCATAGCGAATGTCCTGGAGAAGCGGTGGGTAGATCATTCCGACATTTACCAGGTTGTGCTCGATTAGGTCCGGCGTGGGCGGCGGGGAAGCCTGCGGCTGCTGGGCGTTGCAAAGGAAAGCAATCCAGAGATTGCAAAGAGAAAAGCAGCGCGTTTTCGTACGCCGTTGGTTCATGGCACGCCGGATAGGCTTGTAAAGACTATTGGTGAGCAGCCTTTCGGGCTTCGAAGAGATCTCGCATCGAAAACTCCGTGAAAGTCGGGCGGCTATCGAGAGTGACTTCATTCCGTTCCCTGAGAGGTGGGGATGGGCTTCAAATTTCCGGCAGTCGGGCAATGTGGTCCAATGGCTGGCCCTTGCGGCTGCCCTTCCCGCAGTCTATTCTCGATCCGTTTCGATTTATGAATTTGTAGTGCTTGACCAATGGACCGTCTTTTGCTCATCGCGGCAACGCTTTGCTTTCTGACGAGTTTCGGCTACACCTTGTATGCCCTGGGAGCGGGGCGCTTCAGGCCGGGACGGTTGAATTTTATCGCGATCCTGACAGGCTTCGCGTTTCAGTCGGCGTTCCTGTACCTTCGCGGCAAGGCGGAGGGGTCCTGCCCCCTCAACAGTCTTTTCGATGTGCTCATCTTCCAAAGCTGGTCGCTTGTGCTCATCTACCTGATCGTTGGGCCGGCCTACAGGCTTTCTCTGCTCGGCGCATTTAGCGCGCCGATCGCCCTCATGATCATGCTGGTTGCGCTCATTGCGCCTATCAACCAAGGCCTCGTGCCGCGCTCCGGGATCAACCCGTGGGTGGAAACCCATGCTGCGCTTTCCATCATCGCCTACGGTGCCTTCGGCCTCTCCAGCGTTGCTGGGGTCATGTATCTCATTCAGGAGCGCCAGCTCAAATCGCAAAAGGCGTCCTCATTGCTCTACAATCTTCCGCCGATCAATGATCTTGCTGCGGCCATTGGCCGGCTCATGGGATTCGGACTCATCCTGCTTACCATCAGTTTCGCCGCGGGGTTCATCAGCCAGATGCCGGTTAACACCGTAAAATTCTGGGCATCGGCGGCAATTTGGGTCACTTACGGCGCAATGGTGCTGATGAACCGGATACATTCTCTTGCTCCAAGGAGGCTTGCGGAGTTATCAATTGGGGTGTTCGCGGTTGCTCTAATCACCCTGCCGGGAATCCAATACCTTTCCTCAAGGCCATGAACATCCTTTGCGCCGGTCTCAATCACCAAAGCGCCCCGATTGAAGTCCGGGAAAAGTTCGCGGTGGGCAGCCACGGGATGGAAGAGGCGCTCTGTGCTGTTCGTCGAATCGACGGCCTCGCCGGGGCCGTCATTCTCTCAACCTGCAACCGAGTGGAATTTTACGCCGCCAGCCTGTGTCCTGTGCGCGCCTTCGATTCGCTGCAAACGCTCCTTCGGGACCGCACGGGCATTGAGGCGCCGCTCTATTTTCACGATACACCCCGGAGCGCGCGTCATCTTTTTCGCGTCGCAAGCGGCCTCGATTCGATGGTTTTGGGTGAGACGGAGATTCTCGGCCAGGTCAAGAAGGCCTATTCGACCGCGGCGGAGCTCGGCGCCACCAGTCGTCATCTGAACAAGCTGTTCCAGCATGCCTTTCGCGTCGCGAAACACGTCCGCACCGAAACGCAGATCACACGCGGGGCAACATCGGTTGGCGCTGTCGCAGTGGAGCTTGCGGGAAAGATCTTCGGAGATCTCGCCGGCCGGCGGGTGATGATTCTCGGCGCAGGGGAGACCAGTGAGCGAACGGCAAGAAGTCTCGTGTCGCGCGGGGTAAAGACCGTCATCGTATCTAATCGGACCTTCGATCGCGCGGCAAAGCTCGCTGAGGAGATCGGCGGTCTTGCGATCCATTTCGATCACTGGCAAAACGCGTTCGCCGACGTGGATATTTTGATTTGCTCCACCGCCGCCCCCCATACGGTGCTCACCCCGGAAAAGCTCGCGCCGCTGATGGGCGGGCGGGCCGGCAGGCCCCTCTTCGTGATTGACCTCGCCGTTCCGCGTGACGCGGACCCCGCAATAAACGAACTTGAGGGCGTCTTTCTCTACGATATCGATTCGCTTGAGGGCATCGTCCGCCAGTCGCTCGAAGTGCGCCGAAGCGAAATCATTCGCTGTGAGCAAATGATCGCCGACCATGTCGGAGCGTTCGTGTCCTGGCTGCGCCGTTACCATGAATTTCGCGGCTAGCGACCAATCGATTTTATGGATGGATCGCCTTTGAGACGCCACGTTTCTCCGCTCGCGGTATTTCTGATCTGCGAGAATTCCTAAATTTGTGGATCGCATCATTCTCGGGACGCGCGGCAGCGATCTCGCGCTGGCGCAAACGCGGATCGTCGCGGACAAGCTCCGCGGAGCGCACGCCAAGCTGGAGATCGACATCAAGATCATCAAAACGACTGGAGACAAGCGTCTTGATTTGAGTCTTTCGGGCTCTATCGAAAGGGGCCTCTTCATCCGGGAGCTTGAGGAGGCCTTGACGGCCGGTAAGATCCACGCCGCTGTCCATAGTTTGAAAGATCTTCCGACGGACCAACCTGCCGATCTTGTCTTTGGTGCCATCCTCGAGCGCGGCGACCCCGCTGACGTCCTCGTTTCCAAGCAACCAGGCGGCCTCGCCGGGCTGCCCATCGAAGCGGCTGTAGCCACCTCAAGTCCGCGCCGGCAGGTGCAGATCTTGCTCTTGCGCGAGGACCTTCGGATTGTGGAAATTCGCGGCAATGTACCGACCCGCTTGCGCAAGCTTGCCGCAGACCCTTCGCTTCATGGGCTGCTCCTGGCCAAGGCAGGGCTCGACCGCCTCGGTCATCAATTCGTCCCGCCGGGCTTGCACGTTGCGGTCGTCGAGCAAATGCTGCCTGCTCCTGGGCAGGGCGCAATCGCCGTCGAATGCCGCAAATCGGACGCTCTCACGGCTGGGCTTCTCCAGGCAATTCACCACGAGCCCACCGCTCTGTGTGTCGCGGCCGAACGCGACTTTCTTCGGGCTCAAGGTGGCGGCTGTCACGTTGCCATTGCGGCGCGGGCTGTCATCGAGGATGGAAGGTTGATGCTTCGCACGTTTCCACCTTCATGAAATCTGGCACTTGCTATCTGGTAGGCGCTGGGCCGGGCGATCCTGGCTTGTTTACCCTCAAGGGGCGCGGCTGCCTTGAACGCGCTGATGTCGTCATCTATGACTACCTGTGCAATCCCGCCCTGCTCAAGTGGGCTCCCGACTCTGCGGAAAGAATCTACGTCGGGAAAAAGGCGGGCGCGCACACACGTTCGCAAGATGAGATCAATGCGCTGCTGGTCGAAAAGACCCGGGCAGGAAAAACTGTTGTGCGGCTCAAAGGCGGGGATCCCTTTCTGTTTGGCCGCGGCGGTGAGGAGGCCGAAGCCCTTGCAGACGCGGAATGCGCGTTTGAGATTGTTCCCGGAGTGACCTCCGCCATCGCCGGACCGGCCTACGCGGGCATTCCGGTCACGCATCGCTCGCACAATGCCGTGTTGACGATCTTCACCGGCCACGAAGAGCCGGGCAAACCGGAATCCTCTCTTGACTATCAGGCGATCGCCCGCGCTCCCGGCACGAAGGTCATGCTGATGGGTGTCGAGAGACTCAAAGCGATCGCCGGCGAGCTGCAAACTGCGGGCATGCCTTCCCGAACCCCGGTTACCCTTGTACGCCGGGCGACCACAGGCGCCCAGCAGACCCTTGCGGGCACTCTCGAAAACATCGCTGCGCGCGCCCAGGAAACCGGCTTCAAACCACCGGCTGTCGCGGTTTTCGGCGAGGTGGTCGCGCTTCGCGAAAAGCTGAACTGGTTCGAGACGCTTTCGCTTTTCGGCAAACGAATCGCCGTCACACGGACCCGCAAACAGGCGGGCGAATTCGTGGAACGCTTGCGCGCGCTCGGCGCGGACGCCTTTGAATTGCCAACCATCCGAATCGAACCTCCGGCGAACAAACGGGAATTCTACGAACTGGTGGCCGACTCCCACATCTACGACTGGATCGTGTTGACGAGTCCGAACGGCGCAGACGCTTTTTTTAAAGCATTCTTTGAAATCTACCGTGACGCACGCGACATAGGCTGTGCGCGCATCGCCGCCATTGGACCGGCCACAGCGGAGCGCGTGCGCAGCTACCGGCTGCAAGTCGATGTGCAGCCGGAGAAATACGTCGCCGAAGCAATCATCAAGGCCCTGCAAAAAGAGACCAGCGTGGAGAACCTCAAATTTCTTCTCGCCCGTGCAGAAGGAGCCCGCGAGGTCCTTGCGGAAGAACTCACGCGTCTTGGCGCCATTGTCGACGAGGCCGTCGCCTATCGCACCGTTCCCGAAACCAACGACGTCACAGGCGGAATCCGCCGCTTCCGCGAAGAAGGCGCCGACATGATCACTTTCACCAGCTCTTCCACCGTCGAAAACTTCCTGGCGCTGAAATTGCCGATGCCTCCAGACATCAAGACCGCGAGCATTGGACCAATTACGTCCCGGACGATGCGTGCCCTCGGTCTCGGTGTGAACGTCGAAGCCAAACAGCACGACATCCCAGGGCTCGTCGAAGCGATAACAAAGTACTGGTAGCGGGGCCCGCCGGCTTACTCATCGTGCGTTTTGCGGCGCTTGGCAAGAAGTCGCACCGTCTGCTTCAGAAGAGGGAGATGAGCCATGTCCTTGGGGCGAGCCAGAAACTCCTTGCAGGATCGCGGCGGACATCCCAACTATCTGAAACCGAATGCCTTTCTCTCTCGGCATGGTTGAAGACGTATTTCGAACTAAACTCGTTTGCTCAGGACGTATTTCGAAGAAAAGCGCACACCTGCGGAATTCGCTTCCGCCTGCTTCCCACCCGCCGAAGGTTAACCGAGGTTAACCAACCGTTGCCCTGCTCAGTGCTTGAGTTCAAAGATGTCGCCCCCCACGGCTCGTTAAAATCGTCTCAAAACAGTGAAACCTTTTCCGTCGAAAAGTGCATGAAAACCGAAGTAGATCCGGGCAAACTTGTGACGAGCAGGAATAGTGATAGCGTCGGCCAGCTGTTTAGCTTCCGATATCTCCAAAAGGGGCGCTTGCAAATCGATGCACAACCACACCTCATCCCCTGAATAGCTCTTCGAACACTTGTCATTGAGTTCCCACTACGCACGTGAGAGAATCACCTTATCTTGATCATTTGGCGCACCAAGCGGTGTGCCAAATCGACCTGACTTAAGCTTGCCCAGCGCCAGCTGCGATTCGATTTCGGCCTGCTCATTGTGATAAAATGCAGTAGCGATCTCAATCCCGACGGTTTTGCCGTCGAGCGAATAAATCAGATCGGGCTCGCCGTCATCTTCGCCGTGGCGGAGAAACTTGCCGTTCAACTTGAGCGCCTTCAGCAACTGCCTGCCGATGGCTTTCTCGTGACCTTCCCTTACCTCCTTTTGTTTCACCCGTTTTCCTGAACTCAGGTCAGCTTTGAACGCAAGGCAGATTGGTGCCGCCAAATCCGGTGTCAATGCGATACGGCTTGTTTGTGAGTCTTCCCCCTGCGACTCTCGCACTCCTTGCCTTTTTGCTAGTCATTGGGTGCGCCACCACGGAACAACAGCCTACTGCCGCCCGTGCTGAGACGGGGGTTCAAAAGTATGACACGAGCGGATGGGGGTGCGGTCGGGCGTAGCTCGAACCGACTTCGCTATTCTGATCACGTCAATATTGCTTCCGAGGATTTCCGGTAAATCCGGGATGACCTGCGCCGTGCGAGTAGTTGACACCGGTTAACAGCCCAAAAATGGAGGCAAGTAGCACCAAGGTCGATTCTGGGGTCACTTCTCCCTGTAGTGTTCCGGTTGGCACAACCGCCTCCACAATGCAATGACGAGTAATCGTGGAAGGCTCCCTCACTCCACTACGTAATTCGATTGGGCGGTCTGTCCTCGCGCTTGCGCGGTGAGCGTCCACGTCCCTCGTTCCAGAGGAATCAAAGGGCGTTCGAGTCTTCGGCCGTTAAGGGACCACACACATCCCGGCAACGAACTCTGCAGCGGGAGCATCTGTTGAGCCTTGGACATCGCGGGGTTGTAGCAAAACGTCGCGCCATCCTTCGGAAATAGGACTATTTAGCCCTCTCGAACGCACCGTCGCGCCGAGTCTGTTCTGCGGCCCGGCACACCATGCCGCATACTCCGGCGGCAATTGCAGGACTCCGCCCACATACTGCGCCGACGCGTTAGTCACCGGTTCGGTTCCCGAGAGGAACCATTCGCGAACGACCGGTTCGTTTGGGCGCGGAAGCAGGCCGGTCTCGGCCGCAACCTCGACCGCACGGAGCGATGGGCTTTCCTCCAATTGCGGCCACGGCCGGTCACCTGCAGCATAAAGCGATCTCATCACGGCCGCCCAGAGCGGAGCGGCGGAGCGGACAGCGAGAACTTCGCCCATTGGCCGTCCATCTAGGCTACCGGCCCAAACGGCGACTGTATGGTTTTTGTTGAATCCCACGCACCATCCATCGCGAAAACCGGAACTCGTGCCTGTCTTCACCGCGGTGCGTTCGGCAAGGTTCAGCGGTGAAGACGCACCGAACCCGGCGAGGCGCGCCCCGTTGTCGCAAAGAATATCCGAGATAATCGCGCACGCTTCCGGCGAGGCCAGGCGCCGGCTCTCGACGCAATCCCTGGGCGTCAGTATTGGTGTCCAAACCTCTCCGCCGCGCGCAAGGCCGGCGTAGGCTCCCGCGAGCTCAAGCAAGCGAACCGGAGCATTTCCCAAGACGAAACCCGCACCGAATTCGTCGAATGACCCAGGGAAATTCAAGCCCCACTTCCTCAAATACTCAAATGTGTCGCGCGCCCCAATTTGGCTCAAAGCGAAGACGGCTGGAACGTTGAGCGAACTGCCCAAAGCCTCACGCACTCGCACCGGGCCGAGGTAGCGTTTCGAGTAATTCTGCGGGTCATAGTCACGGTACTCTCCAGAGATCGCATCTGGGGTGTCCGGCAACAAGGAAGCGGCGGTCAGCTTCCGCTGATCGATCGCAGCCAGATAGAGAAACGGTTTTAACGCGGAGCCACAACTCCGCGGTTCGATTGCGGAGTTGAGGGAGGCGCGCCTTGGATCCCCGGAGCACGCCAGAGCGCGAACCGCGCCTGTGGAATTTTCGATGATCACGATCGCCGCGTCGTTAACACCGAGGGGCGAGGCAGCAGAAAGGTGTCTCGCGCAACAAACGCATCGCAAGTCTTTGGAGATCAATCTTAAGCGAAGTCACTATCTGTGCCGGCGCAGTCCCGCCTACGCGCTTCGCCTGGCCGGGAAGGCGTTTACGGGCGACCTCAACAAACTGCGGCGCTTCATTTGGTGGTCCGTGCTTTCCAATACGAGGAGGGTTCTTCAGCAGCGAGTTCATTGCAGCCTCGGGAGGGAGCAGCCTGATCGCAGCGAGTCGCTTGACATTCCGCCGGTAGCGCGCAATCGCCTCGTCGGGATTTTTCCAAGGATTCAAGCGCGTCGGGGATTGAGGCAGACCGGCCAGAAAAATCGCCTCGGAGAGAGAAAGATCACGTACGGACTTGCCAAAATACGCCCGCGCCGCGGCTTCAGGGCCAATACGGCGGTTGCCATAATCGAGGCGGTTCAAATAGACCTCCAAAATTCTTCGCTTGTCCCAATTTCGTTCGAGCTTCAATGCCGCAAGGGCCCCTTGAACCTTTCCTCTTCTGCCGTCGCGTGGCGAAGAGATCTTGATGACTTGTTGGGTAATGGTGGAGGCGCCGGAAATCACGCGCCCGTTTCGCAAGTTCCGAAGGGCCGCGCCTGCCACCGCGCGAAAATCCACGCCATTATGTTTCCAGAACCGCGCATCTTCGATGCCGACGGTGGCGGCCGGCAGCCATTCTCCCATGTCCCTCAGCCTGACAGGATAGCTTTCCCTGGCATCAGGCGTTGGGAGGACGGCAATCGTTGTTCCCCGCATGTCACTGAAAACAGTGGTTGCGGGCGGCGGTCGATCCAAAGCCATCGGCAGGCTGACGTTGCGGATCGCACTTTCAATCATTAGCGCGAGACAAAGGGCAAACAGAAGCGCGGCGAAAAAGAGCCATCGAGACGCGTGCCCTAAGCGCTTAAAGCAGTTTGCGCCGATCAGCGCCGCCCGCCGGGCTACTCGGAGGAAACGTAGCATTCGCTTGAGGCCGACCGGCCGAAAAAGCGGCTATCGTACATCGGCGAAATCTGGGTCGCCGGCCAGATAAAGCTGCCTGCCGCGGTCGCCCGGGCGAGCACGCTGTAGCTGCGAGGGCCGGAAGGCAGATCGTCGAAGTAAAGATTGGTTTGCTGATCACGCACCTCGCTGTGTGACAAATACGCCGTCTCGACACCGGATTCGGCCGGGAGCGAGTAGAATTTGGCGAAGAGAGCGAGGTTTGGATTCACAACCTCCAGGCCGGCCGGGATCATGTCCTCGAGCGCCAAATAGCTCTGCGGCCTTTCGGAGGAAAAGCGATAGGAAATCAAGACCTGATCGCCCAGTCGAAATGGCGCACTAGCGCCGCCGTCGCGCGAGGGGTTGGTCAGGTTTTTCACGATCCGGTCGATCTTGAGGCCCTGGGTGACGGGCTTCGTTTGCCTCTCAGCCGTGCGAAATTCGGCTTTCAGCACAAAGCTGCCGCCGGGTTTCAGGCCGTTGACGGTGAAATCCGCCAGTTTCGCCAGGTCCCTCTTGTTCCAACCCGCCGCGCTTGCGTTGGCAGAAACCGTTTCGGGCTTGGGAGTGATTCCGGTTATGGAAGTCAAGGGAGTCGTCTTCATCATCGCCTTGAACGCGACGAGCAGCCAAAGGTTCTCCTGGGTGGAGAGGCTTGCGGAGGACTCCGTAAGTCGCAGCAAGCGGTCGCGAAACGGGCCTGAAACCTGCGCCGGATCAACAAGAAACCGCGCCCAGGTGCAAAGAGCCTCAGTTCGCGCGCCGGATGAAAACGATTCCGCATTGAACTCAATGTTGCCAAATTCCTTTGGAAGTTCGTCCACAAGCAGGCGTTGCCTTTCTTGTTCGATGCCGAGATTGTTCATCGCGATTGCCAGGATCGCACGACCCTCGCCCGTGAGTTTGTCGCGCTTAAGGAAAAGCTCGTCAGCGGCGGATCTTGCCTCTTCTTCCCCGCCTGAGATTGAAAGGACGAAGAGAGCGAAGGCCCGCAAAGTGGGCGACAGGGTCTTTCCTGCAACCATTTTACCCAGCGCATCCGGAAGTTCCGACGCGAGCCGCTCCGGAACATTGAAGCCGGCCTCTTCCGCCTGGTTGACGCACCAGGCTGTCTGAATCGTCACAAAGTCGTTCGGCTGCGTTCCGCCAGGCCAATAGGGGAGGCGCCCGTCAGCAAGAAGACCCGCCTCAAATTCGCGCAGCGTCTCGTCAATGACATGCTGGTAGGCGGCTTTTCGCGCCTGCGAATCGGGCAGGTAATCCAAGAGCCCTCCAAGAAAAGTGTATCCGAGTAGGCGAGAGGCTTTTTGCTCAAAGCAACCATGAGGGTATTCAAGCAGAAAAGGCAGGCCCATGAGCTTGTTCAGCCAGGGTGTGGTTGAGACGGCGAGGCTAAACGTGCCGCGCCCCTGCTTCCACGCAGCAAGCAAGGCATCCCCTCCCGAGAAGGTCTTGCCCGCCAAGGGGCCTGAGACGGATTCCTTCCTTAGAATTACTGGCTCTGCCACGGGAAGCGTCACCTCAACCGCGTCGGCGAGTTGCGAAGCCGACTCAACCTCAAACTTCACGCTGGCGGATCCCGTGGACTTTGCGCGCGCCTTGAAACGAACGACAGCGGGTGTGTCGCGCTTGGCGGAAATCTCCTGACGCGAGTCGCTAGTCAATTCGAGAGCTCCGCCCGTCGTGCAGCGGACGAGAAGTTGTTCGCTATCGGATGCTTTTTGTCGCGCCACGGCCCTCAATTCGACCTCGTCGCCATCTCGCAGGAAGCGCGGAAGCGCAGGCTCAATAATTAGCCTCTTGCTGACGGCGAAGGTTGCGTCGCCCGAACCGAACTGGTTTTTCTTGGTTTGACCGACTGCGATCACGCGGAAACGCGTAAGATTGTCCGGCGCTTCGCATTCAAATTTGGCAACCCCCTTCGCGTCGGTCCGCACGCTCGGAAGCCAGAGGATAAGCGGTTTGAATTCTTTTCGCGTGAAAGTGACGTTCCCGAATTCCTCGGCACCCGCATCGCCCGCGACGAAGCCTTTCATGGTAAGCCAGGAAGGAGCGATCTTATCCACATATGCCTTCAGCGCAGAATAGGTCACGATCGCGAAATTTCGCGCCGGGAAAAAGTCTGCGAGCATCTGCGGAAGTTTCCAGCCTCCGAGGGTGAGGATCGAATCGTCGACCGCATAGATCGCGAGATCAGCGCCAGCCACCGGGCGACCGGCGGCTGTCACGCTCACTTCGCCGGAGATCTTTTCGCGCGGTTCATACTCGGCGCGAGTCGTCTTTACCGACACACCCAGTGCGCGGGCCGGAGCTTGGACAGCCAGCTGATCATAGCCAAACATTTCGCCCGCGAGTTGGTCAGATCCGCCGGGACGCAGGACGTAAACAGAGACGAAGACATTGGGCTCGTATTCGGGTTTGACAGGGATTTCGATGCGGCTTGTGTTGCCTTGAATCGGAGCTGTAAAAGTGTCCAGAATCCTGTCGGTTTCCACGCTCACCCACGCCACACCCCCGGTCGGCGACAGGACATTGAGGACGGCCTTCTCACCGACCATCCATGGTTTGGCGCTCTCCCTTCCCTTAATCGAAATTACCGTTGCGGCTGTGTCGGATTCCACCGGAACTTCGGATTCTTCATCTCCTTCGAGGTAGACTTGTTCACTTACCGGGAAGCCCGGCTCGCCGGCCACCGGCGAGACGAGTGCAACATAGCGCCCCGGTTTGCCCGGTCTAAACTTGATGGATTCTTCAGTCACCCGCTCGCGTTCCTCAACAAGCTCGTATTGGTCGAAATTCCGGTATCGATAAACATCGGGCGCAAGGCGTTCCTTCACCGATTTGGTTTGAACGCGATAGAGCTGGACGTTCACCGCTTCGGGAGTCTTCGCAAATTCCTCCTCCGCGTCCCAAAGAAACTCGATCTCGCCTTCCTTGCCTTCGCCCCGCTTTACTCCCAACAATACCGGCGCCATCGCGACGTCCTGCGTCGTTCCCCCTGTAAGCGTCTGACCGTCCGGTCCGGTGACATCGACCTTCCAAATGACGCTGCAGCGCGCGCGATTGCCGGGATCCTTGAAAGGCGCGTCGCACCGCAAGGTGGCGTGGCCGGCGCCGTCGAGAGCGGCTTCGCCAGAGGCTTCCGCCGTGTAACCCGGGCGCGTTGCGTGCTCGGAATGGAGATCAATGCGCGTCCATTCCTCGCCGTAGTATTCGCCGTCAGTTGAATCACTGACCCACGTGGCCGTCCATTGGACGCGGCCGCCGGCATTTGGCGCGCCGTGGAAATACTGCGACTGCACAGCGATCACGGATTCCGCGGGCTTCTGCGTATCCACGTTTTCGCAAACGACAGAAAATGGAGGATTTCGGAATTCTTGAATCTGGAATTGGGCGGGCGAACCCGCGGGCAGCCCTCCGATCAACGCCTTCACGACGAAATCTCCGACAGGC
Organism: uncultured Verrucomicrobiae bacterium; assembly: GCA_963847295.1. GTDB lineage: Bacteria > Verrucomicrobiota > Verrucomicrobiia > Chthoniobacterales > Terrimicrobiaceae > DASTFP01. The sequence goes on from CAWJZG010000002.1 coordinate 26,026, forward strand.
GCGCCCTGCGGAGCACTCCACATCCCGCTCCAACCCCCCTCCGTGTCTACCTTGCCTTCGCCGCTGGCAAGCAGCTCGCCGGCGTACGCCCGCTCGATCGTCCATTTCACGGCGCGCCCTGACGGGATCTTCAGAGCGCCGGCCTGTTCTTCGCGGACGAATCCCTTGAATTGAATCGACTGACCCGGCCTGTAAAGCGGGCGATCCGTCAGAATATAGGCTCGAAGCGGAGGATTTGGCCGGGCGCTCAACGTCCCCCCTGAAAATTGATCCGATAGCGCAAGAGGCTGAATCGTATTTTCGCACGAGAAGTAGTGTGCTCCCGCAATGGCGAGCATATCGAATACTGCCAGCCCGTCGTCATCGGTCACCGCATCCGCGATTTTCTTGAGGTCCTTGTCGAGCGCAGAAACGGTCGCTTTCGGCAGAATTTTCCCGTCCGTCAGCCTTGCCACGCGCACGATGGATTGGCCCTTTGTCTGTTTCCGCGTCAGGGCGAGTTCCCCAAAATAGATCAGTGCGCGGTTGCCAATCACTCGGCCTTGGGAATCCCTGCCGGTAACCTCGAACAACATCGGGCCGGCTAGCGCTGCGGGATCCGGCGGCTTCCAGGCGATCTCGCGCAACACCTCTTTGTCGTTATCGGCGGCGGCCACATTTCCCGATGCGAGCACCTCAAGCCCGAGGGCAGAAATCAGCGGCTCCGAGGCCGCCCGCTGAAACGTTCCTTGCCTCGTCCAGAGCGGTTCACCGTCCGCATCCCTCAATACGCGCGTGAAGTCCCGCTCCCGAGAGAGAACCGAAGGCAATTTTTCGAGCGGGACGACAGCGAGTTTCCATTCGAGCTCAGTAGTATTGACTTGGTAGAAGGCAAAATTGAGTCCAAGGACCGAACGTTGGCGCAGTTGCCTGTCGGGAAAGAGGATCGCGCCATCTTTGAGACGAAAACTTGCGCCCCATGTCTCCGGCTTCGGAAGCCCGTATCCGCCCGTTCCCATGATTTCCTCCGAGACCACGACGGCATAGCGCGCGTTCGGGTCGAAATCGCCCTTCGCAATCACGGAGGGTCCTTCCTTGAGAATGCGCAAATTCGAAACAGAGGGCGTGATCCTTAAGGCGTCCTCCGGCAAAGCGACATCGCTCAAAGCTTGGCTGAACTTTACTTCGATGTGAGGAGTTCCCAGTGGGAAATTGCGGGCGGCGACATAGTCGATCTTCAGCGGACGCGTCATGCCAAGCGGGAAGACCTGGGGATAGGGAAGCGCCCGTCCGCCGTGGACGTCACGGACTCCATCCACGACGAGATCGTACCGGCGGCCAACCGGAAGCGGTTGCAATGGCCGGACACGGAACGCGGTCACCTCCTCCGTTTCGGCCGTTGCTTCAACGATCGGTGCATTGTCCGCCTCGCCCTCCGGCACGTTAAGCAAAATTTCGGCGGGATACTTCTGCCGGCTGGCTCGATCCTGGAACCAAACGCCCTTTGCAGCGTCGGAGAGGCGAATCGGATAGTTGAACTCGATGGGAATTTGAGGGCTGGCGTTCAGGCTGGTGCGCTCGCCATAGCCTTCCTCGATAACCCGCAGAGCGGGAGCGGTCATTTCAAAGCCCCAAGCGTCAGCTTGCAAAAGATTGCCCGTGAGATCTTTTGCGTCTCCGCTCACACGAAATCGGTACGATTGACCGGGTGTAAGGGGACCCCTCACGATTAGTTCACCTTGCGATTGCGAGCGCCATACGAAATCCGCGTCCAGGGAAGGCCATATTTCAACCGGTGATTCAACACCCTCCGCGTCGATCCTGTCGGCCGGGACCATACCCGTCGGGAATGTGATCGTCAGCGTATTGCCTGCGTGCAAGGTGTCTTCAAATCCTTCGACACTCAAACCGTCACCCTTGGGGTTGTTTGTAAAGGGACGTTTGCCGGCTTCGTCTAACGTGGCCGGCTCTGGCGCGAGCGCGGGTTCCTCTTGCCCGTGGCTTTCGAAGGCAAGAAAAACCGAAATCGCCGCGAAGAGAAGGCGTGCAAACCGTCTCATGGAGCGCCCTTTTTCTCGAGTTGCTGCGCTCGAGAAAGATCAGACTGCGCATCCGCGAAGCGTTCCAGTCTTTGAAGAATTGCAGCACGCTGCTTGTAGAAATGAGCCTCTGGCTTTGCCTTGATCGCCCGGTTCGCATACTCGAGAGCCGCATCAAGCTGGGACGCGCCTGCGGCCCCCGCCGCGAGGTCGCTTAGAGGGCCCGCCAGCACTTCGGGAGGCGGTTTCGCTGCATCCAAAACTCGCAACTCGGCCGCTGCATCGTCAACTCGCCCTAACTTCACAAGCGCAGCGATTTTTGCGGCGCGAGCTTTGGCACTGCTGGGATCGATTGCCAGCGCGGCCTCGGCATCGCGCATCGCAAGCGCGTATTGCTGCGCGTTGTCGCTCAACTCTCGACCGCGCGCAAGGAGAGCGGAAATATCCTTCGGATTTTTCGCGACCCTGCCATCATATTGCCGAAGCCTGTCAAGCACTTCCAGAGTGGGAACCGGCTTGGTCACGTCCACCTGGAATTTGTCGAGCGCGTCCCGGGCTGACAGGCGGCCGGCCTGATTAGAGGCTCCCGCAAAGAGAAGGAGCGCGGCAACGGACTTCGAGTTGATAAGCCGAGCTGCCTCCGCATCCTCCAACGCCAAACCGCCAGCGGCGCCCGTTGACAAATACCAATAGGCCCTCAATAGCCGTGCCCTCAGATCGTCGGATTTGCCCGCGAGAATGGCTCCCGCACCATCGATCCCGGCAACGGCCACGCGCAGGCGCTCGAAGGAAGGACGGTTGCTCACGACACTTTCAGCCTCTCGATCCTGCCCGTCAGCCGCTGCGAAATCCTTCAGAGCGCCTGCGAAATCCTGCAACTTCCGCCGTGCCAGGGCTCGGGAGACCAGCAGCCCCGCATCCTCTTCCACTCCCGGCGCCGTGCTGAGAAGATCGACCACCTTTTGGTGTTCACCCATTCCATCGAGATAACCTGCCAGCTGCCGGGTGATTTCGAGATCGTCAGGATGTTTGGCCAGATAACCTTCCAGGGAGGCCACGGCTTCATCCCTCTTCTGATCGCGAACGAAAAGCACCGCCGCGAGGACGGGGAGACGAACGGATTCCGGAGCATTCGTCCATTCGCGCACAGTGCTCTCGGCCATATCGTAGTCCTCGACTGAGAGCCAGAGATCAGCCAGTCGCTCGCGGAGTTCGTCGTCATCCGGCTTCTCGTCAAGAATGCGCCGGATCAGCTCGATCTGCGCGTGAGTATCCTCGTCCTTTCCGGCCAAAGCGAGTTGCTCAGGCAAAGAGAGAGCAACAGCCGCGCGACATAATACGACGAGAGTCAGGGTGTAAAAAAGCAAAGAAACTCGGTGAGGCAGCTTCATGAATGCGCAGGGAAAAAATTCCTCTCTATCAGTTTCCGCGAGATTTTGCGAGGCCCTCTTCCTCGGCACGAGGAACGGTCCGGACTGGGCAATTTTGCTATTCCCATCTAGGTTGGCGGGGTGATCTTTGCCGAAAACAAGCAGCTCTTTGGCTTCGATAAGACAGAAGGGATTGTCGCAGTGGAATTCTCCCCACCCAACCAGGTGCAGATCTTCACGCGCGAGACGGATGGCTCTACCTCCCTTCGGAGCGAGGAGTTTTCACCGTTTCTGTGGAATTCGTCGGAGGGAGCACCCTTGGAAGGTTCGCTTGCCCTTGATAAACTCACCACGCTTCCGGACTGGCGGAGCTACCAGGAAGCCCGCGCCCGCTTAGCCAAAGAGGGCACGCCCTTTTTCGCATTCAATGATCCCGTCCAGCAATATCTGACATCCTCCGGGCGCACGCTCTTCAAGGGCATGCTCTTCGAGGACCTGCGCCGGCTGCAGATCGACATCCAGACCGCAATCTCCCCGGGCTTTGAATTTTCCAGCCCCGAGCGGGATGCGGTAATCGCTGTAACATTGAGCGACAGTTCTGGCTGGGAGGAGATTTTCGTCGTCGAAGAGGGCATTGTGGAATCCGAGCGCGCCGCACTCGAGGGCCTCACCTCAATCATCCAAACACGCGATCCCGATGTGATCGAAGGACACAATCTGTTCAAATTCGATTTACCCTACCTGCTGGCGCGCGCAAGGAGACTTAAGGTTCGGCTCGCCTGGGGACGCGAGGGCTCGACGCTCGCCTCCCGCCCGTCACGTCTGCAGATTGCGGAAAAGACGATTCAGTATCCGAAGTTTACGGTGCGTGGACGGCATATCGCAGACACCTGGGTTCTTGCGCAGTACTACGACGTCTCTTCGCGAGAACTCGAAAGCTTCGCCCTGAAGGGCGTCGCGCGGCACTTCGGCGTTTCAGAGAAGAACCGTGTCTTTCTCGACGGAAACGACATCCAGCGCGCTTACCGCGAAGACCAAGGCGCGTTTCGCACATGCGCCTTGCAGGATGTTCGCGAGACGCGCGCGCTGGCGGCAATCTTTAGCCGCAGCTACTTCACTCAAGCCCAGATTTTTCCTTACAACTACCAGGACGTGATCATCCGCGGAAACGCGACGAAGATAGACGCGCTATTCCTCCGCGAGTATTTGCGCCGAGGCCATTCGATCCCGGATGTCCCGCAAGCGCGGCCGTTCGAGGGCGGCTACACCGACATCTTTGCCACGGGTGTGATCGACGATGTCTGGCACTGCGATGTCACTTCCCTGTATCCCTCCGTAATGCTGGCCTTTGCCTACTTGCCAAAGAATGACGCCCTCGGCGTCTTCGGCGGAATGTTGCGGGATCTCCGCGCATTCCGAATCGAGGCGAAGAACGCCCTTCGGTCGGCCGGCGATCCGCTCGAACGCGGCACGCTGCATGCGCTCCAAGGAACCTTTAAGATCCTCCTCAATTCCTTCTACGGTTACCTCGGCTTTGCGCAGGGCCACTTCGCGGATTTCGACGCCGCAGAAAAAGTCACAGCGAAGGGCCGCGAGATCCTCAAGCATATGGTGGACTGGCTAGCCGCCCGCGGAGCCCGGGTCATCGAGATCGATACCGACGGCATTTATTTTCGGCCGCCCGATGGAGTCAAGGTCGAAGACCTCCAAAGCGGACTTGCAGCGGAACTTCCGGAGGGCATCGAGGTGGAATTCGACAAGCGCTATCCAGCCATGTTCAGTTACAAGGCAAAAAATTACGCCCTTTTGGATGACTCCGGCGCCATTGTCATCAAAGGCGCGGCGCTCAAATCCCGCGGAATGGAGCCGTATCTCCGCGATTACCTTGAAACGTTCCTCCGCTTGCTGCTCAGGAGAGAGCCCGAGAAAGCCGCCGCCCTGCGCGAGGATCTGGCGCTCAGAATCCGGCGGCGTGAACTCTCCATCGAAGCCCTCGCCAAGACCGAGGCCTTGCAGGACTCCGTCGCCTCCTATTCAAAGAAGATCACCGCCTCATCGCGCAATCGCTCGGCGGCTTTCGAACTCGCCATCAAGAGCGGACGAAATTACCAGGCCGGCGACCAGATCAGCTACTACATCACGGGTGCCACCAAGAAAGTCACCGCTTACGAAAATGCCCGATTCGCCTCGGAGTGGAACCCTGAGGCGCGAGACGAAAATGTGGAGTATTACGTCGCCAAGCTGGACGAACTCGCGACGAAGTTCGAGGAGCACGCGTCCAAGCGTCCCGTGCAAAGCGACCTCTTTGCCTCATGAGGGGTCAGCAAAATGAACGCTCCTCGCGTTTCATCGATCCGTATCCCCATCTCGGCTCGCGCCGCTTGCGCGCGGTAGAGCGTGTCCGTGCGTGACGATCTGTTTCATCCGCGGTTAACAAATCTGCGCAGCTTCCGGCGTTCCTCAGATGTTTTTCTCAGTTCACCCGGCGCCCGGGGGCGTCACCATTAAGGTGGACCGCCAGTTGTTTTCTGCTCGTATTGGCAGCTGTTTAATGAAGCCCCTCTTTCTGTTTCTAGGTGGAGCTCTCCGGAGATTCGCGGGTCTCGGCCCGGCGGGTCTGCTTGCCCTATTTTGGCTTTCGGCTCCTGCGATCGCTGGACTCTACCTTCTCTACGAGCTCGGCGCGGTGTCGGATTGGCTTCGCGCCCGCGGTGACGTGGGACTCTTGGTGTACGCGGCGGTATTCATGGTGACCAGCGGCATCGGCCTCCTGCCGACCACTGCCCAGGCGGTGCTTGGCGGATGGGTCTTCGGCCCCGCGAAGGGCCTGCTGGCTGCCGCGGCGGCATTCGGGGGCGCAGCACTGATTGGTCTCCTGATAACCCGGGCTGTCGCAGGCAAACGTCTCGAACGATTCCTCGACACAAAGCGGGAAGCGCGTGCGATTCGTGATGCCTTGATTGGACGGGGTTTCTTGAAGACCACACTGATGATCGCGTTATTCCGCCTCCCGCCTCAATCGCCCTTTGCCTTTACCAATCTCGTAATGGTGAGCTGCGGGGTGGCAGCGGCGCCCTTCGTGCTGGGAACCATCCTCGGCATGATCCCGCGAACGTTTCTCGTGATGCTTTTTGCCTCCGCCGCCGCGCAAACGGGTGCGGAAGACATTCAGGCTTTCGTCAAAGAGGGACCGGGTTGGCCGGTGGCCGCGTTCGGGCTTGTGCTCATGGTCATGGTGATGACCGTTATCGGAACCATCGCCCGGCGCACTCTGATCCGCCTGCACGTCGATCCGGCGGCTTTTCGCTGAGCTCTCCTTGAGACTTGGCTCTTAATTATTCGGTCCGCTGCTTGGCGGTGTAAAGTGCGACGAGGGCGGCGCCGATCGCCTGGGAAAGCTCACCGAGGGTGGCTGGAACGATTTTGATCGTTTGGCGCTGGACAGGGAATAGCCAAGGCTCCGCAGCGGCCTGAATCGCGCCTAAATAGCGCCCACGGAATTCTTCGGTTGTCGCGTCGGGGTCAATCAGTCCGCCACCGATAACAACAAATTCCGCATCAAGGGCGATCGAGAGATTGGCCACATGCAGGCCCAGAGCCCTGGCTTGATAGTCGAAAATTTCAAGCGCCAGCGGATCGCCTTTCTGCGCACGATTGCGAAGCGAGAGGGCTTTCTCTTTGGCGGACTCCACCGAACGCGTGAGTTCGTGGTCGGGATATTTCGGCATGAGATAGTCGAGATACTGTGGCAAACCGGAAAGTGTAGTGTAGGTCTCGAAGCAACCCCAACTCCGTCCGCAACCGCACGTAAATGGCGGCAACCCCAGCAAATGGATGGGCGCAGGCATATGCCCGGCTTCCATGCCCGCGAGTGTGTCGCCTTCGAGGGGCAGCCCCTGCGCGTTCATGTAGGCCGCCCCCAAACCGGAACCGGGAGCCAGCATGATGACCGACGCCTTCTTGTCGCCCCGCACCTTGGCCGCTTCGGCCACTCCTCCGTAGTTGCCATCATTACCAGCTACCAGAGGAATCGGGCGTCCGGCCTGACGGGCGAGCGCTCGCGAATAGTCGGCATGAAAATCCCAACCGGCGAAGGCAGGAGGAAGGTTAGCTGAGCGGTCGAGAACACCGTAGGCCTGATACGGTCCGGGTATTGCCAAACCGACCCCGCTTACCTGATCCCAAGCAAGCCGATTGTTCATCAGGAATTTCTCAATGCCCTCGATCCATCCATCGATGACCGCATTAGTGCCAGATTGCGAATTGGTGGAGCTTTGAGCAAGCTCCAGCGAAATCGGCGTTCCGTCCGCATACACTCCGCACGTCTTGGATGTGGTGGCGCCGCTGTCGGTTCCGAGGTAAATATTGTTCATAGGAATTGGCTGAATGAAGGGTCTAGATAATGCTCTAACGGCTTGCTGAACTCAGCGCGAGACCTGAACTTTCAAAAGATTCAAAGATACTCACGCCAAGCCCGCATTGGAGACGGCCGCCATACCTATTCGCTTTGGCTTGTGAACGCTCCATCGGACAGCCATACTTAAGCTGCTTATGCGGCCGTGCCTCACAGAACCGGGTCTCTCCGTACTCAACGCGTCGCTGGTTTGCCTCTGGAGAGTACGACAGCGCGTCCGTCGCAGGTTGCATCCGCTCGCGCGGCCAAATATCATGGGGCGGTTTCCTTCCGAGTCCCGTTTGGATTCGAAGTTCGAGACATGACAAACTTTTCCATGATCAGCGCAAAAGCGGTCCAAGATTTTCTGGAGACCATCCCAATCTTCGCCGGGCTTAATCGCTCTGCGCTTGCCGTCATTGCCGGCGCGCTCGAACAAGCCGCATTCCGTGCCGGCGATATAATCGTTGAGGAAGCTGAAACCGGCAACCGCATGTTTGTTATCTACACGGGGCGGGTTGAAGTGGTGAAACATCTGGGTGAAGCGCATGAGACAGTCCTCGCACTGCTCAAGCCAAAAGAATTTTTTGGCGAGATGTGCATCATTGAATGTCTGACGCGTTGCGCGTCGGTCAGGGCGATCGAGGACACCTTCGTCTTTGCGCTGAAAAGCACCGATCTCCACCGCCTCTTTGGCCAGCATCCCGACCAGTACGCCATAATGATACTGAACATCGCACGCGACATATCCCGCCGCTTGCGCGCCCTCGACGAATTGTTTGCGGCGGTTTCTCACTGATTGACCAGCGATCCTGATAAAAATGTTACGTTCTCCTAATGTATGAATACATCCCCGTTTGGTTTTCAGCGTGTGAAGGTCATCGCTTTCTCTGTCATAGATTCTGACCGCGCCAATAAGTTCTATGGACTCACTCTCGGCTTGCCTCCCGCCTGCGAGGGCAGCGAGCAAGTTGGCTATTTTCTCGGGCAGACGATTCTCATGCTGAAGTCAAACTGGTACGCTCCTCCGACCCAGGATCCCAATCCGCGTATTACAATTGGCACGGATGATGCGTTGCAGACTGAACGCGAACTGCGTGCGCGCGGTGTCACGATTTCGGATCCCGTGAATCTTTTCGACGAATTCTACGTGGGGGGCTTTTTGGACAGCGAGGGCAATAAGCTGTGGTTTTGCTCGCCCGAGAAGAGCTAGGCCGGTATCTCAATTCTGCTGGCCTCAGCTTGCTCAAGATCATGCGTGGCCAGTCGATTCCGCAGCCGGTCCTCGTCGTTGATTGGGAGCCTTGGCGATGAGATTCTTCATCACCGTGCGCATTCAAGTTCCCAACAAGAGTCGTGCCGGGTTTTCGATGCAGTCCTTCACACGAATCAGGAAGGTCACGGCCTCCTTTCCGTCCACCACGCGGTGATCGTAGCTCAAAGCCAGATACATCATCGGTCGCACGACGACTTGTCCTTTCTCGGCCATCGGGCGCTCCTGGATTTTATGCATCCCAAGGATTCCGCTCTGCGGAGGATTTAGTATGGGGGTGCTCAGAAGAGAGCCGTAAACGCCTCCATTTGAAATTGTGAACACTCCACCCTGCAGGTCATCCAGGCCGATCTTTCCTTCGCGAGCCTTGACGGCGTAGCCCACGAGAGCACCCTCAATGTCAGCGAACGATTTCTGATCGCAATCGCGCAAAACAGGAACGATGAGGCCGCGCTCGGTCCCGACGGCAACGCCGATGTCGTAATAGTGATTCTGGATAAGCTCGTCGCCGTCCATGCGGGAGTTGATGGAGGGGACGGCCTTGAGAGCGTCCACAACGGACTTGATGAAGAAGGACATGAAGCCAAGCTTCACTCCGTGCCTCTTGGTGAACTCCTCCTGCATTTCCTTGCGCAGCGCCATCACTCCGCTCATGTCGCACTCGTTGAATGTCGTCAGGATCGCGGCCGTGTGCTGCGCCATGACGAGTTGTGCGGCAATTTTACGGCGCAGGGGAGTCAGTTTCTTCCGTGTCGTACGAGGATCATCGGGTGCCGTAATCTTCGGTTTCGGTGCGGGAGCTTCCGCTTTTCTTTGTGGAGCGGGAGCGGGCCTGGTCTCGGGAGGAGGCGCGGCTGGCGCCTCTGCAGCGGGTGCGGCGGGTTTCTCGGCGGCAGGTTCGGGCTTCGCCGGCTCGGCGGGCGTTTCCGCCCGGGCGGTAGCGGAGGCCGGCTCGATGACGGCGACGACCTGGTCGATTTTGACTTCGTCGCCTTCGGCAGCCTGGGTCCTCAGGACGCCGGCTTCGGGCGCGCTGACTTCGGTAGAAACCTTGTCGGTTTCAAGGGTAAAGAGGATGTCGCCGGCATTTACGGACTCGCCGTCCTTCTTGTGCCAGACCGAGAGGATGCCCGAGGTGATGGATTCGCCAACGGTGGGAACTTTGACTTCGACGTTCATAAAGGATGGCGGCAGCTGTTAGACTTCAAAGGCTTGCTTTAACAAAGCCGCCTGCTGAGCCTGGTGCGCCTGCATCGTCCCGGCCGCCGGACTGGCGCTCGCCGGCCGGCCGGCGTAGTGGATATAGCCTGGGAACAGATTGAGCAGCTGGGGCAAAATAAATGACCATGCGCCCATGTTTTCCGGCTCTTCCTGGCACCACACAAATTTCTTCGCATTGGAGAATGGTTTCGCCAGGCGGCCGACCTTCTCCTTGTAAAGCGGATAAAGTTGTTCGATTCGAATGATCGCCGCGGCGTCCTTGAGATTGTTCTCCTGACGATACTTGATAAGATCGTAGTAAACCTTCCCCGAGCAGAAGATGACCCGCTCAACCTTCTTCGGTGCGGATTCTGTTTCGCCGAGAATTTCGAAAAACCGCGAGTTGGTGAAATCCGGTTCCTTCGAGACCGCCTGCTCGTGGGTAAGCAGGCTTTTTGGCGTCATGACAATAAGCGGCTTGCGGTACTTGCGGTGCATCTGCCGGCGCAGGGCGTGAAAATACTGTGCCGGCGTCGTGAGGTTGCAAACCTGCATGTTTTCCTCGGCGCAGAGCTGGAGGAAACGCTCGAGCCGCGCGCTCGAATGCTCGGGCCCCTGGCCTTCGTAGCCGTGGGGAAGGAGCAGCACAATGGCGCTCGGACGCCGCCATTTGGACTCCGAAGGCGCAATGAATTGATCAATGATGATCTGCGCCCCATTGGCAAAATCTCCAAATTGCGCTTCCCAGAGATAGAGCTGGGACGGAAAATCCATCGAGTAGCCGTAATCGAAACCCAGGACGGCGAATTCCGAGAGCGGACTGTTATAGACGCAGAACTTGGCTTGATTGGGGCGGAGATGATTGAGCGGGATATAGCGCTGGCGATTCGTTTCATCATAGAGCACGCTGTGACGCTGGCTGAACGTGCCACGGCGGCTATCCTGGCCGGAAAGCCGCACGGGAGTGCCCTCCAGAAGCAGCGAGCCGAACGCAAGCGCCTCGGCAAAAGCCCAATTGTAGGGGCCGCCTGCCTTCCATATTTGCAGGCGGCGCTCAAGGAGAATGCGCTTGATCTTCGGCAGCACACGAAATTCTTCCGGAACGGTGGTCAGCGATTTTGCGATGAGATCGAGGTTTTCCTTGGTGATCCCAGTATCGATCGGAGCATGCGAATAGGCGGGTTGGAAAATGGCCGTCGAGCCGGCGAATTCGTGAGCTTTTGACTTTTCGGCGTCCGCGAGTTTAACCTGGGAAAGAGCGTCGTTGAGCTCCTTGAGTGATTCCGCCTTCATGGTGGCGGCTTCCTCGGCCGAAACCGTGCCCAGTGGAGCAATCTGTGCGACAAAGACTTCGCTTGGCAGCGGATGGCTCTTGATTTGGTTGTACAGGTTCGGCTGGGTGAAGGCCGGCTCATCGCCCTCGTTGTGGCCATGCCGGCGGTAGCAGTAAATATCGACAACCGCGTCACGGCCGAATTCATGCCGGAATTCCAAGGCGATCTTCGCCATTTCCATGACCGCAATCGGATCCTCCCCATTCACGTGGAAGATCGGCGCGTCGACCATCTTCGCGATCTCGGTGCAATACTCAGAAGATCGGGAATCGGCAGGCAGAGTCGTAAAGCCGATCTGGTTGTTTACGACGAAGTGAACCGTGCCGCCGGTGCTATAACCGGGCAACTGGGACATATTGAAAACCTCGGCGACCACGCCCTGGCCTATGAAGGCCGCATCGCCGTGGATCAGAATCGGAACCACTTTCTTGCGATAAGCGGTGTCCTCAAGCAAACGCTGGCGCGCACGGGCCTTGCCTTCGACGACAGGATCCACCGCTTCAAGGTGGCTGGGATTTGCCGCGAGGTTGATCTCCACTTCGTAACCGGTCGCAGTCTTGCGCACGTTGCGATACCCGAGGTGATACTTCACATCTCCGTTGCCGCCCACGGAATCCGGCGCGAAATTACCCTGGAATTCATTGAAAATGACATCGAGCGGCTTGTTTAGGACATTGGCGAGGACGTTCAGACGCCCGCGATGGGCCATTCCCACAACCAGCTCCTTGATTCCGCGCTTCTCGCAGTTTTGGACAATGGTGTCGAGGGCGAGGATTAGCGATTCGCCGCCTTCGAGGGAAAACCGCTTGCCGCCGTATTTGGTGTGCAGGAAATTTTCAAACGTCTCTGCCTCATAGAGTTTTCGAAGGATATCTCGATGGACCGCCGGGTTGGTGCGCAGTGTGCTGTCGCGATTCTCCAGTTTGTAGAGCACCCAGGTGCGCATGCGGGGATTCTGGATATGCATGAACTCCGCGCCGACCGTGCCGCAATAGATTGCTTCGAGTTCGCGAATCATTTCGCGCAGCTTCATCTTCCTGCCCTCCTTGAAGAACCGGGAGGCGACCGTCAGATCGAGCTCTTTTTCATCAAAGCCGAGTTCCTTCAGGGTGAGGAGTGGATTCGATCGCTTGAGCAGATCAAGAGGATCGAGGTCGGCGATGGTATGCCCGAGCGTTCTGTAGGCATACACGAGAGCTTCGACCCGTGTTTGAAGGCTGCTGTCGGTGACAGCCCCCGGGGAAAGTTCGGCGGTGGCGCCCTCCCCATTCTCCTCGCTTTTGGCAAAACCTAGCTCGAAACCCTCGAAAAAAGCGGCCCAATCAGGATCCACCGATCGGGGATTGGAAAGCCAGCGCTCGTAATTCTCATCGATTAACCCCTCGCTCCACCGGGCAGTAAAAGTACTCATATGCAATAGCTAGGTTCGTGCCCCCTCGGGCGCGGCGGCGAGCCGCCCTCATTTAGGAACCTACAGTGTGAGGGAAGATTCTGATTTGCGCAAGCAGGCAGTAACGCCTGATCACACGCACGGTGCTCTCAACGATTGGCCGCGGCTTTGTGAAGGGCGCCGCTTGAAAATCAAAGGATCTCGCGTTAAACGGAACAACTCCCGAGATGATCAAGGTCGAAAACCTCACCAAGCGCTACGGCGGCGTTACTGCGGTGGACGAGATCAATTTCGAGGTGGACAAGGGGGAGGTCGTTGGATTTCTCGGCCCAAACGGCGCCGGGAAAAGCACCACGATGCGAATGCTCGCGTGCTACCTTCCTCCCACCTCTGGACGCGCAGAAGTGGCTGGCTGCGACGTTTTTAGGGATTCGCTCAGGGCGCGTGAGCATATCGGCTACATGCCCGAGCATGTTCCGTTGCCGCACGACATGCGTGTGAATGAGTATTTGTCTTTTCGCGCGGCGCTGAAGGGTGTCCCTGGCCGCCGCGTCAAGGAACGATTGGCGGATGTTTCCGATCTTTGCGGGCTTTCCGAGGTGGAGCGCAGGATGATCGGCGCGTTATCGAAGGGCTTTCGACAGCGCGTCGGGCTCGCCGACGCGATGATCCATGAGCCCGAGCTGCTCATCCTTGACGAGCCGACCATCGGTCTGGATCCGAATCAAATCCGTCAGGTGCGCGAACTCATCAAGAACCTGCGCCGCCATCACACGATCTTGCTGTCGACCCACATCTTGCCGGAAGTGGAGATGACTTGCTCGCGCGTCATCATTATCAACAAGGGACGCATCGAGGCCCTTGATACTCCGGAGAACCTGCGCTCCCGCGTTAGCTCTGAAGGAGAGGTCCTTTTGGAGGCGAAAACCGAGGATCCTCACGCGATCGCCAAGCTGCGGTCCGTAAATGGTGTAAAGGATGTTGTTCAAAAGAAGATCGGAGATTGGACGCGCTTTATTCTTCACGTAGAAAGTGACCCCAGGGAGACGCTGCATGCGCTCGCTGTGAAGGAGGGATGGCCGGTGCGGGAATTGACGCGACGCTGCGCCACGTTGGAACAGGTCTTCGCCGAGGTGACCCACTCGGAAGAACAGTAATGAAACGCTTCTTAACTCTGCTGGCTCGCGAAGTGAGCCACTACTTCCACCAACCGCTAGCTTATATCGTCCTGTTTTTTTTTCTCCTTCTGACTGCGGCAAACTTCCACGCCGGGCTCGTCGCATTGAATCGGGGGCCGGGCCAGACCTCTGTCGTCGAGGCATTTTTCAACACCGTTCTTTTTTGGTTTCCATTCGTGTTGATTTTCCCGCTGCTAACGATGCGCCTCTTTAGCGAGGAGTACAAGCTGGGGACAATTGAAACATTGATGACCGCACCCGTGCGTGATGGACAGGTCGTCGTCGCGAAGTTCCTCGGCAGCTTTATCTTCTATCTCGTTCTCTGGGCGCCGAGCCTTCTATATTTTGTGCTCTTTCGTTGGTTGACGGGCCAGAGCGCCGCGGATGCCTTCGGATCCTATCTTGGAGCCTATTCGATGCTTATTCTGGTGGGGATGTTCTACCTTTCTATCGGCTGTCTGGCGTCCGCGCTGACAAAAAATCAGATCGTGGCCGCAACCGTTGCTTTCGCGCTGATAAGCCTGATGTTTTTCCTTAGTCTGCTTTCCTTCATTTTCCTCACGGCGAGCTCCACGTTGCGAGAGCTTACGTACTATTTTTCAACCATCGAGCACATGGGGGAGTTTTCGCGGGGCCTCTTCGACACGCGTCCGGTCGTCTTTTACCTGAGTATGACGCTCTTTACCCTTTTCCTGACCTTCCATGTCTTTCAGTACCGAAGATGGAAAAACTAGGAATTCCGCGCAAGACGATCCGGCTGAATGTCGCGTTGCAGGTGCTTGCGATGGTGGCGCTCTTGATAGCTGTGAACTACTTCAGCTTTAATCACTATGCGCGCGCTGACTTCTCGCGCTCTCAAAAGTTCGTGCTTTCCGATCAGACGAAACGGGTGTTGCGCGAGTTGAAGAAGCCTGTTCAGGTAACGGTTTTCTTCTCGCCCACCGTGCTCTCGCCGGAGACCGGGCTTTTTCCCGATGTGCAGAATCTTCTCAAGGAATTGATCTTTTCGGGCCGGAACAAGATCGAAGTCGAATATGTCGATCCTACTCGCAATCTTTCCCGGGCGCGGGAACTGCAGGAGCAATACAAGTTCAGTGTCTCCGAGAACGTCCTCATCCTGGACTACGATGGTCGCTCGAAGTTTGTGCCTGTGTCGGAGATGGCTGATTTCGACATGAGCCCGGTTGAGAGCGGTGATCCACCGCGGCTGTTAACCTTCAAGGGCGAGCAGGCTCTGACCAACGCGATGATAGCGCTCGTGAGCCCCGAGCGGTTGAAGGTCTATTTCCTTCAAGGTCATGGAGAACCAGGGATAGGAGAAATGACGCCGCTTTCCGTCTTTAAGGACTACATCGAAAGGCAAAACGTGACCGTTGCGCCGCTGTCTTTCGCATCGCTGGACGCCGTGCCGGCGGATTGTGCCACCCTGATTATCGTGGCTCCGCAGTTCGATATTGAGGAGCGCGAGGCGGCGATTCTTGAAAAATTCTGGAAGGAGAAGGGCCGGCTACTCGTTCTGCTCGACCCGAAACCCAAAACGCCACGGCTGACTTCGTTGCTCAATCGAGTCGGAGTGATCCGGCTGGATAACCGGGTCCTGCGCACCGTGCGCCTGCCATTCGCCACGGGAATCCTGCGCGACGTGACCGCCGAATTTCTTCCCAAAAATGCCATCACGAAGCGGATGGCCGGCATCAACATTTTGTTTCCGGGGGCCACGCAATCTCTCGGTTTCGATGCCGGGCAATCACAGGCCGCCGGCGTACAGATTTGGCCACTGATCCGGGCTGGTGACGAATTTTGGGGAGAGAGCGAGTATGCGACCGACGAAAAGAGAGGTGTTCGCTACGATGAGGGGAAGGACGCCGGGCAGCCGGTTTATGTTGCTGTCGCCGCTGCGCGTGGTGGCGTGAAGGACGAGCGCGTCGAAGTCGAATCGGCGAAGCTGATCGCCGTGGGAAGCTGCGAGTTTGCGCTCGATGCCGCGCTCAACCAGCAAGGGCTGGATTTTCTTCTTAGCGCCATGAATTGGTTGCTCGACCGCGGCCAGTTCACGGGGGTGATGCCAAAGACCGTGAAACACTTCTCGCTGAATCTGACGGATGCTCAACTTGGTTCCATCGCTCTTTATACAATGATCGTTATGCCGGGAATCGCGGCGCTCGCCGGCCTGGTTGTCTGGTGGCGAAGGCGGGCATGAGCCGTCTGAAGACCATTTTGCTATGCGCGCTGGCGATCGCCGCGATCGCGTTTCTCGCCATTTACGAACCGCTCACGCGCAGTACGCGCGAACACGCAGCGGACGCCCGCAAAGGACTCGTCTTGCACCTCGACCCGTCCAAGGTGCGCGAGATCCGGATTTCCACGGGAGTCAGCAAATTCGAAATCAAACGATCGGGCAATGGCTGGCAGCTTGGCACAAAATCAAACGACCGGGCGGATTCTGCTCTGGTCGAGCGCATGCTTCTAGCAGCCGCAGGAATGCGGTATTTTGACAGGATTGCCGGAGAGGAGTTCAAGGCGGACAGCGAGCTGAGCGACTATGGTCTGCGCAATCCCAAGAGGACGATTGAGTTTGATGGCGGCGAAAGTGCGACTCTCTTCCTTGGCAAAGACGCGGTGATTGAGGAGCGCATCTACGTGCGCACAAGAGGCTCGCGGGATGTTTATCTCGTTAGCGATGAGTTGCTCAAGCTGGCCTTTCGGGATGTCGCGGATTTTCGAGACCGTCGCCTCACCGATCTGTCTTCCGACCAGATCGATCGCGTCATTGTGCGCAGACAGGGCGGCGAAATCGAGCTGTCCCGTGATGCGACTGGCTGGCAGATCGTCAAGCCACTGCGCGCTCTCGCCGACGAGCAAAAGGTGGAGGATTTTCTTAAGCAGCTCCTGAGCCAGAAGATCGTCGAATTTATCGCCGAAGACCCCGGCGACCTGAGCGTCTATGGCATCGCGGAGGGGAGGGACGAAATCACATTTTACGCCGAGGGTAGCGCACGCCCCCAAACGTTGCGCCTGGGAACTGACAAATCGGGAACTCTCTTCGGTCAGTTCACTGCCCGAGATTCGGTTTACCGCCTTCCGCCAGAGACCTCGCAGCTTCTGCAAATTAGCCCGGATCTCCTGCGCGATCGCCGTCTGCTCCCGCTTAATCTTGACATCGTGGACATGATTCGCATCCGCACACCGGCCAAGGAGTTTTCGCTCCGCCGCGAGGGAGACGGCTGGGTGGTGAAGGACGGCGCCATCGAGCGTCCGGCAAGCGCTGCGGCGGTACGGACACTTGCGGATGCTGTGTCCACGGCAAAGGTGTCTGCCTATGACACGGTCGCAGACGGAAAGTTTGCGGCGTTCGGACTGGAACGTCCGCAGTGCAAGGTTTCGTTCATTGCGGTGCTCTCGGAGAACACACCAGAAACCCGCGCTGGGGAACAACTCATCGCGAGCGTGACCATTGGGAACTCAGAAAACGGCCGCCTGTTCATTCAACTCGGTGAGACGCCCGAAGTGCTCAGCGTCCCCGAAGCCATGCTCAATGCAATCCCACTGGATCCCGCCGGCTGGATTTCGCCGGGATAGTTCTCCCGTAAAGCTCCTATGTATTGAAGGTCCGCGTTTTCATTCTTGGCCTCAACCGTTCGGAAGCGAGTCCGGCGCGAGGCGATCGGTCTTGGCGGCCATGATGAGGTCGTTACGGTGCAGGCCGCGAATTTTGTGCGTCCACCACGTGACGGTGACGCTGCCCCACTGCGTTAGCAGCGCGGGGTGATGCCCTTCCGCCTCAGCAATCGCGCCGACCTTGTTGGTAAATGCGAGCGCTTGTGCGAAATCCTTCAGGCGAAAGACACGCTCCAGCCGGCGGATGCCATCGCGCTCGATAATCTGCCAGTCGGGGATTTGCGGTTTCAATTCGGCGATTTCCTCGTCCGTAACACGCGGCGCATCGGCGCGGCACGCGGTGCATGTGGATTCTTGTAGCGTAGCCATACCGAGAATAATCGGCGGTATCGGCCCGGAGATCAACGAATAGGAACTGAGCCACGGATGGGCACAGATGAAACACGGATCCCCAGACATTGCTATCCGCCGTGGCCAAATCCGGGTTTGATCCGTGACGGTATCTGTGGCCAGACCGAAGCGGTCATGCATCATTGCCCTCTGTGTTCTCTGTGTCCTCTGTGGTTAAAGTCCCGCCTGACTTGACTCCGCCGCCGGGCTCGGCAGTCTGAAGTATTTGTCATGACCAGCGCTGAAATCCGCACATCCTTCCTCGATTTCTTCCGCGAGAGGCAGCATACGATCGTGCCCTCATCAAGCCTGATGCCCGACTCTCCGAACTTGCTGTTCACCAACGCTGGCATGAACCAGTTCGTGCCGATTTTTCTCGGAGAGATGAGGTGCCCTTACATCCCCGGGCGTGCCGCCGACACCCAAAAATGCATCCGCGCCGGAGGCAAGCATAACGATCTCGAGGATGTCGGACTTGACACCTACCACCACACGTTCTTCGAGATGCTCGGCAATTGGTCGTTCGGCGATTACTTCAAGAAGGAAGCTATTACATGGGCTTGGGAACTGATTGTCGAACAATGGAAATTTCCCCCGAACCGGCTCTACGCCACGGTCTACCAACCGAGCCCTGGTGATCCGAGCCAATTCGACCAAGAGGCGCATGATTGCTGGGCGGAGCTTTTCGACAAAACAGGACTCGATCCAAAAGTCCACATCGTCGACGGCAACAAAAAGGATAACTTCTGGATGATGGGCGACACGGGGCCGTGCGGTCCCTGCTCCGAATTGCATGTGGATCTTACTCCCGCCGGTGACACCCGAGGTGCGTTGGTCAACCGAGGCAGCGCCGAGTGCATCGAAATTTGGAACCTGGTCTTCATTCAGTTTAGCGCGAACCCCGACGGCACATTCTCGCCGCTTCCGGCGAAGCACGTTGACACGGGCATGGGATTCGAGCGGGTCGCGAGCATCATCCAGGGCACGAGAAACTTCACCGACTTCGCAAACGCGAAAATTTCGAATTACGAGACCGATATCTTCCGGCCAATATTCGACAAGATCGAAGAACTGAGCGGAATGAAATACGGCAGCACGCTGCCCGACCTCTCTCAACTCTCATCTCTCAACACTCAACAGGCCGCGGACGTTGCCTTCCGCGTTATCGCTGATCATATTCGAACTCTAAGCTTTGCCATCGCCGACGGCATTCAGCCAAGCAACACCGACCGCAACTACGTCCTCCGCCGGATTCTGCGCCGGGCCGTTCGTTACGGACGCCCCCTCGGGTTTCGCGAACCATTCTTCTACAAGCTTGTGGGCGTTCTTGCTCGCACAATGGGCGATGTTTTTCCCGAGATTCGGGAAAAACAGAAGCACGTCGAGGACGTGCTAAGGAGGGAAGAGGAGGCGTTCAATAAGACGTTGGATAGGGGCATCGAAGAGCTTAATTACGCGTTCAAAGCTGCCTCGCCGAAAAAAGGCGCGCGCGGAATGAAGGACTTTGAGGACTTTATACCGGGTCACGTCGCTTTCGAGCTTTACGACACCTACGGTTTCCCTCTTGATCTTACCGAGTTAATGGCCCGTGAGCGTGGGATGACCGTTGACGTCGTCGAGTTCGAAAAGCTCATGGAAGAACAGCGCGCCCGCGCGCGACAAGCTCAGAAGAAGCAAATCATCACCGTCTCCGATGAAAATCTCCAAGTCGAACCAACAAAGTTCCTGGGCTACGACTTTCTCGAAACCGAGGCAGTGATCGAATCCGTGGCGCCGGCGAGGACGGCGAATGAATTCGATCTGATCGTCGACCGCACCGCGTTCTATGCGGAGATGGGCGGACAGGTTGGCGATACCGGTCTTGTCCATGTGCCCGGCCCCGACTGGTCGGAAGTGGGACGTTTGCAAATCACAAACACTCAGAAAAAGGGCGGCATTTTCATTCATCGAAGCGTCCTGACGGCAGGCCGCGCTCCCGAAGTGGGCGAGGCCGTTCGTGTGGCGGTGGATGCGGCGCGGCGCGGCGCGATCCAGCGTCATCACACCGTCACCCATCTGCTCCACTGGGCTTTGCATGAAGTCGTGAGCAAGGACGCTGCGCAAAAGGGATCTTATGTAGGACCCGAAAAGTTGACCTTCGACTTCAATCACCAACCGCTCACTCACAGGCAGGTGCGCGATGTCGAAAAGCTTGTGAACGAGCGCATCATCGAGAACGCGGCTGTGTCGTGGACGGAGGTCCCCTACAACGAGGTGCGCGGGCGGGCCGACATTATGCAATTCTTCGGCGACAAGTATGGCGGCACTGTTCGCGTGGTGCAGATCGGGGGCCAATTGGCTGCGCTGAACGGCTATTCAATGGAGCTTTGCGCAGGTACGCACACGCGCGCTACGGGCGAGATCGGCCTTTTCCGCATCGCGGGGGAAGGAGCGATCGCGGCGGGGGTCCGTCGCATCGAAGCCGTGGCGGGGCTCGAGTCCTTCGCACGTGCTGCTGCGGATTCCGAACGCCTGAAGACGATCGCCGCAGCGTTGAACAGTCCCCTGGGCGAGATTGAAAAAAAGCTCGACGCGCTTCTCACCCATCAAAAGGAACTCGAAAAAGCCCTTAAGGTTGCCAGCCAGCGCGAATCACTGAATCGCGCGAAGGAACTCGTTGCGAAATCGGAAGTCCTCAACGGAATCCCCGCCATCATTGCCAATCTCGGACATGCGGACGGCGACAGCTTGCAAGCTGTCGCTGATGCGCTGAAAGCTCAATTTCGAGGAGTGATCGTTGTAGCCGGGATCGCTGATCCCGGTTCCGTTGCTCTCGTTGCCGCAGTCACCCCCGATTTCACGTCAAGAATCCAGGCAGGGAAACTCATCCAGCAAATCGCCCCAATTGTCGGGGGCAAGGGAGGGGGCCGGCCGGACATCGCCCGCGGCGGCGGCAAAGACCCGTCGAGGATCGATGAAGCCCTGGAAAAAGCGCGAACGCTCGTCTAAGCATCGGAAAACGCGCGCTGGAGATTCGCCCGCAATGGGCCTCTGGAATCGCAGATCAATCCTTTGGAATCCATTTTTCCTCAGTGACACCACTCCGAAGATTTTCGTAGCGGGCGAGGATAAAGAGGAAGTCGGAGAGCCGGTTTAGAAATATCAACGCACTCTTGCTGATTTGTTCGCTCTGCGAAAGGTTAACCACCGCCCGTTCGGCGCGGCGGCATACCGCGCGCGCAAGGTGGATCTGGGCGGCCGCCGCGCTGCCCCCGGGGAGGATGAAGTTTTGCAGGGGCGGCAATTCGCATGCCATCCGGTCGATCTCGGTTTCCAGCCATGTTACATCGGCGGGCCTGATGTGGGCTTCGCGCTTTTCCCCTGAGGTTGCGAGATCGGCGCCGAGCGAAAAAAGATGGTATTGGATCGCCGCGAGGGAAATCTCTGTCGGCGCTGTGGGGACGGCCGCTCGCGTCGCGCCAATTACGCAATTGAGTTCGTCGAGCGTTCCGCAAGCTTCCACCCGCAGGCTGGTTTTGGAAACCCGCTCGCCTGAGAAAAGGCTCGTCGATCCATCGTCTCCGCTGCGCGTGTAGATTTTCATCTCTTAACCGGTATCAGGACTTGCCGGGGCGCCAGCGCAAATAGCAAAAGTTTTAAAAAGTACGAGATGTTCAAAGCGCACCGTGCGGGGTAATCCGGAGCGCAACCTGGAGGAGATGCAGGTAGTCTCTGCGGGGAATGGTAATGGCGCCGAATTGCGCGAGATGCGGAGTGATCCATTGAGTATCAAGAAGCTGAAAGCCTCTTTTCCTGAGACGTGCGACAAGACACACGAGGGCAACCTTGGATGCCCCCGAGACGTGGTGAAACATTGACTCGCCGAAGAAAGCGCCGCCAATCCGAACGCCGTAGAGACCGCCTGTAAGCCTCCCGTCGCGCCAGATCTCCAGCGAATGGGCGTGGCCTGCGCGGTGTAGAACAAGATAACTTTGAACCATTGTATCGTCGATCCAGGTGTAGCGGCGGTTCGCGCAGGCGCGTATAACCTGTTCGAACGCCGTGTCCAGGCGCACCTCCCATCTCGGATCACGCAGCGTCCTCTTCGCGCCATGAGGAATGTGAAAGGCATCCAGCGGCAGAATGCCGCGCGGGTCGGGAGAAAAGCAACGGATCGAGCCGTCCGCCATTGCCATGGGGAACCAACCGGCGGAGTAGAGGCTCAATAGTTCCTCGGGCGGAATGAGGGTTGCCATTGCGGGTCGGTTTTTTTTAGTATGCTTCGCGTGAGATGCATGACTCTTTTTTTCTGTCTTCTTGCTGCCGTCGCGTTGAAGGGGTGCTCCGTTGCTGAGCAGGACGCCGCTGGCATCGGTGAGCAGTTTGAGCGGGGCATTAAGGGAGAGGGCCGCATCGTGCCGAACAATCCAACTTCCGATGCGTTTGGGCCCGAATTCCAGTGACCGAACAGCTAGTCCCGCGCATTCGTTCTCACCGGAGGACAAGATTGTCATCCTCGATTTCGGCTCGCAATACACGCAGGTGATCGCCCGGCGAGTGCGCGAATGCCGCGTGTATTCTCAAATTCTTCCTTTCTGGACGGATGCTTCCGCGCTCCGCGCTATCGCACCGAATGGCATCATCCTTTCCGGGGGCCCCGCCAGCGTTTATTCGCCCGATGCGCCAAAGCTGGACAGGGGCGTCTATGACCTGGGACTTCCGATCCTGGGTATCTGCTACGGATTGCAGCTTATCGCCAGCGATCTTGGAGGGGCGGTGGAGCGTTCGTCGCAACGTGAATACGGCGCGGGGAAGCTCCGGGTGGACCGCCGCTCCGACCTTTTCCGTGCTCTTCCCGCCGAGCTCGATGTGTGGAACAGTCACGGGGACAACATCACCAAGCTGCCCGAAGGATTTCGCGCGCTGGGTCAGACGGAGAATTCGCCCAACGCCGTCATCGGCGACATCAAGCGCAAAATCTACGGTCTGCAGTTCCATCCCGAAGTCGCTCACACGCCGCGCGGGAAGGTCATTCTTCAAAACTTTGTTCATCGCATTTGCGGCTGCAAGTCTCAATGGACAATGGGCTCGTTCATCGATCGCACCTGCGCTCAAATTCGCGAGGAGGTTGGTGATAGTCAGGTGATTCTGGGACTCAGCGGCGGTGTGGATTCCTCGGTGGCTGCCGCTCTGATTCACAAGGCTATTGGCGATCAGCTCACCTGTATATTCGTCGATAACGGCCTGCTGCGTGCGCACGAAAGGGATGCGGTCGAGAAGCTTCTCGGCGGACACTTTCACATCCGGATGAGAACAATTGACGCCTCCAAGCGGTTTCTTGCGCGCCTCAGGAACGTCGATGACCCAGAGCGAAAGCGCAAGATTATCGGAAACGAATTCATCAAGGTGTTCGAAGCCGCGGCGCGAAGCCTGAAAAAGACCTCTCCGGGTCGCTACCGCTTTCTCGCGCAGGGGACGCTTTATCCGGATGTGATTGAAAGCGTCTCAATTTCCGGAAATCCGGCCGCGCTCATCAAGAGCCATCATAACGTCGGCGGCCTTCCTCAGCGAATGAGGTTCAAGCTCATCGAGCCATTGCGGCAGCTCTTCAAGGACGAGGTGCGCGAGGTCGGGCTCGAGCTGGGCCTGCCCAAGGAGATTGTGAATCGCCAGCCGTTCCCCGGTCCGGGCCTCGCCGTCCGCATTCTGGGCGAGATTACGCAGGAAACGCTCCGAATGGTGCGCGAGGCGGACGCCATCGTCATCGAGGAAATGAAGGCGAGTGGCTGGTATTACAAGGTGTGGCAATCTTTTGCCGTCCTGCTCCCAGTGCAGTCCGTTGGCGTGATGGGCGATGAACGCACTTACGAAAAAACGGTTGCTCTCCGCATTGTGGACAGCCGGGACGGGATGACGGCCGACTGGGTGCGAATTCCCTACGACCTTCTGGCGCGCATTTCGACGCGCATCATTAATGAAGTCCATGGCGTAAACCGCGTCTGCTACGACGTTTCGAGCAAGCCGCCCGCTACCATCGAATGGGAGTAACGCGCGCCATATATCCAGGCAGCTTCGATCCCGTTACTTTCGGGCATATTGATATTATCCATCGAGCGCATCAGCTCTTCGATTCGCTCATTGTGGCTGTGGCTCAGAATGAAGCGAAACCCCCGCTTTTCAATGCGGACGAGCGAATTGCCATGATTGAAGAGGCTGTCGAACGAGCTCCGGGCATCACAATCAAAAAGCTCGATGGCCTCCTTGTGGATTTCGCGCGCGCGGAAGATGCCTTCGTCGTCATCCGCGGACTTCGAGCGGTCTCGGATTTCGAATTCGAGTTTCAAATGGCTTTGATGAATAGATGCCTGGAACCGCGCCTTGAAACAATCTTTCTGACTCCCAAGGAAGATTACACTTTCCTGAGTTCCCGCATCGTCAAGGAGGTGGGCCGCCTCGGCGGTGATGTCACGCCGTTCGTTCCCGCCTCGGTAGCCCTGCGATTAAAGGAGAGGTTTTCGAATGGGCTTTGCATTGATTCGCGGCAAGGTGAATAGCGCGTCGACTGACGCTTGGTGCGGGAAGTCTCTCGCACGGAAGCTTTCTCCATGGTTGGCGCCCTTTCTGACCATGTTCGCTTGGTATTGGGTTGTCGCGCATTGGTTCCCGCTGAGGGAGGGGCGCGATATGATGACGTATTTCCTTTGCTTCCGCGACTTGCTGCAGATCGAGCCGGAGTTCCCTCTGCTGATGCTCTTTCGGCCGCCACTGACCCCGCTCTTTTACGGGACATGTTTTCAATTTCTGGACGCAGCGGGAATCGAGTTGGTCGTTGCGCTTCTTTATGCCGGAAGCATCACATCCGTCTTTGCAGTCGTTCGTGAATTCAGCACGTTCGGCGCATGGACGCTCAATGCCCTTCTCGGCGTGAATTTATGGCTATTCCGATGGTTTAACTCGGTCGGATCCGAAACGCTGCAAACCGTTCTCTTGTGCCTCTGGTTTTCCTTTGCTTTCTTTGCCATGCGGTCTGCAACACTGCGGGCTTGGACGGGTGTCGCTGCAATCGTCTTTCTGCTGGTTCTCAATCGTCCAGGAAACCAAACCTTCGCGCTGTGCTTTGTGCTCCCGCTCTTTATCACAAGCGTCCCGACCAAGCGCCGCCTCGCGCTTTCCGGGGCCTTCCTGCTCACCTACGCTGCGGCGCACCTGGCATTTAGCTCTCTCAATTACCTAAGATACGGTGAATTCTGCGTCGCCAAGCTCGGCAACGCCCATCTTCCCTTTTACCGGCTCTTTGTGCAGGAACATTTGATCTCGCCCGGCAATGGTCCCGCCTCGGGACGGCTGGCAAGTTTCGTTGCTGAGAAGGTACTCACGAACCCGGTTTATAGGGATTACGAAATCACGCTGGATGTCTTTTTCCGTTGCTCCACGCAAAGGATGTTCAATTCGCTGATCTATGCGTTTCAGAAAGACGGATCGGCCGGCGATTTCGCAATCCTTCGCAACGCGGGTATGGAATCAATCCGGCAAGATCTCAAGGGCTCATTGTTGCGTTACTCGGAGCACTTGATCACCGTCTTCGACTATCGCGATCGAAAGCCAATTAGAATCAGTAATTTGCGTGATCTGTCCCGCGCTTTCGTGCGGGAGAGAGAGCAGCATTACGCGCGTTACACCGCCAAAGGTCTGCCGTTGCCAACGGAAGGCGACCTTCTTCCGTCCATGCCATTATTCGCCGCCCGCGAGGGAAGACGGGATGAAAATTGGTTTGGACTGCAACGCGCGGTGAAGGAGTGGAAGGTGGACCAGTCCGCCTCTTCGAGCCCGACCGCCGAAATGCTCTATGGGATCAGCCGAAAGCTTATTCCCAACTACAACTGGTTCTTGTTCGGTGCGCTTTGCTTGCTCTTCGCCTCTCTGACCGGGCCCATTGACTTGAGAGTTCCTCTCTTGAGCGCTATCGCGCTGATCAGCCTCTTGGTGACATTGTTTGGTTCCGTTCAATGGGAGTTCCGATACCCGTTCGACCCGATCTTTACCGCGTTTACCGTGCATGCGTCTCATTGCCTGCTCGCGAGCCTCCGCAAATCCCGTTTTTTATACGAGCGCATTTCAGCGCTATTGAGAAGGCTCCGTGCCGGGTTTCGAAGATTCAAACTTGCGCGTTGAAACTTCCGGCTTTCACGCTGAGCGTTCGGATATGAAGATTCATCTGCGCCAGATTCCGCAAGGCGGCACACTCCATCTCGAAGATGCCGAAGAGGCCGGATTTTTGGAGTTGGAAGAGATCGGAGCGAGTCCCGTTTCGCCTCTTCGCTACGCATTGGACGTTGGGGTTTCCGAAGGCGGGATCTTTGCTACCGGGCGTCTCAGTCTCCGGATCCGCTTGAGGTGCGTGGCCTGTCTGAACGAATTCGAGACCGAGTTGATCATCGAGCCTTTCGCCGTTCACGAGGAGCTTGACGGACGGGAGGCGGTTGACTTGACCCCGCAGATGCGAGAAGATATTCATCTTGCTCTGCCAGCTCATCCCCGATGTGATGCGGGCGGACGCAAGCTTTGTCCAGCACGCTTTTCGCAGGCGCCCGCCGATGCATCCCAGCCAACCGGCAATGCACCCTGGAGCGTTTTGGACAAGCTGAAGACTGAAAAATTAGAAAATCAATAATCCGGATTTTATGGGAGTTCCAAAACGCAAGACCTCGAAGATGCGCCTGCGCACCCGCAAGGCGGCCAACCGCTGGCATGCTCCGAAGCTTTCCCAGTGCCCTCAATGCGGCGCCAGTGTGCGCGGACACACCGCGTGTCCGGCGTGTGGATACTACAAGGGACGCCAGGTTCTTACTGTAGACGCTGGATAGTCCCCGATGAGGATCGCCCTCGATGCTATGGGCGGCGATTATGCCCCGCGAAGTACCGTCGCCGGAGCGGTGATGGCGCTGAAGGAGTATCCCAAAATCAGGAAGCTCTTTCTGACGGGCGACCGAGCCGCAGTGGTGAGGGAACTTCAGGAACTCGGCTGCACCGACTCGCGGGTCGAAGTCATCCATACGACCCAGGTCGTCGAGATGAACGAACATCCGGTCGACGCGATCCGCCGAAAGAAGGATTCCTCGGTGAGCCGCGCGATTGATCTGGTGAAACGCGGCGACGCTGACGCGATCGTAAGCGCCGGCCACACCGGGGCGATGGTGGCAGGCACGACGATCAAGCTCCGCACGTTGAAGGGCGTCGAACGCCCCGGCATCGCCTCGTATCTGCCCACCGAGCGCAACGTTTGCGTGCTCATTGACGCGGGCGCGAATGTGGACGCCCGGCCAGAGCACATGCTGCAGTACGCGATCATGGGCACGGTCATCTCCAAGTATGTGCTGGGCTTCGAAAATCCGGCCGTCGGACTCATGTCAATTGGAGGCGAAGACGTAAAGGGGAGCGAATTTACGAAGGACATTTTCAAGCTCCTCAAGAAGAGCAAGCTGAACTTCCGCGGCAACGTCGAGGGACACGATCTCTTTGAGAATCCCGTCGAGGTTGTGCTTTGCGATGGGTTCGTCGGCAACGTTACGCTGAAGGTTTGTGAGGCAACCGCCAGCGCTGTATTCCATTGGTTAAAGCGGGAGTTGTTAGCGAGCCCTATTCGCAAATTCGGCGCGCTGCTTGCCAGGAATGCCTTTCTCGCCATCCGCAACAGGACAAACTACGAGATGTATGGCGGCAGTCCGCTTGTTGGTGTGAATGGAGTGGCCATTATTGCTCACGGCGCCAGCAGCGCACTTGCGATCAAAAATGCCTTGCGTGTCGCGTGCGAATTCATCGAACTGGGCATCAACCCCCGCATCGTCGAGGCCATCAAGCGCTACAATGAAGAAAATCCCGCGGACGCGGTCCCGCCAACTTAGCCGTACAGTTTCAATCATTGGAACCGGCAGCTACGTGCCCGAGCGGATACTCACCAACGCAGATCTCGAAAAAATCGTCGAGACGAGCGACGACTGGATCACCACCCGCACCGGAATCAAGGAGCGCCGGATCGCAGCAAACGGTGAACATACCAGCCACATGGCGGCCCGAGCGGCAGAGAATGCCATGGATCAGGCTGGCGTCGCGGCCTCCGAGATCGACCTGATCATTGTCGCGACCGTCACCCCGGACACGTTCTTTCCCTCCACCGCGTGCCACGTTCAGCGGCTGCTTGGCGCGGATAACGCGGCATGCTTCGATGTTTCCGCAGCCTGCTCAGGTTTTCTCTACGGGATCGAAGTGGCTCAGCAATTCATTAGCAACCACACGTATAACACGATCCTCGTCGTCGGTGCGGACAAGCTGAGTTCGATCGTCAATTGGACCGACCGCAATACCTGCGTGCTTTTTGGCGACGGCGCCGGCGCAGCGGTCCTTCGGTGGCGCGCCGGTTCACACGGAGTCATCACCACCTTCATGGGAAGCGATGGAAATTTTGGGGAAATCCTGCACATGCCCGGTGGCGGATGCGCGATTCCGGTGACCAAGGAAAACATTGATCGGCGCCTGAATACCCTGCACATGAACGGACGGGAGACCTTCAAGCAGGCCGTCACCTCGATGCTGGCCGCCGCCAACAAGGCGCTCAAGCAAAGCGGTCTTTCCGTTGAGGACCTCACATGTATTATTCCACATCAAGCCAATCTGCGCATCATCGAGGCGTTGGCGGGGCGTCTGGGAGTGCCGCTTTCGAAATTTCAGGTGAACCTTGATCGTTACGGGAACACGTCTGCGGCCGCCGTTGCCATTGCGCTAGACGAAGGAAATCGTATGGGCCGGTTCAAGGTCGGCGATTACATTCTGATGGTGGTTTTCGGCGGCGGCCTGACCTACGCCAGCTCCGTGGTGCAGTGGTAAGCAGCCTGCCGGGCTTGACGTGATGTAGCGTCTTCTGGAGGAGCTGCGTTTCGATATGGTGTTGCCTTGCTGACAGGCTGCTAACCGAACTTTCGCAGATTTTGGCAGTTTGACGAAAAGGCGGCTGCCATCGTCGAGAATGCCAAACTCTGCCCCATCCACCACTCGGGATTTGCCGCCTGCTATTCGTCCAAGGATGACATTATCCGCATCCCGGCACCCTCCACCTTCCAGAGCCAGGAGGACTACTACCACACCCTCTACCACGAGCTGACTCATGCCAGCGGCCACTCCTCCCGTCTGAACCGGGAGGGTGTCACCCAGCGGGCGAGATTTCGGGCCTTAAAGACGGTCAGAGGTCAAAATTGGTGGGCAGCATGACCACGTCGCGGATGGTTATCCCGCGTGGCCGTGTCAGCATGAACATCACCACATTGGCCACCTCGCTTGCTTCGATCAGGCTGCCTGATTCCTTTGCCTCCTTCAATTTCTCCTCCGGCCAGTCGGCGAGAAGCGCGCTGATGACAGGACCGGGCGAGATCGAGCCAACGCGGATGCCGTGCTTGAAGACCTGGCGGCGTACAGTCTGGACGAAGCAGTTTATAGCCCATTTGGACGACGCATAGACCGGCTCCCAGGGCGTGGGAAAGTGGGCCGCTAACGAACTCGTCACCACGATGTCGCCCCTACCACGCTCGATCATATGCGGCAGGACATCGTGGACGTTTTTCATCACCACGTTGACGTTAAGGTTCAGCATCCTGTCGATCGCGTCCGTGTTGGCATCGACCAAGTCGCCGCCGATATAAATACCGGCATTGGCGTGCAGGATGTCGAGCTGGCCTGCCTTCTCCAGGATCTGCGGCATCAGCGTCGCGCAGCTCTTCGCGTCAAGCAGATCGATGACCAGCGGAATCACCGCGTCGCCGTGCTTTTCGCGGAGTGCCGTTAGCGCCGCCTCATCGCGGTCGACCAGCACCACGCGCGCGCCAGCCGCAAGCATCGCCTCGGTGCTGGCCAGTCCGATGCCCGACGCCCCGCCGGTGACAGCGGCGACCTTACCTTCTAATTCCTTTGCCATCTTTTCTCTCCTCTTAGTGTGGGGTTGTCATGACCTGAAGTGAACAAACATTCATATTAGGATTAAATACTCACTTTAAAATGAAAAAATCTGGCGGGCTCGGAGCCGACCGAACAATTTCTCGCCTATTGAGTAAAGGATCTTCATCAAAGGATCTTGTCCATGTTGAGCTGAACGGTCAATTTCTCGCCGGGTGGTATACGTGTTCACCAGGCACCCGAGCGATCAAGTTGCCGGTAGCGGCTTTGAAGTAAACAATCGATTCGGAACCCATCGGCTCGGACAGCTCGATCGTTGCAGTCACTGGAACATGGCTCGGATCGCTCACCTTTGCAGCTTCGAATTTCGCCGACAGCTTCTTGAGGATGATCATGTCAGGGTTATTGACCGTAACGATGTTCACTGTCTTCTGTTCGGCTATCGCGGTAAGACCAGTGAATAAAATGGCTGACAGGAATACGAGATGCTCTTTTCATAGTTCTCTTCTTGTTCTCGGCAGGGTTGGGGGGTTGCTTGGTAAGACGTTCCTCGCCGTGGGGCACAACGGAAGGATTTGTTGCGCTCAAATTATATCCAGCTTGAATCCTCAGTGAATAGCGCTAATTTGCGCAAAAATATCGCAATATGCGCACGCGTCGTAAGCGCACAGTTCTGCTAGCAATAACTTCCGCGACCTACCACGGTTTCTACCGGGGCGCATCGCGGTACGCCCGACAGGCTGCTAACGGACCCTGAGTTTTTCCGGTGTGAAGATTGGCGCGGAGCAGCTTCGATCGGTGCAAAGAAACGCCGCGGCCTGATCGATCCGCGGATATTCGACATCCGCGTTCCTCAGCGGACCCTCGACTTCGTCCAGCCATTCGACGCGCTTGTAAGTGGCCGGCTGCTTCAACGCAGCGAGAAACAATGAGCGCGCGGCAGGGTCGTTCTTGCTTCCCACCACCGTAATATGCAGAGGCGGCGCGGACAGTTCCCGGTCCGCAAGGAGAATGCCACCGACCTGAAATCCCCGGCGTTCCGCGATTCCTGGGGCAGCAAGGTGCCGCATCGCGTGCTCCGCCATTTCGCGAAAGGTGGTATCTCCCGAATAGTGGTTCAGAAGGTTGCCAAACCGCACGAGGCCGATGTTCTCATCGGGCTGCCGAGTCGGGCGCATCGTGCTCGAGCTGGATGACGTAGAAAATCCCGTATCGCTCTTGAAGTTCGCGTTGATGAATTGCGCGGCGGACGCCGCTCGGTCCAGCCAGGACGGGTTGCCTGTAACCGTGTAGAGGGCAAGGAAGGCGCTGCCCATCGAAAGCGTGTCGCCGAGATAAGGACCCGCGACGTCTTTCTCGTCATGAGAAAATCCTCCACCCGGCAAGGCGCGATGGGCGATGATCCAATTCGCTGCCCGGACCGCATCGTCCAGATATTCTTTTTCGCCCGTGACGGCGTAGAGAGTGGCGAGCGCCTGGATAGCCCAGCCGTTCTCGCGTGAATAGACATGCGTGTCGACGCGTGGAATTCCTTTCTCGCGCCGCGCGTCGTCGCTTAGGGCGAAATATTCTTCGGAATGCTCCCCGGGCACGAGATCAGCATCCTGGCTTGTGTAAAAGACACCGTCGGGGCTCGTCAGAAAATCCTTCATGTACCGGCGGATTTGCTTTGCGTCCTTCAGATATTCGGGATCGCCCCAGCGCGCATAGGCGGCGGCATAGATGCGAAGATTCTCGGCCTGGAATTGCAGCAGCTTTTCGTAATGGGGATGCTTCCAGTCCCCATCGGTTGAATATTGATAAACGCCGCCCCATACGGGATCGATGAGATTGCGTTGAGCGCCGAGCGTTTCCCGCGCCATGCGCCCGAAGCCGTCGTCGCTCCCGCCGCGGGCGGTGGCCGACATGCAATACTCGACGAGATTCCAGTCCAAGAACTTGTGGACTGTTCCCCAGCCGAGATTCTGCGGATCGTAGGCATCGATAAGACGTTCTCGAAGTCCCTGGACGCTCTCGGCAGACAAGGATGCGCTGCTCGCAGGAACGATCTCTTCCTCAGGGAGAACGGAAGGCCCCGGAGTAGGATCGTCGATGATCGCCTGCAGCATGGATGCCATCGGGCGTGGCGGGATGTAGCCCTGGCGCTTGACGATTTCATTGCCGCCGGCATCAAAGACGATCGTTGCGGGCCAGCCGTAGTCTTCATAGCGGTTTGACAGGTCGGGTCGAGAATCCTGATCAACGCTGACAGCGATATACCGCTCACCTATGAGTTTAATGACCTCCGGGTCGCGGTAGGTGATCTCCTCCATCACGTGGCACCAATGACACCAAACCGCGCCAAGATCGAGGAGCACTAAGCGGTCTTCTTTCTTGGCGCGCTCAAAGACCGCTTCCGACCACGGATGCCATTCGATGCCTTCTTCGGCTTGCGCGGCAAACGACTGGAGCCAAATTCCAGCCACGAGTATGGCTGAGCGAAGCGGCATGGTCTAGAACCTCAGAGACCCCGAGCGTTCGCGCGGGGCAAATCGCTTGATCAACGCGTCGATCGAGAGCGCACCCGGGCCAAAGGCGAGCACGAGGAGCGCTGTCAGAAGGTATGGAAACGGCGCGGCTGCGACGAACTTGTCGGGGTCACTGAAGATGCTTGTCGCGGCTTCATAGTCGGCAGTGAGATAAGCAACGATCATGGTGAATGCGACGGGAATCGCCACAAGGCGCGAGGCGAGTCCAACGACGAGCAGCAGACTTCCAAAGCATTCGGTGGCGCTGGCCAGATAGGCGTTGAAAACGGGCATCGGGATCTTAAGGGTGCCAAAAAACTCCGCCGTTCGTTCGATATTGAGAAGTTTGCCCTTGCCCGCGAGAAAGAGCTGCCAGAAGAAAAATACACGCAACGCAAATAGCAGCGGTGCCTGGAGGAAGTTCCCAACGGTGACGAGCAACTCGTAGGCGCGTCGAACAAACTGAGAAAGGCCGCTCATTTTGCGCGACAGAGCCAGCCCAGTGCGGCCCAGTTTTGAAACCATTCCTTGATCTGCGAAGTCCAATCAACATCGTTGCGTTTGCTGGAGCTGATTGCCTCGACGCAGGCGTCCTCTATCGTCATGCCGCGGTTCAGTGCAGAGAGGATCGCGAATGCTTCAGGTTCAAGACGCTTGAAATACAGCCGGTTTTCGTGCCGGTGCACTGCAAGGTGGATGTCTGCGCGAGCCGGCAGTCGGGCATTCTTCTTGCGCGTGGTGGCTTTGGGTGCGGACTCGACAGCATTGCTGGCCTCGCCACGCAACCCATCAGTGGCTCGTTTTTTCAGCGCGATGAGGAAATCATCCACCGCGTAGCGAAGTGCCAGGAGGCTCAAATAGGGCTGAAGCTCCAGCCGCAATTTTCCAGGTGGCGTGTCAAGGATTTCGTCAGTGGTAATCGGTGGCTTTGAAAGACCATCAAAGGCGACGACCTGCGCCCATTCGAAGCGAACCATGTCCAGCGCCAGTGCCTCTCGAGGCGCGCTCCAGTGCGGCTCATCTCGGAGAAATTGCTCGAGTCGCGCGCCGAGTTCGCGCAACGCAAAGGAATCCGACGGATAACGCGCGAGATAGGCCGTCGCAAATTTCAGAAATTTTCGCTCTCCAAGCACCGCAAGGAGGCCAGGGTAGTCGTCGTATAGGCAGTCGAGCAGACGGAACCAATACTGGCGATTGTAGATTTCCAGCCGTTCGAAGGAGCTAAGCCGATCGTTCGGCTTGATGAATTCGGAGGCCTCGGCGCGCAGGTTCCGTCCATCTTCCAGACGCCCCTGCATGCGCCAATGCGCGTTGAGGGGTCGGAAAATCGCGCCCGCCATTGCCCGTTGCAGATCGAGCAGGTCGGCCCGCGAGCGGACTTTACACAACTCCGGATGCGAGGTGCTGCTCCTGGAACTTGACGGCTTTGAGCGCTTCATTGTGGACTTCATCAAAGGAAGGGATACGATCGTCCCATTCGAGCAAGGTGGCCGTGTGGCCGATGCGTTTCATCGCGTGACCGTACATCTCCCAAACGGGATCCAGGACGGGGTGGTCGTGCGTGTCGAGGATATACTTCTCAAACTTTGAATGGCCGGCGATATGGATCTGACCCACGCGATGGTGCGGAATATTGTTCAAATAATCGTAAGGATCGAAATTGTGGTTCTTCGAGGAGACATAGATGTTATTGACGTCAAGCAGAATTCCGCAGTCCGCTAGCTCGACGACTTCACTTAGAAATTCCCACTCGGTCATCTCCGAGGCATGAAACTCGGCATAACTGCTCACGTTCTCGACGCAGATTGGCACCTCGAGAAAATCACGCGTTTCCCGGATTTTTTGCGCCGTCACCCGGGCGGCCCCAAATGTATAGGGCATTGGCAGCAGATCGTGGGTGTAGCGTCCGTCCACGCTTCCCCAGCACAAGTGATCAGAGAGCCAGGGGGTGTTCGTGCGTTTGACGAGGCGTTTGAGTTTCTTGAGATGGTCGCGGTTGAGCTTGTCCGCCGATCCGAAATAGATCGCGACTCCGTGTTGTACGACGCGGTATTGCTCCAGGATCGAATCAAGCACCTCAAGGGGACGCCCGCCATCGACCATGAAGTTTTCCGAGATGATCTCGAACCAGTCCACGACAGGCTTTCTCTCCAGAATGTGCCGGTAGTGCGGGACGCGCAGACCGATCCCGATCCCGTAATCAGTATAGGCGTTGAAAGGGTTTGCGGGCATCGTTGGTCAATTTCAAGGTTCGTTGTTTCGAAGAGCCGCCGCTTTGGAAAGCGGCGGCTGTTCGACAGATGCGTCGAACCACCCAAGAGCGGCTGACGCGCTTTTCTGGTTAGTGGCCCTTTTTAACGGCGCAGCCGCCTTTGCCTTTGCAGGAGTTTTTGCCCTTGCATCCGGCGTCACCGGTTTTGCAGCCACCCTGGCCTTTACAGGCGTTCTGTCCTTTGCAGGCATGCTCTTTACCCTTCTCAGCTTCTGCCATGGTCTGGAGAGAGACTCCGGCCTGGCTGGGTGCATTGGCTGCATAGGCGCGGACCGGGAGCGACCCGGCCATGAGCCCGGCCACCGCGGCGCCCGCGATGAGTGTTTTCGTTGTATTCATTTGGTTTTTTTGTTTCTTGCTTTTGAACTCCTCAACTTGCGGCAAGCCACCGTGAGGTGCTCAAAATGGTTTGGATGTTCGAGTGCGGATGCTATTCAACGAAGGTTACGCTCCTCTTGGCCAGATGGAGCCTGAATATTTCTCCGTCCGCTTCCTCTGCGAATCGCATCTGATGACTTGAGCATTCGCCTCGACGGGGCAATTATGGGGAGACTCGGCCGCACACCGAGAAGGATCTTAGCAGAATCGTGCACGATATAAAGGACATTCCCATGTTGATCGATACCCATGCTCACCTCGACTACCCGGATTTTTCCGCTGACCTTGATGATGTGATCCAGCGAGCAACGAAGGCCGGCGTTACGAGGCTCATCACCATCGGGACCGGAATTGAAAGCAGCCGGAGGGCTTTGGCGCTGGCCGAGAAATATCCGGGTGTTTACGCGGTCATCGGCATACATCCGACGAACGTCCAGGACGAGGTGGAGGATTTTCTTCCTGAGCTGCGCGGTCTGGCGGACCACCCGAAGGTCGCGGCTATCGGTGAGACTGGCCTGGACTATCATCACTTGCCGAGCAGTGAGCTCCAAACGTCTCCGGCGATGGCAGCATTGCAAGCGGAAACCTCCCAGGACGCTGAGGCAGCAGTTATGGACGGGGCCTATAAATCCGCGCAAGCCGAGGCCTTTCGCGTCCAGTTGGACCTTGCAGCCGGGCTCGATCTGAACGTCGTAATCCATCAGCGTGACGCTTGGGACGACACCTTGGAGATTCTGAAGTCCCACACTGGGCGGGTGCGCGGAGTCTTTCATTGTTTCGGAAATCGACCGGACCAAGCCATGGAAGTCATCGCCCTCGGCCATCTGGTCTCCTTTACCGGGATCGTGACTTTTAAGAATGCGACGCTTGTGCGCGAAACGGCCGTCACAGTTCCCGAGGATCGCTTTATGGTTGAAACGGATTGCCCGTATCTCGCGCCGGTTCCCCATCGGGGAAAGCGTTGCGAGCCTGCTCACACCCGGCTTGTTGCTGAGCAGATCGCCCAAGTCCGTGGTGTCTCACTTGAAGTTATTGCGCGACAGACAACGACAACGGCCGAAAAATTCTTCCGGCTGGGCTAGCGGTTTCGACTTATGCCATCCTTTGATATCGTCTCCGAAGTGGATCGCATGGAGGTTAGGAATGCGGTCGATCAAGCCCAGCGTGAGTTAGTATCCCGGTTCGATTTCAAGGGCGTCCGCGCGACGATCGAGATCGATGCCAAGACAGGCTCGGTGCTTCTCACTGTCGACGACGGTGCGCGGCTCAGAGGATTGCGCGAAATCATTATCGGCAAGCTTGCCAAGCGCGGGCTTGACTTGCGCAATGTCGAGCAGAAGGATCCGGAAATCTCTCCTCTTGGTCATTCGCGACAGGAATTAGCCATCAAGCAGGGCCTCGACGGGGACAAGGCCAAGGAGATTACAAAGGCCATCAAGGCACTGGGATTGAAGATTCAGGCGGCGCTTCAGGATCGCCAGGTGCGAGTAACGGGAAGCAAGAAAGACGATCTGCAAAAGGTCATTGGTGCTTTACGGGCAGCGGATTTCGGCATTGGCCTGGCCTTCAAAAATTTCCGAGACTAAGAGTTTCGGGCGAACGCACAAACTTATGTCCGCGACTGCCTGCGATTAATGGGAGCGCTCTGCGATACTTGCTACTGCGGACCGCCTTTGCCGGTTTGCCATGATCCCCCGAATGAAGGGGAGCCCCCGGGGCCCTTGGCTTTCCCTTCGAATTGGCGAAGACGCAGCGGTTTGCGGGCTCGGCAAACTGCTCATCTAAAGTCCGGCAGGCTGCTCGCGATTTCCCCGGCAATGCGCAGAGCCGCCTCGCGTGGCGAAATTGCGGCAGTGATCGGACGGCCTATGACTAGATGGGTGGCGCCGGCACGCACGGCCTCGGCGGGAGTCATCACACGCTGCTGGTCATCGGCTGCCGAGCCCAACGGCCTCACGCCCGGCGTGACGATTGTCAATGCGTCACCGAACTTGGTCCGCAACGGCGTAATTTCCAGAGGGCTGCACACGACACCGCGCAAACCCCATCGACATCCCATCGCTACGAGTTCGGCGACCTGCTCCCCCGGAGTCCGCTCGACTCCGATCCCGCGCAGTTCGGTCTCGTCAAGACTTGTGAGCACTGTCACACCGAGGACGAGCAGGGGCGATCCCTTTGCTGCTTCGATGGAGCTTCGCACCATTTTGCCTCCGCCGGAGAGATGGATCGTGGCCATGTCGGCGCCGAGTCTGACAGCTGAGCGCATCGCTTCGTGAGCCGTGTTCGGAATGTCGTGAAACTTGAGATCCAGAAACACTTTAAGGCGCCGTTCTTTCAGCGCCGTGACAATCGAAGGTCCTTCCGCGGTGAAAAGCTGCAAACCGACCTTGACCCAGGAGACGGCGTCCTCGAGATCATCAACCAGGCGTAGAGCGGCCGCCGAGTCCGGCGCGTCCAGCGCCACGATGATTTTTTCTTTAGCGGAGCTGGTCACTTGCACAAGAATGCGCGTGCCATGAAGCTGCGTGCGCCTGCCAAAGTCAATTTGCAATTGCGGGTTCACGGCCGGCGAGGTGACGGTTTTCATGATATCGAAACTCTCGTTGTGCCCATTTCACTGGCTGACGAAATAACCGTGGAGACCTCTCTCGAAGGGGCGATCTGGATCTCATGCGACGATCCAGGAGTTCCAGAGGGCAGGAACAACCTAGCCGCAGCGGCCGCACACGAATATTCGCGCCATACCGGTCTGCAATTCGGTGCGCGTATCGAGATCAGCAAGCGCATTCCCGTTGGAGCCGGATTGGGTGGCGGGAGCAGCAACGCCGCCGCAGTTCTGATCGCGTTGGATTCGATTTTTGAGACCCATCTCGATGTTGAGGAGCTCGAGAAGCTCGCCGCGAAACTGGGCTCAGACGTCCCGTTCTTCATCCGCGGCATTCCGGCGGTTTGCCGCGGGCGCGGAGAGATCATCGAGCCCTTTGATATTCCCGAAAGACTGAGACTTCTCTTGCTCAAACCGCCTTTCGGTGTGGAGACCTCATGGGCCTACAAGGCTTGGGCCGCCTCCCATTGGCTTTCTGACGGTCTCGGGCAAGAGCAAGACCTCGGCTGGATCAAGATTTCCAATTCGCTGGAGCGTCCGGTCTTTGAAAAATTTCTCTTATTGCCGGTGATAAAGGACTGGCTAAGACAGCAGCCCGAGGTGCGGGCCGCTGCAATGTCGGGCTCGGGCTCGACCGTCTTTGCCGTGCTCAGGGAGGACGGATGGCGCCCTAGTTTCGAAGAGCGGGCGAAAGCAAGGTTCGGAGACACCCTGTGGACGGCGCTCTGCGATGCGCCCGTTTGATCTAACCCAATAGCCAGACGAGTGCCGGCGTTTGCTCTGACCCGGAGCGAATTGGAGCGCCCTACTCGAATCTTACTGCGCGCGCGGGGGCGATGCGGGCGGCGCGCCAGGCAGGAAGGAGTGCCGCGAGAAGGGCCGCTCCGACGATCCACAGGGGCAGGGTGACCATGGGGAGCGTCGGATAGCTTAGATCGATCGTCCAGCCGAAGAAGGCTCTGTTGATAACCCAGGTCAGGACCATCGCCAGCGCTCCGCCGGAGGCCAGTCCGCTTAGCGCGGCCGTGAGCGCAATGAGCGCGGACTCCGAGAGAAAAACACCAAGCACTTGCGGACGGGACGCGCCCATGGCCCGCAAAACGCCGATTTCCCGCTCACGTTCGATGACGAGCGCGCTCAATGAGAAAAGCACGCCTGCGATAGCGACGACGACGGCGATGCTTCTGAGAACGGACGTGACGGCAAAGGTCTCGTCGAAGATGTCGAAGACGCGCTGTCGCAGCGCGGCATTGTCGTACAGAACGAACTGACCCTCGCGTCCAAACCGTTCGCGAAACGCATCGCCGACAGATTCTCCCAAAGAGGAATCGCGCAGCCTGAGAGCAAGGGAGTGCACCCGTTTGTCGTGCCAATGCTGATCGAAGAGTGTTCGCGACATGAGGATTGTGCCGCGATCGCGCGCGAAATCTCGATAGATTCCGCAAACCGTGAATTCCCGAACGCCGGCAGGAGTCGGCAGGGAAATCTTCTCTTCCGGCGCCACTTGAAACCGGGTCGCGAAGCTTTCTGAAATGGCCACGCCTCCGCCAGATTGAAAATCCTGTTCAGCGCTATCGCCTTGCAGAAAATCCAATTTTCCTCGGGCTTTGCCGTTGATGACGGCAAGTGTGGTGGGCTCGTCGCGAAAGCGAATCGGGACCTCGCGAAATGTACCTGCCTCAAGAACGCCGGGCTGGCTTTCTGCCCAAGCGGCGGATTCGTCAGGCAGAAAAGCCTGCAAGCCCGCGACTTCATTGCCGGCTGGAGCGATGTAGAGATCGGCGGTCAGCGTATGTTCAATCCATCGTTGAACGCTTGAGCGAAACGAATGAATCA
>CAWJZG010000003.1:0-114679 GCA_963847295.1 uncultured Verrucomicrobiae bacterium
AACCGACGCCCACCTTCTCTCCTTTGTCGTTGACGAAGAAGCCTTGGTTGAAATCGGGACGAATGACCGTGCCATCCTTGGCGTTGGTGAGCGACCCGTCCGGATTCTGCACCCAAAGACGCTGTCGCGACGCGAATTTTGTCAGCCCTTCCAATCCCACCAGCGTCTCGTCGGGAAGCGCAAATTTGCTCGCTCTTAATGGGTTCAAAAGCTTTGCCCGATTAATTTGAGCCATTTGCATGGGCTTGCCCTTCACTTCCTCTCCCGCGGGCAAGGCATTCAGCTTGACGGGTTCCTGCTCGACCTTTGCTTTTTCCGTGGGGTCGAGATTGAATGGATCCGATGCGAAGCGTTTGGTTGGATCTTTTTCGTCTTCGAGATAAAGGACGTATTGACCGTTGTCCTGAGCGTACAACGTGTATTTGTAAGAAGCAGCAGTATCGACAGCAAAGGTTTCCTGCCGGAACAATGCCAAGGCGCGATCAAAAGTGAGGAGGTTCTGCGAGCTATACTTGGTGAAACCAATATAAATTGTGAAGACGATCGGAAAGATGACGAAGAGGCCAAAACCGAGAAATCCCGGAAAGAGATACCTGAAGGTATTTGCCGAGGGGTTCAGGTAAATATAGACCCCTAAGCAGGCCACGACGAGCAGGGCTAATGCGACATAGAAATTTCCTGTTTGGTAGATAAGAAAACTGAGGGCGAGCGCAGGGATCCCCAGCAGGACCACAAGGATTTGTCGAATCGGCAGCCCCTTCACAACTTATTTCCCCATATTGCTTCGTGCGTCCTTCAAGGCAGCCTCAGGAGTCGCCTCACCGTTTGTCGAAATCTCGAAAGCCGCTTTCATCGAGCTCCAGAATTTGCCCATCTGAGGAATGTTGGGCATCACCACACCGTTCAGGCAGTTCTCATACGTTACCTTGATCAAGGGATTCGCGGCGCTCATCTCGTCGGCAAGAGATTTCACCGCCGGAACGCCGAGCGGCGCGTCGGCATCGAGGGCCTTGAGGCCATCCGCGGTGCAGACGAGTTTTTCAAGAAACTGCATCGCGAACTCCGCGTTCGGGCTCGAGCGGTTGATGAGCGCCGACCAAACGCCCACGAACGGTCTGCCTGGATTTCCACCAACACCAGGCAACGCAGCGAGATCGAAATCGATCCCGCTCTTACGAATATCCGCCCAAGCCCACGGACCATTTACCATCGTGGCAAGCTCGCCGCTGGCCATCTTTTGCATCATTACATCCTGGGTAGAACCCTTCGGAAGAATGCCCTCCTTGATGAGATTTACGACTGCCGTCAGACCCTCTATGGCGCCGGCATTATCCACGCCAATGTCCTTGAGGTCATAGCCACCCTCAGTTTTCTTGAAAGAAAAACCCCCGGCGCTGGCAAGGAACGGGAAGGTAAAGTAGGGAACCTTATAGTCCCACATGATCGCGATCGCTTTCGGATTCTTTGCCTGGAGTTCTTTGGCGAATGCAGGGAATTCTGAAAGCTGAGACGGAGGTTTGCCGGTAACGAGTTTCTTGTTGCAGATCAAAGAGACACACTCAAGGGCTGCTGGGTATCCCCAGATCTTACCGTTGTGCGTTACGGCATCCCAGGACATGGGGATCATCGTTGCCTTAAAATCGTCCTTGATTTCCAGTGGCTTCAACAAACCCGCATCGGCCCATTCACCGATTCGGTCGTGCGCCCAGAAGAAGATGTCAGGGCCTTTGCCGGTCTGAGCGGCTGCCTGGAATTTTTCCGTGATGCCCTCCTGAGTCTCCACCTTTACCGGAACCCCCATCTCCTCTTCGAATTTTTTACCAAGCTCAGCGAGCGCGCGGTAGCCTCTGTTGTCAGTTGTCCAGACCAGGAGTTCGCCGTCGGTCCAGGAAAATGCCTTAATGGCCGAGAATAATACGAAGACTGCAGAGAGGAGGTTCTTTCTCATAATATTGATAGAGTTGCTGGGGGTTAGGCTTGTTGTCTATCGCTTGGGAGCCCTAAGGTTTAAGGTGCCGGGAACTTCGCTTGGATAAATAGAGCGGCCAGAGTGGTCACCTGCGCTAGAAAGGAGTGCTTCACGTGGCGTAAATTGGGTTTGAAAAGGGACGCCGGAACTCCACTACCGCATCTACTATCCGGCGTCTCTCACGGTTTTTTAGGATCGACTCCGATGCAAGGCAAGGCGAAAATGAAGAAAGAAAGTTTTTTGTCCCGGAGGACCGCGATTGTCCCGCTCGTCGCGATTGTCCCGCACGTAACCGTTGAATTTGAGTTAGCACAGATACCCCCAGACACCGCACTCGATAGACACGGGCTTCAAACGGACCGGGGTCAGCGGGGTCAGCAGACGAACATCCTCGACCGGATCAACCGCGCAGTAGCTGGTGAGCAGTTTCTTCCCGGGAAAACCTCCATCGCAGGACATCCCGAAAGACAGGCGTGTTCTTGGCGAAGTCTTTCTGCAGGGGTCCGGGTAGAAGGGCGTAGACCTTGTGTGAATCGTAAGTCCCGTAAACGAAAATGGGATTCTTAGCGAGGCCTGTTGAGGACGCGACGCCTTCGCGGGTTTCCCGACGTGCCGCAAACCCGCCGCGTTCTTACACTGGCCCAAAAACTTGACTTACAAACCGCATTTCAACAACATCGTTCCACGTAAACGGTCCCCGCGAACCGATTCCGCAGACGCGCGCCGACAACACTCGAAAGCGATATTCCCCAAGTATCAGTCCCAGTTCAGCTCAGATCCCTATACCTTGCCCCCGCATGAATGCCCAAAACCCTTATCAACCTAAGCCTTCGGTCTTAATTGATCACCCTGACTGGAGCAAGAACGCCACGATCTACCAGATCAACACCCGGCAGTTTACTGACGAGGGCACGTTCAGGGCAGCCGAAACGCATCTGCCTAGACTTAAAGACTTGGGCGTGGTCATTGTGTGGCTGATGCCCGTCAATGAAATTGGTGAAAAAGGCCGCAAAGGCACCTTGGGAAGTCCCTATGCAGTTAAGGATTATTACAGCGTGAATCCAGAGTTTGGCACTTTGGACGACCTAAAACATTTTGTGAATGCAGCTCACGAGGCCGGCATGTATGTGATCCTTGACTGGGTAGCTAATCACACGGCCTGGGATAATCCATTAGTCAGCGAACACCCTGAATGGTACGTGCGCGACTGGAAAGGCGACTTTTGCCCTACCCCTTGGTGGGATTGGGTCGACATCATCGATCTTGACTATCAGAATGAGGCTCTTCGCAAGTACATGACGGACGCTATGAAATACTGGGTGTCCGAAGTAAATATTGATGGTTACCGTTGTGACGTCGCAGGTTTTGTGCCGACCGATTTTTGGAACAATGTACGCAAGGAGCTAGACGCCATTAAGCCGGTCTTCATGCTGGCAGAATGGGAGGCTCGAGATCTCCATGTAGAAGCTTTCGATATGACCTACGCTTGGAGCTGGAATGAGGCCGTACACCTAATCGCAATCGGCCAATCGGATCTGGATAGGCTCCGCGCATACTACGCTTGGAATGATAAAGCGTATCCCGCCGACATCATGCGAATGACTTTCGTGAGTAATCATGATAAGAATGCTTGGGAGGGAACCGAATTCGAGCAGTTTGGCGAGGCCCTTGAAGCGGCGATTGCGCTGTCCGTTGTGGGCGAAGGAATGCCGTTGATCTACAACGGGCAAGAGGCGGAGAGCACCAAACGCCTTCAATTCTTTGAGAGAGACCCGATTCAATGGAAAGAGCATCGGCTCGGCGAGTTCTACAAAATGCTGTTTGCCCTAAAGAGAGAGAATACTGCCCTATGGAATGCCAAGTGGGGAGCCAGGATGATCAACGTGCCGAATACGGTCCCGCACAAGGTATTGAGCTTTGTTCGACATAATGAACACGATAAGGTCTTTGCCGTGTTTAATTTCTCGAACATACCCCAAACGGTGACATTTGATGAAACCCTATATCATGGAATCTATACGGAGATCTTCAGCAAAGAGCCTGTTGAACTGCTCGCCTCCACTCAACTAATACTAGAGCCGTGGGCGTATAAAGTCTTCGTGAAATAACCAGCGCTCAGCGAGCACCCGGGCGCTAATGTAATCAAAGAGCTGCTCCTGGAAGGAGCAACCTATTGCGAGAAAAATGGAATGCATCGCGAACTCGCTTCGTTCAGAACGCACGAGTCGCTGGCGTACCGCTCCCGAATTGAACGCGGTCTGGCCGGCTCATCGTTTTCTTCCCGGGAGGAGCAAAAAATCCCTCTTGCCAGCCTTGACAGCCGATGCCACTGTCGCCGGAACCGCACATATACGACGTATCAAAATGAAGATGACGACTATCGTTGGGATATTCGATAACGCCCGGGACCTGGACAAAGCCGTGAATCGACTGGCTCGCGCAGGATTCGAAGACACTGTTTACGATGAGGCCATCGTGTCGGAAGAAACGGGCAACGTCGGTGGGATCTTTGCGCCGGGCTCTGGTCCGGCGGTGTATTGGGGCAGCACCGAACGCGATTTGAAACCTAAGATGGATCGAAATGCTAATGCCCGGGCCTTTAGGGCCCATCTTGCCGATTATCACCTGCCTAAAAACGTCATCGAGGGCTACGTCACGAATTTCGACCACGATGGCGAGTTCGTCCTTGTCAAGTCCAGCCCCGAGCGTGCCGACCAAGCCCTGGAGATCATGAGGACGTGCGGTGCCTCGCGGGCCAATCGGCATGATTAGTCACCCGCCTGGAAAGAGCACGAGACCCGCTTGTCCACGTAACGCCGTTCAAAGCGGGCCGAATGCAGGCACCATAAGTAGAGGCCGCTGACGGGGATTTCGCGATAGACTGAGATGTCGCGTGCGACGCCGCCGGCGGACGAAAAAGAGTCTCCGTGCGCGCCCGCCCCTGCTAGTTGATTTCGTACAGCGCGTTTCAATCGGCAAACCGTATTCCCACCTTCTGAACTTCCTGATACTTCAACAGCCAAACCAGCGATTCGTCGTGCAGATC
This sequence comes from uncultured Verrucomicrobiae bacterium, assembly GCA_963847295.1. Taxonomy (GTDB): domain Bacteria; phylum Verrucomicrobiota; class Verrucomicrobiia; order Chthoniobacterales; family Terrimicrobiaceae; genus DASTFP01. The sequence continues at coordinate 5,016 of CAWJZG010000003.1, forward strand.
AACGACCTGGATGCGGTTGCCCCACGGATCGCGGAAGTCGCAACGGAACGGCGGGATCAATTCGACACCGTATTTCTTCGTGAGTTTTTCGCGCACTTCAGCAAGCTGCTGCTCATCGCGCACCATGATACCAAAGTGCCCCGCGCGCTCGGATCTCCCCTCCTTGACCTCGAACATCGCAAGAAATTGATGCTCGCCCAGCTTGAAGAAGGCATCGCCTTCACCTTCGTCGAGCTTCTCGAGATTGAAGACGTCTTGGTAAAAGGCTGCCGCCTTCTCAACGTCCCCCACCTCGATCGCAACATGATTACATCCATAAACTTTGACACTCACGGTTCTATTCTCCTTTCGTCTCCAAGAGCCGTGCAATGGCTTCGACCTCAGAACTCAACAGCGTCGAGTAGATCGATCACATGTGGCCTGTCAGGGTCGACGATGCGGATCTTCTCCTCGGAGATGCGCTTGTCTGCGAATAGCGCCTCCAGGCTTTGCGCCTTCGGCGACCAGTTCGGCTGCGCCGAATCGGACGGCGTCTTCTTTCTGTTCGCTTTCTTTTTCTGCTCTTTCGTCCAATCCTCCATGCGCCCCTCGTCGATCTCCTTGACTGGATAGGTCAGGTGCACGGTAAACTCTGCGCTGCCACGGGCGGCAAACAACATTTCCAATGCCTCGCGCTCAGGGTTGCCATGCTCGCCGTCACCCGAGAACACGTAATGGTCCGCGGTGATGCGCTCGAAGAAACCGCGCTCCAGATTGTTGGAACTTCCGTGATGCGGAACCTTGAGCACGTCGACATGCATCGTGCTGTCAACGCCCGGATCCAAGAGTCCCACGAGCTGCAGCCCCGCAATAATCTTGTCGCCGCGCGCGTCGCCCGTAAGCAATATGCGCTTGCCTTCGGCTTCCGCGACGAGCACGAGGCTCGACAGGTTCGGCACCGATTCGTCGACATACGCCGCAAGCGCCTCAGGCGGCGACTTTCCTTTGGCCTTCAGCTCGCGCAGCCATTTGTCGTGCTTTTTTCGGAGCGCCTCAACCTCGCGCGTCATCGGGCCGGCCACGATGAACTTCAAACCCCTCCCCATGTCGATGCTTTCTGCGTCCTTGGTTGCGATGATTAGCTTTCCGTCGAATTCCGGATTGCGCGGAAAATCAAGCCCCTCTGCGTCGATGCGCAACTGGTAGCCCTGTTCGATGCTGGCGAGCACCTTGAGATTGTCGACGATGACCTCTTCGGTGAGTTCGCCGGCCTCATCACCGAGGTCGATGGTGGCGTCCGCAGGCAGTTCCCCGGAGACCGCTGCCGAGCCGAATTGGCTTCGGAAAGCGGCCGTCAGCTCCTCGGGCTTGTGGCCGATGATGTCGTCGAAGCTGTTGTGCCAGAAGCTGAGAACCTGCACCAACTGCGGCCTTCGTTCACGCTTCGCCTCTAGCAACTCCTTCGTCAGGTCGAGAATGCCCTGAATGTGATCGTCATCCACGTGGCTGACCATTAGCAAATCGACAGGAAGTGAATCCTCATCGGAAAGGCCACGGGCTGTTTTGATCTCTTCGAGGCGCGGCTTCAGGTGCGGTTTGTAAACCATCTTCGGTCCGCCATCTATCATAATCAGTCCGGGATCGTCACTCGGACCGAAGTGAAGGAGGAGACAGTCGCCCTTGCGGGCACGCCGGACTTCCAAGCTAAATATCATAGTTTTTTTTCCTTAGATGCTTTGAAACGCTCGGAGCACGTCGAGCATGCCATGCCCTTGGAAGCTCCGTTCGCGATCGAGATTGGTCGCGCTTTCGCACAATATGTGCTTGATCCTCCTGGGCCGGCCGACGAGTTCCGAATAGCGTGCCATGAGCATGGCTGCGGCTCCGCTCACGTGCGGCGCCGCCATGCTCGTGCCGTCGAGATCGCCCCAAGCCGCTTCGAGGAAAGGCGCTCGAATTCGCTCGCCGGGCGCGACCAAATCCGGCTTAAGTCGCCCATCCCCGGTCGGTCCACGACTCGAAAAGAAGCTGACCCCGTAGGTATGCGGCCAGTAGCGATGGGTCGCCCCGACGGTAATAACGCCGTCAGAATTACCCGGGTCGGTGATGCTGAAGGCGGCGTAGCCCTCATAGATTCCTTCCTTGGTTTCGAAGTTCTGATAGCCATGATTGCCCGCCGCCGCGACGACGACCACGCCACTCTCAACCAGTCGCTCACATTCCTCGCACACAGGTGTGCGCCCGCAGGCGAAATTACGCACGTCATGAGGGATGGAGAGACTGAGATTGGCGCCATGAATGGCGATGAAGCGATTCCGCTCATTCATATAGCGGATGTATTGCAGGGCACCCATGATGGCAAATTCGGTATCCTTGATGTCCGGCGCCAGCACCCGGAAATCGTAGAGCCAGATGTCCGGACACATGCCGTCTGCATGGTCCTCACTTTCACCAGCGTCCTTATCCGCGTTCTGCTTGCTGGCGCCGATGATTCCCGCCACGTGCGTGCCATGCTTGCTCGGGGGTTTGCTCGACGGCTTATTGGGGTCTATTTCCACGAACTTCTCGACCAACTCCCAATGAATGGAACGTCCGCTCTTTGCGTCCACCGCCAGTGCCTCAAGAAGAGCCTCCGGATCGGTCTCCCTTTCCAGTCTGAACAGGTTGCCCCGCTCAAGCAGATGTTGAAGGTTTTTCTTCCGTATGCTGGGCTTAAGATTGTTAAGACTTAATACCTGGCGAAAATTGCCGAAATCGAAACTTTTCTTGACGCGGCTTTTTTGTCCGCTTGCGTCTTTAAAAGCAGGGTGACTGCTCTCGATACCTGAATCGATGACCGCCCAGCCGATTCCGCTACAGTCAACGCTGAAAAGGGATCTTGCGGCATCGGCTTTGACAGCTGGGACTGATTTGGTGAGGGCTGGCGTCGCGCTGCGATTCAGGGAAATCTGCCAGACCAAGGGACCGGATTCTTCATCGTCCTTATCGGGCGTGCTTCCCAGTATCTTCTCAAACAAATCGGCCAGCGGCTTTGCCAGCGCTTCCGCGGTCGAGATCTTGAGGATTTCACTTATTCGATCGGCGACCGCCGCAGTCAGATCCAGTTTTTTCTTCCCTCGCGAAGAAGCAGTTCCCGCCCAGAGAATCAGGGCGGCCAAGGTCACGTATCGATCGAGGGGACCCGCGTCCTCGACTGCGACTTTATTCTTCTTCAATTGCCACGCTCTCGCGGCCTCAAGAACTTTTGCAATGGACGCTTCGACCTTCCTGGCGCTAAGAATCGAAGCACCGCTCGTCCGATCATCCGCGTCACGTCCATACTTTTCCAGCATCTTTCGAGTCCGCTTTTCGTGCCACCATTCTGTCATTGGAACGACGACGCTCAGGACCTCCTTGAAATCGAGTCGTGCCGCGAGGATGGCCTGCAAATAGGCGATGTCCGTATCGTCCCGATCGATGGAGTCGGCGATCTTTGCCGCGACGTGGCCTGCCGGCTGCGTCTTGTGAGGAGTAATCAGCAAATCAAGCGCCCCGGCCGGATTCTCCGCGAAGGCGATCCATACGTCGCCGAGGATCGGCGAATCTTGCAGTTGGCGGCGGTCGTCGGTGGGACCAAGAAGGATGAACTCGACCAAGGCTCGCGGGATCGGAATCGGCATAGCTTAATTTGGCGCAGACGATTGCGGAAAGTCACTAAGCTTACTGTTCCTCCGGCCGCAGAAGCGCGCGTCCATGGAACGAGAATGGCAAGACAATGCTAAGAAGTCAAGCGTCGAGAATGTTCAAGCGAACGATCGGAGGTGTGATCGCCGGTACGCCTAAGATGCCAGCTTTAATCAACTCACCGAGCTTTGGAGACCATTCCCCAAGCGGTCAATAGCCAGAAATCCCGTTTGAACCGCGCTGAGAAGAGCGCCGGACGTGAGGACACTCTTTAGCCAAGCGGTAACGGCCGCAATCACTAGCAAGGATCCCGAGGTCAGCAACTCAGTCTGCTGGATGGGAAGCGTGGATGGCTTCGCCGATATCGTGCTGCCAGCTGGAGACAGGGCCGTCGAAGTCTCTGACGAGGATCAAAAGGGCTTTTACCGCGACACCCGCGGATTAGCGCGAGCTCTTGCCGGTAACAAGCAGGAGGCGATCGAAGACTTTCGCGCCTTCATCGCCTGGTCCGAAAATCAAAATTTTCATTATGACCGTGTTACCAAACGGCAGGAGTGGATCCAGAAGCTCGAAGCGGGCGAGCAGCCCTTTACTCCTGAAGTGCTGCTCGAGCTGCGCAACGAAAACATGGGGCTTGTTCTGGATTGATCATACACAGCGGTTGCAGGCGTGCAGCTGTTTCTTCGACCGCCTCACGCTGTGGCATAAAGAAAACTCTGGCAAGAATCAGCCGGTCTCTTTTGTCGAAACGCTAAGTGTGTTGGCTACACGGGCCTCACCCGAACGACACTCTTCACCTGACTTGAGGGCCGCAGTCGCGCCGACGCCGCTCCGGCAGGGATCAGAACGGTGAGTCCGGATAGTAAAACTCCTTCGCGTTTTCCTTTGTGATGAGCACGGACGGGATGATGTAGGTCGACGGCACCTTCTCGCCCTTGAGCCGCGCTTCAGCTGTCAGTTTGATTGCCTCGTAGATCATCTTTGGCGAATAGGTCACGTTCGCTTGGATCAGGGGATTATTTCCGTCGATCAACGTCTTGATCATGCCCTTGGCTCCGGCGCCGCCCAAGACGATTTTGATATCATCGCGCTTTGCCTGTTCAATGGCCTTGAGAACACCGACCGCCATGTCATCATCGGAGGCCCAGACCGCATCGATGTGTTTGAAGCGGGTCAAATAGTCCTGCATGACCTTGAAGGCATCATCGCGGTTCCAGTTTCCGTGCTTGGCGTCCAGTATCTTAATGTCCGGATAGTTCTTTATCACCGAATTGAAGCCATCCATGCGTTCATTGTCGATCGAGGTGGGAATTCCGCGGAGGACCACGACGTCGCCCTTGCCGTTAAGGGCTTTGGCCAGATACTCGCCAGATACTTTGCCAAACGCCTTGTTGTCACCTGCGACGTAGGCGTCCTGCGCGCTTGTGTCGGTAAGGCCGCGATCTACCACCGTCACGTAGACCCCGTTGCTCTTGAGCTGCGCCACCGGCTTGGTGAGCGAGGCAGATTCGAACGGAAGGACGACCAACGTGTCGATCTTGGTAGCCGTAAGGAGGTCTTGCAGCTGGTTCGCCTGTTCGGGAGGGCTTCCAGCGGTTTTGACGGTTATCTTCAATCCGGGGTGCGCCTTTTCAAGCTCCTTCTTCGCCTGATTCGCCCAGTATACAACGCCACCGGTCCAGCCGTGGGTGGCGGCTGGAATGGAAACGCCCAAATTGACTTTTTCCTCCGCTAGCCCGGCCGATGTGGCGCAGAGCAGCCCCACAGCGATGGCAGCGATACCGATTTGCGGATGACGATCTTCATGGTGCTTGGTCGGGCGGCCAGAATTAACATGGGAACAAGAGACTCGGTTGTTGCTTCGATTTGCGATAAATATGGGGGGTTATTCATGGTTCTGTATTCAATATCTATTCTTCGCTCCGGGCGCCACAAATTTCGGAGTTCCAGAGGCCTGCGAAAAATCTCGGATCAAAGAGAGATCAGCGCTGCACCGCGTCACTCGATACAACGTTGTCAATTTAGGGCGTCGCGCCGATCATTGATGTGGAACGCATCGCCGGTGCAGGGGCAGCCCATCAGGCGAACTCCGAATGGGCCAAAACGTTTCGGTCACTGTTCGATCAATTGCGTTCGAGGCGACGTCCGGTGATCAGAACGGCGAGTCCGGGAAGTAGAACTCCTTGGCGTTTTCCTTGGTGATAAGCACCGACGGAATGATGATCTTGTCCGGCAGCTTCTCGCCCTTGAGCCTCGCTTCAGCAGTCAGCTTGATGGCGTCGTACATGAACTTCGGCGAGTAGGAAACGTTTGCCTGGATCAAAGGGTTGCTGCCATCCATTAGCGTCTTGATCGCGCCCTTGGCGCCAGCGCCACCGAAAACGATCTTGATATCGTTGCGCTTGGCTTGCTCGATGGCCTTGAGCACACCCACCGCCATGTCGTCATCGGCCGCCCAAACCGCGTCGATTTCTTTGAAGCGCGTCAGGTAGTCCTGCATCACCTTAAAAGCATCGTCGCGGTTCCAGTTGCCGTGCTTGGCGTCCAATATCTTGATGTCCGGATAGTTCTTCATGACGGCGTTGAAGGCATCCATGCGCTCGTTGTCGAGGGTGGTGGGAATGCCTCGGAGGACAACGATGTTGCCCTTGCCATTCAGGGCCTTGGCGAGGTACTCGGCAGCAACCTTGCCGAAGGCTGTGTTGTCGCCGGACACGTAGGCGTCCTGCGCGCTGGTGTCTGTGAGGCCACGGTCTACCACGGTCACGTAGACACCCTTATTCTTGAGCTGTGCAACCGGCTTGGTCAGCGACGCCGACTCGAACGGAAAGATGACCAGGGTGTTGATCTTGCTCACCGTCAGCAGATCCTGCAGCTGGTTCGCCTGCTCGGGAGCGCTTCCTGCGGTCTTGACGGTGACCTTCAGTCCGGGATGCGCCTTTTCGAGCTCTTTCTTCGCCTCGTTGGCCCAGTGGACAATTCCGGCCGTGAAGCTATGGGTGGCTGCAGGGATTGACACGCCAATGTTGACGGGCTCCTCCGCGCTTACAGCCGGGCTGGCGCAGAGCAATCCCACCGCCGTGGCAATAAGAGCCAATTTGCAGATGGCGAATCTGGTTCTGATTGGTCGAACGTCCACCAATGCGCTGCGAGTAAAAGCCTCGAATTTTGGCGTTCCTTTTTTCTGCGGATTTGATGAGGGGGTAATCATAGATTCAGTATTCTGGGTTGATTGATCATCGCCCAGCTCGGAGACGAAATAAAGCACGGAGTTGAAATCCTCATTTGCGTCGACGCTGCATAAAGGCGACCACGATGATCACGAAGCCTTGCACCGCAGCGTTGAGGTAGACGCTGATGATGTTTGTGAGGTTCAGGATATTGCTGATAACCGACAGGAGAATCGCCCCGATCACCGTGCCGGTGATGCTGCCGGCACCACCCTTCAACGCGGTACCGCCGACGATGACCGCGGCAATCGCCTCCAACTCCCACAGCAGGCCGGTGCTGGGTGAAGCCGAACCCAGCCGCGGCACATATAACAGCGTGGCGACGCCCACACACACGCCCAGCAGCATGTAAGTGATCACCTTGATGCGGTCGACATCCACCGCGGCATAGCGAGCCACCTGCTCGTTGGACCCGATGGCCTGCACATAGCGGCCGTAAGCGGTGCGATTGAGGATCACGCCACCAATGACAGCCACCACAGCGAACACCCAGACGGGCACTTGGATGCCCAGCAGGCTCCCGTAATACACCGGGCTGTAAACGTCAGACAGCGCATTGTCGAGCGTAATGGCGCCACCGTCGGCAAAGTAGGTGAGATACGCGCGATAGATCCCCAGGGTTCCCAGCGTGACGATAAAGGGCTCGATGCGCCCCCGGGTGATGAGGAGGCCGTGCGCCAGACCGAAAACGGCGCCGAGCACGAGCGCGAAGGCCATCCCGAGCATCACAACGCCCACCGTCGAAAACCCAGACGTTCCGAGATGATTCATTAAGAGAATGACGCACCCCGCAATCAGCGCCGCCATCGATCCGACCGAAAGGTCTATGCCGCCCGAGATGATGACGAAGCACATGCCCACCGCGATGATGCCGATAAAGGCCGTGCGGGTCAGCACGTTCATGCCGTTGTCGAAGGTGGCGAAGTCCCGATTGAGCAGCGTGCCCGCCACGCACAGCAGCGCGAGGCCGGCGATCGGCCCGATCCCGTGCAGGCGCGCCCACCACGACCGACCTGCAGCCGCTCCGGCCGTGCCCCGCGCGGGCGTTTCAGGGGGTTGCTGTTGCTGAGTAGGGGTCTTAGGGGGTTCCGGTTGCATAGTGTGTTCCTGTTGCATGCGCAATCAATGCCTCTTCGCTCAGGTGTTCGGCATCGAGCGTGGCTTCCAGGCGGCCCGCCCGCATCACGGCTACTCGGTCGCACAAACCGATCAGTTCAATCAGCTCGGACGAGATGACAATCACACCGCGCCCTTCGTTGGCGATTTTCTGGATTAGGAAATAGATGTCGCGCTTCGCGCCGACGTCCACCCCTCGAGTGGGCTCGTCCAGCACCACCACCCGCGGATCGGGGTGCAGCACCTTGGCCAATGCGAGCTTCTGCTGGTTGCCGCCGGACAACGACGAGGCACGGATGTCCAACGAACCCGTGCGGATGCCGAACGTTTCGACCGCCGTTCGCAAGGCCTGCTGTTCCGCCTTTGGGTCCAGCCACGGGTGCGCATAGCGTTTCAGCGCCATCAGCGTCAGGTTCTCGCGCAGGCCGAATGCGACATGCAGTCCCTTGCCCTTGCGGTCTTCGCTCAGATAGGTCAGGCCCTGGTCGGCCGCATCGCGCGGATTGCGAAACCTCACAGCGCGGCCGCCGAGCTCGATGCGATCGGCATGGTGCTCGCGCAGACCCAGCAGCCCCTCGAACAACTCGGTGCGGCCGGCGCCCACCAGCCCGGCAAAACCCAGGATCTCGCCGGGCCGCACTTCGAAGCTCACATCCTGAGCCCAGCCCGGCACGGTGAAGTTCTGCACCCTTAATAGGGGCTGCTGTTCGGTCTGCCCAGCTGCAGGTGTCTTGGGCGGGAACAAATCGGATAGCTCACGGCCCACCATCAGGTTGGCCATTTGCTGCCGGGTAACGTTGCGGGTGAGCTCACGCGCGACAAAGCGCCCGTCGCGCATGACGATCACCTCATGGGTGATGCGCTCTACTTCGTCGAGCTTGTGCGAGATGTAGAGCACTGTCACGCCACCCGCATTCAGCTGGGCGATCAGCTTAAACAGACGTTCGGTCTCGCCGGGGGTTAACGTTGCGGTGGGCTCGTCCATGATCAGCAGTTTTGCCTTGCGCGCGAGGGCCTTGGCGATTTCGACCAGTTGCTTTTCAGCGACGATCAAGTTCCGCACCTTGGTGTCGGGGTCGACTTTCAGCCCGACCTGCTCCAGCACCACAGCGGCCTCTCTGCGCATCGTGTCATCGTCGAGGAACAAGCCGCGCTTCTTCTCGTGGCCGAGAAAGATATTCTGCGCGATGGTCAGGTCGTCGGCGAGGTTGAATTCCTGATGGATCAACACGATACCCTCGGCCTCCGCCGCCCGCGAGCCACTGAAATGCACCGCACGCCCGTTGATGCGCACCTCACCGCCGCTGAGTGCCTCGTAACCGGCAAGGATCTTCATCAGGGTCGATTTGCCGGCGCCGTTCTCGCCGAGCAATCCGTAGACGCGCCCTGGTTCGAGCGCAACGCTCACGCCGTGCAGCACGCGCACCGGTCCGAACGATTTGACGACCTCGTGGAACTCGACGGCGACACTCATTGCGCACTCCCGCGCAGCACTGACACAAAATCGCTTTCTGGGCGGCTGGAGCACTTGCCCCGAAAACCGGCTTCGAGCGCGTTCATGCGAAGATGCTGGTTGAAGGGGGACAGAGGGGTCAAGCGAAAAGGGAACGATGCGTTCCATAGGCGCAGCGCGGAGACCGAGAATGGTTTCAGAGAAAAAACCGGCAGCCGGCTTGCCAGGCCACAAGGCCGATTGAAACGATAAGCAAATTCCCTATGTTATCGTTCATGGCAGCGGGCCCGCATTCTTTTGAGAGAATTCTAACACGTCTTCATCCGAAACCGCGGTCGCACCCTCTCTCATGACGCCCGTGCCAAAAATCCATGTTTGCGGCGTGGCGGAGCTTGAAACGGTTCTGAGAAATCCCTTCACTCACATCGTCTCGATTTGGGATCCCGAATGGATCGAGCGTGGGAGCGTCGAGAAACAGCTTCGCAACCGGCTACTGGTCGAAACACGGCTGCATATCGCCTACTTTCACGACATCAGCGCCGAGGAATCTGGACGTCAGGCACCGGTGGAGGATGACCTTCGCCGAATCCTGGCCTTCGCCGCAGATCTCGAGCCGGGCGCTGAGATTCTGATTCACTGCTGGGCCGGCATCTCGCGGTCAACCGCCGTAGCCTACGCCATTCTCTGCCAGGCTGCGGGGCCTGGCCGGGAAGCAGAATGCTTCAACGCCATCCTCACCGCCCGTCCGCAGGCATTTCCCAATGCACTGATCGTCAAGCTCGCCGACCGCATCCTGAATCGTAAAGGCGCCATGCAGCAAGCCTGCGAGGAAGCGATTTCCAGATACTTCTTTAGAACAAGCCCAGATGACGAGTTATAACCGCGAACAACTCGCGGAGTCGCTGGCACGCGCATTGAGAGTTCGCGACGCGGAAGCGATGGATCATCCTTCGTCGCGGAGAAGCCCCAGCCCTCGGCTCGCTTCGCGCCGCATTGGCCGGCGGCATGCAAGAAACCAAGAGCAATAAAGGCACGAAGCCGGCGGGGTCTCTGGCCCCGCCGGCTTCGCTGTCTCATTAGTTGTATCTCCGAATTTCAGACGGCCTTCTCGCCGGTTTCGTCGGTCCGTATCCGGATCGCTTCCTCGACGGGCGAGACGAACACCTTGCCGTCGCCGATCTTCCCGGTCTTTGCCGCCTTCACAATGGCACTGACAGCGCTCTCGAGAAGAGCATCGCCAAGCACGACTTCAATTTTGATTTTTGGCAGGAAGTCGACCGTGTATTCGCTGCCACGATAGATTTCCGTGTGTCCTTTTTGCCGGCCGAAACCCTTGACTTCGCTCACGGTCATTCCCTCGATTCCCAGATCCGCGAGAGCGTCTTTGACTTCCTCCAGCTTGAAAGGCTTGATGATTGCTTCGATCTTTTTCATGACTCCAAATTCCTCATCGATTCGAAATACTTAGCTGAGGATGTAGCCCTCTTCGCCGTGATCACTGAGGTCCAGGCCCCGCAATTCCGATTCGGGAGTCGGACGCAGACCGATGACCATCTTCACGATGAATGCGATGATCACAGTGGCGACGACCGAAAGAATGATCGTAAGAATCACCGCCTTTAATTGATTGAAGAAAAGGCCTTCCTTGAGCGTCCCCACGACGGCGTTGGCGCTTTCATCGGCGAGAAGACCGGTGAGCAAGGCGCCTAGGGTTCCACCGACTCCGTGCACGCCAAAAGTGTCGAGCGCGTCATCGTAACCAATCGCCTTCTTCAGATAGGTCACCGCAAGGAAGGGAATGATGCCCGCCGCGACACCGATTATCATCGCTCCCGACGGAGTGACGAAGCCGCACGCCGGTGTGATAACCACCAAACCCGCGACGATGCCCGAGCAGAAACCCGAGCACGCTGGGATGTCCCTTGGTGAGCCATTCCATAACGGCCCAGACAAACCCGCCCGTGGCTGCCGCGAGCATCGTGGTTGTGAACGCATTCGAAGCGATCGCGTCGGCTCCGAGAGCTGAACCCGCGTTAAAACCGAACCAGCCTACATAAAGCATTCCCGTGCCGACCATACAAAGCACCATCGAGTGTGGCGGCATCGGCTCCTTGCCAAAGCCGGAGCGCGGGCCAAGGATCAGGCACAATACGAGAGCGGTCCAGCCTGATGACATATGCACGACTGTGCCACCCGCGAAGTCGATGGCCTTGATGCCGGCATTCGGATTCAACGGACCGCACATGAAGCCGCTTGTCGACCAAACCATATGCGCGAGCGGAAAATAAACCAGGAACATCCAAATGCCGGTGAAAAGCAGCACCGCGGAAAATTTCATCCGCTCGGCGGTCGCGCCAAAAATAAGGGCCGGCGTAATGATAGCAAACGTGAGCTGAAACATGGCCCAGACGTAGTCCGAGATCCAATAATAACCCGCACCCACGCCGCCAGGTGACATTCCTTTGAACATCGCAAAACTTAGGTCTCCGATAAACGGATTGGATCCTCCAAAGGTGAGGCTGTAGCCGCACAGCCACCAAAGAATCGTCACCAGGCCTGCGATTCCCATGCACATGGCCAGAATAGAGAGAACGTTCTTCACCCGCACCAGCCCGCCGTAAAAAAGCGCGAGGCCCGGAAGCGTCATGAAAAGCACCAGGGCGGTTGATGCCATCTGCCAAGCGTTGTGGCCGGGACCGGGAACGTTGACCTTCGATGCCACATCCGGCGTGCGAGCCACGTTGTTGATGTAGGCTTCGAGGTCCGCAACGCGCTGGTCCAACGTCGGCTCTGCCGGCGCGGCAGCCTCCGGCGCCGCTGCCTCCTCTGCCGCCGGGGCCTCCTGAGCATAGACGCGGCTTGGAACCGCAATTGTGCCGGCGATCAAAAAGGCCGCGGTCAGCGCCGCCAATAGGGGTTTGCTTTTACACATGGGTGATTGAACGTCTTGGGTTGGTTGTTGCTAATTCTTATGTGAAGTCCGCGCACCGAGACACGCAGCGGCAACTTTGAAAGCAATCCCCATGCCAAGCTTCCCGAACGAAAGTTTCCTTCTTGCTGGAGTTCAGGGAATTGCGGTCAGCGGATCGAAAATTGTCCAATTTGCAACAACTCCATTCGCGAGTTGGCTTTTTTCAGATGCCTTGCGCGAAGTCGCGCGCGGACTGGTTTTTCTCTTGAGGAGGATTCGAAAAACGCCTCTCCGTCTTTCTCCTGATAAGGCTAAATTCCCGCTTTTCGTTTTTCGAGCCGCGCTTTGACGAATTCCCACACTATCGGCAGCACCGACACAATGATTATGCCCAAGATGACAACCTTCAGATTCTCCCTCACAAAGGGCAAGTTCCCGAAAAAGAAGCCCGCACCCACGAACAAACCTACCCACAAGATGGCGCCCGTGACGTTATAGGCGAAGAACTTTGCGTAGTGCATCGTGCCCACGCCGGCAACGAAGGGCGCGAAGGTGCGAACGATCGGCACAAAGCGCGCCAGAATGATGGCGCGTCCACCGTATTTCTCATAGAAGGCGTGGGCTTTGAGCAGGTATTCCTTCCGGAAGAGCCGGCTCGATTCAAAGTGAAAGACTTTCGGACCGATCCATTTCCCGATGGAATAGTTTACGCTGTCTCCCAGGATAGCCGCAACGAGCAGAACGGGCAGGACAATCTCCCAAGCCATCAATCCCTGAGCGGTTAGGGCGCCGACTGCGAACAGGAGCGAGTCGCCTGGCAAAAAGGGCGTTACGACAAGCCCCGTTTCACAAAAAACAATCACAAAAAGCAACGCATAAACCAAAGTGCCATAGTTTTGGATGAAGGCGACAAGGTGATTTTCCGCATGCAGGAGGAAGTCGAAAAATTGCTTGAGCAGATCCATAAGGAAGTCAGAGGAAACGCCAGCCGCGTTGCGATGGGAAGCCATTTCGCATCCTAGTGCCCGGTTGCAGCGCGCCGCCAACAGGTGTAAAAGATTCCCTCGCCCATGAGTGAAACTCCACGCACACGATCACAGAATGCTCTCGCCAACCTGATCTTCCTCAGTCGCTGGCTCCAGGCGCCTCTCTACTTTGGACTCATCGTTGCCCAAGGAGTCTATGTCTATCACTTCATCATCGAACTCTTCCACCTTATCGGGGAGGCGCCTCACATCCAAGAAAAAGAGATCATGCTCACGGTGCTGGGGCTGATCGACGTGGTGATGATCGCGAATCTGCTTATTATGGTCATCGTCGGCGGCTACGAAACATTTGTCTCCCGCCTTCGGCTGGAGGACCATCCGGACCAGCCCGAATGGCTCTCACACGTCAATGCCGGCGTTCTCAAAGTGAAACTCGCCACGGCGCTCATCGGCATTTCCTCCATCCATCTCTTGAAAACCTTTATCGAAATCGGAACACCGGCGGTTACCGAACAGGCCGTGCTTTGGCAAGTGGTCGTGCACCTGACCTTCGTCTCCTCCGCCCTTCTTTTGGCCTGGACGGACCGCATATCGTCCGTTACGGCGGTGGAGACGCGCGCAAAGGCTCACTAGCCGCCCCTCAGCCTGGCAAATTTCCGAGGACATGCACTGCCATCGCTGGTAATTTTTCGCCTCGCGAAGCGAAAACCGACTATTCGTCGTCCGGTCGCTGGCGCGGCGCGCCTTGAAATTCAATCGCATCTTCGCTCGATTTATTGTTTCTTCCGCGCTTTGGTATTGACGCGCGAACCCTGGAACGCCACTTGCTAAGAAACACTTATGCTACGATTCATCATTGCCACCGTTTCGCTGGCCTTGATCGCCCCCGGTTCTGCGATCTTTGCCCAGGAAGAGATCGTCATTGGAGAGTACGCCTCGCTTACCGGCGGGAGCGCGAGCTTCGGCCAGTCCTCGCACAAGGGGACCGCTCTCGCTGTCGAAGAGATTAACGCCGCGGGAGGCATACTCGGAAAAAAACTCAAGCTGATCACCGACGACGACCAATCGCAGGCTGGCCAGCCGGCGACGATCGCTCGCAAACTCATCTCACAGGACAAGGTGGTTGCCGTGCTGGGCGAAGTGGCCTCCTCCAAGTCGCTCGAAGCGGCTCCAATTTGCCAGCAAAGCAAGATCCCGATGATTTCGCCGGCGTCGACCAACCCGAAGGTGACTGAAGTCGGCGATTATATCTTCCGCGTTTGTTTTATTGACCCTTTCCAGGGAACCGTCATGTCGAAATTTGCGCAGTCAAAGGGCTGGAAGAATGTCGCCGTCCTCACCGACGTGAAACAGGATTACAGCGTGGGCCTGGCAGAGTTCTTCATCAAAGACTTCAAGGCCAGCGGCGGCCAGATCGTCAAGGAGCAGAAATATTCAACGGGCGACAAGGATTTCAAACCGCAACTGACCTCGATCAAGGCTGCCAATCCCGACGCGATATTCGTTCCCGGCTACTACGGCGAGGTTTCGCTCATCGCCAAGCAGGCCAAGCTTCTCGGCATCAAGGCGCCATTGCTTGGCGGGGACGGCTGGGTTGGCGACTCGCTCCTCAAAGTCGCCGGCGATTCACTCGACGGCTCGTTCTTTTCCTGCCACTACGCCTCCGACGACAAATCGCCGAAAGTTCAGGAGTTCGTGAAGGCCTTCAAAGCGAAGTATGGCGAGGTGCCTGACGACATGGCTGCCCTCGGCTACGACAGCGCAATGATCCTCGGCGAAGCCATCAAGCGAGCAGGCACCACAGAACCGGAAAAGCTCCGCGATGCCATCGCATCGACAAAGGATCATGACGGCATTACCGGAAAGATAACCCTCGATTCCAAGCGCAACGCCTCGAAACCTGCCGTCATTCTCACGATAGGAAACGGTGGCTTTCAGTTCGTGGAGTCTGTTGCGCCATAAAGCCTGCGAAGCGCACGAAGAATACCGAGATGGGGCATGCGCGCCAGGCGAATGGATCGTTGGCGCGATCGGGTTTTCAAATTTTCTCCGCCTGTGGCTTGTGCCAGGGTTTAGTCCCGCGAGCGTTCGGCCACCGAGGAAGGTCTCGCGATATCCCCTGCAAGGGTCAGTTGGATGTGATCGATAGGCGCATCCAGAGAATATCCCTTTGAGCTCTGCGCTCTCTGCGGCCCCATGATCGAATTCATCCAGCAGCTCATTAACGGGCTGGCTCAGGGTTCGATTTACGCGCTCATCGCCTTGGGCTACACGATGGTCTTCGGGGTCCTGCGCTTCATTAATTTTGCGCACGGCGACGTATACATGCTGGGCGCGTTTGCGGGACTCTACACGGCGCCGAAACTGCTCGCTGCGTTCGGCGGAGGTCCCTCGTTTGCCGGCGCGACGGCGGTGTTGCTCGCTGCGATGCTCATCTGCGCCCTCATCGGAATCATAATCGAAAAGCTCTGCTACCGCCCACTGCGCGACCGTCCCAAGCTGACCGTCCTTATCACAGCGATTGGGGTTTCCCTCTTCCTTGAGAGCGGCGGCCAATACGTGTTTGGAGCCGACCCCAAATCCTTCCCCGAAATCATCGTCGACCGCGCTATCGAGATTCCCGAATCCTGGGGCGCATTTTCGGCGTTAACGATCACGGCCGGACAGCTGATCGTCGTCGGTGTAACGCTTTTTCTGCTCATTGGCCTCAGGGCCATCGTATTGCACACACGATTGGGGATGGCCATGCGCGCACTATCCTTCAATCCCCTCGCCGCCTCCCTGATGGGTGTAAACACGGACGTCGTGATTTCCTTTACCTTCGGTCTAGGCTCTGCTCTGGCGGGTGCTGCCGGCATCCTCACTTCCATTCAGCAACCGAGTATTGACCCGCTCATGGGAGTGAACGCCGGTCTCAAGGCTTTCGTCGCAGCCGTGCTTGGGGGTATCGGCAATATTCCCGGCGCCGCCCTCGGCGGAGTCTTGATCGGTTTCCTTGAGGCGCTCGTCGTCGGATACATCAACCCCACCTACCGCGACGCCATCGTTTTTGCTGTCCTCATTCTGATCCTCCTGCTCAAACCCTCCGGGTTGTTGGGCAAGTCTGAAGGTGAAAAAGTCTAATGATCGACCGCGCAAAAGTCCTTCTCCTTCTGGCTCTGGTGGCCTGCGGCGTGCTCTCTGCTTTTGCAGGCAACATCAGCCCTTACTACTACGACATCATCATCGGAATCGGAATTAACATTATTCTCGCCACGAGCCTCAATCTCGTTAATGGCTATACGGGTCAATTTTCGCTTGGGCACGCGGGTTTCATGGCAGTCGGCGCTTATTCCTCAGCCTGGCTGACGCTAAGCTTCGGATACGTTCTCGGATTGAGTACACTGGGAACTACCAGCATGTATGTTCTGGCGCTCATCGCCGGCGGCCTGGCGGCGGCCCTCGCCGGTTTGACCGTGGGCATCCCCTCGCTGCGGGTTCGAGGAGATTACCTCGCCATCGTCACACTGGGCTTCAATGAAATCATCAAGGGCGTCATCCAAAACGCCGATCCGCTCGGCGCTCAGCGGGGACTGGGAGGAATGATTCAGCACACGAATTTCTTTTGGACCTTCGCCTTCGCCGCCCTGACCGTGTATGTTGTGCTTAGCCTCGTCCGATCGACCTACGGCAGCGGATTTCTTGCCGTGCGTGATGATGAGATCGCCGCCGAGGCAATGGGGATTAACACTACTAAATACAAGGTGCTTGCCTTCGTCATCGGCGCCTTTTTCGCCGGTGTCGCGGGCGGTCTTTACGCACATTTCAAACAATTCATTCACCCCGAGGGATTCAATTTCCTTCGGTCCTTTGACATCGTGGTGATGGTCATTCTCGGCGGCATGGGGAGCACGGCGGGGGTGTGTCTTGCGGCGGTCTTGCTGACGATCCTGCCAGAGTGGCTTAGAGCAGTCTCCAGCTATCCGTGGCTTCCGGACTGGCTGCGTCCAATCACTGAAAACCGGATGATCCTTTATTCGCTGCTTCTCATCATCCTCATGCTCACACGCCCGCAGGGATTGTTCGGTGCGGTGAGTCTGAAACGGAAGAAGACATGACAGCGCCCTTGCTGCAATTGGACGCGGTGACCATGCAGTTTGGAGGGCTGCGCTGCGTTTCTGACTTTTCTTTCTCCGTCGGCGAGGGGGAACTCGCCGGCCTCATCGGACCCAATGGCGCGGGGAAAACGACGGTCTTTAATTTGATCACTGGCGTTTATCGGCCAACCGGCGGCAAAATCGCGTTTGCCGGCAAATCCGTCATCGGTCACCGTCCCTATCGCATTACCGCCCGCGGCATCGCGCGCACGTTTCAGAACATCCGCCTATTTAGTTCACTTAGCGTTTTCGACAACGTGCGCACCGCCTGCAACATGCACCTCCGGCACGGCATATCCCATGCGCTTCTGCGCGCGGGCGGATTCGCCCGTGAGGAAAGCGAAATCGAATCCAGCATCATGGAGCTCCTGGAAATCTTTGGCTTGGCCGCGGAGCGCGACTATTCCTGCCGCGCGCTGCCTTACGGCGACCAGCGGCGTCTCGAGATTGTGCGGGCGCTCGCCACCCGGCCAAAGCTTCTGCTGCTTGATGAACCCGCTGCCGGAATGAACCCGACAGAGAAAATCGAGCTCATGAAGCTCATACGGTTCACGCAAGAAAAATTTGGTCTCGCCGTTCTTCTCGTCGAACACGACATGAGGGTCGTCATGGGCATCTGCGAGCGCATTAGCGTGCTCGATTACGGAAAAAAGATCGCCGAAGGAACTCCGGATGAAATTCGCCGCGATCCCAAGGTCATCGCCGCGTACCTCGGAAAGGAGGCCGATGCTTGAAATCAGAGATCTCGAAGTCTGCTATGGCTCGATCAGCGCGCTGCAGGGCATCAGCGCGAAAGTCGAAAAAGGGAGCATCGTCACCTTGGTCGGCGCAAACGGCGCCGGCAAGACGACCACGCTTCGCACAGTTTCGGGCGTCGTGAAGGCAAAGTCAGGAACGATAACCTTTGACGGCGAGGAGATTACCAACAAGCCGCCACATAAGATCGTGGCCAGAGGCATCGCGCAATGTCCGGAAGGCCGCATGATTTTCGCCAATCTCACTGTCATGGAAAATCTCCGAATGGGCGCCTACCTCCGTCGAGACAAGCCGGGTATCGCCAAGGACCTGGAATACGTTTTCGGAATCTTCCCGCGCCTCCATGAACGTGAAAGACAGACCGCGGGAACGCTGAGCGGCGGCGAGCAACAGATGCTCGCCATTGGAAGGGCATTGATGAGCAAACCGAAGTGCCTCATGCTCGACGAGCCGTCGCTTGGAATCGCTCCGATCCTCGTGCGCACGATCTTCGACAAGATCGTCGAGATCAACAGAACGCTTGGGTTGACCATTCTGCTTGTGGAACAGAACGCCAACCTCGCGCTCGAAATTTCTCACTACGGTTACGTATTGGAAACCGGTCGCGTACTTTTGCATGATCGGTCGGCCGCCTTGCGGGAAAACGAGGAGATCAAGGCGGCTTATCTCGGCGGCTGAAGACTATCCAGACTGATTTCATGTCTCGCCGGGTTCCGCTCGCAAGGAGAATGCAACTCATGCTCTCTTGCGGGTCAGCTTGAAGCGAAAAGAAGCTCCTGGCATCGGGCCAAAGCCTCCGTAATTTGGAGGCTGCTGCTGCCATGAGTGTTTTTTTTCGTGTCTTTCGCTACGTCCAACGCTATCCGGCCCTGGCATTTGGCACGCTGGCGTGCGCCGTTCTCGGAACATTGATGGTCGTGGTCTTTCCGGCAGTCACCCAGATGATCGTCGACGAAGTCATCCGGAAGAATCAGCCGCAACTTCTGCCGCCGTTAATCGCCATCGGACTTGCGGCATTTCTTGCGCAGGATGGTTTGAACGCATTGCGAATCGTATTAAACAATCACTTCGAGCAGCGGGTGATCTGCGATTTGCGGAGCGACCTTTACGCTCACGTTCAATCCCTGCCGCTGTCCTGGTTCGACAATCGCGCGACGGGAGACATTATGACCCGGCTTATCGAGGATGTGACTTCGCTGGAGCGGGTCCTTATCGACGGCCTCGAACAGGGAACGGTCGCCGTCCTGCAGATCGTTATCGTTAGCAGCCTCATGCTGGCGTACAGCCCCGTGCTGACTGCGATAGCCCTTGTGCCCGTTCCCTTGCTCGCGGGCGGAGCGCTTGCCTACACACTCACCGCGCGATCTCGCTACCGCTTGCAGCGCAGGGCAGCCTCAGCCCTCAACGCCCTTCTTCACGACAACATCTCGGGGATCCGGCAGATCAAAGCCTACACCAGCGAAGGGCGCGAGCATGCGCGTTTCAATGCAGCCGGCGATACGCTTCGACAGGCAACCCTCATCGTCATGCGCGCGTGGGCAATCTACAGTCCCGCAATGACCTTCCTTGCTTCGTGTGGCATGCTGCTCATCGCCGGCTTCGGCGCGCATCGCGTGCTCCACCAGCAGATGGATATTGGCGTACTGGTGGCATTCCTCGTGCTCGCCCGCTTCCTTTACGAACCGGTCGGGCGCCTGCACCAGCTTAATCAACTCCTTCAGGCGGGACGCGCGGCAGGGGAACGCGTTTTCGAAATCCTCGACGACGCACCGGAAACCGACCAGGGCGCCGCGGCCGTTCCGTTGAGCGGCAAAGTCGAGTTCCGGCACGTTCACTTTGCTTACACACCCGCACTGCCCGTATTGCGAGACGTCAGCCTGCATGCGAGTGCCGGTGAGATGATTGCCCTTGTCGGCCCGACGGGCGCAGGAAAATCGACGATGGTCAACCTTCTTGTGCGCTTTTACGAATACGACTCCGGACAAATCCTTGTCGACGGCCGGGAGATCCGCACTCTGTCCCGCCGTTTCCTCCGCGAGAACATCGCTATGGTCACTCAGGAGAGTTTTCTCTTCAACGGTACGACGGCAGAAAACCTTCGCGTGGGTAATCCCGGAGCCTCCGAAGATCAACTTTGGGCGGCACTCGAAGCAGCGAACGCCGCGCAGTTTGTTCAACGCCTCCCGGACGGTCTTCACAGCCAGCTCGGAGAGCGCGGAGTAAGGCTTAGCGTCGGAGAGAAGCAGCGCCTCTCGATAGCGCGCGCGCTCCTGAAAGATCCGCCAATCCTCGTGCTGGACGAAGCAACGGCCAGCGTGGATATGGCTACAGAAAGGCTCATCCAGCAGGCACTCGACCGCTTGATGGCCAACCGCACAAGTTTCGTCATCGCGCACCGGCTCTCAACCGTTCGTCACGCCGATCAAATATTTGTGCTCGAGCGCGGGAAGATCGTCGAGCGCGGTCGCCACGACGAACTTCTGGCGAACGGCGGGCTCTACGCGGGGCTTTGCAGATTCATGGACGAGGCGCATGCCCCGGCGCGAGAGGCCGCGTCGATCGAAGGAACCGGCATCGCCGGTGCAGAATACAAACTGTAGCCGCGAATCCTCGACGCTGACATCGAAAAAATCTTCCGCGAGTCCTCGCTCAAGCCGGCCGCTGTTGAGCGAAACTTTGTCGCATATGCGACAAGAATTGGTTGCTCCCACTTGGAACCCTCACAATTTGCGTAACAGAGGTTTCGGCCATCTGAGATACGAATATCCGATCGCGCGAATCCCGGCCACTGCGGCGCGCAGCGACATGCTATCCGCTGCGACCAGCTTGATAGCGCAAACATCCTTCGTGGGGTGGCTGGCGCCGGCGAGAATGCGCGATGTATGCAGGGCGCCCACGGCCCGTTTTAAGCTGTCATCGGCCGGGCGATGCGAAACGATGAATGCGGATGCACAATATGCGCTTGGGAAATCCCTCCTGATGGCTCGCATGCCTTCGGTGCGCGGCGCCAGACGATAACACTCTCGAACCGCCAGCTCACCCGCAACGATTAGATCCAGGCCAAACTCGAGCTCGTCGTAGTCGAACGCTTCTCCCGACGCCGTTCGTCCGGGTGCAATCATCTCCGTGAAGAACAATTCTCCGCCAGCCTCAACGTCAATCCGAGTAATCTGCGAATAGCGCGCCCCGGCATGCGGAATGAGCATCTCAGGGAAGACGTCCAGTCTCCCACCGCTCTCAACAACAATCGATTGTGTAACCTGTGCTTTGCCGGCGGAATCTCTCGCGCGGAAAACGCGGGCGGCGCTTGGACTCGTCAGCACGGTGCTCGCGCCCTGACAAATTCGGGCACTCATCTCGACGTGATCACCCGCAAAAAGACCCGCCGTCGGATTAACCACGTTTACGATCAAGTAGTTTCCATCCCAATGCGGCTTGCTCAAGTGCACTGGCGCACGAAACGCCTGTTTTGCGAGAAACGTTCTTCGCGCGGCGTCAATACGGCATTCAATGCGCAAATGACCCCGGACTCCACAGCAGGGATTGCAAACAGACGACACTAAGTCAAAGCAAAGAATGGAGGTTCGATTTCAAAGTCCGAAAGGGTGCTAGACAAAGAGATACTCTCTGCGAAGCCAGCCGAGCAGGTCTTCCCGGCCCTGCCCTGACTTGAGATCAGCGAACAGCACCGGCTTGCTTCCCCGCATGAGCTTGGCGTCTCGATCCATCACGCCGAGGTCCGCTCCCACATGAGGAGCAAGGGAGATCTTGTTAATGAGCAGAAGGTCGCTGTTCTTAATCGCCGGACCACCCTTTCTCGGGATCTTGTCTCCCTCGGCGACGTCTATCACGTAGATGAACGCATCCACCAGCTCCGGAGAGAACGTGGCCGATAGATTGTCGCCGCCGCTTTCAATGAGGATAAGCTCAAGCTCCGGAAAGCGCCTCACAAGCTCCGCCACCGCGGAATCGTTCATGCTGGTATCGTCGCGGATCGCGGTGTGGGGGCATCCGCCCGTCTCCACTCCTATCACACGGCCGGCAGGAAGCGCCTGGTTTCTGACCAAGAATTCCGCATCCTCCCGGGTGTAAATATCATTGGTTACCACCGCCAGGCTAAGCTCCTCGCGCAGCCATTCGCAGAGCCGCAGCACGAGCATCGTTTTTCCGGAGCCGACCGGCCCCCCGATTCCAATGCGCACAAGCTTCACCGCACGATATGAAGCACCAGCGAACCCGGCCACCAAGAGCGAAATTCTCGAGGGCAACGTCAGGAAATAAAAAGCCGCTCGTCCGGCGATTTCATGGCGCATGGCGGCAATATCCAGTATTGGATCAAACCAGCCAATCTCGTGCCGCAAGATTTCGAGCGCTTTTGCAACCGTGCGCTTCGCATCTTCCAGACAAGCTGTCAACACGCGCTGGGTTCCTTCCTGACCGATGCGAATGAGCTTCGGAGCGGCTGTGCAAAGACAGGAAACCGAATGATAGTAATACGCCGCCAAAGACGCGCTCACGGGAAGTGAAGCGCATGATGCCCCCCAGACGACGGCGTGGTGCCCGGCGAAAGGGTCTTCCAGGGCTATCCGGCTTAGCGTCTCAAGTTCCGGTGTCGGTCGCAAACGAATAAGAATCGCAAGGCGGCGGCGGCCCGTCTGCAAACTGGCTTCGCGAAGCTCGCGGGGAATCCTTAGGGCTCCGGCGAGACGATCAATGGCAACCAGATCCTCACGATTTCCATCAATGGCTGCGGATCGTGCCTCCCGAACAAGCGGAAGATCAACATGCGTGAGACCCGGAATGACGTGGACTCGAAGAAACTCACGCAAGCTCCCTTCGTCCCACACCGCTCCCTGCCGCACAATCTCCTCCAATCCGTAAGAATGCGCGTAGGCGCCCGTTGGAAATGCCGCATCGGATGACTGCAAAAGGGCCGGCAACCAGTCGGCAAAGGACTCAGTGATGGTGCGCATGCCCTGCGGACTTGAACGGGCGAAAAACCGCCGAGGCGGGACGCCAGGCAATCTGTTCCCGCTGAAGCATCTGCCGGATGGCGGGATCGTCTTCGCTGCGTATCACGAACCCTGTCACCTCGATGGGAAAATGCAGATTGCCAATCTGCCAGGCAAGAACTGCTGCCTGGACCGGATTGCGGCCCAGCTCGATTTCCAGAACGGGCTCGGCGGCTTGCGAGATAACATAGCATTTTCCTCCTTCTCTATGAAAAACGCTTCCGTGGACCAAAACGTGATCGAGGTCGAAACCGAACTCCTGTCCATCCTGCGCCACACCTCGCCAGCGCCGTTTGGCCAGCGTGGCACGATCCGCCGTCAGAAGGACGATCGTCTCTCCTTCACGCTGCGGATATTCCTGAACCGAGCAAATAATCTCCAATGAATTCGAGGGATGATTTTTCCTTCATTCGTGTAAATCTGTGTCCATCGGTGGCTGATTCTGGTTCTTAGCCGATAAAAACAGCCACAGTGGCAGAGGCCCAAGATCCTCAAAACAGAAAGTATCGCTGCGCCATAGGCAGCTCAACGGCTGGCTCGCAGCGCAATTCCCTGCCATCCGCTTTCACGGTGTAGGTGTCAGGATCGACCTCGATCTTCGGAAGCGAGCTGTTCCAAAGCAGATCGCGTTTCGAGACCGAACGAGTATTGCGAACCGGCACCAGCCGCTTGTGGAGAGACAGGTGATCAAGAAATCCGTAATCCAGCGCCACCTGACTGACAAAGGTGACCGAGGTTGAGCCGCGCGCCCGCCCGTGTGCTGCAAACTGCGGCCTGTAAATCATGGGCTGTGGCGTGGGTATGGAGGCATTCGGGTCACCCATGTTCGCGCAGGCAATCAATCCGCCTTTGATGATGAGCTCCGGCTTCACTCCAAAGAAGGCCGGTTTCCAGACCACAAGGTCCGCAAGCTTCCCCACTTCAACAGAGCCGACCTCATGCGCGACGCCGTGAGTAATTGCGGGATTGATAGTGTATTTTGCAATGTATCGCAAAGCGCGAAAATTGTCCGCCGCGGGGTGATCCGATGCGCCCGGTGTGCCATCCGGAGCAAGCTTGCCAAACTGGCTTTTCATCTTATGCGCAGTCTGCCAGGTGCGGGTAATAACTTCGCCGACGCGGCCCATCGCCTGGCTGTCGCTCGACATCATTGAAAAGGCGCCCAGATCGTGCAGCATGTCTTCAGCGGCGATTGTTTCTCCGCGGATTCGGGATTCGGCAAATGCCACGTCCTCCGGAATGTTGGAATCGAGGTGATGGCACACCATGAGCATGTCCAGATGCTCGTCGATTGTGTTCACGGTGTAGGGACGGGTGGGGTTGGTTGAGGACGGCAGCACATTCGCCTCGCCGCACACCCGAATGATATCGGGAGCGTGACCGCCTCCCGCGCCCTCCGAATGGTAGGTGTGGATCGTGCGTCCCTTGAACGCGCGAAGTGTATCCTCGACGAACCCGGCCTCATTCAAGGTATCGGTATGAATCGCAACCTGAACGTCAAATTCATCGGCCACCCCGAGGCAGGTGTCGATGGCGGAAGGAGTCGTTCCCCAGTCTTCGTGAAGTTTTAATCCGATGGCTCCCGCGCGAACCTGCTCGCGCAACGGCTCGGGAGACGAACAATTGCCTTTGCCAAGAAAACCGAGGTTCATCGGATATTCCTCGGCAGCCTCCAGCATGCGATGAATGTTCCAATGGCCGGGCGTGCAAGTGGTGGCATATGTGCCCGTGGCGGGACCGGTGCCTCCTCCGATCATCGTCGTGATCCCGCTGGCAATTGCATGCTCGATCTGCTGGGGACAGATGAAATGGATGTGAGTGTCCAATCCCCCAGCGGTGACGATGCAGCCCTCGCCCGCAATAACCTCCGTCGCGGCGCCAATGATCATGCCGATGCCATCCTGGATCAGCGGATTTCCGGCATGTCCGATCCCGGCGATGCGACCGTGCTTGATGCCGATATCGGCTTTGATGACACCCTGGACCGCATCAAGAATGAGCGCGTTCGTAATGACCAGATCCAGTGATTCCGCATCGGTGGCAAGAGGCGACTGGCCCATACCGTCGCGAATGACCTTTCCGCCGCCAAATTTCACTTCGCCGCCGTAGCCGCCATTCTCCGCGATGAGATCGCGCTCGACTTCAATAAAGAGCTCCGTGTCGGCCAGGCGAACCTGGTCGCCGACCGTCGGACCGAACATTTCGGCATAGAGTGCGCGCGTCAGTTTCATGAACGAATCAAAGCTTTCCGTTTATCTTTCCGTTGAGGCCGTGCACCTCGCGGCTTCCCGCGAGGGCAACGAGCTCAACCTCGCGGGTGTCTCCAGGTTCGAAACGCACGGCGGTTCCTGAAGGAATGCGCAGCCGAAACCCGCGCGACGCTTCGCGGTCAAAATCGAGCGCGCTATTGGTTTCGTAGAAATGGAAGTGGCTTCCTACCTGGATCGGGCGATCGCCCCGATTGGATACGACGACCTTCTTCACGTCCAGGCCGACATTGGCTTCATGAGGTTCTCCGTGGGATGCGAGAATGATTTCTCCGGGGATCATCGGATCGGGTTGTGAACGGTAACAAGCTTCGTGCCATCCGGGAAAGTCGCCTCGACCTGCACTTCCTGCACCATTTCGGGAACACCTTCCATCACGTGATTTCTTTGCAGAATCGTTGTGCCGTAGCTCATAAGGTCGGCCACATTGCGTCCGTCGCGGGCTCCTTCAAGAATTTCGTAAGTAAGAATGGCAATGCTCTCGGGATAGTTGAGTTTCAGTCCGCGCTGCTGCCGGCGGCGCGCCAAATCCGCGGCGACGACAATCATCAGCTTTTCCTGCTCGCGGGGGCTCAGATGCATCGGTGAAGATCTAGCAGCCTGTCTGAAAGGGCAGGTTCATTTTTTCGAAGATTCTTCATGCTTCAAATCCCGCTTCATTCGAAGTCCGACAGGCTGCTAGACGGTCAGATGCTCTTTGACAACCTCTTCGGTCAACTCGGAAACAGAACCTCTAGCCACCACGCTGCCACGGTCGAGAATTGCAAAGTTATCCGCGAGCTCCTTGCAAAAATCGAGATACTGTTCCACCAGAAGGATGGTCATGGCGCTTTCACCGCTGAGCAAGTTGAGGGCGGTTTCGATTTCGTCTCTTAACAAGGTGCCTTCATGCGGCCCTTCCTTGCGCAACGTGGCAAACGACTCGTTGACCTGTCGAAATGCCGTGGAGTCCCGATGAGCGCCCTCGCGTTGAAGCGAATTGATCTGCTCGGCAAGCGTCTCGAGCAGTTCGGGTTTTGGATGCTTTCCTTCCTCTCTCAGTTTCTTGAGGGACTGAGCCGCTTCGGCCAGCAACATCGCCTCGTTGTGATGTCCACCGCGCCGCAGGAGTTTTATGGCCTCCCCGATTTGATCGATAATATTGGGCTGTATACCCTCGGTCGGCTCGTCCAAAATCAGGACTTTTGGTTCCGTAAGAAGGGCACGGCCAATGGCTAGTTGTTGCTGCTGGCCACCCGAGAGCATGCCTCCTTTGCGCGGCAGAAATTCCTTAAGGATTGGGAAGAGCGCGAAAACGCGCTCAAGCGCGCGCTTGGGCTTTTTCCCTTGGGCGACTGCGCCAACGAACAAGTTCTCCTCAACGGTAAGATGCGGGAAGATGCCACGGCCTTGAGGCACGTATCCGATTCCGGCCGAAGCGCGGGCTTCGGCTGGCATCCGGGAAATATCCTTTCCATCAAAGCGAATGCTCCCGCTGGTGGCCTTGTGCAGGCCGATCACTGTCTTAAGCGTCGTGGTCTTGCCCACGCCATTGCGGCCCATGAGGCAGAAAACCTTGTTATCGGGAAGTTCCAACGTCACATCGCGAAGGATGCGTGAACCGCCAATCGAGACGCAGAGATTTTCAATCGCGAGCATGGCAGTTCATTGAAATCAGAACGTCAGCGCGAAGCGCTGTATTTAGCAGCCTGTCGAAAGGGTGCTCACAATCCACCAGAAACTTTTCGCTTAAGAATCTCATTTCATCTCAAGTCCGGCAGGCTGCTAATGCTTCTTTTTCCTTCCAAGGTAAACCTCGATGACACGCTCGTCGCTTTGCACCTCATCGAGCGTTCCGTCGCAGAGGACGTGACCTTGGTGAAGGACGGTGACCTTGCTCCCCAACTGACGAACAAATACCATGTCATGTTCAATGACGATGATGGTGTGTTCGCCCGCGAGGCTGAGAAGAAGCTCGCCTGTCTTCGCTGTTTCCTCGTCGGTCATGCCTGCGGCAGGTTCGTCAACGAGGAGGAGTTGGGCATTCTGCGCAAGCAGCATTCCAATCTCAAGCCATTGCTTCTGACCATGGGCAAGAGTGCCGGCCCTTGCCTCGGCCCGGTCCTTGAGCCCGATAATCTCGAGCACCTCGAAAATGCGATTTCGCTGCGCGGAGGTAACCCGTCCGAAAATAGACGTCCAAACCCCGCGGCTACCTTCCAGGCCGAGAAGAATATTCTCGAAAACCGTATGGTCGGTATAGACGCTCGGTGTCTGAAACTTTCGCCCGATTCCTAATCTGTAGATTTCATACTCGCGCAGTTTGGTCACTGGCGTGCCGCGATATTCGATCGTGCCCGTATCTGGCCGGGTACGGCCCGTAATCAAATCCAGAAAAGTGCTCTTTCCAGCTCCGTTCGGTCCTATGATTGTTCGAAGCTCGCCCTTATCCAGATAGAAATTGAGATCGTTGATCGCCTTAAAGCCGTCGAAACTCTTGCTGACCCCCTCGGCAGTGAGAATAAAGTCCCTCTTCATTTGGTCCCGGTCGTAACACCCGCCGCGGGCACGGCGACCACAGGCTCCCGCTTCTGGAAGCGTTTGCGCAGCCCCTGAATCTGCTCCGGAATACCGACAATGCCCTTTGGCATGAAAAGGACGATCAACACGAAGAGCCCGCCGAGAATGATGAGCCACAGATCGGGATATGCTCTGGTCGCCCAGCTCTTGAGGGCGTTGACTCCCACCGAACCGATAATCGGACCGACCAATGTTCCGCGCCCGCCAACCGCCACCCACACGACGGCTTCAAGGGACTTTTCGGGCGACATTTCGCTTGGGTTAATAATTCCTACCTGAGGGGTGTAGAGGGCGCCCGCCAGACCAGAGATCACCGCGGCGTACACAAAGACAAAGAGCTTGAAATTGGGCGTGGCGTAGCCGGAAAAAAGCACCCGGTTCTCACTGTCGCGAATTGCGCGCTGCACCTTGCCAAACTTCGTCGTGGTGAGCCAGCGGCTGAAAACATAGGCACCGAAGAGAAGCAGTCCGCTCAGAATGTAGAGAACTCGCTGCGTCGCCGCGCTATTGACATCGTATCCGAGAACGAACTTAAAGTCGGTCAAGCCGTTGTTTCCGCCAAAGGTAAAGTCATTTCGAAAGAACATCAGGCAGGCGCCATAGGTAAACGCCTGCGTGAGAATCGAAAAATAGACGCCGCGGATGCGCGAGCGAAACGCCAGATACCCGAAGATCAGCGCGACAATTCCGGGGACCAGAATAACCGCGGCAGCCGCAAACCAGAAACTGTCAAAGGGAACCCAGTGCGCAGGAAGCTTGTTGTATCCAAGAAAGACCATGAAGTCCGGGAGATCGCTCTTGTACTGGCCGAGCTTGCCAATTTTGAGCATGAGATACATGCCAAAAGCATAGCCTCCCAGCGCAAAGAAAAGACATTGACCAAGGCTAAGCAGCCCGGTGAATCCCCACAAGACATCCACGCCAATCGCCAAGACCGCGTAAGTGAGGTATTTGCCATAGAGATTGATCGTAAAATTAGAAACGTGCAGCGGATTCGTTTCCGGAAGGAAAGCGTTCAGCGCGGGCAGGACTCCCACGATTACGACGGCCGCGATCGCCATCCCCCAGACCTCGAACTTGCGAACTTCGAAACGGGCGGCCATTTCTTAGCCCTCCAGACTGCGGCTTCGTGTCGGAAACAGCCCGCCCGGCTTCCACTGCAGAAACAGGATAATCGCGGCGAGGACGGTGATTTTACCCATGACGGGGCCCAGGAACGGCTGGAGCGCCTGGTCCACGACACCAATTCCCAGCGCCGAGTAAATGGTGCCGACGAGGTTCCCGACGCCTCCGACAACGACGGTCATGAAGCAATCAACGATATAACTCTGTCCAAGCCCCGGTCCCACGTTGCCGAGCTGCGAGAGAAACGCTCCCGCCAAGCCCGCAAGACCGCTCCCAAGCCCAAACGTAAGCATATTGACGCGCTCCGTTCTGACTCCCATGCAGGCAGCCATGTCCCGGTTTTGCATGACCGCGCGGATGAGCAGGCCGAGCGGCGTCCTGGTCAGCAGCAACCAGACGAGCACCACGATCGCTATCGCAAAACCGATGACGAAAAGCCGGTTCCATCCCAGCAACACGTCGCTCACCGTAAAGTTTCCGCTTAGCCAGCTTGGCGAGTAAACCTGGACGTTGTTGGCCCCGAAAATCAGACGGAAAAGCTGCTGAAGGACGAGGGAAACTCCCCATGTCGCCAGAAGGGATTCCAGCGGTCTGCTGTAAAGGAACCGAATGACACCGCGCTCGAGAGCGATCCCAACCCCTGCCGCCACGAGAAACGAAATCGGAATCGCAAAGAGAAAATAGCTTTCGTAAAGCGCGCCCCCAAAATGAAAGCCTGGAATGTTTAGATTGAATCCGAAAAACGAAAGAAACACTCCCGCTCCGAAAATGTTCTGAACCATGTACGTTGTGTAAGCGCCTACGACGATAATCTCGCCGTGCGCCATGTTGATGACGCCCATCAGGCCGAAGGTGATCGCCAAACCAAGAGCTGCAATCAGGAGAATCGAGCCCAGACTCAGTCCGCGGAAAAGGGTTCCCCACAGCTCAACCCAACGAAGATATCCCTCTATGTTTACCACGGCCTTGCTTGCCGCGGCGGCAACCTGAGGGTCCGGATCGGTGGAGAGCTTCTTGAGGAGATCAAGACTACGGATCACGCGGCTCTTCGAGAGATAGTCGATCGCGGCGATCTTGGCGGCATTGTCACTGCCGGCCAGTTGGGTGATCGCTATTGCCTCCCGAAGCGAAGTCACCACCGAGGGATCCTTTTCCGCCGCCAGTCGCGCCTGAAAAACGGGCAGATAAGCAGCATTTTGAGTCATGCCCAGCTTGGTTATAGCGGCTCGGCGACCTTGCGGATCGGGCCCGGCAATCGTAAGGACATCGAGAGTATTCTTCATCGCCTTCCGGAGCTTTGTCGTCGATTCAACCGGAGTCGTTTCAGGAGCCTCGATTGGACTTCCATCATCGATCCGCGTCGCTTTGCCGTTCGTCCTTAGGAAGGGAATTTTTTGGCCGTCGGGTGCTTCATGGACAAACACTTTGCCCTCCCGCCACGCGTTGAGCACCGTCGGAGCAATCTCCGATTCCGTCTCGGCAAGCTTGCCGATTAATTCAACCTGTTCTTTGACATTCGACGAGAGGATCGCCTTTGTGAGCAAATTTCGGGCCGTCGCATCATCCGCTTCGGCCCTCGCCGTTAGAAGAACAGTAACAACGACGAAGGCAATGCGAAACCATGCCCTCACGTGCGTGGGAGAAAGGCGGAACGCTGGTTTCGTTCCTCTGGGTGCGCTCAGACCGACGTTATTCAGTTGGCGAAGCACTCTGGGTGTTGCTCGAAACCTGCTTGCCCTTGAACGTTCCCTTCAGAAAGGGCTCGCCAAAAACATTGTCGAAAGAGTCGATTACTTTGAACTGCCCGCTCGACTCGGTCTCACCGATGTAGACGTTTTTCGTCAGATGGTGATTCTTTTGCGTGGCAACGGTCCCTCCCGGGCCGTCGAAAGCGATCCCCGATTCGAGGGCGGCAACGACCTTCTCAACATCGAAGGAGCCCGCTTTCTCCACGGCGTTTTTCCAAAGATACACGCCATCGTAAGAGAGAACCAT
The DNA here is from genome assembly GCA_963847295.1 of uncultured Verrucomicrobiae bacterium. Taxonomy (GTDB): domain Bacteria; phylum Verrucomicrobiota; class Verrucomicrobiia; order Chthoniobacterales; family Terrimicrobiaceae; genus DASTFP01. The sequence continues at coordinate 36,204 of CAWJZG010000003.1, forward strand.
CGGACTGCAGGTCACGCGATTCTCCTTTACAATACCAGGCGCGTTCGTGGTCTTGAGCCACTTCTGAAAGTCCTCGACGAACTTTTTGTTCTCAGGCGTGCCCAGAGACATGAAGTAGGTCCAGCAGCCGAGTTGGCCGACAAGATCCTTCGCCGGAAGGCCGCGGAATTCATCCTCGGATATTGAGAATGACACAACCGGGCAATCCTCCGCGCTCAGGCCCGCGGCGGCGTATTCCTTGAAGAACGGAACGTTCGTATCACCATTGAGCGTATTGATCACGCAGGCATCGCCGGTTGCCGCGAATTGTTTGATCTCCCCGACGATCTGCTGGTAATCGGTGTGTCCGAACGGCGTGTATTTGCCGGCGCTGATTACTTTGCCGGATTCATCCTTCCGGAGCCCGCCGCCGATGTTTTCGATCGGAACACCCTTGCTAAGAAGATATTCCAGCAGAACCAGATTGGTCGTCTGGGGATAAACGTAATCCGAGCCCAGCAAATAAAACTTCTTCTTCCCCTCCGCTAGAAGGTAATCAACCGCAGGAGTCGCCTGCTGATTTACGGCCTCGGCAGTATAGAAAATATTCGGCGAGAGCTCCTCGCCTTCGTACTGGACCGCATAGAAAAGCAAACCTTTGTATTTCTCAAATACCGGCAGGACCGACTTGCGACTTACAGAGGTCCAGCATCCGAAGGTGACAGCGACCTTGTCCTGCTCGAGGAGTTGCTTGGCCTTCTCTGCAAAGAGCGGCCAATTCGATGCGCCGTCCACGACAATAGGCTCCAGCTTCTTGCCAAGCACGCCGCCGTTGGCATTAATTTCATCGATTGCGAACAGCAAAACGTCCCGAAGCGAGGTTTCGCTAATAGCCATCGTTCCGCTAAGGGAATGCAGGATGCCCACCTTGACGGTGTCATCCGCCGCGCGGACTGGCAGTAAGGCTGCGGTAAGAAGACCGCAACAAAGTGCGGAGCGGAGGGTTTTGAGAATAAAATTCATAAATTGCTCTTTTTTTTCCTGATCGTTCTTCGTGATGTTGCTTTCTGCTCGCCAACGTCCCTGAATTTGCGGCGACAAGGTCCCGTCCGACGGAAAGCAGAAAACATGCCACAATCGAAAAGCGCGTTGCTAGGATAGGACGCGCCGCTCCCGCAACAGGGAGACAACACTCAGGCTTGCGTTGAGCCAGTACCTTGCAAGGCGTTCGACGAGCAAGCTTCGATCCGGACGACCTCGAAGGTGATCCGCTGCAGGTCAAGCTGTTCACGCACACGGCGAATGAGGTCGAATGCTTTAGGGTCCGGCTCGTGCACTGTGCGCAGTTGAATCTCGACGCGCTTTCCGGCGAACTCCGGATAGGCCTCGCTCAGCTCTCCGTCGAGAATGAACGAGAGATAGGCATTAAGTTTTTCCTGAAGTTGAAAGAGCTGCATCTCTTCGCCCGACCACGGACGGGCTTCATACATCGCAAGAACGAGCTTGTCCGCGCGCGCGTCATGCGCGAGAGCGTCAAGAACTCCCGGATGCTCCAGACCGTTCACTGGTGGGGGAACCACTGGTAGAGGAAGAAGTAGACGAGGACTCCCGTTACGGAGACGTAGTACCAGAGCGGAAAGGTCCAGCGGGCCCATTTTCTATGCAGCTCAAAGCGTCCGGCCACAGCATGTCTCAATGTCACAATCACCAAAGGGACTATCACTATCGCCAGGATGATATGAGAGATCAGCATCGTGTAGTAAACATTACGGATAACGCCTTCACCACCGAACGGTGTGTGAACCCCTCGCATCAAGATCTTGTGAATCACATAGGTGACGAGAAAGACACAAGACACCGCAAATGCAGTGACCATGCACGCCCGGTGGGCCGGTATTCGCCGCTCTTTGATGAATACAAAGCCCGCCGTGAGGAGAACCGTGGCGAGAGCATTGAGGGAGGCGTTGAGGGCAGGGAGATCGCTGACGCTCATCCGCCCGAGACCCGGAAGGTTGCTTCTCTTTCCAAGCGCCGGCATGTCTGCCAGATGTAAAGAGACATGCCTCCGACGATCGCGAAGACCAGCACAAGCATGAAGAGCACACTCCAGGAAAATGCCCAGCCTGCAAGAACGGTCGGCGATTCGTTCGCAATCGTCTCGGACCCCGGCTCGCGGCAGCCCACACAGGCCATGACGCATTCCGCGGCCGAAAAAAAGGCCGCGAGCGCAAGGGCTGGGAATGTCAATCTCCTCATGCGTGTCACCGAAAGTTCACTTCTTTCCAACACTTGGAGCCTCACGCAAGAGGTCGCCGATGTCCATAAGAAGCTTTTGCGCAATTTCAGGATCATTACCGTCTGGAAAAGCGCGTATCCAACCATCACGGTCAACCAGCACAAAACGGGTGGAATGAATCGGCGCGCCGGAGGGCTCTCTCGACAGCGCCTGGAGAAATCCTTTCATGACCGTGGTTTCGATTTGATCCTTTGGTCCGGTTAGAAACTTCCATCTGTCCGGCGTGGCGCCAACCTGTTCGCCGTATTCCTTGAGCACCTCCGGAGTGTCATACTCGGGATCGACCGTGATGGAGACAAGTCCGACATCCTTCGTCTTTCCGCCCAGCGCTTGATTCAGTGCGGCCATCCGGCTTGTCATGATGGGGCACGGGCCTGCACAGCGGGTGAAAATGAAATTGGCAACCCATATCTTTCCCTTAAAATCAGCGGTCGAAACAGCGCTCCCGTCCTGCGCGGTGAATTGAAACTGCGGAGCGGGCGCCAACCGTTCCAAGCGCGATGCCGTCCGGCGGGATTGGATGTCGGCACTGAATTGTGTGTACGCCCACGCAATCAGCATCGTGATGACAAGGAACGCGATGACCCAGCCGAGACGCGGGATGCGCGCCGGCGTTTGGCTCTCGTCCGGCTTGGGCGGCTTAGAGGACGTAGAGGATGGTGAAGAGGAAGATCCAGACGACATCTACAAAGTGCCAATAGAGACCGATATTATCGAGCGAGGTGGTGCGTCCCGGCCTGTAGTAGCGCGTAAAAAGCTGGCGCAGAAAGCACCATGTAATCAGGAGAATGCCGATGAACACATGCGCGCCGTGAAAGCCGGTCATGACGAAAAAGCAGGAGCCATAGATTCCATGTTTGTCGAACCAAAGCCCTTCATGGTGAAGGTGATTCCACTCCCATGCCTGCACGGAAAGAAAGATCGACCCCGCCACAATCGTTGCAAAGAGCCAGAAGAGACCGGATTTGCCTTTCTTCTTGATTGCCGATTCGGCGTTGTGAAACAGAAAGCTGCTGCCTACCAGGACGAACGTATTCGCGATCATGATGAGGTTCAGACTGGACAAAGGCCACTGCACCCCGATGTCCGGCGCTCCCGCGGGTGGCCAGGCCTCTCCGCGCGAAAGGCGGAGAACGATGTATCCACCAATCAGCCCGGAAAACAGCATCGCCTCCGAGGCTAAAAACGTAATCATGCCGAATCTGCAGGTCTCCGGCGGGGCTTTGACGTGACCGGCGTGTTCGCCGTGGGACAGGACAGCTGTGCTCATAAGGCAGATCCGAATACCGGCGAGGGTGGCAAGTTTGAGTTTCTCATGGTCGTATCGGCAGTGAAAACCTGGTCACGCGTGCGGGCTTGCTCCATTGATCAGGGGGCAACGGCCGGACCTCGCAGCAGCATCAAGACGACTACCGTGGCGCACAGGGCGGCGGCGAAGAGCCAAAGAAAGAGCATGAGCCAGAAATTGCGCCTGTTCCTCATTCATCGGCGCGCGGCCACAAGGAGCCCGAGCAGCAAAGGCAGGTAAAGGATTGACGCCAGAAAAAGCGTTCGAGCTGAAGCGCGGTTGCGCCGGATCAGAAAGCGGAGTGCCGTCGCGCAAAAGGCAATGCCCAAGGCAAGCGCGCCAAAGAAATACCAAGCGGAGACATAGAAAAATAGGGCGGGCGTCAAGCTCGCGATGAGAAGACATCCTGAGTAGAGGAACGCCTGGCGCGCGGTAACGAATCCCTCGGGGTCATAGTTTGAAAGCATGACAAAACCTGCCCTCGCATAGTCTTCGCGGTACATCCATGCGATTGCGAGAAAGTGGGGCATCTGCCAGAACCACAGAATGGCAAAGAGCAAGCCGCCTTCCAGCGTGTAATGGCCGACGGCTGCCACCCAGCCAATAAGGGGAGGCAGCGCGCCCGGAATCGCGCCCACTAACGTATTCAGCGAGCTGATCCGTTTCATCGGCGTGTACACGAGCAGGTAAATCGTAATCGTGATGAGCGCCAGGAGCGCGGCGCGGATGTTCGTGAAGATGAAAAGCACGGCCAAGCCCGAGAGAGAGAAAAGCAAGCCGAAGAGGAGAGCGTCACTCGGATGCATGCGTTTCGCGGGAAGCGGACGTTGCTGGGTGCGCTTCATACGAGCATCAAAGTCGCGCTCCCACCATTGGTTCAACGCGGCCGCGCCACAGGCGCAAAGCGCCGTGCCTGTCAACGTAGCGGCCAGGAGAAGGTAGTTCATCGGTCCTTGCCAGCCCATCAGGAATCCGACCAGAGTGGTCAGGAGGACCAAAAGCGAAAGCCTCGCTTTGACCAATTCGGAAAGGTCACCGACCAATGTCTCAAAGCGCGAAGTGGCGATTGTGGCGGTTTTCATGCGATGCGCTCCATCAAACTCGCATTTGGCGCGTCTGGCAAAACGAAATCCGGGGTTCGTGCGCCGCAAAAGAGCCGAAAAGTCATCAGCGCGCCTACCAGCAAGGAAAGAGCGCCAAGCGCCATGTGCGCAGTGGCGACATCTGCGGCCTTCTTCGACCAGATTGTCCATGCGCCAAGCCCAATTTGCGCAAGAATCATCGCAATCCAAATCATCGACCAGAACCTCACTGCGCGGGTCGCATGCCTACCCTTCCAGAAAAATGCGAGCACGGCGGTGGCTATCACGGCGGCCAAAAGGCGATGAGCCATCTGAATCCAGATCTGCGAGGCATTCGTTTTCATCTCGCCGGCTGCCAGCCGTTCCGCATTGATTCTCTCCATGGCCTCCGCGCTCGTGTCTGGCAGCCAGCTTCCATAGGCTAGCGGAAAATCCGGAATGGACAGGCCTATATGTTCATGGCGCATGGTGGCCCCGATTCCAAGCTGCAGGAAGATGAGCGCCGTCGCGCACAACGCCCACCAGCGCAAAGTCGGATGCGGTTCGTAGCCGGCCCAGCGCCTCTCCACAAACCGCCGCCCGGTCACAATGGCAAGGAGCGAGATCGCTATAAAGAACGACTGTGCCAGCAGGGCATGAAACACTCCAATTTCGTCTCTAATCAGAACCACCCGCAGTCCGCCGAGAAGCCCCTGCAGGCAGACCCCAACAACCGCGCACACGCCGAAGATCCTGACCCACCGCCGCGGTTCAACTTTCCACAGGGCTATTGACAAGATCACCGTCATCAGCCCGATGCCCGAGGCGATAAGACGGTGGGTATGCTCATAAAAAATGCCGCCAACCCAGCGCGAGACTGGAAAAAGAAACATGTTATACCCAAAAGTATTGGGCCAATCAGGCACGGCCATTCCCGCCCCGTGCGAAGTTACAAGCCCGCCGCTGCAAAGCAGAACAAAAGTCAGGACGGCAGTGAGAACCGCCCACCAGTGAACTGCGGCGCGCGAAGCGGTCCAGGCGCTGATCATACCATCAGTGCGCCTCCAGTTTCACGTGATCGGGCGCCTTCTCCGTCTGGGGAAGATAATCCTTATCCAAGCCTGGCACGCTATATTCGTACGGACCGTGATAGACGGTGGGGGTCCTGGGAAAGTTGCCGTGTCCGGGAGGAGACGGAACCGTCCATTCCAAGGTGTTCGCATGCCACGGATTCGCGGGGGCCTTCCGCCCGCTGCGCAGGGAGATGATGACATTCCAAATAAACAAGAAGGTCGTGAAGCCCAGGCCGATCGCGCCGACTGTGGAGATCTGATTCAGGGGCTGGAGCTGCCTCAAGTGCTCGTAGACGGGCGGGTCGGCAATGCGGCGCATCATTCCCCCAAGACCGAGATTGTGCATCGGGAAGAACGTCAGGTTGAAAAAGATAAAAGTCAGAATGAAGTGCACCATGCCCAGTTTCTCGTTAAGCATTCGGCCAAACATCTTTGGGAACCAGAAATAAAGGGCACCGAAGAGCGCCATGATGCTTCCGCCAAAGAGAACGTAATGGATGTGAGCGACGATGAAGTAGGTGTGATGGATGAACAGGTCCACCGGCGTTGAGGCCATGAAAATGCCGCTCAGGCCGCCGATGACGAACATCGAGACAAAGGCCAAGGCAAAGCACATTGCCGTAGTGAACTCAATCGACCCGCGCCAGACCGTTCCAAGCCAGTTGAAAGTCTTGATGGCCGAGGGCACTGCGATGAACATCGTGGATACGGAGAACGCCGCGCTGAGGGTGAGGTTCATGCCGCTGACAAACATGTGGTGACCCCAAACGATGAAGCCGAGAAACGCGATGGCGATGATGGCGTAGACCATGGCCTTGTAACCGAAGATCGGCTTTCGCGAGAAGACCGCAATGATGTCGGAGGTGAGACCCATGGCCGGAAGAATCAAGATGTAAACCTCCGGATGCCCGAAGAACCAGAAGAGGTGCTGCCAAAGCAGAGGCTGGCCGCCGCCCGCCGGCCTGAAGAAGCTTGTTCCCACGTTGAGATCGCAGAAGAGCATCGCCGCAGCGGCTGATAGCACTGGCACGGCGAGAACCAGCAGAATCGCGGTAATGAACAGCGCCCACACCGACAGGGGCATGCGAAACATGCTCATGCCCGGGCACCGCATATTGACAATTGTCGTGATGTAATTGGTAGCGCCCGCGATGGAAGACAGGCCGTTGACGAAAATCGCGACTCCCCAGAGACTTTGCCCCATTTGCGTCCCATTGTAGGCGCCCACCGCGCTCAAGGGGGCATACGCCGTCCAACCGGTTCCCGGCGCGCCGCCCGGAACGAAAAACGCGCTCAGCAGAAAGATACCTGAAAGAAAATATAACCAATAACTGATCTCATTCAGCAGCGGAAACGCCATGTCCCCTGCCCCGATCTGAAGAGGAATGAGAAAATTTCCGAACGTCCCGATAAGCAAAGGCATGATCACAAAGAAGACCATGACCGTGGCATGCATGGTCACGAGCATGTTGTAGCCGCCGGGGATAATCGCGCCGTCGGCCGCTACCGTAGCGGGCAGGAGATGGCCGATGACCGGCACTGGCGTGTTCGGCCAGGCCAGTTGATAGCGAACAAGCAAGGCGAGCCCGCCTCCGAGGAACAAGAAGAACAGCGCCGTCCAGAGATACTGGACACCGATCATCTTGTGGTCGTAGGTCCAGATGTATTTCCGGAAGAACGACTCCTTGGGATGATGCGCCTCCTCGACGGTTTCGTGAGGAGGTTCTTCTGCGATGATGGCGCTCATGTCGTGTTCAGATTGAAAAGCCGTTTATTCGTGGCTGATAGTTCACTTGGAGGCCAATTGCCGCGAGGTGGTTTGCTCACGAAGCCGGGCGGACGCTGCGGCCTTCACCTTTCCGGCGAACCACTTGTCATATTCCTCCTGGGAAACAACTCGGATGGGCGCCTTCATGTTATAGTGACCGGTCCCACAAAGCTGGCTGCACGCAAGCTCGAAATTGCCCGGACGCTCAACTTGGAACCAGACCCATGAGATCGTGCGGCCGGGTACGGCGTCCTGATAGAGCCGGAACCATGGAACGTAGAAGGAATGGATGACGTCGCGGGAGTTCAGAAGGATGTGAATCGGCTTACCAAAAGGAATGACGAACTCCGTCGAGGTAAAATCGTCTTTGCCGGCTTCGTCACTCTCTTCGACCCCAAATTTGTTGTCGTTGGATATTTTTCCAACATCGACCGCGCCGAGCTTTCCATCTGCGCCCGGATAGCGAAAGTCCCAGCCGAACTGGAAGGAGGAAACATTGATCTGCAAAGCACCCGGCGGGGGATCGCTATGGAGTTCCGCCCACACGCGGTTGCTGTAGATGGCGAGGCCAAGAAAGATGAGCACCGGTATGGTCGTCCAGACGACCTCAAGGACGTTGTTGCCGTGGGAATAATGCGCGGTGTGACCCTCCCGGCGACGATACCTGTAAAGGTAAAAGATTAAGACCGCCTGCACCACGATGAAAACGAAAAGTGTGAGCCAGAAGATGAAATACAGAATGCTGTCGATCTGCTCACCCCCCACCGTATAATTCGGCGGTATCCAATAGAGATTCCCACTCCGCTGCTGCGCGAAGGCGTTCGAAAAGCAGAACAGCAACGCGAGCAAAGAACAGAAAGCACCGCGCACTCTTACGCGCGGCCCCGGCAATCGCCCGTTTTCTCTTCGGTGCATGGAGAAAAGTGCCCCCTTTCATGCCCTTGATTCAAATTCATTCTCATGCTCCGGGCTTTGCTGCTGGCGCTGGCGAGGCACCGGCCGGAGCGGGAGCGGCTGCGGCCTCCTCGACGAGCACTCTTCCAATGGCTTGAAGTTCTTTTTGCGACCAAGGTTCGGTGCGGTCCTTTGTCTGCTCGCGAATCTTCGCTACAAAATCCTTTGTTATTGGGGGCGCTTTGTTTCCCCACTCATTTCGGACATAGGTTAGGACGGCGGCGATCTGCTCGTCCTTTAGCACCTTTCCCCAAGGGGCCATTACGTTGTTGAACTGCTGGCCCTTTACAGTCACAGCCCCTTGGAACCCATGGAGGACAATTTTCACAATGTGGTTATCTCCATGCCAGTCCTGCGATAGCACCCATTCGCTGCCGGCAAGCGGAGGAAACTGGCCCGCCACTCCCAAACCCGTCTGCTGGTGACAAACGATACAATTTTGCGTAAAGACACGTTTGCCGATCACCATGGGATCGGGCGCTGCGGCTGCGCCACCGCTTCCTGCGCCATCCCAGGCCACGCGCGAGGGGTTGAAAACGTTCACCTTGAACCCGCCGCTGTTCCAAAAGAGATAGCCGGCTCCAAGAAACGCCAGGACCAGGAATCCGATAACGAGCCAGGGAGAAAGCAACTCTGCGCCCTCTCGAGAGCTATTCGCCTCGCGCAGGAGCTCATCATGCTGCTTTACGAGATCCGCTTCTTGCGGAGTGTCGTTCGTGGGCTTGTTGGTCACGGTTTATTGAAGGGGTTCGGCTTCCGGCAGCGAATAGTCGCGCTTCAGGGAGAGAAGATACGCCACAAGCAGCCTGGCATCCTCGCTGGGTACAACCTCATATCCGGGCCGCGGCGCATGCGGACCCTTGAGGCCCACCACGGCATTGGCGCTGGGCTGGCCAACGATTCTTCGGTTTTCATACAGGAAGCGATAAGAAGGCATGTTCGAGCCGGGCGTTGTCGCGGCGGGCTCGTAAAGGTGTTGGTGAAACCAATTCGCGTCGCTGGATCGCAACCCGACATTCGTGAGATCGGGTCCAATGCGGAGGCTTCCCAAAAATGCCGGCCTTTCACGCAAATAGTCCCGCGCGACCGTTGGGCGCGGCCCAAGCTTCTTCTCCACATCGGTCGAAAATGCGCTGGAGCGAACTTGCTGGGTGTGGCACGAAACGCAACCATTTACCGCATAAACTCGCTGCCCGGCGGTCGCGAGACCCGAAAGCGGCGGTGGATTGACGTCGCCGGTGTTTTCGTCGACAACCGGTTGCATGCGACCGAGCTGGAGATACGAATAGCCTACCACCCCGAACCACGCGGCGGTGAACACCAGAAAGATGCCAAAGACCAATGGCGGCAGCTTGCTCATACGTTCACGATTTCTGATGGCTTTGAATAAACGCGAGACGTCGTCGAGGAAGTTTCTCCCCCGAGGAGATTTCGCGTGAAAGCCGCTGCAAAGGCCAGGCAGGAACCGAGAAAAACGAGAGTTCCCAGCGCATACATTGCCCGGAATGGCGCCGCCAAAGTGACCGAGCTCATAAACTCAACGCCTGGATCATAGAGCGCGAATCCTTGAATGACGCCGCCAAAGGTCAGCGCTAGAAACATTGTCCCCACGCCGTACGCAGAAAGCCGGAAGTGCCAGGCTGTGTCCGCAGGAAAGAAAGCCCTTCCCGTGAGTCGCGGCACGACATAATGCAAAGCGCCAAAGAGCGCCATGCTAATGAAGCCGAAGATAGCCAGCACATTTTCGGCTATCGAGTAATCGGAAAAATGCGTCACTGCGGACAGTAATGGAGTAGCAGCCCCTTGCAGGGCGACCCCGGCAAAACAAACCAATCCAAAGACGGTGAAGGAGGCCTCGGGAGCTGGCGGAATGGCGCGCCCGCTGAAGGTGCCAAGCGTGTTGATGCAAATAACCGTGGCGGGAATTAGCATCATGATGCTGGCTGCGACACTCGCGCTAACCATCCACGCAGGAACCGGACCACCAATCAAGAGTCTCGTGCCAGTCCAGCCGCCGAGCAGAGCCAGGCACCAGAAGGCGAGGACGCTCGAGGGGTAAGCACGCACCGGGCGGCGCGCGATGTGGGGAACGAGATAGTAGACGGCAGCCAGGGTGAGCGGTACAAGCCAAAGCCAAAGCAGACTTCCCAAATACCAGCTCGCAATCGGCCCTTGCGCAGACCCTTGCACCGGACGCCAGATGAGCAGCATGTTCGCCGTGGCATAAAGCCAGGGAAAACAGAGAAAGGCCACCAGCAAATACCATTGGGAAACATAGAGGCCGTCACTTGAGCGATCGCGAAGCAGAATCAAACTCCATACGCCGATGCACGCGTAGGCAAAAAGGAGAATGAACGCCGCCGCGCCTGAAAATTCCAACCCCTTGATTGCCCGTCCAGCTCCCGCAATGATGCTGCAGACGCCGAGAAGCACGCCAAGGTTCCAGAAGAGACCCGCAGTGACTAGAAGCCTCCCGGAGCCAAGAGCCGTTCGGCCAAGACGCGCCAGCAGCCAAAGACCGAGGCCGATCCCGGCCTGGGACGCCCAGCCATATGCCAAAGCGTTCTCAGCAGCGGGCTGGATTCTCCCATAGGTCAGCCAGCCCGAGCCGTCCAGGAAGGAAGGCACAACAAGCTTCCACGCCGCCAGGCAGCCAAGGAAGGATCCGGCAACCAGCCAGAAAACCGCCGAAGAAAGAAACAGGATTACCGGAAATCGCATCGCAGCGTCAGCTTTCATGGCTGGAGTTTCTTCCGTGTTGATTGAATTCATCTTCTCAAGAAAAGCTCCCGTTCCGGGTCGTTGTCACCGATTGGCCGCAGTGGGTTGCGCCGCCGGCGTTGCACCCGGCGATGGCGATGCTGCTGGCGAAGCCTCGGGTGACGGAGCCGGAGTGGCTATCGGGCCGGCGGGCGCCGGCTGTTTGGAATTCAGCTCAGCAATCGCCAGTTCCATGGCGCGCTCGATAGGAATTTGCACGGCGCCCTTGGCCTTGTCCGCCCACGCATAGGTTTCCAGCTTCTTGGCGTTTTCGGCCTGGAGGTCCGCGTAGGCCTTGGCGCGTTCAGCGGCGCGGGCGGCATCCTCATCGGGCAACGGGGCCAAGCCCGTGAGCAGTTTCACCGCGAGCAAGAAGAGCAAGAGCAAAATTAACCCGCCGGCGAGAACCCGCCACAACGGTTTGGACTGAGCGGCCGTTTCCATCAGTTCTTCAAGGCGATGGATTTCGCAAGACGCGGGTCTCGCACGGGGTAAAGCGACGAATCGCCGAGACGTTTGAGAAAGACAGCCGCCAACGTGCAGCCTATAGCGAGAACGCTGAAAAAGTCGAGCGGACTCGGCCGGACGCCTGCCACGTGCAGGGCGGGCAGCACCACGACATAGATGTCCAGGAGGTGCATGATAAGTATCCAAATTGCCATTCCGCAAAGGAAGGAAGGTGTTTTCTTTCCTCGTTGGAAAAGCAGGAAAAGAAACGGCACGAAGAAATGCCCGATGACCAGGAACTGGCTCAGGTACCACCAGCTCGCCGTATTTCGGCGCAGAAAGTAGATGGTCTCTTCCGGAATGTTCGAATACCAGATGAGCATGTACTGGCTGAAGCCGATGTAAGCCCAGAAAATCGTGAACGCCAGCATGAGCTTGCCCATGATGTGGTAATGCTCAAGGGTCACAACTTCCCGCAAGTAACCCGCTGCGCGTAATGCGGTAATGATCAAAACCAGCACACAAATGGAACTCAGCGCGGTGCCGGCGAAAATATATACGCCCCACATTGTCGAAAACCAGTGGTAGTCCAGGCCCATAAGCCAGTCCACGGCGGCAAACGTCAGGCACACAGCAAAGGGAATGGCACTGGAAAAGGTCACGCGACGGTTCAAGATGGTGTAAACCGGAGCGCCATCGCTATCCTGCGCAATCGAGAAGGCCCGAAGGAATGAGGAGGAAACAACGAAGAAGACAAAATAGATGATTGCCCTTGCGTAGAAGAAGGGCTTGTTGAGGTAGGCAGCCTTTTCGAGAAGCAGCGGATCGTGGGCGTTCTCGGGCTGCATCCACTTCCAAAGTGTCGGCCCCACCGCAAGAAGCGGAATGAAGAGAATCGCCATTACCACAAGCAAACTTGCAATGTTTTCCATTTGCCGCCGCACGACTACGCTCCATTCGGCGTCCACCGCATGATGCACGAGCGTCCAAAACAAGCCGCCCATGCAAATCGTGAAGAAGAACGTGTAAGCGAAAAGATAAGAGAAGGCGAACTGCCTCGGATCGAGGAGGGCGCCAGCAAGCACCGCTGCGAAGGCCAGCACGGCCATGCCGACCAAGCCAAGAAAGCGGCCTCCAACGTGCTTGTAGTCGAAGAACTCAGGCTGGTGCTCGTCGTCGAAGAAATGGTTCATGCTATTGGGATTCCAACTGAGTGCGCTGTTCTTCGGGAACGTCCGCCACGGTGGCGCCGCCCTGGGATTTCTGCAAAGCGCGCAGGTAGGCAATAATGGCCCAGCGGTCGATCACCTGAATCCGGTCTCCGTATCCCATCATCGTGTTCTTTCCGTGAGAAACTGTGTCAAAGATCTCACCGTCGGACATCACGCGGATGCGGTCTTGAAGAAGGCTTTGCACCGTATTTAGACCAAATTTCTGAGCCATGCCGTTGCCTGCACCGGTGGCACCGTGGCAGGCCGCGCAATAAATGCCGAACCGCTGCTGCCCGCGCAGCATGATCGGTGAGGAAACCTCAAATGGGATGCCTGTGCCCCAGTTCTCGCCCATCTTGCCAGTATCCATATAGTTTGGCGAACTGGAGAAAATGATCTGCTTATAGGGACCGGTGGCCTGACCGACGGAGCCGTCCACAAGCTTGTGCATCGGCATCGAATAGCCGAGCGGCACTGTGCCATCGACTGGCGGGCGCGCGGCGCGTCGATCCGCATAAAAATCGCTGGGTGTCTGCGCCTTCACTTTGGGCTGCCGATCCATGTCCGGAAAAATCTCGATCGGCGGCCGGCCGGACTTCTGACCGCGAAATCCAGCCATCGCAATCACGACCAGCACCAGGAAAGCGAATATGATGAAAAAGTATTTCAGCATAGCGGTTTGCTGGTCTCGAATAGATCTCTGGCGGGGATCTCGAAAAACTTATCGAGAGGCGAAACGGCCCTGTCCGCAAACCGCTGGTCCGGCGCTGTGCGCCGGGAAAAGACGAGGCCTTCGGAACTGTTCCGCCGGAGGCGGAACTTTAGCAGCCTGCCTGGGAAGGCGCTTCCTTCTTCGCGAAGGTGCGGGTTTGTAAATTCGACTCTCATCGCAAATCCGGCAGGCTGCTGCTTAGTCCCCGTGCACCCTGGTGATGTTGCGGCCGCCCAGCGACTCCAGGAGGTCTCTCACTTCCCGCTCGGCGAATTTCGGGTCCCTCTCTTCAATCACGCAGAAAAACTTGTCATCGCTCACGCGTTTGAATCTTTCCCAGTTGAACATCGGATGATTCAACCGGGGCAGCCCGTTCATGATAAGCATTCCGAAAGTCGCCGTGAACGCCGAGATGAGCACCGTGAATTCGAACATGATCGGAAAAAATGCCGGCACTGTAAAAAGGTTGGTTGGCTTGCCCATGACGATAAGTGGAAAGATGAACGAACTGGGCACGAATACGAGCGTAACGGCCGCCACAAAGCCTGTGAGACCACCAAGGAAAATGATCTTGCCGAGCAGCGAACGCTTCAAACCCATCGCAGCGTCCATGCCGTGAATGGGAAACGGTGAAAAGACGTCGAACCGCGTAAAGCCTGCATCGCGCATCTGCTCAGCGGCGTGAAAAAGCTCGCCTGCGGAATCGAATTCGGCGGCGACACCGTAGAGGGGAGATTCGGGATTTCCAGAGGTGTTGAGTGGCATCCTAACGTTTCCCTCCATGATGCGGATCGGCCTCAGGCAGCACCGCCTTGACTTCGAACATGCAAATCATCGGCAGGAAGCGGATGAAAAGCAGGAAAAGCGTGAAAAAGAGCCCCAGCGACCCGATGAACATACTGATGTCCACCCAGGTCGGATGAAACATGCCCCAAGCGGAAGGCATAAAATCGCGGGCAAGCGTGGTGGCAATGATGACGAAACGCTCGTACCACATGCCCGCATTCGGAAACTGAACAATGATCCACACCCAAACCAGGTGCGTGCGGAAATACTTAAACCAGAAAAGCTGCGGCGCGACGACATTGCAGAACATCATGCAGCAATAGGCCCACCAATACGGACCGGTCGCACGATACAGGAACGCCGCGCGCTCGTAGGGATTCGCGCTATACCACGCCATGAAGAGTTCCATCAGGTATGCGTAGCCCACGATCGATCCGGTAAACACGATCACCTTGCACATCTTGTCCACATGCGAAATGGTCACAAGATCATGCAACGGCTTGTACATCGCGCAGGCCGGAATCATGATGGTGAGCACCATCGCAAAGCCCCCAAAAATGGCGCCCGCAACGAAATACGGCGGAAAAATTGTCGTGTGCCAGCCGGGGATGACCGACGTGGCAAAGTCGAAGGACACGACCGAGTGCACCGAGAGAACCAGCGGAGTGGAGAGGCCGGCAAGAAGAAGATAGGCCATCTCGTAGTGCCGCCAATGGCGGTTGCTGCCGCGCCAGCCCAGAGCAAGAACGCCATAGGCGAATTTGCGGATCTTCGTCGTCGCCCGGTCGCGCAAGGTGGCAAGATCGGGGATGAGGCCGGTATACCAAAACAGCACGGACACGGTGAAGTAGGTCCCCACAGCGAAGACGTCCCAGAGCAACGGGCTGCGGAAATTCTGCCAGATTCCATTGGAGTTGGGCACCGGAGCCATGAACCATGCCATCCATACGCGACCAATGTGAAAGCCAGGATAAATCGCCGCGCAGATGACCGCAAAAAGCGTCATGGCCTCGGCAGCACGGTTGATGGACGTGCGCCACTTCTGCCGCGTGAGAAAGAGAATCGCCGAGATGAGTGTTCCCGCGTGGCCGATACCGATCCAAAACACGAAATTTGTGATGTCCCACGCCCAGCCAACCGGAATGTTGTTTCCCCATACGCCAACGCCGGTGGAAATTAAGTAGATGATGCAGCCGAACAGGAGAAGTGCCAGAGGCGTGGTAACGGCCATGCACGCCCACCACCAAAGGGGCGTCTTCGACTCGACAATGGAACTGACGTAATTGCCGATCCATCCCATCGTGCGCCGATTGAGCACAAGAGGCGGACGCTGGACGGCCCGTTCGTCGGGGCTGAGATCCGCAGGATGACGCGGTTCAGTGGTCGTTGCTTCAGCCATTGGAAAAAGGGTGATAGGGGAGCATATCGCGAGACCGCGTTGTCGCGGCGGAACGCGACTCACTGCGGCGCGCCGCGCGTGCGGTTCGGGGAGCGCACGTGTCCTCGCGTGCAGTTTCCGGCGTCCCGCAGGAAAGCAATGTTCGGCGGGACGCCAAGCAGCACACGCGAGGACGCGTATGCTCCCCTCTATTCTTTGTAGTGGCGGGATTCATCAGTGATGCGCCTCCTCCTTGCTTTCTTGAGGTTCGGCCGAACCGTGACCATCCGCGCCACCTCGCGAAGCTTCTCCGTGACCATGAGGGTCTCCGTTGGCTTTGCCGACCCGGTTTGCGTCGGGCATTTTCGGGTTGGGATTCTTTATGCGGGCGAGATAACTTACCCGGGGCGCCGCGTTTAAGTACTTCAACGTGACGTAAGCCCGATCGCTTTCACGGAGCCGCGACACACGGCTCTGCGAATCGTTGATATTGCCAAAGACAAGCGAATCGCTCGGGCACGCCTGCTGGCAAGCCATCTTGAACTGATGGATCGGAACCTCGTTCTTGTTGCGCGCGCCGGCCTCCACCAGTCGCGCGATCTTGGCCTCTTCGATCCGCTGAATGCAAAAGGTGCACTTTTCCATCACGCCGCGCATGCGGACCGTCACGTTCGGGTTTTTCGACATCTTCAGGCTATCGGCCATGCCCTTCTTAGCCAGCGGACCCGCGTAGAGGTGATCGAGCGGCCGCTGGTTGTAGTCGAAATAGTTGAAACGGCGCACCTTCCAAGGGCAATTGTTGGAGCAATACCGGGTCCCGATGCAGCGATTGTAGGCCATAAGGTTGAGGCCGTCTTCGCTGTGCACGGTGGCATTGACCGGGCAAACCGTTTCGCACGGCGCGTTCTCGCAGTGCTGGCACATGACGGGTTGCGCAAGCATTTCAGGATCCTCCGGTTCGCCGGCGAAATAGCGATCGATGCGGATCCATGCCATATCGCGGTTCTTACGCACTTGTTCCTTGCCGACGACCGGAACATTGTTCTCGGCCTGGCACGCAACGACGCAGGCATTGCAACCGAGGCACGTATTCAAGTCCACGGTCATGCCCCACTGTTCCTGGGCAGTGAGCGGCGGGTGAGTGTAAAGGGAGATGTTCGGAGGAATGTGACCATCCATGCCCATGGTCTGCGCGAACTTAGGATCCTGCTCGTAACGTTCGAGCGTGCCCTCGCGGAATAGGTCGCGGCCCTCCATGCTGCGATGCTCCTGGGTCTGCGCGAGTGGATAGGTCTTCCCGGTCGCTTTCACTTCCACACCCGTTAGGAAACGCAGTGCCTCCGCCGAGCGAAGCGGATACGCATTGAAACCAACGCCATCCAAAAGAGCGGAGACACCCGCTCTTCCGTAACCCAGCGCAAGGGAAATGGAATCGTCCGCGTGACCCGGAGCCACGAAAGCCGCGGCAACAACGGAACTCCCAGCCGACTTGATCTCGATCAGATCCGCAACGATGTCAAAATCGATGTCGTTTCCCAGCTTCTCTGCGACCTTGTAAATTGGGCCAAAATTGTTGGCTTTGATTCCGAGTTTCTTCGCCGTGGCCGGGCTGACGAGAGCGACATTATCCCAGGTGACCTTCGTTTCGAAATCTGGAGTTTCCTGAAGCCAGGAGTTGCTGGCATAGCGACCATCATCCACGCTGCTGCTTTGAAGGAAAACCAGCTCCAGTTCGTCCGCAGCGGGTTTTGCGTTCTTCGTTTCCGCGACGGCTTGGGAGGCGTTAAAGGAAAGCGGCACTTCCGGAAATTCGCTGCCGGGAGCGAAGCCCACACGCAGAACGGAATTCCATTTCTCCGCGCTTGCTTCAAATCGCTGCGCGAATGTTTCCCGGATCAATTCGGGTCCCTGCGGTTTTTGATGTCGCGCAAGTTGAGCAAGGATTTCGAGTTCGCTTATCCCATTCCAAAGCGGAAGGATCATCGGCTGAACGACCGAGTACGTTCCGTCGTAGGCACGAACATCGCTCCACGCTTCGAGGTAGTGAGCGGCCGGGACGTGCCAGCGGCAAAGCTTTGCGGTTTCATCCTCGAAAAGCCCGAGGTGAACGGCCTGGGGGACTTTCTTGAGCAGGCCTGAAAAGTCGAGATTGGCCGGGGCGTTGTATGCAGGGTTGCCGCCCAGAATAAAGAGCGTCTTCACCGCGCCGGTCGTGATTGCGGCGGCCAAATCGCTGATCGAAGCGGAGGGTTTCTCGCCGGTATCGACCCCGAGGATGGTCGCGCCGTTGTTACCGAGGGCTTGGTTGATCGCGAAGGCAAGACTTTGGACCCAGGCGGGCTGTTGTTCGCCGACGATCACAATGCCGCGCGCTGGGTTCGCCGAAAGATCCTTGGCGCATTCCGCGAGCCAGGCGTCGTCGAAAGAGGCCCCGGTCTTCGGAGACGCCTCAACAAGCGAAGCAAGGGCGCCATCCCCGGTGGCGCCAGCGATTTTGCCTCCGAGTTGGCGAGCAAATTCGCCGATGAGGGAGGCTTTGCAGCGGTAACGGTGATCCGCGAGCCCGCCGGTGCCTGTATAATGACTTTCGACAACGTAGAGCCGATTCATTGGCGCTCCCTTCTGATCGGGATTGCGGCGCGGGAAGAAGCCCTGCGCAAAGCCGACACCCTTGTCGCTCCCGCTCAGAAACTCGCTGTCGAGCGCGACGATGACGTCGGCTCGTTCGAATTTCGGAATAAGCCGTACTCCTGGTGCGAAGGACGCCGCGATAGCCTTGTCCGTTTCTTGCGGGCCCAGCGGTTCATACTCACACCAGATCATTCCCGGATACCTGGACTCGAGTTCGGCGCGGAGGCGGTCACGGGTTGGCGAATTCTTGCGCTCGACAAGGAACGCCAGGTTTTCTCCGGAATCAGCCAGCGTTTTCAGGAATTTCTCGAAGACGTCCACTCCAACTTCCACTCTGTTTTCCTTGATCGTCTTCGAACGGTTGGGATCATACAGATCGAGTACGCTTGCCTGGGCGAAGGCGTCCGTCCCGCCATTGCTCCAAGGATGAAGGGGGTTGCCCTCAATCTTGGTCGGCCGGCCGTCCACCGTGCTGACGACCAGCGGCATTGCACCCTGCCGGAGAGGCATCGCCGTCGCGTAGTACAGAAACTTTCCGGGAACCGTCCATTCGACTCCCTTGTTGAAGGGCACGAGATACGCTTCCGGACGACGGCAGCCCGTGAGGCCGACGCCCGCGAGCGTCATCGAGGCGCCCAGTAATTTCATGAAATCGCGTTTCGTTAGACCACCGTCCTCATACACGTCCGCGCCGCGCGGAAACTCGCGACGGAGCAGACTCTCGAAACCCGGCGAGTTCTCCAATTCGGCAAGGCTCCGCCACATGGTGGGCTTCTCCGGTCTGGGCGGGTGGTGGAGGACGCGTTTCATCGATGGCACCCTCCGCAAGTCACGGGCGGATTAACGTCCCATTGCTCCTTGAATTTCATTCCGAGTTGACGCTGCTCATCCGCGGAGGACGCTTTCCAGTTCATGTTGAAGATTTGATCGGGAGGGCGGAGATGATTCTCCGGCGCCCGGTGGCAGTCGAGACACCACTTCATGCTCTGGGGCTCATGCTGATAGACCACTTTCATCTCATTAATCGCGCCATGGCAGGAATAGCAACTCACCCCGCGGTTCACGTGCACCGCGTGGTTAAAATAAGCGTAGTCGGGGACATTGTGGATCTTCACCCAGTTCACTGCCGGCCCGTCAGCCTTGCCGCCGTTCCACGCCGCGCGCACAGCCTCGAGTTTCGGGCTCTGCGCCTTTACCTGCTGGTGACAACTCATGCAGGTTTGCGCAGCCGGCACATTTGAATGCGACGCCACTTCGACGAAACTGTGGCAATACCGGCAATCCATACCGAGCTGCTGCACATGAATGTCATGTTGAAAGGGAACTGGCTGCGTTGGCTCATAACCGACCCGCGTATATTTCGGAGTAAAATAGTAGGTGATTCCGCCAGTTATCGCCGCGCCCAAAACGGCAGCGCAAACCGTCAGCTTCCATGGAAGCTGATTCGTCCACTTAGGGAAGAAGTTGGCCATCGTTGAGTCAGCGATTAGCGGTTACTTGCGACCAGATACCGGCGAATTGCGCAAACTAGATTCCACGCAGGGAATGGCAATTGTTTTTTTGAGGACGAGAGAGCGCAAAAGGATGCGAAGATACCGGTTTTGCCCGATAGAGAGTCCCGCTATGAGTCGAGTCATGAATCGTGCCGCCTTTTTCGGCGTAGTTTTGATGGTTGGGGGCGTCCTCGCACAGGAAACCGCCCAGCTAGCGCTGCCGGCCATCACGATCAGCGTGGGCGGGAAGGCGGTGACCGCAGAAGTTGCCGACGAGCCGCAGGAACGCGTGACCGGGTTGATGTTTCGCAAGAATCTCGCGTCGGACAGCGGGATGCTTTTCGTCATGCCGGAGCCCGAACACGCCGCTTTCTGGATGAAGAATACGACGCTCCCGCTCTCGGTCGCGTACATCAATGAGTCAGGCTTGATTCTGGAAATTCACGATCTCCGCCCTCTCGACGAAAAGCCCGTTCCGAGCGCCTTTTCCAACATCGCCTACGCGCTCGAAATGGAGCAGGGATGGTTCGCAAGAAACGGCATACTTGCCGGCGACCGGATAAAGGGCCTCCCACCATTGACGGGCAGATAGCAAGATAAAGAGCCACGGATTTTCACGGATTCTCACGGATGCGGCGGTCTAAGATCTGCGTTCCATGAACTTCACCACCACCTCGGAGATGACGCCCCGTAGCGGCGACCGTAACGTTCTGACCGACCTTTCGCCAAACTTATTGCTCTGCTACCAACTGGTACCCCGCCCTCCGATGCCGGTTGCCGAGAACTGATCGCGGTGCGGCCTTGGGCGGTAGCGGTAATCACGCCCGAAGTCGTCCCCGGAGGCACAACAGCACCAGCCTCTCCGGTGTTGGCCCCGTCCGAGGCCGCTTCCCGCACGGCGGCTGCCGAGGCGCGACGGTTCAAATCCTATCGATTGCCGGTTGTCCATTGCTCGCGTCGGCAACGACATCGACGCCGGGCGGGCTCACTTCTTCAGCACGAGCGTCACTGGATCGGTAGTGTTCGGTCGTAGACTCTCCCGCTGTTGGAGACATGTTAGTAACTGCATAACTGTACGAAGTCGCTGACGGCGGCTGCACCCACTCGTCCGCACGCGATGGCGATAGACTGGCTTGGTCACCGTCGCATCATTGAGTGATGCGGGTGGAGCGCAGAATTCTCTGCCTGATTTGCGGCAGATACCTTTAAACCGCTGTTTGCCCTGTCAACCGCAGGGCGTGTGTCCCTTTTTAACATAACCTTACCCCCGAAACAAATGGTGAACTATTTGCTATGAATACGCGGGCAACAGGCATTCAGATCCGAGATATCTTGCTCATTGGAAAAGACAATGAGCTCGCCACCATAAAACTAAGCGACAGGCCGCGAGGCATTCGAAACGGCCACGGATCCTCACGGATTTTCACGGATGCGGATGGCCCTAAATCCGTGTTTGATCTGTGGAAATCTGTGGCTGTAATGGCCGTCTCCCGATAGCCGGCGCCGGGCCGGCGTCCTTGAGCTCATCCTCACCGCGCTTGAAGAACGCAATCTTATCGAGATAGCGTTCCTGGAGATATTCCATGTAAACATAGAAGACCGGCGTGCAAAAAAGCGTGAGGATTTGCGCAACGATGAGGCCGCCAACGATGCAGAGACCCATGGGCTGCCGGGAGGACCCGTCAGCGCCAAAACCCATCGCCATTGGAAGCGCCCCGAAAATCGCGGCGAAAGTCGTCATCAGAATCGGGCGCAAGCGTTCGATGGCGGCTTCGACGGCGGCGGCCTCGACGCCAAGGCCCTCTCTCCGCCGCATGATCGCAAAGTCCACAAGCATTATTCCATTTTTCTTGATGAGACCTAGAAGAAGAAAGAGCCCGATGAATCCATAGAGGTCAAGGGGCATGCCGAAGAGCTGCAAGGTTGCCAGGCCGCCAAGGCTCGCCACCGGAAGGGTCGAGAGCACGGTGATCGGATGAATATAACTCTCGTACAAGATGCCAAGGATGATGTACATCACGAAGATCGCGATGAGGAGGAGGATAATCATTGCCTTCACCGTCTGGATAAATTGGGCGCTCGATCCCGCCGGGGCTCCCGCGACCGAAGGCGGAATGATTTCCCTTGCCGCCTGTTGAAGTGCATCCGTGGCGGTGCCAGCAGGATAGCCCGGCTTGAGATTGTAGAAGATCGTCACCGAAGTGATTTGGTTGATGTGGCTGATCGATTCCGGACCCGTCTTAACGTGCGCCCGCACCAGTGAGCCTAGCGGAACGAGATCGCCCTGTTGGTTGCGCACCCAAAGAAGATTGAGGTAGTCGAGTTGCGAGCGCTGCTTCTCGATCAGCTCAAGGATAATCCAGTACACGTTCAGCGGAGTCTGAATCTGGCCGCCCATGCCCTGCGCGAAGGCGATGGCAAGCGTGTTCTCAATATCTTGCACGTTGACGCCGTAGCTGTAGGCCTGGTCGCGCAGAATTTCGAGCTCTTGGATCGGGGTATTCATGCGCATGTCGCTCGAAACACCGATGAAGCCCTCCGTCTTCTGCAGCCGATCGACGAGCGTCGAGGCAGTCTTGTAAAGCAAATCGGGGTCGGTGCTCGTCAACTGATAGGCATAGGCGCCCTGGGTGTTGGAGGTGGCTCCAGTGTCGATGTTGAGCGTGGGGTACGGCTGCAAAAGAGGAATCACGCCCGGGACTTGCTGACGGACTTTTTCGTTGATTCGTTGCGTGATCTCGGCGATTGGAGCGCGTTGCCCTTCTGGCTTCAACAGGACGATGTAAAGGCCCATCGAGGTCGTTAGCTGGTTATTCTGGAGCCCGGTGACCGTTATTACCTGATCCACACCGGGTTCAGCCTCTGCAATGCTCATCAATTGATTCTGATAAGCCTGCATCTGCGCCGGCGACGTGCCTTCCGCGGCAAGATAGACTCCCCGGATCATCCCGCTATCGCCCACCGGAAGAAACCCCTTTGGAACCACGAAAAACAGCCAGATCGTTCCCGCCAAAGAAAGCAGCCAAATCAAGAGCGCAAGTCCCTTGCGCTTCATCATCCATTCCAAAGAGCGCTTGTAATGTCTTTTGAAGGCTTCGAAGTACTTATTGAACCAGCGTTGATAGCGATTCTCACTCTCGGCCTTTCGCAGCAACCGGGCACACACCATCGGCGACACGACGATGGCCACGACGCCGGAAAGCACGATGGCTACGACGATCGTAACCGCCATTTCATGAAACATGCGTCCGATAAGTCCGGGCATGAACACGATGGGAATGAAGATCGCGCTCAAGGACAGCGTCATGGACAGGACCGTGAAGCTGATTTCCTTGGCTCCCAGCAAGGCCGCCACGGTTGCGGGTTTGCCGGCTTCGAGGTGCCGCACGGTGTTCTCCAGCACGACCACGGCGTCGTCCACAAGCAATCCGACCGCCAAAGTCAGGGCCATGAGCGACAGGTTGTCGAGGCTGAAACCGAACATGTGCATGACCGCGAACGTCATGAACAGGGAAAGCGGGAGCGCAATAACGGGAATCGACGTCTCGCGAACACGGCCCAGGAAGAGAAAGACGACAAGCACGACGAGCGCAAAGGCGATGAGGAGGGTCAGCTTCACGTCATTGATGCTTTCAATGATCTGCACTGAGCGGTCATAGTTGATGTAGGCTTCAATCGACGCCGGGAGAGAGTCCTGCAGTGTGGCCAGTGTGTCGCGCACCGCTTGCGCTACGAGGACGTCGTTCGCGCCGGGAGCGGGCGTGACCGCGACGACCAGCGACGAGGCCCGCGGCTTCATCCAGCTCGTCCAAAAGTCTATGATGAAATATTGCTTCTGCAGCCCGTCAACAGACTTGGCGACGTCCTTCACCCGAACCGGGGCACTGTCCTGATACCGGATGATCAGATCCTTATAGTCCTCCGCGCGAAGAAGCTGGCCTTTCGGATTGATGATGTACTGCAAATGACTGCCGTAAATCTGGCCCCCAGGAGTGAAAACGTTCGCTTTCGAGACGGCACTGGCCACGTCGAGCACGGTCAAGCCGCGGGAGGACAACGCGTTCGCGTCCATCTGAATGCAAACTGCGCGTGGTGATCCGTAAACCTGTGCGTTTGAGACCCCCTCAAGCATCATCATACGCTGGGCGACCATGTTGTTGGCGTAGTCGTAGAGGTCGCCCATCGTGAGCGTATCCGTCGCCATGGTTATATAGACGATTGGCTGGGTATTAGGATTGGTCGTCTGGAAGCTTGGCGGCGCGGGCAAGTCAGTGGGAAGATTTCCCATAGCGCGCTGAATGGCAGCCTGCACCTCAGCCTCCGCCTGGCCCATGTCCTTATCGAGAACAAATTGTAAAACAATGCTGCTCACACCCTCCTGGTTTCGAGAGGTGATGAGGTTGAGACCCTCAATCTCCATCATTTGAATCTCGAGGGGCGTCGAGACGTTGTTCGCCATGATCTGCGGGCTGGCGCCAGGATAGTTGGTCGTGACCGAAATCACTGGGTAAGCCACGTCGGGAAGATCGCTGACAGGCAGCGCAAAATAGGCCGCCAAGCCAAAGATCGCTGCCGACACGGCGCAAAGCGTCGTCATCACCGGCTTGCGAATGAAGGGCTCGGAGAGGTTCATCGTCCCCAAGACTCGTCGCAAGGCCTGCGCCAGGCGCCTGACTTTTGCGAATCACTCAAGCGCTTCATTTCGCCGGTTCCGGGGTCGGTGATGGAGAAGAGGCACGTCCGGGGAGAGGCGCTGGCGGCTGATAGGGAACCGGCGAGACCTTCTTGCCATCAGCCAGGCCGAGCTGGCCCGCTGTCACAACGTTTTCGCCCGTCTTCACCCCGCCGGATACTACGGTGAAGTCGGCGCGCCGCTGTCCAAGTTGCACCTGGCTAATCGCCACCGTGTTGTCCGGTTCGACTAGGAATACATAGGGTCCCTGCTGGCCGACCATGACGCATTGCGAGGGAAGAACCACGGCGTTCTCAAGCACGGTCAGAATGAGCTGAACGTTGACAAAAAGACCGGGCCACAACAGCGCGTCCTTGTTCGAACACGTCGCGCGAAGCGCAAGCGTTCCCGTGTTGCTTTCGATCGAATTATCGATGAACGTCAACGTGCCGTTCACCTTTTTGTCCGGCGCTCCGGGAACGTTCGCTTCGACAGCCAGCTCGCCCGAGGCAAAATACTGCCGCACCTTGTTGAAATCGTTCTCCGAAATAGTGAACTCGACGTAAATGGGATCAATTGTCTGAATGTTGATGAGCTTCGTGGTATTCGCTGTGACGAGGTTGCCGGCGTCCACCAAATACATTCCGGTCTTGCCGTCGATTGGCGATTTAATCGTGCAATAGTCCAGATTGATCTTGGCGTCGGAAAGCTGACCCTCCGCTGTCTCTACCGCTCCCTGAGCCTGCAGCTGATTGGCTTCGGCGGTTTGAAGATCCGCAAGATCGACCGTCTTGGTTTTGAAGAGCTCTTGCTGGCGCTGGAGGGTGACCTGCGCATTGGCAAGCTGCGCCTTTGCAGAATCCAGACTGCCTTGCGCCTCCTGAAGCGCGGCCTGATAGGGCGCGGGATCGATTTCGGCGACAAGGTCGCCCTTCTTGACCATCGCGCCCTCCGCCACGGCATAACGCAACAACGTGCCTTCCACCTGGGCCTGCAATGTCACGTCAGCGATCGACACAGAGTTTCCGAACGTTTCGATCGTCAATGGAACGTTCTCTGCCTTGGCTGTGGCAAACGTGACAGGCGGTGGCGGCGCTTCAGGAACCGGCTTCTTGCCGCAGGAGGCTAAGCCCAGGAGCCCGGAATACAGAGCAACCACCAGCGCGCGTTTCATCCGATGGCTTCGTAGATGCCGGACTGCGATGTGTCAATCACCGGTAAAGTACAGACGGCGGCCGCTTTGCCTCGCACCAGCCCGAATCTCCGCCGGCGAGCTCCCGGATAGGCGCCTCAGGTTGCCTCGACTTCCTGCACACCTACCATAGAGCGATGAAAACCAGAGAAGCCGCAGATGTGCTAAGAAATCTCATTCAGACTCTTGAGGACGGAAAGGAAGGTTTCCGGGTCGCTGCCGATGCAATCGACAATTCCGATCTGAAGAAATTGTTCACGCATTACTCGGAGCAGCGCGCACAGTTCGCCATCTGCGCGGATTTGCCAAAGACGTGTAAGCTGACAGCGACGAATTCGTGCGGAAAAGGATGGTAGCCGAAGGCTGTTTCTAAGATATACTATGCATACGATGAGCCCCGAAGAGCAACCCGATGACCGGCCGAGGCGCGAGAAGGAGAACATGGACGAACCTCAAGAAGAGTTTATCGACATTTCCTCCGTTCCATCCCATCCGAAGAACGCACCGCCCGAGCCGGACACGACGGAACAAGCCAGTAAGAGCGGATCGTAAATCAAGCCATCCGTTCTCGAATGCGCTAACTCGCGGGTGTGGGCTCGGACGCGGGCGCTTCCTCTCCTTCCTCCTTCTTCTTCCCAACGAAGAATTTCTCTACGAAGTAGAACGATGCGGGAATGAGGAAGATTGAGATGAAGGTGGCTGCCAGCATGCCGCCGATGACGGTTGTTCCCAAAACCCGCCGCGAGACGGCTCCTGACCCCGTCGCAATAGCCAGCGGCACGGTGCCGAGGATGAAAGCAAAAGCGGTCATGAGGATCGGCCGCAAGCGCAGCTTGGCGCCGGCGAGTGTGGCTTCGAACAGAGGTTTGCCTTTCTCATACTCATCCTTGGCGAATTCAACGATGAGGATGGCGTTCTTCGCCGCCAGACCGATGAGCATGACAAGGCCGATCTGGGCATAGAGATTGTTCTGCATTCCTCGAGCGAGCAGTCCCGCGAACGCGCCGAAGACGGCAATCGGCGTTGTGAGCAGCACGCTAAAGGGCAGTGACCAGCTCTCATACTGAGCGGAAAGAATAAGGAAGACGAAGAGGAGCGAGAGACCGAAGATGGCGCTAGCTGGCACGCCCTGCGCAGCCTTTTGCTCCTGAAAGGACATTCCGAGGTAATCGAAGCCCATGCCGTTGGGCATCGTCTCGGCGAAAACTCCCTCTAAAGCTTTCATCGCTTGGCCAGTGCTGTAGCCCGGAGAGACCGCTGCATTAATCTGTGAGCACCGATACATGTTGTAACGCATCGTGAACTCGGGGCCAAATGACCTCTCTGCGTTCACGAAAGAGTTGATCGGAACGGAGTTGCCGTCCTTGTTTGCGACGTAGAAAAGACCGAGATTCTCGATGTCAGTGCGATAGTCTCCCTCAGCCTGAATGTAGACCTGCCACTGAAGACCGAATCGGTTGAAGTAATTGACGAAGTAACCCCCGAGGAAGGTTTGCAATGTTTGATAAGCATCGCTGAGGCTCACCCCTTGGATCATCGCCTGAGCCTGGTCGACACTCGCATAATACTGAGGAACGTCCCAAAGCGCGGTGGTGAAGACGTTAGTAAGTTCCGGACGTTTCTTCGCGGCCACCATGAATTCCTGTGTATTCTTTGCGATGAATTCGACATCGGCGCCGCTGCGGTCTTCCAGAATGAAGGTCACTCCACCGGCCGTGCCGACGCCTGGAATGGCCGGAGGCGGAAAAGAAAAAGAGGCGGTCGGCTTGGGCAACGCGGCAAGCTCGCGATTGATATGGGCCTGTATGGCATCGACCTGCAGCTCGGGAGTCTTGCGTTTGGACCATTCTTCCAGTGTGATAAAGAAGAAACCTGTGTAGGTGCTCTGGACGGAGCTCAAGAGATTGAAACCAACGATCGATGTGACGTACTCGACGCCTGGAGTCTTGAGCAGGATATCTTCTATTTGCCTCGAAGCCGCATCGGTCTGCTGAAGCGACGAGGCTCGGGGAAGCTGCACAACCCCAAAGAGATAGCCCTGGTCCTCCTCGGGAATAAACCCCGAAGGCATCTTGGCCCCGATTCCTCCGCCTGCCAGACCAAAAAGCAAGATGAGAACGAGGCTGATGACAAGCTTTCGCATCAAGGAGGCGCATACGTTGCCGTAGCCATTGGTGGCCTTGCCAAAAGCTGTGTTGAAGCCCCTGAAGAAACGCGCCAGCGGTCCCTTGCCTTCCTTCTTTGGTCGCAGAAGCAACGCGCCCAGCGCAGGACTGAGTGTGAGCGCGTTGAAAGCGGAAATGATTACGGAGACCGCCATGGTCACCGCAAATTGCTGATACATCGCTCCGGTAATGCCTGGGATGAATACAGTGGGGATGAAAACAGCGGCGAGAATAAGCGCAATTGCAACGACAGGCCCCTGCACCTGTGACATGGCCTTGAAAGCCGCATCCCGTGGAGACAATCCCTCCTCAATATGACTCTCAATCGCCTCAACGACAACGATGGCATCATCCACGACAAGGCCGATCGCGAGAACCAGGCCAAAGAGCGAGAGCGTATTGATCGAGAAACCCAGCAACGGGAAAATTGCGAACGTTCCAATAAGGGAAACCGGCACGGCAATCAGCGGAATCAGGGTCGCCCTCCAGCCCTGCAGAAAGATGAATACGACCAGAATCACCAGGGCCATCGCCTCAAAGAGGGTCTTGACGATCTCTTTCATTCCTTCGGTCACCGCCAAGGTCGTGTCGAGGGCAATGGTATAGTCGAGATCGGCAGGAAATTGCTTCTTAACCTCCTCCATGAGCACGCGCGCTCGCTTCATGGTATCGACCGCGTTCGATCCAGGGAGTTGGTAGACGGCCAGGATGGCCGAGTTCTGGCCGTTGAAACGTCCACGGAGGTTATAAACCTGCGAGCCGAGATTTACCCTGGCGACGTCCTTCACGCGGACGATCGAGCCGTCCGAATTTGCGCGAATGACGATGTTCTCGAAGTCCTGCTCGGTCACAAGGCGCCCGGTAGTATTCACCGTAAACGTGAAAACCTGCCCCAACGGGACAGGCTCGCCGCCAATCTGTCCGGCGGGATTCACATTGTTCTGAGCCTGGACCGCGCGAATGACCTCCGGCACGGTGATGTTGAGCGTGGCCAGCCGATCTGGCTGGACCCAGATGCGCATGGCGTATTGGCCCGCGCCGAAAATGCTGACGCTCCCCATGCCGGGGACACGCGTCATCGGATCGTTGATGTTGATGTAGGCGTAGTTCGCCAGGAAGGTCGGATCGTAGCTGCCCTTCGGCGAGAATAGGACGAACACTCCCAGCGGCGACGAGGCGGATTGGTCGACCGTCACGCCGAAATTCCGAACATCCTGCGGCAGCTGTGCGCTAGCTTGGGTCTGCCTCATCTGCGCGAGGATCTGGTCCGTCGTCGCCACCGTCGAAGTGTTAAAAATGACATTGAGGGTCATCATGCCATTGTTGGCATTGATCGAATACATGTAGTCCATGCCCTCGACGCCGCTCATTTGCTGCTCGATAGGTGTGGCCACCGAAGCCTCAACGGTGAGGGCGTCGGCTCCGACGTAGGTGGTTTGGACCTGGATTTGTGGGGGAACGATATTCGGAAACTGTGCGATGGGCAGCCCAGCCATTGCGACAAGCCCCACAATGACAATGATAATGGCGATGACCATCGCCACGATGGGCCGGCGAATGAAGAAGTTCGACATCCCGCGTTCGCCTTAGTTGAAGAGGCCCTTTTGCGAAGGGCCTTTAGATAGACAGGCGGTTGGCACAACCGCCTCTACAGCGGCACCAGTCTTCGCTTTATCTGGACTCGGCGCCGGGCTTGGGCCTTTCTCCGGGCTTTCGCCCACTGGACTGGGGCTCGCTGCAGGGCGTGGGACCGCCTCCGGCTCGGCGGCGGGCGAGGCATGGGGATGAGGAGCGGGGGGCACATAGGGTTCGGGATTCAACTTCATCCCTGGCCGCACCTTTTCAACGCCTCCGACAACGACCTTGTCGCCAACCTTGAGCGGACCCATTACTACCTGCATCTCACCCTTTGCAGGGCCGAGTTTCACCGGCACTGGCTGCGCGACGTTGTCCGGGCCAACGAGCACGACGAGATAATTCCCCTGGAGTTCCACGGTCGCGGCCTGGGGAACGACGAGTGCGTCCTTCAATTCCTCCACCGGAGCGGTGATACGGGCAAACAGACCGGGCCTAAGTTGGTCATCGTCATTGGGGAAGAGGGCCGTGATTTGAATGGTGCCGGTCGCCGCATTCACCTGTCGATTCACAAAGTCGAAACGGCCCTTTATCGGATAAGCCTTGACCGTCGGCAAGGGTGAGCTCCAACCGCGACTCTACGTCTTTCTGAGGTCTCGCTTGCAATTGTTTTATAAGCGCATAGGCCTGCAAATATTGCTGCTCCGTGATGGAGAAATTCACCTTGATGGGATTGACCTGAGACATTTGGGTGAGGACAGCTGAAGTGCCTCCCGGTCCAACCAGGTCGCCGATTTGCGCCTGGGCGACGCCCGCGATGCCGTCGAAAGGCGCCGTGATCGTGCAGTAGTTCAAATTGATCTGTGCTGTTTGAACATTTGCCTGCGCGGCTGCGACGGAGGCGAGATCCGCTTGCGCGTTCTGGTAGGCGGTGTCGTATTCCTGCTGGCTGATCACCTTGGTTTCGTAAAGTTGCGTCTGGCGGGAAAGGGTGATCTGAGCGAGTTGAGCCACAGCAACCGCCTTCGCATAGTCCGCCTGCGCCTGCGCCAGCGAAGCTTGAAAAGGCCGCTTATCAATGGTGAAGAGAACATCGCCCTTATTGACCAGTGAGCCTTCCTTGTAATTCTGAGTTGTCAGATAGCCGGTTACCTGCGCGCGAATCTCCGCATTCTGGTATCCGTCAAGAAGCCCGACCCAGGTATACGTGACAAGCACGTCCTCTTGCGCAACTGGGGTAACCGTTACGGTCAGCGGCCGCACAGGCGGCGCAGCCTGCTTCTTTTCGCAGCCAGTCAGGATTCCAAAAACAAGCCCTGAGAGGACGGCAAGCACGCGATTCATCTTCCGCTTCGTATTCGGCTGGACGCGCATTGTCAATCGCCGTCAAATGCCCCCGCAGCCCAAATGAGATGGCTTTTGTCGCGGTGTGCGCCCGAATCCGCCCTGACAGTCTTGAAGCGGCGTCAGGACTTCCTCAAACGAATTTCCCGGGATTGAGCAGCCTCTTGGGATCGAGCGCCCGCTTGAGAACACGATGCAGAGCGCGGTTTTGTTCCGAGAGCGCAAGATTCCACCATGGCTTCTTCGCAAGTCCGATGCCATGCTCTCCGGTAATCGCCCCTCCCCAAGCGATGATCTGGGAAAAAAGCTCATCCAGAGCCGCGTCGGCCCGAGCGTGGATCTGCGCGTCCTCATATTCGCCAACCATGATATTCACGTGGATATTGCCATCTCCGGCATGTCCGAAGCACGCAACGGGAAATCCACTGCGCTTCTGAAGCCCCTGGGCAAACTCGATGAGATCGACGAGTTTCCCGCGCGGAACGACGATATCTTCGTTCAGCTTTTTCAGGCCGGTAGCCTTGAGCGACTCGGAGAACGCACGCCGCAGATCCCAGAGCCTTTCGCACGATACTTCGTCCATCGCCATTTCGACTGCGGTTGCGCGCTGTTCGCGCAGGAGCTTCGCCAGAGCCCTCACCTCCGCTCGCACGCTGCCCGGCTGGCCGTCCACTTCGAGCAGCAAATGGGCGCTGCCAGGGGGGAAGCTGGCGCCGGGCTTGAACTCCCTGGCGGCCTCCAGCGTGAAGCGATCGGCCACCTCGACAGCGGCCGGAAGAAATCCGCCGGAAAACACCGCCTGAATTGCCCGAGCAGCCGCCCTCATTGTGCGAAAGCCCGCGGAGAGAGCGGCGCGAGCGGGTGGAAACGGCAGAAGACGTAAAGTCGCCTCCGTCACGACGCCGAGCAGTCCCTCAGAACCGACAAAAAGCCCCACAAGGTCGAAGCCGGTCTTGTTCTTGTGTGTACGGCCTCCGCAGCGAACGATCGCACCATTTGCCAGCACGACTTCGAGGCCAAGCACGTAGTGCCTCGTTACGCCATACTTCAAGCAGCGTGGTCCCCCTGCGTTGGTGGCGATGTTGCCGCCGATGCTGCAGTTCTTGAGGCTCGCAGGGTCCGGCGGATAATAGAGGCCCTTTGCTCGCGCCGCAGAATGAAGGTCTCCGGTAATCACGCCTGGCTCGACCACCGCGACAAAGTCCGCGCCATTGATCTCCTTGATGTGGTTCATTCGTTCCATGGCCAGCACGATTCCGCCCTTCGCCGGGACGCAGCCGCCCACGTAACCGTAGCCGGCGCCCCGCATCGTCACGGGCAGCCGATACTCAGATGCCGCTTTCATCACCTCGGCGACCTCCTCGCTGCTCCTTGGAAACACGCCGAGATCGGGACGGCGGTGCGCGAACCATTTGTCTCCGCTGAGCTCCTCGAGACGACCCTCCTCAGTAATGACGGCTTCGTTGCCCAGTTTGCGTCTCAATTTCTGCGCGGCATCAGCCGTCCGGGTTTGCGTCCTGCTCATTGCGCAAAATAATCGCACAAGCGGGGCTTATAAAAAAGCGGCCAGTCGATTTAGGCAAATTTGAAACTGAATCCATTTCCTGAGCTCAGCGGCCTGTTTGATGTTCTTCAACAGCACTCTCACTCTTGACCCCTTCCGCTGCCGGTGGGCCAATGCAGAATGTAAACTCGCTCTGCAGCAACCCATGATAAAGATCATTTCGCAGGACAATATATCCGTTCCTCGCAACGTTTCTTCTTTGTCTTGGAGGCCTACCGATGGCGCGCGCGCAAGCCCCTCTCAACTTAAGAATCATTAACAACTCCAATTGTCAGAATTCGCAGGTCTACCTCATGTTCGGAGAAACCACGACCGGCTTTGATGCGACTGCAACGGTCAATGGCACTCCGAATACCGCCCTCATGCTAGGCACTTCGTATTCGCTCTCTCAGATAAGCGATATTAGGCTAACGAGCTTTCGCGCCGGCAAGATCTTTATTTCCCTGGGAAGCGCCCTCACGTCGGCATCGGCCAGGACAGCATGGAGATTGTCATGGGAGAGCAGTCATTAGATTAGAACGAGGGATCTTCGGAGGGCAGTTAGGGATTAATTGCTTATCCGACAAGCTTCCTCGCAGCACTTTCACTCCTGATCTCGTTAGGCGCTCAGCGGCTCATCGATCTCGAAGTCTAAGCTAGGAATTCCTGCCACTCTGGCTCGTTCTGAAAGACCCAATCGTAGTATTCCTTTTCTTTGAGTTCCCGGGCCGCATCCTCATCGATGATAACCTTGCAATTCGCGTGCAACTGAATAGCAGAGGCGCTGATCATAGCGGTAATCGGCCCTTCGACCGCCTTGGCCAGAATCGACGATTTGGTCCCACCCGTCGCCAACAGCAGCAACTCGCGCGCATCCAAGATGGTGCCCACGCCCATTGTTAGGGCCCGTTTCGGCACATTGTCCGGGTCACCGCCGAACATGGCGGCATTCTGCCGGCGCGTAAGGGGCGTGAGTGCCTTGTCCCGAGTACGAGACATCAGCGCCGACAAAGGTTCGTTAAAGCCGATATGGCCCGCCTCGCCGATGCCCAACAGTTGCACGTCGATACCGCCTGCCTCTCGAATGAGATGCTCGTAGTGGGCTGCCTCCGCGCGCAGATCGGCCGCCATGCCGTCCGGGACGTGAGTGTTAGCAAGATCAATATTCACTCGACTAAACAAGTGATGATTCATGTAAAAGCGATAGGAGTGTTCGTCCTCGGCAGGGACGCCGATATATTCATCCAGGTTGAAGGTGCGGCAGCGCGAGAAGTCCAGGCCCTCGCTCTGTCGCGTGCCAACCAGCCGGTCATAGACGCGTTCCATCGTGCGACCGGTGGCCAGTCCCAATACCAAGTCCGGTTTCGCGCGCAACCGCGCCGCGATTAGCCGGGAAGCGAGTTCCGCTGCCTGCTCGGCGTCGGATCGAATGATTACTTCCATCGTCAGTTTAGGGTTGTGGTTGAAAAAGTTTACTCGGGTCGTCCCGGCTTGAGAGCACCTGGCCACCCTCGAGTATCTCGTGCAAGCGACCGTTTTTCCAACCGCGCAGCCGGTACAGGGTGGCGAAGGCGAAGCGTGGCGCCGTTCCACCCTGCCCGCCGACCAACTCGGCCCCACGGCGCACGTTGTCCATCATCCAAGCCGGCAGACGCAAGTGGACTGGGTTTCACAAGCCCCGCCGAGCCGAATCCCTCACCCTCGGTCAGCAACCGGGCAAAGCCATCAACGAAAGCTTGGTAGGGATTGTTCGTAGCCATCTTTCTATTTCTTGCCAGTCTCTGCCAAAGGCTGATCCCGAACGGCTTTGCGGATCATCAGCAGCGCGTCGCTGACCGCATCCGACTCGCAAGAGGCCGGCGGCTTCGCGAATCCTAACAGGCGGCTTCGCGAATCCTAATCACGATGCCTCCGACGGCTCAAAAGTGTCCAACAATCGCCCAAGCGTAGGTAAGGAAGATCAACACAGTGAGTGCAATCCCGATGGGGATGGCGAACTTTGAGGAAACAAACCCCCGTTGCACTTTCTGCGATGCGTACGCGTATGCGCTCCATAGAATCGGCACCAGCAGGAGCCAGACGCTGTTTTGCATGAGAAATAGGGAGAGCGCCGGATAATCCTTCATCGAGCCGAGGGGATATCCGGAGGCCTTCAGGAGCACGGTGACCCCCATCGAACCAAGCGCCAGAAAGACGAATTGTGTGAGGGCAATTATTTGAAGCATTGGGCCGGCCAAACAAAGTCTGTTGAATATCGAAAGCCGAAAAGCGGCGCAAAGACAATGCTGATGATGAGATAGGGACGCGATGGATGAGGACATCGCCGCAAATGGTATTGACGCGAGATGACGATTGCGGAGTCAGAAGCGATCACCCAAGCCGTGTCTCCCGAGCTCAATCAGGCTGGTTCTTCCTGTACGCGCCCATCTCCGGCGCATCGGGATTCACTTCGGGGCCGAAGTAGCGCAGGACGACGAGCGGCTCGGTCTCGCTGGTGTTCTCGAAGGTCACGCCCGCTTTCGCGCCGTCTTCGGTGCAGAAGTATTCGTCCTCGGTCAGTTCGTGGAAGCGGATGAGCTTCGGGCTGTTGAGCGGCTGGCCGTTGATCTTGCCGCTGCCTTGCACGCAGATGAGGCCGTAGGCGCCGTTGTCCTTGATCGTCGCCTTCACGCCGGGCTCGACGGTCAGTTCCTTGGCGGTGAAGAGCTGTTCGCCGTCGACCTTGCCATAGACGATCCAGCGATCGACGAAGCCTTCGCTGCGCGTGTCGGCGACGGGCACGGGCTCGAGGTAGTGGTTGTCCTTGAAGTTCGGATCGACGTTCTTGTCCCAGTCGAGCTGATCGACGATGAAGTCGAGGTCCTTGTGCTTGCTCCTTGGGCATGTCCTTCACGAGCAGGCTCCACGGCACTTCGCGGCCTTCGACGAGCGATCTGATACATGCCGAAGACATCGCTGCCCCACTGCGGCTCGTAGGTGCAGAGCGAGCCGGGCGCGTGGAGGATGCACGGGTCGATGAGCCAGCCGGTGCCGAGCTTCAGGCGATACGCTTTGGAGAGATCGAGGATGCCGTTGTCGCCCTTGTTCCAGTTCTCGAGGCACTTGCGGACCTGCGCCTTGGTCGTGCCCGGCTCGAAGCCCATGAAGGTGTAGGGAAAGTTGTTGCCGACGTTGTTGTGCTGCGGCGGGAAGTAATAGGACTCCGGCTTGCCTTCCTGCCCGACCAGAGTTCGGCCTGCTCCGCGCTCTGGTGCATGTGGTGCGGAATCGGCCCCATGTTGTCGAAGAACTTCGAGTAGACCGGCCACTTCTTGTATTTGTTCCAGATCGCTTTGCCGATGAGCGTCGCGCCGCATTCGGCGACCGCCTGCTGCGAGCGTGAAGCGCTTCTTGCCGACGACGCACGTAGCTCAAGCCTTCGTCCGGCGTGCGGTTTTCGTTGGCGGCGGGCGTGGTGGAGGCGAACCAGCGTTCGTCGATGCCGCCGCGGTTCAGGCCGTAGGCGTAGAGGTCGTCGGGATGGAGCTTGAGGCGCTTGCCGGGCTGGAGGAACGAGCGCGGCACCCAGCACGGGGCGAGGCGCAGCAGGCCACCGGTGGCAGAGATCTCGGCTTCGACGAGTTTGGCAACGTTCTTCTTGATCGTCTTCAGGGCAGCGAACGTATCCATGGCGCAGGGAAAGGGAGAAGGAAGAAATATGAAGGTTTCGAGGACGACGAGAGCGACTCAAGGCGGCATCACGTTGCCGCTCACCGTCTCAGCTTCGCGAGCGATCTGGTTTTGCGCCGAGAATGAGCTCGTTGGCATCCTGCCACTGAGGAACCTTACCCGTCGGCCGGGCTTCGAAGCAAAGCCAATCGCGATCGGAGACGGCAAAGAAATAGCGAACTGCGCTCTGCGCTCGGGGAGCAAACGACTGTCGCACGCCGTAGGCCGCTTTGACTCCACGCAAGGCGCCTGACGTGGCGATGGCGCGGGCGTAAAGAACGTCCTGCTTTGCCGATAGAGCTTCGACGAGCGAGCGTCCTTCAAGAGGCAGCGGCGCGATGCGGCGCAGCGTCACTTCGATATCCTCGCCGACGAAGCGTGCCAGCAGGCCATCCCGGACGCCGTCAAATACCGAATATCCCCATTTCGTGCGATCCAGCTTTATCGTCAGACCGCCCACGGCGACGTCCTCTTCGACCTTCGGGAGCGCGAATCGGGGAACCCGAATCTCCTCCGAATCCACAAAAGCCGCCGCCGCCGCCTCCTCCTCCGCAGCCTCCGCCTCCGCCGGAGGCGAGAAGTCCGGCTGCCATGCTGCACCATGCTGCGACGCCGAGCAGAGCCTTGAACATGCCGAAGGATACGGCGGAGTGCTTTCGTCCGCAACTCTGTGCAGCCGAAGAATTGGAGACTCTCAGGCTTGAGGCGCGCCGCTTACGCGGCGGCAGGGTATTTTGCCGGATCAAGCCCGGTTTCCATGCGGCAAGGATGGCAAAGCGGCGCGCGGGCGGTAGGCTCCGAGACCGCTTCTCGCTGACATGTAGGCGCATCATCTCTTGAGAGGACGGGGTGTCACCGCGCTTAGTTCGCTCGACGGCCTGCCAATCCGATAGGTCATGAGTCTTGCCACGCGCAGAGCCGGACGTCGTCCGCGAGGCCGCCAGGCTTGAGTTCGTATTGCCGCACGTGTTTTCCTGAGAGCGCGGCGCGAAGTACGTCACACGTTCGGAATCCGGTGCTCGCCCTGGCTCAGCGTCCACGCGAGACGCGTCATAGGCGCCGGCCAGGGAAATCTTGTGCCACTTCGCGGCGAAGGCGAAATCAAACGTTTGATCGGAAGCCAGTCTCCAGAGGGCGATGAAAGCAGCGAGCGCAACGACGCGAATGACGATCCGTCTCAGGAACGAGCGTTCCACCACGTCCGCATGGCTGGCGGACGTGGCGGGCTCGAGTCTTCGATGCTCGTCGTCCTCAATTACGAGCCTCGGCATCATGCCGGAGCCTTTCGCGGATTGCCGGATTTGCGGCAGCCTGCCCGCGCAACCGGCTCCGGCGGCCGCGCAGTTGCTCGACGTGTCCTGCGATCGCCGGTGGCGATGCGGACGGTTCCGCCTGCGAAGGCCTGCGTGGCGCCAAGACCAAATGCGAGCAAGAGATTCATTGTGCACGCTGCGCCGCTTCATTGGACAGCGTTGACGTGGAAGAACCAGTGTCGCGTCGAATCGCAACAGCCGTCGAGTCCTTGCACACGGCCGGGCTCGTCCCGAAGGGCGGAACCGCATCCGCCCGCAGGAGATCGTGATTACCATAGGTGACCAGGCGCCAGTTCGCGACGCACCTCGGGCTCATCGTCGCCGGGCACAGCAGGCCATCCTCGCCCCGGCGGCACGTTCGACGCAGTCGCCGACGGCCGCGAGACGCGTCTCCGGGGCCCGGCTCTTGGTTCAATCCAAACGCCCCGGGCATAGCGCAATTCACTGCAGGGCTGATTCACAGAGTGCCGTGTCCGTCAGCGGGAATCCGCCGCATCGTTGCCGTATTCAATCAGCTCGCATGCCACTCCAGGCATCGAGTCCTCCGGATCGCTCGCGAGAAACGTGCCTCGGAGTCTTCGGTTGCGCAGACGTTCCCCGTCCGTCCCGATTACCAAAACATCGACGCGAATCGCAGATTGCTTGTTGGCAGCATTCATTGATGAAAGTCAGAAAATCCCCGCATCCAGCTGCCCAGTCTGCGCGAATTGAATAACGATAGTTTTAGTCGTTATTTTGTCAACGAAAAACGGATGGGATTTCACGGTGCGAGAAAATCAGGCCGGTATGGTGCCGTCGAGGTCCAGAAACTCCTCGACGAATGTATTGGCCGGGGACTCGCGGACCTCGTCGGGGGTGCCGATCTGCTGAATGGCGCCCTTATCGATGATGACGACGCGGTCGGCGACTTCGAAAGCTTCCTCCTGGTCATGGGTGACGAAGAGGCTGGTCAGATGCGTGGTGTCGTGAAAGCGGCGCAGCCAGTGGCGCAATTCCTTGCGCACCTTGGCATCGAGCGCCCCAAAGGGTTCATCGAGGAGGAGAACTTCGGGCTCGATAGCCAGGGCGCGAGCGAAAGCCACGCGCTGGCGCTGGCCGCCGGAAAGTTGGCTGGGAAGGCGTCTAGCGAGATCCGTGAGTTGGATGGTCTCAAGGAGTTGCTCGACGCGGGCGCGGATTTGGGGCTCTGGCGGTCGCTGGCTTCTTTTTCGCACGCGCAGGCCGAAGGCGATGTTCTCAAAGACGCTGAGATGTTGAAAGAGCGCGTAGTGCTGGAAGACAAATCCTGCCCGGCGCTGGTATGCGCTCTGCCACGTGACGTCCCTATCGCCGAAGAGGATCTGTCCCTCCTCAGCGAATTCGAGTCCGGCAATGATACGCAGGAGAGTTGTCTTGCCAGATCCGCTGGGGCCGAGCAGGGCCACCAGTTCGCCCCCCTCGACGGTGAAGTCAACGCTGTTTAGCGCAGGGTATTCGCCGAAGCTCTTTGTGATGTTCCGGATATGGATGCTCATGTTATCCTCCAGTTGCGGCAGCGGCCCGGAGCTGGCGCTCGGCTTGCCATTCAGCATAGGTCTTGATGATTAAAGTCACAAGGGCAAGAACGGACAGGACGGAGGCGACCGCAAAGGCCGCGGCGAATTGGTATTCGTTGTAAAGAATTTCGATATGCAGCGGCATGGTATTGGTTTTGTTGCGGATGTGGCCGGAGACGACTGAGACGGCGCCGAACTCTCCCATGGCTCGCGCGTTGCACAGGATCAAGCCATAAATGAGACCCCACTTGATCTTCGGCACAGTGACGCGCGTAAAGATTTGCCAGCCGTTGGCGCCGAGGGTCATGGCGGCCTCCTCCTCCTTATGGCCCTGCGCCTGCATAAGCGGGATCAGGCCGCGGGCGACAAAGGGAAACGTCACAAAGATCGTCGCGAGGATGATGCCCGGTTCGGCAAAAATGACTTTGATATTATGCTCGTAGATGAATCGGGCGATGAAGTTGCTGTTCAGCATTTCCGGACTCGGAAAGAAGAGTGGGCCTAGCCAGCCCTGCCGCCCAAAGATCAAAACATAAATCAAGCCGCCGATGACCGGGGAGACCCACAGCGGAAGATCGATGAGCGAAATGAGCAGCGAGCGACCGCGGAATTTGAAGCGTGTCACTGCCCAAGCGGCAAATAAGCCAAATATCGCGTTCAATGGAACGGCAATGGCTGCCGTGATGAGAGTCAGTTTCACAGCATGCGCGGTCGCACGGTCTTCAAACGTTCTTAGGAAAACCTCGACGCCCTTGGAAAAGGCTTCGTGAAAGACCACGAACAAGGGAAGCACGAGAAAAAGACCGAAAAACACGAGGAGGATGCCCACGAGGAGGGTCTTGACGAGAGGCGATTCCGCGGTCGCACGCCGAGGCGCGGCGACTTTCGTCGGAAAAGTGCTGACTGCGCCGGCCATTATGCCACTCCTTTCCTTTTGTTGTCCCAAGCCTGGAGGCCGTTGCTCACCAGCAAGATCACAAACGCAGCCACGAGCATGACGAATCCGAGAGCCGCGGCGCCGCTGTAGTCATATTGCTCGAGTTTCGTGATGATGAGAAGGGGCGTAATTTCCGTCTTGAAAGGAAGATTTCCCGAAATGAAAACCACCGAGCCGAATTCGCCCACGGCGCGCCCGTACGCCAGGGTGATGCCGGTGAGGACCGAGGGCAGCAGGGCGGGAAAGATCACCCGCCTGAAGGTCTGCCATCGGCTTGCGCCGAGCGTCGCAGCAGCCTCCTCCACGTCTGCCGAAAGATCCTGAATGACCGGTTGCACTGTGCGCACCACGAAGGGAAGGCCAATGAAAGTCAGAGCGACAAAAATGCCGAGCTGGGTGTACGCGACCTTGATCCCGTAGGGCTCCAGCAGCGAGCCGATTGCGCCGTTCTTGGCGTAAATCGTCGTCAACGCAATGCCTGCCACCGCCGTCGGCAACGCGAAGGGAAGGTCCACGATGGCATCGAGGATCTTGCGTCCAGGAAACTCGTACCGTGCAAGCACCCACGCGGCGATGACGCCGAAGACGCCGTTGACAAGCGCGGCAGCGAGCGAAATGCCGAAGCTGACGTAGTACGATGCGACAACGCGCGGCTCCGTGATCGTCTTAAAGAAATGTTCCCAGCCGCCGGTAAATGTCTTGAGAAGCAGCCCGCTGAAGGGAATCAGCACC
This sequence comes from uncultured Verrucomicrobiae bacterium, assembly GCA_963847295.1. Taxonomy (GTDB): domain Bacteria; phylum Verrucomicrobiota; class Verrucomicrobiia; order Chthoniobacterales; family Terrimicrobiaceae; genus DASTFP01. The sequence continues at coordinate 76,757 of CAWJZG010000003.1, forward strand.
AGAATGCTCAGATACACGACGGTGTAGCCAAGCGAAAGGCCGAAGCCCGGAAGAATTCGACGGGATTTTGCCATTAGATATTTTGTCCTTCGGAGATCATCACTTTAAAGCGGTCCAGAATCGTCTGCACCGCCACAATGTGAGCTTCAATCTGTTTATCGAGCGCCGCATGATGCGGGGTTTCAAAAACAATCTCGAACGGCCGCGGTTTCTGTTCGGGCGGCGCGGTGAGAATGCCGTCGTAGCCTTTTTCGATGATCCCATTGTTCGCCTCGAAATTGTCGATGCTCTTGTCGAAATTGCGCGGAAGGATGCGACCGGCCTCCTCCAACGCCGGTTCCAGAACGTGGCGTGTGAGTTCATGGCCCTTGACAAAGCCGTACAGGCCCTCGCTCGTGTCGTCGCTGTGAAGGGCAATGATGCCATTGAAATTCAGCTTGCGGAGCTGACGCTCCAAAAGCTGAACTTCAATCTCTTCGGAGCCTTTCCAAAACTGGCGATTCAAATCCAGCCCACTCCGAGTCCAACGAGAGCCTTCCACATACCCCCAGGGATTGATCACCGGATAGACAAAAAGCTCGTAACCCCGGGCGCGCTCCGGCTCGGCATGCAGGCGTTCAAGAAATTCGATGGTAGCGAGCACGCCGCTCTCTTCATCGCCGTGAACGCCGGCAAACAGACCGACACGGAGGTAACTTCCCTTTTCCCCGGGACCGGCGAAAAGATACCTGGGAAGGCCGTGAGGAATGCCAAGGGAATCGTTGTATCCCAAATGCGCCGCGAAGAGATGGTCCGACCCGCGCGCCAACTCGTCGAGCGGACGCAGGAGCGACCGAAGCGATCGGCGTTTTTTTACGGATGGACGGCGAGGTGTTGACACGCGTATCGGCATTTTATTTCGCCTGGTAAATTTGGTCGAAGTATCCGCCGTCCGCAAAGTGCACATTTTGCGCCGCATCCCATCCTCCGAAAACATCATCCACGCTCACGAGCTTGATCCGCGGAAAAAGAGCTGCGTTCTCGGCAAGAAGCTTGTCCGAACGAGGACGGAAATACGACTGCACTGCAAGCTTTTGGCCATCCTCCGACCAAAGATATTCGAGATAGGCGGTGGCAAGCTTGCGCGTGCCGCGCCTGTCGACGACCTTATCCACCACGCTAACCGGCGCCTCGGCGAGAATGCTCAACGGCGGATAGACGACGTCGAATTTTTCGGGACTGAAGACCTTTGTAATTTGCAGCACTTCGCTTTCAAATGTGAGCAGCACGTCGCCGATTTCTTTTTGCACGAAGGTGTTCGTTGCGGCGCGCCCCCCTGTCTCGAGCACCGGAACGTTCTTGAAGAGCGCCTTGACGAATTCCTCTGCAGCCGCATTGCTTCCGCCCTGGACGCGACTTGGCGTAGGCCCACGCCGCAAGGTAACTGTAGCGCCCGTTGCCTGACGTCTTGGGATTCGGCACGATGACTGAGACGCCAGGACTTACCAAATCTCCCCAATCCTTGATGCCTTTGGGATTCCCCTTGCGGACGAGGAACACGATGGTCGATGTGTAGGGAGCGGCATTGTTCGGCAAGCGGGATCTCCAGTTGTTGGCTATCAGGCCGGCCTTGGCGATGGCTTCGATGTCGGTCTCCTGGTTCATCGTTACCACGTCGGCCTCGAGCCCGTCGATTACGGCGCGAGCTTGTTTGCTCGATCCGCCATTGGAAAGATCCACCGTGGGCGCGAAGCCGTTCTTTTTCTTGTAGGCGAGCGCGAAGGCAAGGTTGTACTCCTGGTAGAACTCCCGGGTGACATCGTAGGAGACGTTCAGGATATTCGACGGGGCGGCAAGCGCCGAGCCCGCGAACAGGAGGTAAAGCAGCCAGCGTTTCATGCGCCTTTCTCAATGGGCACGCGGACGGAGTTTCCCCACTCCGTCCAGGAGCCGTCATAGTTTTTCACCGTGCGGGAAGCCGAGAAGATAGGTAAGCACAAACCAAGTATGGCTCGAACGCTCGCCAATCCTGCAGTAGACAATCGTCTCGTCGGTGGGATTCACGTCCAGGTTCTCAATATAGATTTTGCGCAGTTCTTCGGCGGACTTGAAGGTTCCGTCATCATTGGCGGCGGTCTTCCAGGGAATGCTGCGCGCACCCGGAATGTGACCGCCGCGAAGCACGCCTTCCTGCGGGTATTCGGGCATGTGGGTGACCTCACCCTTGAATTCGCCCGGAGAGCGCACATCAATCAGCGGTTTGCGCGCGTTGCTTTGCACCATTGCTTCCTCCCTGAACGCGCGAATCTTTGCATCCAGGCGCGCCGTGGGAACAGGATAGATCGCCTGAGCAAACTTCGGTAGCTCGCGTGTGTATGGGCGACCCTCGGCCTCCCATTTGGAACGCCCGCCGTTAAGCAGCTTCACCCTCTCATGGCCGAAAAGGCGGAAGACCCAGAGCGCATAGGCTGCCCACCAGTTGGCCTTGTCCCCGTAAAAGATCACGGTCGTTTGGGGCGAAATGCCGTTCCGCGCAGCGAGCTTTGCGAAGGCATCCGGCGCGATGTAGTCGCGCTGCAGCGGGATCGTTCAGGTCCGCTTTGAGAGCGATGGTCGCCGGCAATCCTGCCGTAACGCGATTGAGCTTGATCAGCGGAGTGCTTCCAACCGAAGAAACAACGTTTTCGTAGTAGGCCATGGCAGAGATCGAGTTCTTGATTCTTACTTCTTACCGGGGAGCCTCGGTGGGTTGATAGATCGCGTCGAAGATTCCTCCGTCGCCGAAGTACTTCTTGCTCACGTTCTTCCAGCCGCCAAATTCCTCGTCGATCGTGATGAGATCCACTTTTGCGAACTTGTCCCCAAACTTCGCTGCGATCTCCGGTTTCGTGGGTCGATAGAAATGCTTTGCCGCAAGTTCCTGCCCAACGTCGCTGTAGAGATAGTTCAAATACTCGGTGGCGACTTCCCGCGTGCCGCGCTTGTCGACGACCTTGTCCACCACTGTCACTGGAGGCTCGGCAAGAATGCTCAACGAAGGGGTAACAATCTCAAAGTCCCCCGGTGATTCCTTCAATGAAAGATAGGCCTCGTTCTCCCAAGCCAGCAGAACGTCCCCCAATTGGCGCTGAGTGAAAGTGACGGTCGATCCGCGAGCGCCGGAATCCAGCACCGGAACGTGCTTGTAAAGCTCCGTCACAAATTGCTTCGCCTTCTCCGGATCATTGTTGTTGTGCTTAAGTGCGTAGGCCCACGCGGCCAAAAAGTTCCATTGCGCACCGCCGGAGGTCTTGGGATTGGGAGTGATCACTTCGACACCCGGCTTGATGAGATCATTCCAATCCTTGATTCCCTTCGGATTGCCCTTGCGGACGAGGAAGACAATCGTCGAGGTGTAGGGAGTGCTGTTGTGCGGAAGCCGCTTCTGCCAGTCCTCGGGTAAAAGGCCGCCCTTCTCGTGCAGCGCATTGATGTCGGCCGCCAAGGCAAGCGTCGCCACATCAGCCTCCAGGCCATCAATAATCGCACGGGCCTGCTTTCCGGAACCTCCATGCGATTGATCCACCTTCACGTATCCCCGGTCTTCTCCTTCCAATGCTTGGCAAAGGCCTCGTTATACTCCGCATACAGCTCCCGCGTGGGATCGTAGGAAACGTTGAGCAAGGTAATATCCTTGGCCACAAGCGAGCCGATCGGATAGGAGAGACAGCAACAAAGAAACCCGTTTCATTTTGAGCGACAATAGTAGTCGTATTGAAAGCGTCAATTAAAAAACGACCAAACTTGTCGTTTATTGATTTCTGGCTCAAGATTCCTCTCGCACGCGGCTTTGACGCAAGAGCGTGATCGCCGTTCTCGTGTGATGCGGGCTACAATTTTTCGGCGGATTCGAGGAAGAGGTTTTGGAGTCAGTTGAACGTGCCTAGTCCCCAGCGTCGCCGCAGGAAATTTTCCCAGGGCGAGAACAGGATGCGGTCGGCCACGAGGCCGATGACAACGATCACGAGCATGACCGCGACGACCTGATCCATGGCATGGAGTTCCCTGCCGTAGTGCAAGAGCTGGCCGAGGCCGAAGCCCGTGAGGATGCTGACAAAAATTTCTGCTGCCATGAGGGAGCGCCACGCGAAGGCCCATCCCTGCTTCATTCCGCCGACAAGGTAGGGCAGCGACGCAGGAAGGATGACCTTCACCCATGTGTGCATGCCCTTCGAGCCCATCGTCCGTGCGGCGCGCAGGTACATCGGCGGCATTGTGCGCACACCGTTTTCGGTTGCGATAATGACGGACCAGAGGGTGCCCATGATGACGATGAAGAGCATGGCCGTTTCGGTCTGACCGAACCACAGGAGAGCGAGCGGCACCCAGCAGACGCTCGGGAGCGTTTGGACACCAAGCGCGAGCAGCCCGATGGTGTCCTGAAATATCTTCAAACGGGCCGTGAGCAGCCCAAGCGGCACGCCAAAGAGAATTCCAATCAGATAACCGACAAATAGCCGGCGCATGGTGACGACCGTGGCGCTCCACAGGGTGCCGTCGCTGGCGGACTGCCACAAATATTCGCCGACCTGTAAGGGAGATGGCATGAGGACGGGCGAATACCACCCCGTCCGCGCGATGACCTCCCAGAGGATGATCAGGAGCACGAAGAATGCCGTAGGGATGGCGGCGCGCTTCATTCGGCTGCCTCCGTCCCTTCCGTAAACCCTTTGAGGGCCGCCGTGATTTCGGTCGAGTATTTGGCGAGTTCCACGCTATTGATGTCTCTCGGCCGGCCAAGCGAGACGAAAAACTCGCGGCGGATGCGACCGGGATTTGGCGAAAAGAGAATCACTCGATCGCCGAGACAGGCCGCCTCCCGCACGTTGTGCGTGACGAAGACGATTGTCTTTCGCCGCGCCTCCCAGATGCGTTGAATGTCTCCGTAAAGCTGCTCGCGCGTCAGCGCGTCGAGAGCGCCAAAGGGTTCATCCATTAGCAGGACGCGCGGATTGGGCGCCAGAGCGCGGGCGAGAGCGACGCGCTGCTTCATGCCGCCGGACAGCTCGTGAATGTTGGCATGAGTGAAGCGTTCAAGCTCCACGAGGCTTGAGATAATATTTAGCCACTTCAAGGCGTTCATTGCGCATTCAACCCGGGCTTGAGGTTGAGGCCGAAAAGCACATTACCCATCACATCCAGCCAGGGGAACAGCGCATGTTCCTGGAACATCATCATGCGATCGCGGCCCGGCTCGGCGATTGGCGCGCCGCTTACCAGGACCTTACCGGTATCCGGTTTTTCGAGGCCGGCGATGATGTTGAGCAACGTGGTTTTGCCGCATCCGCTCTGTCCAACCAGACAAACAAACTCTCCCTCTGAGACCTTCATGCTGATACGGTCGAGGGCCAAGACCTTGGTGCGCTTAGTCTCGAAGCTCTTGCTCACATCGAGCACTTCGATACGGTCGGGCTCGACGTTGGCCAATTCCAGTTCGAGGCTCATCGCGGATTCCAGAGAAGGTCCGACAGATCGATCTCTTCGCGCAGGAATCCGACGAGCCGGGCCTGGTCGACATAAGATTGAAAGGGCTCGATCGAGATCGCGTCGTCAAACCGCAGGCGCGTCCACGCCTGTTGGACCAATAGCAGGGGAATCTCCTTGTGCGTAAGGACGGAAAGCTCGTCCCGCACGCGCTGCTGCGCTTCCTGGGGATGATCGCGTATCCATTGCGTGAGTTCGCGGTGCGCCGCGGCAAATTTGCGGCAAAGGTCGGGATTCCCGCTCAGGAATTCCTCCCGGCCGGCCAGCACGGTCGTCACGGTATTTTCCGGCTCGAAGAAAATGCGCCCTCCAGCCTCGCTCAGTAGGCGGCTTACCCAAGGCTCAACCGTCCAGGCCGCGTCGAGCTTTCCCTGTTGGAAAAGCGCCAAAATGTCCGGGTTCGCAGTCGGGAGCACGCGCGCATCGCCTCCGGCCATCGTGACACGGATCCCATGGTCGATCAACCAGGCCCGGCACTCGACATCCTGGGTGTTGCCAAGTTGCGGGGTGGCGATGGCCTTGCCGCGAAAATCCTCGGCATTCTTGATGGTGTCACCCCGCACGACGAGCGCTTCGCCGCCACGCATTGCGCCAGCAACAATCCTCACGCCGCGCCGCTTGGCGCGCGCGTAGGCATTCACCACCGGACTCGGACCGACATACGTGAGATCGAGCGAGCGGGCAAAGATCGCTTCCATGGCCGAAGGCCCCGCATTGTAAATGAACCATTCGATCTTCGTTTCCGGGCCGAGGCGCTGTTCAAACCATCCCTTGCCTTCCGCGCTGAGATTCTTGGCAACAAGCGCCTGTGCATGGGTGACGTTGGGAAAGAGGCCTACGCGCAAAATCGATTGTGCCTGCGCAACCTCAAATGCCGCGCAGAAAAGGGCAAAGCAGAGGAGGATTCTCATGAGAGCATTCTGCCGGGTCTCAATAAGAGAGCAAGGAACTCTCAGCGCGCATTCTAAATCCCCTCGCCGTGGATACCCTGAATAGCCGCAACCTCCGCGTCACTCACAGGCTTCCCCTGCATAACCTCCGCAAGCGTCGCATTATCCATCAGTTGTGCTACCATGTTCCGGGACTGCAGCATGACCCGCCGGAACCGGCAGACAGGCTCCTGGGAGCAGCGTTTGTAATCGCTCACAGAGACGCAGGCGAGCGGCGCGAGATAGCCGTCGAAATGACGGACCACCTCGCCCATGGTGATTCTCTCCGGACTCTTGGAGAGCCGGTAGCCTCCGCGCTTGCCCGCCACGCTGTCCACCCAGCCGCGCTCCTTGAGATCGAGCATGATGTGCTCGAGAAAGCGCTTCGGAATATCATTTCTCCGCGCCAGTTCGATGATCGGGATCGGCTAGACCACCGTAGTGCTCGACCAAAGTGAACAACGCGCGAAGGGCGTAATCAGTGCGCATGGACAACTGCATTAAATGACGATAGATAAAATCGTACTTGCCGTCAAAGGCCGGTCTAGATGTTTTCGAGGCTTCTGACACACTTACGGCGTCTACCAATTGCAAGCTGCTCACTATTATAATCCCGATTCAAGTGCTTGGACAGAATGACGTCGGCCAACTCTCTGATTCTCGGTTTGGGGCTGTTTTTTCTGGGCTTGCGTCTCATCGGAGAGAATCTGCGTCGGCTTTACGGATCGAGTTTCCGCAACGTCATCAAACGAACGACGCATTCGCCGCTGCTTGGTGCAGGGCTGGGGACCCTTGCTGGCGCCGTCATGCAAAGCGCGACCGCAGTGACCTTCATTCTGGTCAGCCTGACCGACAGCGGACTCATCAAAGCGCGGGCCGCGGCGCCCATCATTGTCTGGTGCAATGTCGGCCTCACTGCGCTCGCGTTCGTGACCACGCTGAATATCCATCCCATCGTCGCCTACGTCGTTGGAGGCGCGGGAATCGCCCTGGGAACTCTCCGAATTCAGTTCTGGCAAACGCTTGCGGGCTCGCTTCTCGGCATGGGCCTCATTCTTTTCGGTCTCCAGGAAATGGGCGCCGGCGCCGCTCCGCTGAAGGATGATGCATGGTTCCAGAGCGCGATGTCCTTCGCGCTCGGCTCTTCCAGCCTCACCTTTCTCGCAGGCGTGCTTGTCGCGATGCTTTTGCAATCCAACACCGGCGCCGCCATGCTCATCATCACCTTTGCGGTGAACGGAGTGCTTGCCTTGGAACCGGCCATGCTGATGCTCTATGGGACGAATCTTGGCGCGATCGGCCTGCGCATGTTCCTTTCGGCAGGGCTGCGCGGCGAACGGCTTCGGCTGGTGCGCCTTGAGGATTTCTTCTGCGTCCTCAGCGGCGCGGTCATGGTCACCCTTTTTGCTGTCGAGCAAGCGGGAGTTCCCCTCGTTGCAGCTCTTGTAAGTTCCCTTTCGGTTCCCATCACGACAAAGCTTGCGGTTGTTTTTCTGATCTCCAATCTCCTTCCCGCGCTGCTTCTCTCCCCGGCACTCGGACGCGTCCTCGAGTTTCTCAAGAGACTCTGGCCCGATACGCCCGCAATCGACGATCCATCCCGTCCGATGTTCCTCCGCTCACAGGCCCTCGACGACCCTTCCAGCGCGTTTGATCTCATGCAGAAGGAGCTGGCTCGCCTGCTCAGCACGATCCATGTGACTACTATTAAGCAATCTCCTGAGGAGGAAGCGCCGCCCCGCGCTTTTCAGGATCTTGCACTAGCCATCGAGGAATTCGCCGCCAAACTGGCCTCGAGAAGCTCCCTGAATCAGGCGGACGCCACTCGCCTCCATCTGCTTCGCGCGGAGCTCAGCATCATCCGCCATGTCGAGGAGGGCGTTCGCTATTTCGCCCACGCGCTTGGTCGCCAAGGCGGACCGGCCGTTCTGAGCGAAACGCTCGAGAAACTCCTCTCCCTCGCTACCCGTGCCGCCGAAACCGAGAGCCCGGATCTCATCCGGGAGCTTCTCGCAAGAACCAAACTCAAAGGCGAAGAAATGATCCGCCTGAAGGAGGAAACCGCCTCTGCATCACTCTCCGCCACCGCCTTGTTTGAAGATTTCAGCATCGCAGTGTGGACGCTCCGGCGTCTGGCAAAACTGCTCGCGCGCATGCCCGGATGATTCGGCGTGCTAACAGTTCAGTCCCCGACCGTTACAGGAGTCCCGATAGTGACCCTGTCGTAGAAAAGCTTCGCGATTTCATCCGGCAAACGCACACACCCGTGGGAAGCCGGGTAACCAGGCAATATGCCTGTATGCATGCCCACGCCACCATTGGTAAGCCGCATGAACCACCGCATGGGCGCGCCGCGATAGACGGTGCCGCTCGGCGCCGAATCAATTTGCGTGCTCACTCCCGGCGCGCACCACCCTCCCAGTCCGCGGATTGACGAAATCACCATACAGGCTCGAGCGATGGTCGGCATCCTTTTCCAGGATCGTGTAGTTGCCGGCTGGCGTCATTCCCGCACGCTTTCCGGAGGAAATCGGCGTATCGACGGCGATCTCATCGCCAACTCGGAAATACGCCCTTTGCTTGCTCAGCGAGATGTAAATTGAAATGTTGTCCGGCGTCGTCCTCTCGAGCACGCGCGGTATGACCTTGGGCGGGTCTTGCTTCTTGATGAGTTCGGCAGCCTTTTTTTGCTGCTTTTTCAGAGGCAAGACAGCAGCGGGCTGGCCCACGGCACCGCAGATGAACACCGCCATTACCAGAGCGACCAGCAAAGCGGACACAACAGGCTTCATTTCGCGGATTGGAGGGGCTGTGGTCATTCTATTTCCCGAATCGACATCCGCTTAATCGCTGAGATGATTTTTCGCAACGAGATTCCATGGGACATTGGCGATACTTGGTTCTGATTGCGCTGCTTGCGGGACCCGCCCTCCAGGCCGCCCCAAAGGAGTTGCCCGTTTTGCCGCCTCCGATGGCCCAACCGCAAAGTCTCTCGATTTTTCGCGGACGCAGTGTCGAAGTCCCTCTGCGCGCTCAGGGACGAACTCCCGGGCAACTGAAATTCCTTCTCCGGTCTCCTCCTTCAAAGGGACGGCTTGGCGAAATCCGCGTCACGGGACCCAAGACCGCGACGGTCACGTACACGCACGACGACACAAGCGAGGGTAGCGACTCCTTCACATTCGCCGTTCAGGCCGTGGACAGCCCTGTCTCGGCGGCTGCTCAAATCACCATTAGCATCTCTGAGGAGCCGCCTGCGCTGTCGGTTGTCCACTCCATCGAATTCGGCACCGTGCAGGTGGGTGAGACGCGCGAGGAACAAATCACCCTGCGAAATAGCGGAGGAGGCGTGCTGGCGGGACGGATGGATGCCCCACCGCCCTGGAAGATCCTTGGTGCGGCCGATTACCGTCTGGGCCGCAATCAGGAAAGGAAGGTCCGTATTCTCTGCGCTCCCGACGAGGAACAGGAATACTCCGGCAAACTCGCCTTCTCTCATGATGCTCGCTCCGCGGTCGAACTCTCCGCGAACGCGATATCGCCCTTCGAGTTCGATCCTTCGCGCGAAATCGAACTCGCCAGCCAGGATGGCGACGCCTTGCGTTCCGGAGCTGTTGTGATCCGGAATCGCACCTCGCGCGATCGAACCGTCGAAATCTCTGTTCCGTCCGAGATTGCCTCACCCGATCAGGTCATCGTTCCTGCCGGCGAAGAAAAGAGAATTGCCCTGCACACCCAGCCGGAATTCCTGGGCGCGTCGGAAGGTGTGCTCAGCTTCGAGAGCGAAGGATTCCGGCGCAGCATTCCCCTGCGGGTTTTCGCATTGCAGCCCGTCTTGCGGATCGAACCGCGCGAAGGACTCGATTTCGGGGACATCGAGCCCCACAAGCGCTACAAGGGATTCCTCCGAATCAAGAACGAGGGCGGAAGCGCCGCGCGGCTGCAGGCAACGACGCCGAAGGAGATCTTGCTCGTGCCGGAACCGAATGCTGCCGTTCTCCAACCGGGGGAAACGCGGGTCTTCGAGGTTAAACTTGAGGCCTCTTCGATCGGTGACTATCGATCTCAAATCATCATTGATGCCGATGGAGGCAAGCCGATTTCCATAGGAGTCGCCGGGCGAATCGTCGCTCAACCACCTGAAGCCAGGAAGATCCCGACCGCGACCCTTGATCCAGCTTCGCGCGAACCCGCAGTCACAGAATCCGCGCAGGATCAACAATTGAGCGCCATTCCTCCGGTGACGGAAATCAAGGTGCTCAAGGCGAGCAACCGAGTTTTTGAGATCGGCTGGGAAAAACCTTCGCCGGATCCCGTGACCTGGGTGATCCAGCAACACCGATTCGAAATAGCAAATGGAGATTCGCTAAAGTTAGTTTGGAGAGACCTGCGCAATATCAAGTTTTCCGAAAGAAACGGACTTGGCCGTTGCACGGTTTGAGAACCTCGCGCCCGGACAAGTCTGGCTCTTGCGGATTGTTTCGGTCGATGAACAGGGCCGGCGCTCGGCGCCCTCGCCGACCTTCAAGCTTTCGAGCGCACCGCCAAGGCGATTCTCCGTGCTTTGGTGGATCGTCGGTCTTCTTGCCGTCGGCGCCATGGCGTTGGGCTACGCGAAACTTCGCGAGCGGCGGAAGGCCGAGGCCTTCCGCGAAGCGGATCGGATCGCTCGGATCCAGGGCCGCTGACAAATCTTTCCGCTGAATCTTGTTGCTCCGCGAGTGAGCCGCCCCCAAAATCCTCACCCGAAACACCCCTTATCATGCAACTCGGAATGATCGGTCTCGGCAGGATGGGCGCCAATATGGTGCGACGCCTCATTAAACAAGGTCACCAATGCGTCGTTTTTGATGCCAATCCCGATGCGGTGAAGCAGCTTGCCGGCGAAGGCGCCGTCGGCGCAAGCTCGCTCAAAGATTTCGCCTCGAAACTTACAGCGCCTCGAAACGCATGGATCATGGTGCCGGCCGCCATCACTGACAAGGTTGTTGACGAACTCGCCTCTCACCTCGAAGCCGGAGACACGATCATAGACGGCGGCAATTCCTACTTCCGTGACGACCGCCGCCGCAGCGCTCACCTCAAACAGTCCGGCATTCACTACCTCGATGTCGGCACCAGCGGCGGCGTTTGGGGCCTTGAACGCGGCTACTGCATGATGATCGGCGGCGACAAGGAAGCCGTGGACCGCATGGATCCAATCTTCAAATCGCTCGCCCCAGGCCGCGGCAATGTGGAACGGACTCCCGGACGCGAAAAACTTGGCGGCACCGCCGAAGAAGGCTATCTGCACTGCGGATCGTCCGGCGCCGGTCACTTCGTCAAAATGGTGCACAACGGCATCGAGTACGGCCTCATGGCCGCTTTTGGCGAAGGGTTCGACATTCTCGCAGGCGCCAACGCGAGCCTCAAAAAAGGCGAATCCGACGCCGAAACCGCACCGGTCGGGGAGGATTACGTCTATGACATCAATCTCGCGGACGTTTCCGAAGTTTGGCGCCGGGGCAGCGTCGTCAGCTCCTGGTTGTTGGATCTCGTCGCCGCTGCTTTTGCCGAAAACCCCACGCTCTCGAACTTCTCCGGCCGCGTCTCTGACTCCGGAGAGGGGCGTTGGACCATCATGGCCGCCATCGACGAAGCCGTCGAATGCGACGTGCTGAGCGCCGCGCTCTTCGCCCGCTTTCGCTCACGCAAGGACCATACGATCGCCGAAAAGGTCGCCTCCGCGATGCGCTTCCAGTTTGGCGGACACATCGAGCGTGCAGCCGGCGGATAGAGTTGCCCCGCGCCGGGCGAAAGCGGTCTTTTACGACCGGCAGCCACTGAGAAATGACAAGCGCACTCTACGACGTTGCATGAGATGCGTCCTGCCGATCTGTGTGGCTCTCCTTTTCGCAGGCTGCTCAGCGACGCGCGAGCTGACTGCTTTTGACGCTGCCTCTTCGGAGAAGGCTCTTATCCGCTGGCAGCGCAAGGGGGTGTCCCTCGTATGCGACGCCGTGTGCGCGCGCTCCAAAAACGGCACGGTGCTTGTCCGCCTCTACAAGCAATCGCCAGCCCCGCTCGCCGAGTTTCGCCTGGAACCCGAAAATTACTTCGCCGCAAAGGGACGCCTGACTGGACGAGGATGGGCGGGCCCTGCCCCCGTCGCACCCACGACCTTCTCTTCTTGGATCGCCTTTCTCGCCGCCTATCAGGAGTCAGCCGGCTTGGAAACGGGCGCCCGGCAGGTCCAGACCGCTGCAACGCGTATCGCTTACACCAAGTCCGGCGGTAAGCTTAAAGCTCTCAGCGTATCGAACACCGCCACGGGCGAAGTGATCTCCGCGGTGTTCAAGTAAATGACGCCGAGCCATGGAGATTCCTGAGGCCGCTTTGCTAGAGCGCGCGCCAGGCACATCGCCGTCCCGCCCCCGATGAGCGAGTCGGACGGCTTCCCTCCCGACGCGAAGATTCCGCGGGAGGAAATCACTCGCGCAACGCGGCACCTCTTTCTATGCGCGGGACCGGACTGCTGCGAGCCGGCGGAAGGTGACGCGATGTGGGACCTGCTCAAGGCGGAGACGCGCAAGCTTTCCGTGCCCGTGCTTCGCACGAAAGCGGCCTGCCTGCGCATTTGTAAGGGCGGGCCCTGGCTGGTTGTTTATCCGGACGGCATTTGGTACGGCCAACTCGATGCGGACAAGCTTCGGCGCATCCTCAAGGAGCACATCGAAGAAGGCCGGCCGGTGCGCGAGTGGATCGCAGCGAACATGCCCAATCTCGCTTAGCCGACCGGTTCCCGGCCACCAGCGACCAAAAATCGCCCGTCCGGCAGGAGGGTACCGCCATAGGTGCACTGCGCTGACGCACGAACTGGTGACCGTGTCCTGGCTTACCGTGTTTGCAGCCATTTCATCCCGTCCACAGATTGACGTCCGGCATCTCAATGAACAAATGGTAGTGGTTGTCATCAAATCCACGCATGCAGACGCCAGCCGGTTTTTTCATGTCCTAAATGAGCCAAGCCGTTCGTCGAGTCATGGAACACACACCGAGAACTGCATCAAACCAACTGAAAGAACACACATCATGCTCGACACACCACACATCACCCAGACCACAACCCAACTCACTGCCGTCATTCACCTCACGATTCCGCGTGACCAGATTCAGAGCGTCATGGGGCCAGGCATCGGCGAGTTGATGGCCACCATTGCCGCTCAGGGCATCACGCCCACCGGGCCGTGGTTCAGCCACCACCTGAAGATGGCCCCGGACACCTGGGATTTCGAGATTAGCGTGCCCGTCAGCGCGCCGGTAGTCGCAGCGGGCCGAGTGAAGCCGAGCCAGTGGCCCGCCATGAAGGTGGCGCGGACGGTTTACCACGGGCCTTACGAGGGTCTCGCCGACGCTTGGGGCGAGTTCCTTGACTGGATCACAGCCGACGGGCACACACCTGCCCCGGACCTTTACGAGTGCTACGTGGCGGGACCGGAGTCGAGTCCCGACCCAGCCAATTGGCGCACAGAGTTCACCAAGCCGTTGACCAGTTGAGGCCGAGCAATCGTGCCAGCGCGCTGCAAAAACCGATGCCGCAACGCGTTCAAGCATGCGCTGCAGCGAACGGCTTCGCCGTCGCTGCAGGTTCATGCTTTCCCAATCCGGCACGACGGTGGGGATACCGCCGCTACATGCCCATCACTTCATAGCCGCCGTCCACGTAGATGACCTGTCCGGTGATCGCCGCTGCTCCGGGGCTTGCGAGGAAAACGCCGGTGTGGCCAAGTTCATCCGGGTGACAACTCCGCTTCAGCGGCGCATGTTCTTCATAGTGCTTGAGCATGAGACTGAAGCCGGAGATGCCCCGCGCGGCCAGCGTTTGCACGGGCCCAGCGCTAATGCAGTTTACGCGGATCTTCTTCTTTCCCAGGTCGTAGGCGAGATACCGTGCTGAGGCTTCCAGCGAAGCTTTGGCAACGCCCATTACGTTATAGTGGGGAACGACCTTCACGGAACCGTAGTAGGTCATTGCCACGATGCTCCCGCCGTCCGTCATCAACGGCGCAGCGCGCTGGGCGAGTGCCACCAGCGAGTATGCGGACACATCATGCGCAACCTTAAAGGCATCACGTGTGGTGGAAACGAAATCGCCTTCAAGCGCCTCTTTGGGCGCGTAGGCAACCGCATGGAGCAAGAAATCGAGTTTCGGCGTGCGTTCGCTGACCTTTGCAAAGAATCCGTCGATCTCCTCATCCTTCGTCACATCACACGGGTAAAGCGCAACATCGGTGCCGAACTCGGACACGAGTTCTTCGACGTTTTCCTTAAGCCGCTCGCCCTGGTAATTGAAGATCAGCTTTGCGCCCGCCTTGTGCCAGGCCTTCGCGATGGCCCAGGCAATGCTACGCTTGTTCGCGACGCCAAAAACGACGCCAGTCGTGCCGGAGAGGATGCCTTCACTCATCCCATCATCAAAAGGCAATCCCCAGCTCAATTGTCACGCAGAAAAGGTTTTGGCCGGAAACAGTCCTATCATGAGATAATCCTTCGATTCTCGCGACTTCTCCTATTTTTCCCGTTCTGCTGTTGCTTTTCGCACGTTTTTCAGAATGATTCGCCCGGGGTGAAGACAACGGCTGATTACATCGTTTCGGGGTTTGCAAAGATCGATGCAGACCTGAACTACCTGATGAAATGTCTCAAGGAGGTTCTTGTCGAACTCGGTGAGACCAAGGCGGCGCAGTTCCTCCCGTGGCAGGAAGGCGGCGAGGCACATGACATCAATGAACCGCCGCCGCGCATCGAGCAGGCCTACTCAATCGCTTTCCAACTCCTGAACATGGTCGAGGAGAACGCCTCGACACGGACGCGGCATTTGCGCGAAATTGAGCACGGCCTGGCCGACGAACCCGGACTTTGGGGGCAGCAGCTTGCCCAGCTCAAGGCGGCCGGTTTCACCGCGGAGGAAATCCTGAAAGTCCTTCCCGAGGTGCGCGTTGAATCCGTGCTGACCGCGCATCCGACCGAAGCCAAGCGCGCCGCAGTGCTCGAACAACACCGCGCCATTTTCCTCCTCCTCACCTCTCTCGAAAACGAAAGCCTGACCCCCTCGCGACGAGAGGCAATACGTGACGAAATCAAGATCGTTCTCGAGCGCCTCTGGCGCAGCGGCGAAATTCTGCTCGAAAAGCCCGAGGTGGCCTTCGAGCGCCGCGGCGTGATTTTTTACATGCGCGAAGTCTTTCCCCTCGCCCTCGAACAACTCGACGAACGCCTTCTTCGCGCATGGAAGAGCACCGGCTTCGATCCCGGGCTCCTTGAGAACCCTCACATCTGGCCGCGAGTGCGTTTCGGAAGCTGGGTCGGCGGCGACCGGGACGGACATCCTTTCGTTACCGCAAAGGTCACCGAGGAAACGCTTCAGGAAATGCGCCTGAACGCCATGATCGTCATTCACCGCCATCTCGAGAAGCTCGCCGAAAGGCTCCCGCTCTCCAGCAATTTTCAAAAGCCGCCGGAGGTTCTCGAGGAGGCGATCGCGAAACTGCGAGCGGAGAATCCGAGCTCCGAAGCCATCGTCCGTCAGCATTCCGATGAGCCGTGGCGCCAGTACGTGATGCTGCTCCAGGCGAAACTCCCGCTCGCTTTGGGCGTGGGCGACGAACCCGCGACCCTCGATGGGGACGCTCACTACTACCGGAGTCCCTACGAGCTCGATGAAGACCTTGCTCTGCTCGACGAGACGCTCGCCGATGTCGGCGCCAAGCGTCTGGCCGACAGCGCCGTGTGGCCCGTTCGCCGCGCGCTAGACGTGTTCGGCTTCCACCTCGCCGCCCTCGACATCCGGCAAAACAGCAAGTTCCACGATCAGGCCCTCGTCCAGATCCTCGCCGCCATCGGACAACCCGCGCCGGACTTCGGCGAATGGGATGAAGCCCGCCGCCTGGAATTCTTAAACCGCGAACTCGAGTCCCCCCGGCCATTTCTCTATCACGGTTCAAACATCGGCGACCAAGCCGACGCCGTGCTGGGATGCTATGCCGTCCTGCGCCGGCATCTCCGCAACCACGGACGCGACGGGATTGGCGCGCTCATCGTGAGCATGACACGCCAGCTCTCCGATCTTCTCGTCGTCTATCTGCTTGCCCGCGAAGCCGGACTCATGCGCTGGACGCCGGAGGGATTGCTCTGCGCTCTTCCCGTGGTTCCGCTCTTCGAAACGCTCGACGACCTCGAACGCAGCGCGGGTCTCATCGACGCGTTCCTCGCCCACCCGGTTACGAAGCGCAGCCTTGCGTATCACCAGACCGACCGCGCTAAAGGTTCTCTCCCTGCCTCAGACCAGACCCGTCCAGCAGGTCATGATCGGCTACAGCGACAGCAACAAGGACTGCGGGATTCTCGCCAGCCAATGGGCGCTCCACAAGGCGCAAGCCGCCATTGCTTCCGCCGGCGCGGCTCATGGAACGAAGATCCGATTCTTTCACGGGCGCGGGGGAACAATCAGCCGGGGCGCAGGCCCGACTCACCGCTTCCTTGGTGCGCTCCCGCATGGCTCGATCCAAGGCGACATACGCCTCACCGAGCAGGGAGAGACCATCGCCCAAAAGTTCGCCAACCTCATTACCGCCACCTACAACTTCGAACTGTTCCTCGCCGGGGTCACTGGATTTACAGTGAAGGAGAAACGCGAAGCTCCCGCGGAGCAGTGGAATCGAGGAAATCTGCGAAGTCCTCGCTGCCACAAGTCAACAGGCCTACTCGAAGCTCATCAAATCCGAGGGCTTCATGACCTTCTACTCGCAGGCCACCCCGATTGATGCTCTCGAAATCAGCAGCATTGGCTCCCGGCCATCGCGCCGGACCGGCCAGCGGACTCTGGCCGACCTGCGCGCCATTCCCTGGGTCTTCAGTTGGAACCAAAGCCGCTATTACCTGCCCGGATGGTATCGGCGTCGGAAGCGCACTCGAAGCTCTCGCCGCCTGGAAACCCGAGTCGATCAACGAGCTGCGCGCGCAATTGAAAACGTCGCCACTGGTTTATTTCGTGCTCACGAATGTCGAGACGAACATTGCCAGCGCGGACAAGGATATCATGAGACAATATGCTGCCCTCGTTCAGGAACCCAGCGCGCGCGAGTCGATCCTGGACCTGATTCTCACCGAGTTCGATAAAACCCATCGCATGATGGCCGAGGTCTTTGGTGGCAGCCTGGAGGCGCGCCGTCCTCGCATGCTCAAGACCCTTGGTCTGCGCGCCAATGCCTTGCGCGTGCTGCATGAGCAGCAGATTCAGCTTTTGTCCCAGTATCGGGCCGCGAAGGCCGCAGGTTCCGACGAAACCAAGAAACTTCTTCCAAAGGTTCTTCTTTCCATCAATGCAATCGCCAGCGGCTTGCGGACGACCGGCTAGCAGTTTGTCGGGCTTGAAACTGAAAGTCCGGTGAAAATCCGAGATTGTCCGAACGACAGGTTCGGCCTCGCAGACAAACTGCTGAACCGGCACTCGTGCCGGAAAATCGGGAAGGAAAAATGCGTGGGTTTGGCCTCGAACATGCTATTTTGCTTGCGGCGACAAATCCAGTTACCCGCGTCACTTCATGTCCACGCTCTCCACCACCGTTGACGGCCTCAGAGCTCCCGAACCCTTTCGTCATCGCCTCCGGCCCGCCCGGGACGAACCTGAACGTCATCCACCGCGCTTTCCGCGAAGGCTGGGGCGCTGTCATCGCCAAGACGATCAGCCTCGACGCATCCAAGGTCATCAACGTCACGCCGCGTTACGGCAAGCTTCACGCCAACGACAAAAGGGAAATTGTCGGCTGGGAGAACATCGAACTCATCAGCGATCGGCCCATTGAGAATCTGGCTCGAGGAGTTTAAGAGGTGCAAGGATCAACATCCGAATGGCGTTCTGATCGCGTCGATCATGGAGGAATACAACAGGGACGCGTGGATCGAGATTGTCGAACGCTGTCAGGATGCGGGTGTCGATGGCTTCGAGCTGAACTTTCTCCTGCCCGCACGGGCTGCCCGAGCGCAAGATGGGCTCTGCCATGGGCGAGGACCCCGAAATTCTCCTGGAGGTCTGCGGCTGGGTCATGAGCGCGGCGAAGCAACCCGTCTGGGCGAAAATGACTCCGAACGTCACCCACATCGAAGATCCCGCGCGCGCCGCATTGAAGGCCGGTTGCCAGGGCATCAGCGCAATCAACACGATCCGCTGCGTCATCGGAGTAAACCTCGATACTCTCCGGCCGGAACCCACCGTGGAAGGCTACACGACTCCTGGCGGCTATTCTTCCAAGGCGGTCAGACCCATCGCCCTTCGCATGTGCATGGAGCTGGCAACGATGATCAGGAACGAATTCCCCGGCCGCTCTCTTTCGGGCATTGGCGGTGTGGAGACCGGCGAGGACGCCGCTCAGTTCATTCTGGTCGGCGCCGATACCGTGCAGGTTTGCACGGGCGTGATGAAATTCGGCTACGAATTGGTGCAAGCCGCTCTGCGAGGGGCTTCTCGCCTTCATGGAGAAACACAAGTTTGAGACCCTCGACGACTTTCGCGGCTACAGCCTCGACTACTTCACCACGCATGCCGAACTGGTGCGCGTTCAGGGAGAGCGCAAGGCCGCGCAAAAAGCCGCCGAACACGAGCGGACGATTAGAGCCGACAGCGACTGGAGCGGTGACAAGTTCGTCGAACAATCCGCCGCGCTGAGCCGATAACTCGAAAGTCGATTCCATGAAATCCGCTCGCATTCTCCGGAGCTGGAAGCAGGGATCCCGATCGAGCGCATCTAGTCGAGCCGTTGGCATGAGCGAGAAGTCCGCCGACAGACCTTTTCGATCCGCCCGCTGCAATCAGATCTTCCCTTCATCGCTTGTCCGGCCGTCGAATCACACTACGCATCTTGCCCGCGACGAGAATTCCGTTCTTAATCAGGATCCATGAGCTTTACAGCCTCTCCCGTTCGCTACGACGCGATGAAGTACGCACGCTGCGGGCGCAGCGGCTTGATGTTGCCGCGCATCTCGCTTGGTCTTTGGCACAACTTTGGCGATGTCGATCGCTATGCCGTAGGTCGCGATGTGGTGCTGCGCGCTTTCGACCTTGGCATCACCCACTTCGATTTGGCCAACAACTACGGCCCGCCGCCGGGCTCGGCCGAGAGAAACTTCGGACGGATACTGCGCGAGGACCTTGCGGACTATCGCGATGAGCTCATCGTCTCCACCAAAGCGGGCTACCTCATGTGGCCCGGTCCGTACGGCGAATGGGGCTCTCGAAAATCCCTGCTTGCAAGCCTTGACCAAAGCTTGAGCCGTATGGGTCTGGACTATGTCGACATTTTCTATTCCCACCGCTTCGATCCCAACACGCCGTTGGAAGAAACGATGAGCGCGCTCGACCATGCCGTGCGATCAGGGAAGGCACTCTACGCGGGCATTTCAAATTATCAGCCTGAAGACACGCGCAAGGCCGCCGGAGTCCTCCGCAGCTTGGGCACCCCGTGTCTAATCCATCAGCCATCCTACAGCATGTTGAATCGCTGGATTGAAGACGGGCTCACCAGGGTCCTCGACGAGGAAGGCATCGGTTGCATCGTCTTTTCGCCGCTCGCACAGGGCCAACTCACGAGCCGTTATCTCAAGGACATCCCGGCCGACTCGCGCGCGGCAAGAGACGGGTTTCTGAAAACGGACCAAGTGCGCAACAATCTCCCGAAAATCCAAGCGCTCAGCGCAATCGCCGAAAAGCGCGGTCAGTCGCTGGCGCAAATGGCCATCGCATGGGTCTTGCGCCTGCCGACCGTGACTTCCGCGCTGCTTGGCGCCAGTTCGGTCGCACAACTCGAGGAAAACCTTCGGGCTCTCGATCGGCTGGAGTTTTCCGCCGAAGAACTCGCGGAGATCGAATCGATCCTGGGCAGGGAAGCATAGCGCTGTAAACGGAAACACCATGGGCCTCTTGATCAAAAACGGCGAAATCGTAACCGGCGACTCGCACTATGTCGCCGACATCTGGTGTGAAAACGAAACCATCACCCGCATCGACCGAAAAATAGATCCGCCAGCTGGCGCTGAAGTCATCGATGCCTCGGGCAAATACATCTTCCCGGGATTCATCGATCCGCACACGCACATATATCTCCCCTTCATGGGCACTTATTCAAAGGACGACTACGAGACCGGGACGAAGGCGGCTCTCGTTGGCGGAACGACGACGATCTTCGACATGTGCTGTCCATCCCGCACCATGGAGCCCAGCGAGGGATTTGAAACATGGAAAGCCCAAGCCGACGGCAAAGCTGCGTGTGACTATTCCTTCCACATGGGCGTGACGAAATTCGACGACAGCTCTGCCGTGCAACTCCGCGAAATCGTCGCGTCGGGCGTCCAGTCCTTTAAGATCTTCCTCGCCTACAAGGGCGCCTTCGGAATCGACGATGGCGAACTGTATCAAACCCTCAAGCTGGCAAAGGAACTTGGCGTCGTGACCACTGCGCACTGCGAAAATGAAACTCTTGTTGCCGAGACGCAGAAAAAACTCCTGGCCCAAGGTGTCACAGGTCCGGAAGGTCACCACGAAAGCCGTCCGCCGCGCGTCGAAGCCGAAGGCGTGCACCATCTCATGACGTTCGCCGAGATGACCGGCGCTTCCGTTTACATCGTCCATCTAAGCTGCCGCGAAGCGCTCGACGAGGCCATCCGCGCACGCCTGCGTGGCGTCCGGGTGTGGGTGGAAACGCTCATCCAATATCTGCTGCTCGACAAGACGCACGCAGAACTGCCCGATTTTGAAGGTTCAAAGTACGTAATGTCACCGCCTCTGCGCGATAAGAGAAATCAGGAGGTGCTTTGGAATGGCCTGCGACAGGGACTTGTCAACACCGTTGGCACGGACCACGCGCCGTTTGATTTCGCAGGACAAAAACCGATGGGCCGGGACGACTTTACCAAGATCCCCAACGGGATCCCCGCCTTGGAGGATCGAATCAATCTTCTTTATACCTATGGCGTGAAGAACAGGACGGCTCGACCTCCACACATTTGTGAATGTCGCGAGCACCAATGCGGCGAAGATCTTCAACCTCTTCCCGCGAAAAGGCACAATACAGCCCGGCAGCGACGCCGACCTCGTCGTTTACGATCCCGACTACCGCGGCAAACTGTCCGCCAAAACCCATCTCATGAACATCGACTACAATGCCTTCGAAGGCTGGCCAATCGAAGGCAGGCCATCCATCGTCACCGTCCGCGGCGAAGTCGCCGTGCGTGATGGAAAATTCGTTGGCACGGTCGGACGGGGACAGTTCTCTCCGACGCGTCCCACCGGCTAGAGGGGAGCACACGCGTCTCGCGTGTGGTGTCCGGCGTCACGCCGGGCACAAATCACGATTCGCATTCCGCAATGAGGCCTTCGGCGGGACGCCGAAGGCTGCACGCGGGACGCGTGCGCTCCCCGTTCACCCCTTGATGGAGCCTTCGGTCATGCCCTTTACGAAAAGGCGCATTGAAAAAATGAAGAGAACGATGACCGGAATGCTCGCGATCGCATAGCCGGCCATAAGCGGACCAAAGAATTTAATGTATTCTCCGGCGAGCCGCTGAAGCTGGACCATTACCGGCAACGCAGCGGAATCGCGGATGACGATCAGCGGCAGGACGAATTCGTTCCATTCCGAGATGAAATGCATGACGCCCACCGTACCGAGGATCGGCCCGCAAAGTGGCAACACGACCGTGCGCATTTGCTGGAAGTGATTTGCGCCGTCGATTTCGGCCGCCTCGAAGAGATCCTGTGGAATCTCGGCGACAAAATTGCGCAGAACAAAGATGGCGAAGATCTGTCCGGCCGACGTTCCGACAAGGATGAGGGCGGAGAGCGTATTGAGAAGATTAAGATCGGCAAGCAGGCGGAACAGCGGAACGAGATTGGCCACCGAAGGCATCATCAACAACACCAGCAGGGCATTCCAGAAGAAGCTTGAAAGTGGCATGCGCAACCTGGCGAAAAAATATGCCCCGCAAAGAGCGAAGAACAATGTCAGCGCGGTCCCCAGCGTGGAGATGTAAATACTGTTCGCTACGCTGGACGAAATGAGGTTCCAGGCATCGACCCAATTGTGCCAATGCAACGGTTCCGTCAATCGGCCCGGCGCTTCGTAGAATTGCTGGTTGGTCTTCAGGCTGACGATGAGAATCAGATAGACGGGAAGCAGGGCGAAGCCGAGCACGGCCCAGATCGCGGCATGCTTGAAGCCGCGCAGGAACCACTCGCCAGCCTTGTTTACCGGAGCGGAATGCCGGCTGCGAGAGCGAAAGACCGGGCGGATTTCTTGCTGCTCAGCCCTCGAAAACCTCTTGCGCAGAACATCACGAACCGCACCGTACGGGAAGGCCACCAGAAAAAGGAAGGCGCCGATAGCGCGCCAGCCGGGTTGAAAGAGAAGAAAGACGCTCGCCGCGATCACTGCGGGCGGAAGCATCTTCCTGATCCGAATGGCGCTCTGATTTTCTTCCAGCACGAGAGAGCTGAGTTTCTGCAATGCCATGATCACCAGAGTCAGGATAATTCCAACGGCGCAGGCGGCGCCCATCTCCTGGTTGATAAATGCCTTGCGGAGCATGAAGAGGGCGGGCACTGTCGCCCTTCCTCCGGGCCCACCGTCCATCCCGCCGGTCAGCGCGATGATCATCCCGGCATCCTTGATGGTGCCGATGATGACAAAGACAAGCATCAGGTAGATCGAACTCATGATGAGCGGGATCTCTATCCGCGTGAACTTTGTCCACCAGGTGGCGCCGTCGATGCTCGCGGCTTCGTAGATCTCCTTTGGAATGTTCTGCAGCTTGGCAAGATGCGTCAGCACGGCGAAGGAACCCACCCACGGAAATCCCCAAATGACGCACGAAACGAGAATGAGGCGCGGATCGCCAAGCCACGCGGGCCGCGTGCCCTCAAGGAAAATCCCGCCCCAGCCGAAAAAGGCGTCAAGCTTGCAAAGAAGCGCGAAAGAGCCCGGAGGCTTCAAGAAACTGGTTGAGATAACCCTGAGTCGCCTCGAAGAAAAACGACCGCCAGATCAAAGCGATCACCAACGCGGGAATCGACCATCGGAACCACAAACAGCAGCCGATAGACGTATTGCATCCGTTCGCTGCTGCAACGATGAATCCATACCGCCACTGCAATGGCCGGAATCATCTTCACAACATTCCAAAGACCCAGGAGCAGGGCGACGCGAAAGGATTGCCAGAAGTCCGGAGACTTCAGGAGTTCCGTATAGTTCTTGAGTCCGACAAATTCAGAAATATCCGCGCCGTTCCAGCGATAGAAACTGTGAAAAATTCCGCTCGCCGCCGGATAATATTGGAAAAGAACGATGAGAACCAATGCCGGAACAATGAAGAGGTAAATCTCCCAATGATGCTTGACCTGCTTCCAGCGGATCTTCTTCGCGCTCATTTGTTCTCTTCGAAGCCTTGGCGTCTCGCTCCCACGGATTTGCGGACATTATCCAGCGCCTTTGCCGTGTAATGGTAAAAGGATTGGCGTTTCACGGCCTCCGGATCAGTGAAGATGAGGCCTTCGGTCAACAGGGTTCGGTCCGCGGCCATTTGGCGAGACACCACGACGTTCCGGTACTTGATCCAATCGGCCTCGGCATCCTGTCCCTCCTTCAGCTGCGCGCTGGATCGCAGGCCGACCGCCAGCTGTTCATCCTGGATCTGGGAACGTCTCCGGTTGCGAAGGAACTCCCGGAAATCCTCCAGCCCTTGCGTTGTGAAAAACTGCGTAAATTCCGCGGCCATGTCGTCATAGCTGATCTGATTGATCTGGTACAATGAAAAGAGCTGGCTCCATTTGATGAAGCTTTCTCCTCCAATGGTCGGATCAAACGCGAGAAACACTCCTTCGAGGGTCGGTTCGAAAGGCTTGATATAGGGGTCGATCTCGGCGCCGACAACAATCGGGATCCATTTCAGGCGCTTGTTGAATTTCTCGTTCTCCTCACGGCTGGCAAGAAAAAGGAGAAAATCGACAGCAACCTCGGGGTGCTTCGAAGTCCGGGTCACCGCCATCGGCATGGAACCCTCAGGGTTTTCGTAGCGGGGACCTTGAACGATTGCTCCGAATTCGGGATCAGATTTTGCGGGCAAGGGAAAGTCCATGAGACCGAGATCGAATTTTCCTGCGGCCTGCTCCCTGATGCCCTCGGCCTCGTAAGTCCCCGTTGCGAGGAAAACCGCCTTCTGCTGGGCAAAATTGAAAAGGGCTTCGTCTCGGGTCAGCCCGGACCAGCCGCTTGGAAACTCATCGGTGATCTCTCGAACCATCTTGAAACTCGCTTTATAAGCCGGATTGGCAAAGCTGATTTTCCCGCTCGCGAAGCCCAGGAACATCTCCTCCTTGCTGAATCTTCCATCGCGGTTGAAATCGATCTCGCGCGCAGCCAGGTAAGTTAGCGGCTTGATCAGGCTTTCGTCCCAGCGCATATAGTGGAAGCGCGATCCGGCGATCGCCACATACGGCTGACCGTTCGGCTGCTTTTGCGCGCGAATTTTTTCGCAAACTTCCAGAAAGGCGCGGTAATCGGTGGGCGCCTCGTCAAGACCGGTCAGCTTCTTGAGCAGAGGCTTGTTGTAAAACAGACGGACGCCCGTGAGCGCTAGCGGGACTGGTCATGAACTCCTGCGTCTCATCGATGAATGAACGGCGCATGCCATCCTTGAAGGTCCGAATGAGTGGAACCTTTTCGAGATCCGTTCCCGCATTGTACGGATTCGGGCGGGTGACGTAGCGGGAAAGCGGAACAAAATAGCGGGTGAAAAAAGCGGTCATCAGGTGACCTTCCACCATTCCTGCCTGAACGATGTCCGGCGCGGTGCCTCCCATCAATTGGGTGCTCATCCATTGCCCGTAGGTGGCTTCCGGAATGGCCTCCTGAACGATGCGCACGTCCGGATGCAGCCTTTCGTATTCTGCCGCGGCCTCCGCCAGTCCGTCGCGAACGCCAGCCTCCAATTGCCAATGTGCAAGGCGGATGGTCACCACATTACTTGGCGTCTCCTCACTCCGGCGCATTGCAATTGTCACGACCGCCCAGCAAAAGACCGCGATGATGACGATCCAGGGCAGTCTCGATTGCCAAGTGGAGAGGAATCGTTTCATCGGTTCTCGCGAAGCTTCCCCTCAGATCCACGAGACTCAATTGAAGGCTCCACAGATGACGCAGATTGGCGCAGATTGGAGACAGAAATTTCTCCGAGGAGATTCGTCACCGGATTCCGGCCTTCGCGCAGCGCCTCTTCGATGGCGTCCATCCGTTCGAACGCCTTCCGGACACCGAAAATCCGGACATCCTGGGGATATTCGTTCATCAGCCGCCTGTAGTATTCCCGCGCCAGGGCAAAGTTTCCCGCCTCGAACTCGGCGGCATAGGCGATGTTCCAATAGGCAGTGGAGCGATCGTCGATCGGATTGGAAGGATCGACTTCCCTGGCCTCGAGCGCCTTAATCATATATTCGATTCGTCGATCCTGGTCGTCCATTCTTCGATAGCATTCGGCCATGATGCTGTAGAATTGTGACAGGAAGGGCGTCTTGGGATGAGTAGAGAGAAACGTTGTGACGCTTTCCAAGATCTTTCGGCTCTGTTCCGGATCAGCCGCAGGGAGCGAAAGACTGTTCTCGTACAAGAACGCCTCTTCGCCCGCAGGCGTCTCCGGATAGCTCCGATAGACATCCGCGTAGTCGCGAACGAGCTTTCCGTAGTCGATCGCTTGATCTGCCGGGGCAAGGTGCCGTGTCCGCACGATGTCCAGAGCACACCAGGAGGCGAGGGGATTTTGCGGCGCCTCTTCGAGTACGGCACGATAGCCCGCGACGGCCTTCGCAATATCTCGCCCGTCCCGCCGGTGGTTCCAGCACGAGGCTTCGCCATAGAGCGCTTGCAGATGAAATTCGGATCCGCGCGGCTGGGACGCCTGCACGGATTGAAAGATTCGAACTGCGGAGTTGAACTCGCCCAAGCGGTACTGCGTCCAGCCTTCGCGAATCTCCTGATCAGGCGCGGAGGGGTTCGCTTGGACTCGCACGCCTGAAACAGCAACAGACCCGCCAGCACGCAAACCGCATCGCGCA
Organism: uncultured Verrucomicrobiae bacterium; assembly: GCA_963847295.1. Taxonomy (GTDB): domain Bacteria; phylum Verrucomicrobiota; class Verrucomicrobiia; order Chthoniobacterales; family Terrimicrobiaceae; genus DASTFP01. The sequence continues at coordinate 103,322 of CAWJZG010000003.1, forward strand.
GTAATCGTTTCATCAATCTCGGCATTTGCTTTAGCAGGCTGCCGGACTTGGAAGTCCGCGTCGAATTTTCGTCGGGAATCCCGCCTCGCAACCCAGCCCCCCTTCGATCCGGCAGCTGCCGGACTAATACGGCACTGCGTGCCGAAAAGAAGTCTTCATGGTTTGCCAACGAGCTCCAAAACCCAGTTGTTTCCGTCCGGCTTGGCCGAATACTTGTATCCCTTGCCTGTGGCATCTTTGATGGTCTCGAAACCCTCTCCGGTGGCCGGAACGGTTCCCTTGATGATCTCCCATTTCGCCCCGAGCTTCGGTTGATAACCGTTTAGCAGATTGACGCTTAGCGTCCCGCCCACAACATTCGCACACTTGGTCTCCGAATCGAGGACCAAGGCGTCGTGACTTCCTTCGGCCAGGTCAATAAAGAGCGCGCCATCCTCAAAATCCAAGCTGCCATATTCCTTGGAATCGTCGGGGTGCCAGATGAAAAGAGTGCCCAGGCCGGCCTGTCCTTTTGATACATCGCCCGGGTGGATTTCCCCCTGCTGTCCCACGACCAGGCGATTCGCAGATCCTTCGCAGCGGCCCAGCATCAGGACGCTCCGTCCCTGTGTGGCAAATCTTACGCGTCCGGTTCCAGCCAGTCCGGATATGCTTTCTGACCCATCAACGATAAGCTCTGCGTCCTGCTGAAGCCGGACGGTCACAGAATCGGGGATGTTCTCGGCGTCCCCCAAGCGGATTGCCCCATGAACGACCACGTAATCTCCAGTCAGGGTATTTTCATTGCTGCCCAATCTTAGGTCGGGATAACGCCCGCCGAAATAAATCAGCCCGCCGGTGCCAGCCAGGCTAGCATTCATAAAAACCGGCCCGCTGACAATCAGAGGGCGGTTGCTGCCGGTCGTCAGGGTTCCGCCGCTGATATCGCCCTCCGATGCCAGGGAAATGGCGCCACTGGTTACGGTGATCGTATTGCCACCGAGATCAATACCGTTCTTTGTTTGAAGGTCGGCCGGCGGATCAAAAAAAAGAGAGTTTACCGTTTTCGACTGCGAGAGAGTCATTTCTCCGGCAGCGATTCGAACGTTGTCAGTCGGTTTGGAAGCTGCATTTGGGTCCTGAACATACTCCCGGTCCTTTGCCAGCTCGCGAAAGCCGTCGCCGCGGGAATAGGTCAGAAAGCCCGCCGCGGAATACAAGTTGCCTCCTCCATGGCCCCGAGCCCAGGGAATAATGCTGACGGTCGTGGAGCCCTCAGCTCCACCTCCTCCGACCAGTGCGTCCAGCACGATCTTGTCGTTGTTCACGTTGACCCGGCTGGCCGCCTCCGGCGTCTCGTAGCCGACGATCAAAATTGTTTCGGGTCTTCGCACGAGTTCGGCAAGTGTGAGCATGGAGCTGCCGCCTTCCTTGGCGGATGCCCAGAGCTCCAAGCAATTCTCATTAAGCGAGACCTTTCCAAGGACCTCTTCGGAAAGCGTTATTCCCGCCTGTGGTCAAACGAATCTCCGTACCTCCCGCGCAGGAAATGGGCGCGGAATCTGGGAGGCGGTCGATCACGCTTGCCTCATCGCTTTGAAGAGATGATCGTAGAGCGCCCCGAGAGGGAAAGTGCCTTTATTCCCGGAAGGGCGGCTTTTCCAATGAGACCCAGCCACGCTGATTCCACCGACGCCGGGCCCGTGACATCCAGGTCCGTGCCAGAGAGCAGAACCCGCCCTCCTTTTCCCCTCACAGTCAGTCCCCGGGCATTTAGAATTGATCCTTTGATTTCGACGTGGCTGTTGCCGGATAGCACTTCAAAAACCGCCGGAGCCTTGCCGAAATCGAGATTGAGCGGGTTTGTCATCTCCGAAAAATGCCGTCACGTCGTTCGTATTTCCGAGGTCCACGACGATCGGGCCCCCCAGAGTGAGCGTGCGAGGTTCGCCCGTCGAATCGTCCGCATCCCGCGCTCTGAACATCAGACTGTAGTGGCGGTCATTGGACGCTGGTTGCTTGATCAACAGCCCCTTGGGCATCGTGCGGTCCGAGGTGAAATCGATTGTTTGCTCAGCGCCGGGATCGTTTGTGATTTGATCGTTGATCGCCCCGCCTTCCCAGTTTGCCACATCATCATAGCGGAATGGACCAGGGCCGGTAGCCGTCCACTGGGCGCGCGAATGCTCGATCAGAAAAAGAGAAACCATTACGGCAGCAATCCGGGGAATGGCCAGGGAAAGGATTGAAGAGTTCATTGGGGGTCTCGCGTTCATTGAATGAGGGTCCAGCGCGTGCTGGCGCCGGGGCTATTTTCCCAATAGGGGTGGAGCGTCAGCGCGTTGTTTTTTGTGACGGCCTTGCCGGCTCCATAATAAGCGCTGGCTCCCTTGCTATTTCCCGCCGCGAAGGTGAAGCCGAATTCCGTGCCCGGCTTCAATTTCAAATCAGCGAGTTCTGTCCGAGGGATGGCCGCCTCATAACTATAAAGATTCCCGTCGCGGCGGACAGCCACTTTCGCGCCCGGCACCGGACCGGTCGTGACTTTTCCACGCACTTGGCGCGGCCAATCGTTAATGCGCGGGACGCCAGGCGCGAGGTATCGCCAGAGCTCGCCCGAACCGTTCTTGTTGTCATCCACCCAATACAACGAATACTCATAGTCGGTGTCCGGGATCGCATGGAATCCCTCGGGCACGTTGCCGACCGGCTGCATGTCATGCCAGCCAGGCACCAGGTCGAAGGCGAACTGCAGACGATCACGTCGAAAAGGAATTCCCGCCTCCGGCGAGCGCCGGTAAACATAGGGAACTTCGGCGAAGGACCTCTCAGAATCGCCCGTTTTCTGCCGATATTCGTCGATGAACTCTTTGAACGGCGAGATGTTATCAGAGGCCGCGGAGTGAAAGTAGGAATTCTCGTCGCGCTCCGAAAAGCGGAACGGCGCACTCCTCGGGAGTGGGATCGCTGACACGCGCGGCGATGTAGAGATAGTCGTCGTCCCAGGCCATCTTCAGTTCCCCGGTGGTTGCCTGGGGATTGTTCTTTTGCACCTCGATCCAGGGGCGGCGCAACTGCTCGCTGATATCCACCTTCTCAGCCGTGCCGATCACCGTCACACCCGGGACGTCAGTCCAGTCGTCCAAATTCCCATCGATCTGCTTCGTGCCACGCGGCGCCACGGCCGCATTCAGGGTTTCTGAATACTCTGCGTTCCCTGCCGGACTCGAGAATTCAAAACGGAAGGGATACGAGTTAGCCGGCGAGATTTCCGCTCGCTCGACCGGGATCTCCAGCGTCTTGGCTTCGCCCGCGTGAAGGGTCACTGGTTGCTGATCTCCGCCTTTCAAGGTGACGCCGGCCGGAGGGCTGACTTTCAAGGCGCCGGTGACTTCGCGATTGAGACGGTTGCGGAGCTCCACACGCAGGGTGGTTCCTGCGGAATTTGGAAGCGCATTAAAATCGCGCGGCACGATTTCGACGAATCGTTTGCCTTCAATCCGGGCTTCCTTCAAGCGCTGCGCCACTGCCGACGGGCCCTTCGCACTCTTGATATACGTCGGCAGGAAGCTAAGCGGAACCTCGACAGTCTTTTCGTCGCGATGCACGCGGTTCCCCGCCAGATCGTAAAATTCGAGGAGCCCGTCGCCATTCTCGATCTTCATTGTGCCGCCAGCCGAGCCATTTACTTGAGGCCAAAGAAGCACTCTGAAGTTCTCGGAGCCGATCGGCATCAATCGGCCAAACACGACCACCAAGCCATCCTTGTCGTCATCCTTGCCAAATTGAAAAGCGAAGGGAAGATGCTCGGCAAAGACCATTTTCTCAAATGGCTTTCCGGTGACCATGCTGTTGAATGCGGCGGTGGCGACGGTGACAGGCGCGGGAATCGCGTACCTGTCCGGATTCCCAGGAAGACTGTCGAAGAGCACTCGCGGATGCCAGGGAGCGATGCGCGATTGACCCGAAGCCAGAAATTGCACCACTCCTTGTGGCAAAGAATATTCCGAATTCACAAACCACGTCTCGGTTTCCATGCTCCCCTTGCCGTGGGCCTTGGCGACCATCGGCCCGTAGCAGCCCACAGGAGGCACATAGTGATCGGTGAAAATGTCGATGTATGCGTCCATCTCATTGCTGCCATCGGAATACAGCTTGTCCTCGGTGTTCATGATCGAGGAAGCCGCCAGGATGCGCACCTTGGGGTCTACTTTCTTGGCGCTGGTGGCAATGAGCTTCTGCAGCTCGCGGTAGCGCGGGCTGTCGCTCGCCCAGCCCGAAATTCCGCCACCTTCCCAAGGCTCGTTGTAGTTTTCCAATCCCCACAGACCGCCCTTGCCGTCCTCCCAGTAGCGGCGGACAAAGCTCTCGATCCACGCCCCGTAGCGGGGATATAACTCGGGGCGGCACAACCAGTCACCCGTGCCGCCGTAGCCGTTGGTCTTGGGCGTCCATCCCGCCGCAGGAGTCGGGACGGAGAACGGCCGCGTCCACTCCGGATGGCTCCCCAAGGTGATCATTATCTGGCAACCGGCCTTCTTCGCGGCCTCAAAGAGCTTGTCGAAATTGGTCCAATCCACCGACCCGTCCTCCTTCTCGTTCCAACCCGCTTCCGCCCGCCAGCCGCGAACTCCCATGCGCGCATAGTAGTCTGCGCGGCGCCCATCACTGTCGATAAGCACTCCTTCCCCGAAGATGGGCACGTTGTCCACAGAACCATCGGCACGCGGCTGCGGGACGCGCGCCAGCGTCGCCAGGAATTGCCGCTTTTCGCCGCGGGTCAGAATCAGCGCATAGGTTCCGAATTTCTCTGGCAGAGGAAAATTCTTGATCTCGAATTCCGTTCGCGGCTTGTCCGTGAAGTGCACCTCCAGCGGCACTCGTGCGGGCTGCCCTTCCAGCCCGATCAACGGCGCGTTGCCCGAGGTGTCCGTAAAGCCGCCCTTGGCGCGTGCATCCGGATCGCGCGTGGTAATCTCTTGAATTTCTATCGCAAAATCTCTAACCGTCCCATGGTCACTCCCCTTCGCGAAATCGAACTTGAGCGTCGCCTGCTCCTTTGGAAGGAACAATTGCCCAGGCGCGTTCGAACCGACAAATCGATAATTCTCGTCCGGAGCATTCGCCTTGAGGACCTTCAGGTTGTCCTCCAAGACCAGCGGTTTGTCGTCAGCAAATAGCGCCTGCGGAGCCAATGCCAAGGTGATGATCACAGGCCCAGTCAGAAAGAACTGCCGGGTCCCTTTGAGAACAATCAGGACGTGCTTCATCGCTGTCGATTCGTGTCAAAAAGAAAGATTTGAGGGATTCCTCGGAAGGAGCGAACAATTTCGTCCAAATCGAAAAGACGTCAATATTTCTTTCGGTTTAGTACGATATTCTTATGCTCACGAGGTATTAAAAGTGTCTCGGCTGCCCGGGCGGGAATCTTTTATTTTTCTGATCCGACTCGCTCGATTCGATCACATAAACGCGGTTCTTCTTCGCGGAGAATGGCGGGCAATGAATGACCTCGCCGCTCAAGACATCCCTGATCGATTGACCTTCTTCCACCGGCAGGCTCAAGTCTTCGAACGCCCAGAGCACCTGCCGCGGACGGCGAACGGTAGAGCACACCTGCTTCCTCCGGAAGAATCGTGCGTTCGCGCATGAAAGGCTCGACCTCGTTGTAAGCGTGAAGCAAAGCGATATGGTGAGCACCCGGCAGATCCTCCTCGCAGGATAGGACCTCCGTAGCGAAAGCTTAAGACGTCGCGGGAAACGTCCCAATGCAGCGCCCACATCATCCGGTAGGCGAGCCCGCGAAAATAGACGTCGTCGGGATCGTGACCACTCCGTCTGATGGCCGGAACGTCGAAGGACGCCACACAATCGGTCCACAAGAAAAGGCTGTCCAACCGCGCGGCAATGGCCGGCCCGTGCCGGTGAATGCCGAAGACGCCCAGATCTTCGTTTCCATAGACGTAGCCGATACGCTGCATTTCAGCCATGAGCTCAAGATGCGCCCGATATTGGGAGAGGATTGCCGCCGGTCGGCTCAATTGCCGGCCGGTAAAATCCCAGCAGATGAGCCTGGTCGGGTGTCGCGCTGAACTGATGCGCCCGCGTATTTTGGACGTAATGAAACTTGTCGCTGGAAAGATTGAACGAGCTGTCCAGAAAAATGGCGCCTAAGCCGACTTCGTCATGAGCGGCCTTGCCACCTTCGCAGCCAGTACTCACGCACGGCAGGGTCACGAAGGTTCAGCACGGCGAATTCCGGTGTATAATGATCGGCCTCGATGGCATTCGACGCATTGCGCACGAAGCTTGTATTCCGGTCCAGCGCTTCCATGATTGAGCCCTCGCGCGGCAGAAAACGAATGCGGTCGCTGTCGCCGGCGCGATTGTCGAAGAGCAGATTCAAAGTCGAGATCGCTGTATTGCCCCACATTTGCACCGTCGCGCCTGCGGCTCGTGCATCGTCGCAGAAAGCGCGAAGCTTGTCCTCGCCGACGGAATCGGCGACTTTGTGATCCACCGTGCAGCAAAAATTGCTCACGCCCCACGTGTTCATGTTGTTTTCGAAATGATTGGCCAGGCAGATGGTTTTTGTGCCCGCTTCGAGAAGCTTGGGCAGACCGAGGCTTCGGTAACGCTCGAGGTCGGCGGGAGTCCACTCTTCGATGTGTCCGAAGGTCGTCACGCGCTCGCGGCGCATGCCAATTTGCGCATGCAAAGTTTCATGGACCAGTTCGCGCACCGCTTCATAGTCGTTGGCGAGGTCCACGCGGCTGCGCGCTCCCGGAGACCAGAGCACCTCGACGGGCGCTGTCGAAAACTCGTGCCCCAGGTCCCCGCAATGCTCGTGAAAATGCGTCATCACGTCTTCCCCGCGCGGCTTTTCAAAGAGCGACCTGATGTGCGCCACCTCGGAAGCCCAGGTGACGAGGACCCCGGCGGGTGACGCCGTAAATGAAAACCCCTGAAACTCGGTCTGCAGGGGCATGAACTGAAACGCGCTGGGGTTCGCGCAATCGGGAATATACCATTCCGTCGAGTAAAATTGCGCCGCCGATTCGATGCGAGTGATGGAAGGCACAAAGCAATTCCGCATCCAGAACTCGTTGCCGAGAGCGCTTCCCCCGATTTCCCAGCTCCCGCGATCCAGAATCTTGTAGATGGGAATCGCGGCGCTTCGGTAGTGGTAGCGATAGGAAAAACCGGAGTAGTCGCGACCTCCGATAGTTCGCCGCACCGAGCGCAGTTCAAGCTCCAGGATGGTGCCCTCGGCGGGCTTCGGACCCTGCGTCCAATCGTGCCGTGTTGTAACGCGGACGCACCTCGTGCACCATCCACTCCATCAACCCGCCCTCGCGCGCTTCCATCGAGAAAGCGCATGAGGACCGTCTCGGGGGAATTCTCGCAGTGCGCAACGCGATAATTCAGCAATTCCACGGCAGAGGGATTGCGGATTTCGACGAACATCGGCCGCCGTCCGCTTCGCAGCTTCACATCGCCATGACGAGATCGCGCCCAATCCGAGAAAGCTTCTTCCCTCGCCCGAGGAGCTCGATGGAAAGCTCTCCGCCAAGGCTCAAGCTCGATGGCATAGAGTCCACTGAGGTTCGAAAAAATTACAGAACTTCGAGTTTTCCCTCGAAGGTCTCAATGTCGCGATCGTCCACCCGGTACCAGATCAGGCGCTGATTATAGTTGTCCTCCGTCCAGACATCGAGAATTCCGTCGCGCGGATCGCGATCGCATCCCACAGCGAGCTGAGCGTCCAGCAATCCTGTTGGCCAATCAAGAGGCTGAGTGCCAAATCGGGGATCGGACTGGAAGCCGCCGATCAGGAGACCGTCCTTCGTGTAGTGGCGCACTCCGCCGCGCCAAGGATCGCCGCCGACCAAGACCCCGCCCTTCCCGCCCGGAATGGGAGCCAGGCCGACAGTTTTCTTGGGCAGCACGACAGCCACTGCGGTTTGGAAATCTGCCCCGAACCATCAGCGTTCTTCTCCTGGAATCCCATGAGCACATTGCCACCCATGTGCATTCCTCCCTCCTGCGGCGCGCTTGGCTTCCTCGTACTCGCGAGGCCATAGATCATGCCATCCTCGATGGAACGTCCCGTCAGTTTCCACTGAAAATCGCCCTTCGCTACGCCGAGGGCGTCCGGGCCCGTCTGATCGCTCACGACACGGACCGCAGCATTCCAATCGTAAATGGGATTCCCCAACTTGTCCGGCCCTTGGGGAGGGATGGCGTAAATGGCCGAGTCCTCATTGGGATTCGGAGGCCTGTGTAAGTAGGAAGCCATCCAAAGCCAGCCCTTTTCATCAACGGTGATGCCGCCCAAGGGCCATTCCCAATCCGTGGGATTCTCGGGCGTGGCAGCCAACGTAATTTCCTCCTGCTGCGACTCGTTGTCGCCCTGCTCGTCGTGCCAGGACCACAGGAACCGGTTCTCCCGCGCCCATGGCTCCTTCGGCACCGTTCCGTCCGGCAGCGGCTCGGCGCCGGCCAGCGCGGCAGCCAGCTTTAGCGTCGGACCGCGAGACGCATCCTCCGGCGGATCAATGCGGTAAACCGCCACGCCGTCTCCCGCCGGGAAGTAGAAGAAATCCTTTTCGCCGAAAGCGTACAATGCGAGGCGGTCCTCGGTGGGAACTGTCAAAGTTGCCGAAATAGACCTTGTCCTTGTCCGTCTTGGCAGGCCCTAGGAATTCCCAGCCGCCTGTCTTGCGATCCAGACGATAAGCGTTCTTGTTCGAGGTAAACAGAGTGTCCGGATCGTCCTTGCCAAACGTCCCCTGCGAGGAGAACTCCAAGCCCATCTGCCGCCAAAGCGGCTTGAACTCCGGCGTGAATTTCTGCATGCGGGATCCTTGTCCGGGGCGGTCCGTCACGACGACATTGCCACGGCCATCCACCGTCATGCCATGGATGTTCGTGAATCGTTCCGGGGCACGGTCCCCCGGGCGACCGGGCTCTCCAAAGGTCTTTTGCAGGGTGACTGTATTGCCCTTGACCTGGTAGACCCGAACCTGGCCGGCTTCCGGTCCGCCACGTATAGCTTGTCGCCCCTGAATGCGAGTGCGCGCACTTCCTTCAAATCATCAATCGGCGTGGCAAGAATGTTGCCCGCTGCGTCAAGAACACTGACTTTTGCGTGCTCGTGTCCGACCCAAATCGTTCCGTTCGGCCTACGGCGATTCCACAGGCCAGCGGAATGAAAATTTCCTGTTTCAGCTCTCCGCTCTTCTTGTCATAAAGCAGGACCCTGCCTTTCAGGGCATCTGTCACATAGAGGGTGTCGCCAAGCAGCGCCAGCGAGATCAGAGGCATGTTCATCAGTTCGCGGTCTTTGGCGGAGCCCCCTCCGGAATTTGCGTATTTCCGTCGTGTACCAGGATCTTTCTCCGGCCTTTGAGAAATCCTCGACCTTCGAGCCGGCCTTGCCACGAGCCAGCTTGATCCGCCAGATCGCGAATTTCGCCTTCGCGCGATCATTGAGATCCTGGTATCCGGTGACATACGCGTAGGAACCATCCGGCTCGACGGCGATGCCCTTGAGCAGCGCTTCATTGACCGCGTTCCCCGTATTGAATTCCGCGCGCCCATCCTTCGGGGACCATTTGATCACCGAAAAGTGCGCCTCGTCCCAATCATGAACGGTATAGATGCCATCATTCGCATCCACTGCGACCCCTTCGACGAAGACCGGCACATGCCCGCTGGATGTGGGCGGTTGGCCCGTGTTTCCGATGGTGCCGATGTTCTCGTATTTCGAGCGGTTGACCACCACTTTCCAAGTGTATTCGCCTCCAGGAGCGAGCTTCCCGTCGGCGTCCTTACCGTTCCATCTCCCCTTGAGCGTACCCGCCTCCGCAGCCTTCATTGTCCATAACACCCTCACCAGCCTTCCGGAAGAATCAAAGATACCGGCGCTGGTAAGCCCAGGTTTATCGATTTTGCAGGAAAATGCATAGGATTTCGACGGTTCGGGCGCAGGCCCGGGCGACTCGGTCGCCTGTAAATTTGACTGCGCCCGAACGCAATCAATCAGAACAAGAAAGCAAAGGCGCCATACGGCCGAAAGGGGCCCGGAAATTCATAGGTTGCGAGAGCCTAAACTGCTTTCATACTGGGTCAACAAAAACAGAGCTCCTTTTCCCGCGCCACCGTCAGCTTTTGCACAAAGAGAGCACAACGATCAGTGGACAGGCTTCAAGTTACCGAGCCCGGGACCGATTTTGGCGGCTCGACATCAGCGATGCCGACAACGCCGCTGCAGTTCGTGCTAAGAATCGCCGGCCTCTATGCTAAGGCGAATCCAATTATCTACTTTGGTTTGGCGAATCTACGACGTCGGCTGGCGGCGGAATGGGTACTTTCTGTTATCGGCCCCTTTGCATTTGGAAAGAGAAAGGAGGCGGTTTGCTTTCGGGGCTCGTCGCCGGGAGGCGACGGAGGGAACGCGAACTGGATCGTAAGGATCTCAGCCTCTCCGGGCATCAGCGATCTCGCAGTGGCGCCAGGAAGATACTTCATTCCGGGAGGCGCGATGGGCGGGAAGAACAAGGTATTTTTGCCCAGTCTGGTCGTCAGTCATCTCCGAGCGGCAAGCGAAACGGTTTGGGATCGTAGAGTCCCATGCCGATTTGCTGGGGGTGGCAGTGGCGGGTATGGGAGTCCAGCTTCAAGGAACGTGCCGGAGCGCGGCGCCTTATCCGTGGCCACGATGCGTGAACAGCGACGACCAACCGATTCAACGGGCTGCGTTCGATGCGGAAAAGCTGGAAATGCACGCCCGGCCATGTCGTCTCGACCTCGGGGAAACTTGGCGCTGAATGTGCCGGCACTCTGCCCATCAAATATAACGTGAGGGCGACCATTGTGAAGAAGCACGGCTAGAGCATCGGCATAAATAAATTTCCAAATCCGGGGTCACCGACCCCGGCTACAACTTGTGGCCGGCATCGTTGATGCCGGTTTCTGCGATCCCCTTCGGAAATTTCTTTACGCATCTGCTTTAGCCCACGGCTTCTCGATTTTTTTCGGTTTCTCCTGCTCGGGACACGACGAGCTGATCGGTAATTCCATCGAACTTCCTCCAACCGACAACGCGATAGAGATAACGGGGTTGGAACGGATGATTGATGTCGTCTTTGGGGTCGTCGTAACTTCCCACGACGCTGTCGGTCCCTGGGTTCGCTGAATTCCCGTAAACGCCATCCGCGCCGGGATCAAGATACCGCTCGACGACGAAATGCAATCGAACTTCGGCGAGCACATTGTCTCCGGGCTCTAAAACTCCGCGTAGGCGGGACCGCTTGCTTTTTCTGAATCACCTGTCCGACAGTCCAGACCGAAAAGACATTTCCCTGCGTCGTAAGA
>CAWJZG010000004.1:0-99147 GCA_963847295.1 uncultured Verrucomicrobiae bacterium
TATCGCCGTAGAAGCCGTCGTCGCGCTGGCCGGCAAAGGCGACGTAGCCTTTTCCTTTCCCCTTGAATTCGAAAATGGCCTGTTGCGTGTATCGGTCGAGTTGAGCAAACGTCGGAACACCATCTTTCGCCGGGTTGTCGCCGTTGTCCCCTTGGTTGTAAAAGGGCGTGGCTATACCCTGATTGTTTGGTGGAACGATTCCCGTGCCGAGTACGGTCTTGGAATGCCAAGTGACCTTGGTGACAGTGTACATCTGAACGAGGTTCTGTTGGGGCGATCGACCGATCGTTTTGGATCACGCCCTGGTAGGAATCCAGAATGGTGTTCTGGTTCGTCGAACGTGGTCGTGAATCGGAACTGATAGCTAATGGTAGCTTTTCCCGCCGCAAGGTCACGCCCGGTCGCGACATGAATTTCGTAGAGCACATCGTCGTCGAAGTTATAAATATTCGGCCCGACTCCTGGTTCTTCGTGGGGATAGACGCCGAGCGCGACGACGAGCGATTTCGGCGTGGAAGGTGGCGGAGTTCCTCCGAGGGCCGAAACTGATGTGCTTGGGTTGTCCCCGGTAACGAAGGCGTAAACGTCGGTGGTGTTGGCCGAGGGATCGCGGGTGATCAGCGGGGCGTCCATGTGACTGGATGCTTGGACTGCGTTGGGCAGCGCCGTCGCAAGCGCGAAGGCGGCTGTGAGTGTGGTTAGATTTGTCTTCATTGGTCTTTCCGATCTTTGTTTTTGTGTGCGGATGAGGCTTCCGCCAGTTGGTTCTCACGAGCGGAATCTCGTTTGGGTCCCAGGGAGACTGATAGATAAAGCATCGCGCGACGTCGCCAGAGCAGCGAGCGCCGCGGCGAGTTGCTGTCGTTCCGAAGGGAGCAACGTGCGCTGGAGATCGCGGGCTTTGGCGAGCCAGGCCTCGGCTTCGGCCGTGCGCTCGAGTCTGGCCGCAAGCACGCCCGCGTGGGTAAAGAGCCGCGCGTCCACGGTGCCCTCGGCCAGCGCCTTCTCCATGTGCGGCCAAGCCTCGTCGTGGCGGCCGGCGGCGGTGAGCGCCCAGGCCAGCGCGTCATGGGTGAAAATGTCCTCGCGGTCCTGCAATTCGCGTTGCACCAGTTGAATCGCCGATTCTCCCTGTTCGCCACGCGTCGCCAGGAACAGCGCGAAAGTCCGCGGATCACTTTGGGCGCCGAATTGCTTGAGGGTTGCCTCGACTTCTTGCGGCTTCGTCAGTGCGGCCCGCCGCGCGGAGCGTGTCGGCCAGCACCCATTGAAATTCCGGCAGCGGATTGAGCTGCGCAGCGCGTTGCGCGGGCGCAACCGCCTCCGCGAAAGCATCAGCGCCAAGTAGCATGCGGCTCCGCAGCAAGAGGGCGGCGGGATAGTCTTGGGAGAAGCTAAGCGCCGAGTCACAAGCCGCCTTCGCGTCGGCGAGAGAACCGGCCTGAAAATGATACTGCGCGAGGCGAGTCAGCGACCAGGCTCCTGCCTCGGGATCGACCGGGCTCGCGGCGCCCGCGGCCATGCGGCCCGCTTCAATCGCGCCGTCGAGATCGCCCTTGAGCCAGCGCACGTGGGCCACCCGGCTGTACGATTGAAGATCGGGCCGAAGGTCAACCATTTGCTGGTAGGCGGCGACGGCCTCGGTGAGACGGCCCTGTTCCATCAGCGCGTCGCCGAGCAAGCCGTAATCGAATGGCAGCGCGCGTTGCTTGACAAGTTCACGGGCGATGGCCTCGGCCTCCGCAAAACGATGGAAGCTGATAAACACGTGGCCGCGCAGCAGCATCGCTTCGGAACTTTTGGGGTCAGCCACTTCCAGCGCAGCGGCACAGTGCTCGGCGAGTTTGTAGAACCCCGGATCGTAGCTGGATCGCGCCTTGGCGACATACAACCAGCCAAGCTTCTCCAGGAACGGCCGCGGCTCGGGCGCTTCTCTGATGCGCCGCTGAACGGTTTCAATGTCGCGATCAAGTTGGTCCCCGCCTGGCTGCGGGCTCATCGCGATCTTGTAGGACATCGAGGCCCGCAATTGCGGGTGGGTCTTCGCCGAGTCCCCGGGGCGCGTCGCGGAGGCTGCGGGCATTCCGTCCGCGCCCTCGCCGAGACCTATAGAGACGGTTGACAGGAGGCTCACGCACAGCGCGACTGCCGGAAATCTCCTTGCAGATCGGTATGTGCTAAGAAGTCGCCGAGCTGCCCACAGAGATTCAGACGTACGGTTTGTCAGCCGCGCTTTGCGAAAGCGATAAGCAAGAATCGTAACGCAGGTCAACATGATCGAACGGGTTTTCACATCTACTACGCCTGTCTCGCTGCATCGGATCGCGATGATTTTTCAACCTTGCTCAGTTTTGGTGCAGGGAACGCGCGCTGCGGTTCAAGATATCTGACGCCCCGGCTCAAAGCTCTGTCCGCCTGTATTGAGCGGTTGCGTTTTGGCCGAACCGGGTGTTTCCCGCCCCAAACTGGTTACCGTTACTTCTTCTTCTACTTGGCGATAATTGAGGCACTATCGAGGAATGGCGCGCACGGCTCTTCTCCTTGACGATCTCCTGATGAATCACCGGACGGAGGACGGGCATCCCGAGTGCCCGGAAAGACTGGCCGCGATCAGAAAGGCGCTCGATCCCTTCAAGGACCTCATCGTAATGCGCTCCCGAAAGGCAAGCCTCGACGAGATTGCTCTGTGCCACGATCCCCAATACGTTGAAAATGTTCTCAAGCTCATCGAGTCCGGCGAAACCGAACTGGCGGGCGGCGATGTGAGCGTTTGCGAAGAATCCGGTTACGTGGCCCTGCATGCCGCAGGCGGGGTTATTGAAGCCGTGGACGCCGTGCTTATCGGACATGTGCAGAATGCCTTTTGTGCGGTGCGGCCTCCGGGTCATCATGCCCGTCCCGCCGCTGCGATGGGATTTTGTATCTTCAACAATATTGCGATCGCGGCGCGCCACGCTCAGAGGCAGCACGGATTGGAGCGCTTAGCAATCGTTGACTGGGACGTCCACCATGGCAACGGGACTGAGGAAATTTTTTACTCGGACGGCTCGGTCCTCTTTTTCTCCACTCATCAGTGGCCGTGGTACCCGGGGACCGGGCATGCTTCTGAAACAGGGGAAGGAAAAGGCGCCGGGCTCACGATCAATTGTCCCCTCCCCGCCGGCTCGGGTCGCGAGGAGATTCTGGGAGCGTTTCGCGACAGGCTTTTTCCCGCGCTTGAGAATTACCGTCCGCAACTCCTCCTAATTTCCGCCGGCTTTGATTCGCGCGCCGGCGACCCTCTCGGGCAATTCCGGCTTGCGGACCAGGATTTTGCGGATCTCACCCGGATGCTTGTCGATTTTGCCGCGGGACCGTGTGGCGGCAGAATGATATCCCTTCTCGAAGGAGGCTACAACCTCTCGGGGCTTGGAGCGGCGGTCAAATCCCATGTGTCACAACTGATTGGTTAGCCCGGCTTTTTTCTTGCCTCGGCGATGAATTCTCAACTAAAAAGGCGCCCTATGATGAAAGCTGCCGCGTCTCTCCTTGCCGCTGCCGCGGTTGCGGCAACCGCGTTTGCCGACATCCAACAGCCGCCCGGTTCCGATTACGGTCCAACCCGAAAGCTTGGGCGCGGCTTGGGCAACGTGCTCTTCGGTCCAACCGAGTTGCTGGACTCCATGGCGGCGGTCAACTACGACGACGGCAATTCCGCAGCATGGAGCTATGGCCTAGTTCGCGGCATAGGGCGTTCCTTTGCCCGGCTTGGTTACGGCGTCTACGAGATCGTGACCTTCCCGTTCCCAACCGTTAGGGGCAGCTATCGGCCACCGTACCGGAGTGACATTCCCTGGATCAACTCCGGCTATCAAGAGTTCCCGCCGGAACTCGGCTTCGAGACTCGCTACAACTACGTCCGCGATTATCAGCGCGATCCATGGTGAAATATGAAGTGCCTGGCGCAAGCGCCTCTACGAGGTTTCGTGCGGCCGGTAGGTCGAGACAAACTCTCTTCGGAACTCCGCAAAGCATCCTTCAAGAATTGAGTTTCTCGCTGTCCGCATAAGCTTCAAATAAAAATGGAGGTTGTGCAGCGTCACTAGTCTGAGACCGAGGATTTCTTCGGCTTTGATCAGATGGCGAATGTAAGCGCGTGAAAAATTGCGGCAGGAGTAGCAGTCGCAATTTTCTTCGATCGGCCCGGGATCTTCTGCGAAGCCCGCGTTTTTCAGCGACAAGGTGCAGCGACATGTGAATGCCGTCCCGTTACGGGCAATGCGCGTTGGCAAGACGCAATCGAACATATCCACTCCTCGAGCGATCATCTCAATCATCTGGGGAGGCGTTCCGAGGCCCATCGCATAGCGAGCGCTGTCGGCGGGGAGAAACGCTTCCGCATTTTCAACGGCCCGCATCATCTCGGGTTCAGGCTCGCCGACGCTCACGCCGCCTATGGCGTAGCCGTCGAATCCAATTGCCACCAGCCCGCGGGCGCTGCGCTCCCGAAGATCGGCGTAAGCCGAGCCCTGAACTATTCCAAACAGCAGGGGCCGATCCTCATCCCTTTCGCCCTGCCACCAGGCTTTGCAGCGCGACGCCCACCGAAGAGTAAGGTCCAGACTGCGCGACGCATCCGCGTGGGAACATGGATGAGGAGGACATTCATCAAAAGCCATGACGATGTCCGAATCCAAATCCCGCTGGATCTCCATCGAGCGCTCCGGTCCGATGAGCGTGGGAGTCCCGTCGAGATGGTTCTGGAAATGCACCCCCTCTTCGGTGATCTTCCGCAGCCTGGCCAGAGAGAACACCTGAAAACCCCCGCTGTCGGTAAGTATCGGCCGCTGCCACCCCATGAATTTGTGCAGTCCCCCTTGCCGGGCGATCAACTTTTCTCCGGGCCGGACATGGAGATGGTAGGTATTTCCAAGAATGATCTGTGCCCCGAGCTCGTGAAGCTCCGCAGGCGACACCGCCTTGACGGTGCCTTGCGTGCCAACAGGCATGAAAATTGGTGTTTCGACGGCACCGCGGCGCGTTTGCAATACACCCGCCCTGGCTCGGGAGGCGGGATCTGAAGCAATGAGCGTGTATGCAGCTGTCAAGCTTCGCGCGCCCAGACCGTTTTCCCCGCCACAATTGTTCGTACCGCGCGGCCCTTGAGTTTGATTCCATGGAACGGTGTGTTTCGAGACATCGATAGGGATTTTCCCTTATCGAACGTCCATTCCAGATCCGGATCGATCAGCGTGACGTCCGCCGCAGCACCAGTCGAAAATGTTCCCCGATCCAAAGACAACAACCGCGCGGGATTCGCGGTGAACATTTCAATGAGGCGGCCCAAATCAAGCACCCTCCTCTTATGCACGAGGATGTCGCAGAAGAGCGCGAACTCGGTTTCGAGGCCAGTGATTCCGAACGGCGCCTGATCCAGCTCGACCTCCTTCTCGTAAAAGGCATGCGGGGCGTGGTCGCTGCAAAGAACGTCGAGCGTGCCGTCTGCGAGACCTTCAAGAATCGCTTCGATATCCCGTTCGCTGCGCAGAGGCGGATTCATCTTGTAGTTGCTGTCAAAGGTCTGAAGGCATTTGTCAGTCAACGCGATGTGATGCGGGCAAACTTCGCCTGAAATCTTAACTCCCCTTGCCTTCGCGTCGCGGAGCAAACGCACGCTGCCGCCAGAGCTGATATGCTGGCAATGGATGGGCGAGTCGCAGAGCTCTGCAAGCAGGATATTGCGCGCGACGATGACCTCCTCTCCGATGCGGGGCCATCCGGGCAAGCCAAGGCGGAGACTCCACTCGCCCTCATGCATCACACCGTTGCCAACGAGCGAGTAATCCTGACAATGGTCAAGAACGGGCAGGCCGAACATCCGGGCATATTCAACCGCGCGGCGCATTACCTCGTGATTCTGCACACAGTGTCCGTCATCCGTGATCGCAACAATTCCGGCTCCAATCATCGACCCATATGGAGCCAATTCCTCTCCGGCAAGGCCCTTCGTGATCGCACCCGTCGTGAAGATGTTGACATCGGCGCTCGCCTGCGCTTTCTCGCGAATCAGGGTGATTGTTCCGGCGTTGTCTGCCACCGGGTTCGTATTCGGCATGCAAACAACGCTCGAAAAACCGCCTGCCGCCGCTGCGCGAGATCCGGTAGCAATCGTCTCCTTTTGCGCCTGGCCTGGCTCCCGAAAATGCACGTGCATATCGATCAGGCCTGGTGCCACGATAAGACCGGTTGCGTCTATGAGTTCGGCTTCGGATCCCTGGGTTTCGCCTGTCGACGGATCGGCGAATACCCCGCCGGCAATCCAGAGGTCGGCAATCTCGTCACGCTTGCTGGCGGGATCGATGACGCGGCCGTTGGCGATACGAACCATTTTCATGAGGAAAGGCCCACACCGCCGGCGCACAGATAGAGGACGGCCATGCGCACGGCAAGTCCGTTTGTAACCTGTTCGAGAATGACGCTGCGGGATCCATCAGCCACATCGCTGTCGATCTCGACCCCGCGGTTGATTGGGCCAGGATGCATTACGAGACAATCGGGTTTAAGAAGGACAGCCCGTGCCTTCGTCAGGCCAAAAAGAGAGATGTACTCGCCAAGACCGGGAAAATATTCCTTGCGCTGGCGTTCGTGCTGAATGCGGAGAAGATTGATCACGTCGGCGGATTCCAGGACCTCCTCCAGCTTGTGAGCAACACGCACGCCCAGCTTTTCAAACGCGCGCGGCACCAGGGTTGAAGGACCAACTACGGTGACATTTGCGCCGAGTTTCGTCAGCGCGTAAATGTTTGAGCGGGCCACGCGGCTGAAAAGGATGTCGCCGACAATTGCGATATTGAGACCTTCGACTTTGCCCCGCTTTTGCAAAATCGTAAACGTGTCCAGCAAGCCCTGAGTGGGATGTTCGTGCGCGCCATCTCCGGCGTTGATGATGCTGGCGCCGAGCCTTTCCGCAAGAAATCGTGCTGCGCCAGCAGAGCTGTGGCGCAGCACGATGATGTCGGCCCGCAACGCCTGAAAATTTAACGCGGTATCCTTGAGACTCTCACCCTTCTGAAGGCTGGACGCACCGGCGGAAATGTTCACGACATCCGCGCTCAAGCGCATTGCAGCGAGCTCAAATGAGGTGCGCGTGCGCGTGCTCGGCTCAACGAAAAAATTTACCAGCGTTCGTCCGCGGAGTGCGGGAACCTTTTTCAAGCTTCGTTCGCCGACTTCCTTGAATGCTCGCGCGGTTTCGAGGAGGTTCCAAAGCTCCTCCACGCTCAACTCGTCAAGCCCGAGGAGATCCTTGCGCGTCCAGCGGCTCATGAGGCTCTCACCAGGGTAACGCTATCCGGGGTGCCATCGAGGCTTTCAAACCTAACGCGGATTCGCTCTTCACGGGCCGTGGGAAGATTCTTCCCGACGTAATCCGCGCGAATGGGCAACTCCCGATGTCCCCGATCCACGAGAACGGCATATTGAATGCGGGCCGGCCGGCCGAACGAAGAGATCGCATCCAGTGCGGCACGACAGCTCCGTCCTGTGAAAAGCACGTCATCAACCAGAACAATTGGCCGTCCATTGAGCTCAATGGGAAGCTGTGTGGGAACGACCGTCGTCGGCCTCCCACGCGTGGAAATGTCGTCACGGTGCATCGAAACGTCCACGATGCCGAATCCGGGACGCACGCCCTCAATCGTTTCGATGTGCTCCAGGATCCTGCGAGCGACCTCGACGCCGCGTGTGGGGATACCTGCAATGATCAGCCGTGAAAGGTCGTGGTTTCGCTCGATAATCTCGTGTGCAATTCGCCGAATAGCCTTGCGAATGGCGTCCGCGTCCATCACGAGGAGCGTTTCTTCCGGTTGTATCATCTCCCTTCGCAGCCTCTCAGGGCTGCGTTAAAAGGCCGCAAAAAATCTTAAGCGGCTTTCGGCTGCTGCTTTGAGCGTTCGTCTCGCCACGCCGAACGGTATTTTACAATCCAGTCCAGAAGCGCGCGCTCAAAGCCGATGTCATGGCCCGCCTTCTCGCTTTCTATCCATTTATGACGAAGAATCTCCTCACGCTCGGCCAGAAATTCTTTGTAAAGAACCGAATTCTTGACGAGTTCAGAGCCCTCATTCCTCTGGGGATTCATCGTGGTTGTATTAAAGAAACCATTTCTCTTGCCTGTCAAACGCAATTTCGGTTCCCTCTTAAATTGAGATCCATAAATCATTTATTATACATTACTTGCGATTAAGATACGAGCCGGTCAGCTAGTCTTCACAGCGCGCAGAATTTGGTTTGCCATTTGTCGAAAGAGCTTGCCCACGGCGCCGTGCGGATCGCTTGCAGCGAGGGGGCGGCCGATGTCGCCCGATTCCCGCACCGCGATCTGAATTGGCACCTTTCCAAGGAGCGGTACCCTAAGTCGCGCAGCCTCGCGTTCTCCTCCGCCGGAGCCAAAAATGTCATAGCGTTGTCCGTCACCGGGACAGAGAAAGTAGCTCATGTTTTCAATAATGCCGAGAACAGGAACATTGGTTTTTTGAAACATCGCGACGGCCTTGCGGGCATCGATGAGCGCCACCTCCTGCGGCGTGGTGACGATGACGGCGCCACTCAAGGCGATCGTTTGGACGATGGTGAGTTGAATATCCCCGGTGCCAGGCGGAAGATCGAGCACGAGGCAATCGAGGGGGGCCCAGGCTACCTGACGGAGAAACTGCTGCGTGTATCGCGTCACCATAGGACCGCGAAGAACGGCGGGCGAGGCATCGTCGAGCAAGAAGCCCATGGACATAAGCTTCAGTCCTTCGCGCTCGATAGGAAGGATGCGATCCTGATCATCAGCCATGGGCCGTTCGTTGCTGCCGAACATCAGAGCGATGCTCGGGCCATAGAGATCGCAATCACAAAGACCCACCCAGGCGCCTGTCGCAGCCAGCGCGACAGCAAGATTCGCGGCCATCGTGGACTTGCCCACGCCCCCCTTTCCACTCGCCACGGCGATGACATGCTCGACGCCTTCCAGTTTCGCCGGACCGGCGGGGCCGGCAGCCTGGGCCGGCGCCTGAATATCGACCTTCATTTCAACACGCCCAACCCCTGCCACCTCTGCAAGCGCCGCCTGCGCTTCAGCGCGAATCTGCCGGGCAACTGCCGGTTCCGCCGTGGTCAAGACAAGCTGAACTGCGACGCCTTCGCCCTCAACCCGGATCTCCTTAACCAGACCGAATGATACGATGTCTCGCGAAAAGCCGGGGTATTTTACTCGCCGGAGGGCGTCGCGAAGAGTCTGTTCATCAGGAGGCAGCATGCTGCATCCAATATGCTTGCCAATCTGGAGACGACAAGCGAAGTCGCCAAAATCAAAATCAGCTCAAAAGGACTTGCGCAGATGACTGGGCAGAATTCCAAGCTGCTCGCGATACTTTGCCACCGTCCGGCGCGCAATGGGTAGCCCGCGCTCTGACAGCATCGCAACGACGTCCTGGTCGCTAAGGGGATGCCGGGAACCCTCGTTTCGGACGATCTCGGCAATTGCCTGGCGCACGCTTTCGTTGCTTATCGATTCGCCATCGTCGGTCGTATAGCCCGAAGTAAAAAAATACTTCAGTTCGAAGAGGCCTCGTGGCGTAGCCATGTACTTGCCCGACACGGCGCGGCTCACCGTTGTTTCGTGGACACCGACTGCCTGGGCCACTTTGCTCATAGTCATGGGGTGCAGATGAGCCGGACCGAGATCGAAGAAATCGCGCTGCCGTTCGACAATTTCTCGCGCAATGTTCAAAAGTGTGTTTTGGCGCTGCTGAACGCATCGAATAAAGAACCTCCCTCCGCGAATCTTCTCTCGCAGATAGTCCCGCACCTCGCGATCCGCGGCCGACTGTGAAAGCATGTCCTTGTACCCATCGCCGATGCGCAACGAGGGAACCTCGTCGTCATTGAGAGACACTGTGTAAGCGTCACCGTCTCTCTCGATGATCACATCAGGAAGAATCGTTTGCTCGTCTTCGGCGGAAAATGGACGCCCCGGCCGGGGTTCCAACCGCGCGATGGATTCCGCGGCATCCTGAACATCGCTGACTGAGACATGAAACTGGCGCGCGATTTCGGGAAACTTGCGCCGGCTCAATTCTTCGAGATGGTGCTGCACAATCCGGCTTTCCAAACTGTATTGCCGGCCGCTGCGGCGCAGCTGAATGAGCAGGCACTCCGCGAGATCGCGCGCCGCCACGCCCGCGGGCTCAAAACCCTGCACGGTCTCGACGACCCCCTCAACCTCTTCCTCAAGACAGCCCGCTTGCGAAGCTATCTCCGCCACCGTCGCGCGCAGATATCCGCGGTCATCAATGTTTCCGATAATCACCAGCGCAATCCCCCGATCCGGGGCGGCCAGGTCCGATCCGCTCACCTGACCCAGCAGGTGCTGCTGCAATGTGGGCGCTTTTGTCTGCGAGTCAAAAAAATGCTGGCGCCTCGCCTGAGCATCCGCCGTCCAAGGCTCTGACGTCGCGCGCTGCGCATAATATTCGTTCCACTGGTCCGCCAGTTCGGTCCTTTGCAATTCCGCACCGTCTGTTTCCCGTGCAATCTCCCGGGGTTCCTCCTCCAGGGTCGGATTTGCTTCCAATTCCGCCGTGACAAGTTGCCGAAGCTCCATCAGCGGCGCTTGCAGAATATGCAAGCTCTGCTGCATTTGCGGCGATAGCGTCTGCTGCAACGCCAGCCCTTGAATTTGCTCCATTCCCGCCATTTGCGAGAGAAAAATCAGGCACTTGACTTGCTTGCGCAAGCAATTTCCGAGCCAAAACACGACAATTTTTGCCTTACCTTGGCCAAGAGACGGAAATTGGCGCTACCGTCGGACGCGGGGCAGCTTCCTAGTCTAAGTCTAGAGAAGATGTCCCTGTTGAAGACTCCTGCCGCGGCTGGCTTCGGCTTCGATTTCTTTCAAGAGGCTTTTGAATTCACACGCCTCAAGCGCCGTGATCAGCGCATCGTATTGAGGCTCGATCTTGAGGTCGTGAATGGGCTTTGGCAGCGGAAGATCATCCTCGAGAGCCACCATGCTGCGATTGGCTTGAACCAGGCCTTTCGCATTCGCGAGCTTTTGCCTTAGTTTTTCCGGCTCGACGGTATCCAGCCGTTTGAAAAGGTCTTCTACCGTTTGATACGCGCGGATAAGCAGTGATGCGGTTTTCGCACCCACGCCCGGAACGCCAGGAATGTTGTCCGAGCTGTCACCGGTCAGCGCCAGAATTTCCGCGATTTGCCAGGGCTCAACGCCCCATTTTTCTTCGACTTTCTTGGGGCCGAGAAGCGCAAAGCCGCTCGTTCCGGCGTCCGCTTTGGCCGTCGAATAGATCGCGATGTGCTCGCTTGCGAGCTGGAGAATGTCCTTGTCGTTGGTTGCGATGACGACATCAACGCCGTCCTGCACGGCTTTGCGCGCATAAGAAGCAATGAGATCATCGGCTTCCGTATTTGGAGCGCTGAGGCTGGAGAACCCTATCAGGGGCACATTTGCTTGAAGCCATGCCTCCTGGGAGCGCATCTCCGGAGGCATCTCGGGGCGGTGTTGCTTGTATGCAGCCTGGAGAGCCGTGCGACGGTCAGGCAGGCCATGATCCCACACTACAGCGCCAAGATCGGGTTTCAAATCGGCCAGCATCTTGCGAGCTGCCTTCAGAAATCCATAGATGGCATTGGTGGGCTCGCCACGCGAGTTGGTCAATCCCCGTATGGCAAAAAACGAGCGGTAAAGATAGTAGTGACCATCGATGAGAAGAAGGCACATGACTCGAAGGTATTTCGATTGCTCCAGGGATGCCAGCGCGTTCAGGCGCGTTTAAGGGGAGTATGCAGCTTGACGCGGGCCGAGATGTTTCCTAGGTTTCGCCCCTTGATGTTTTTTCGAATTTTTGCGCCACTCCTGCTTTTCGCCCTGACATTTGTTTGCTCGCTCATGGCGCAAGCTCCACGTCAGGTTCGCGAGGCTCAAGCGAGCGGAGTTGCCCCTGTCATTCAATACGCTGATGACACGAGTGCCTTCGAGGCCGCCGAGGAACTGTACCGCGCAAAAAACTACGACTCCGCCGTTCTTGCTTACAAGCGCTTCTTGAGGACTTACCCAGGCTCAAAATTGGCCTCCAAAGCGCAGCTGCAAGTCGCCGATCTTTTGCTCATCCAAGGCAAATGGAGCTCAGCTTTTGACGCTTACCAGAAGCTAATCACGACATATCCGGACACACCGGAATTTGAAGGAGCGGTTGCCAGGCAGGTCCTCATCGCAAACTCGTATTTGGATCTTAGTCGGGTTATGGTTCTTGGCTACTCGGTCCCAGTACCCGGCATTACCGGCGCCGAACGTGCCCAGAAGATGTATGAGGCCATCCTCAAGAATGCGCCCT
Organism: uncultured Verrucomicrobiae bacterium; assembly: GCA_963847295.1. Lineage (GTDB taxonomy): Bacteria > Verrucomicrobiota > Verrucomicrobiia > Chthoniobacterales > Terrimicrobiaceae > DASTFP01. Next base: position 12,381 of record CAWJZG010000004.1, read on the forward strand.
ATAGCATCTATGCGCCGATTATACAATTCAATCTCGGTCTCGCCTTCCAGAGGCAGAAGGCGATTAAGCAAGCCCGCGAGGCCTACCAGCAGGTGCTTGACAGATATCCGAACAGTGACGTCTGCGATGACGCTCTCTACCAGATAGGGTATATTTACATGCAGCTCGGATTGACCTCAAGTTCGCAGGATCTTTCCGCGCTTGTGCTTTCGAAGGAGACTTTTGAAGACTTTCTCCTTCAATATCCGAAGAGCGAAAAAGCGCCGCAAGCTCGAGACAACCTGGTCACCATCGGGCAAAGCGAAGCCGGAAACCTCATGGATATCGCCAAGTATTACGATTGGTCGAAAAATTACAAGGCGGCCATTGTCTATTACAACGACATCATCCGCAAGCAGCCGAAGTCAGCGGATGCGGAAACGGCCAAGACTCGCATCGAGGAGCTTCGCAGCCAGTTCGGCGACGACATCCTTCGCGTCGGGTCAGAGCGTGCCGAATCGGGAGAAAAGCTTGCCCTGCGCCGGCGTCTGCAGGCTCAAGTCGAAACCTCCGCCCTCGCCGACTATAGCGGTCCGCCCAAGCGTGAGATTGTGCCAGACGAGCTTCCCGTGGTGAAACAGCCGCGCTTGCGAACCGACACTCGCGATGTCCAGCCGATTGAGCCTCTTCTCCCCACACAATGATTCGTCTCATTGCGGCAGTTATTGCCTGCGCCCTTCTGGGCGGGTGCGGTTACAAGCTCGGAGAAATCCGGCCCACTCCAATGCGATCTGTTCGCAATCTGGCCGTGCCCACCTTTAAGAACAAGACCTACGAACCACGCGTCGAGGTTCTCCTGGCCGACACGCTTATCAAGACTCTGCAGGAGGATGGCACATACACTATCGTCTCGGAAGACAACGCCGAGGCGATCTTGAATTGCACTCTCACCAGGATCGAGCGAAGCTCGCTCCGCTCCGTTCAAAACAACGTCCTCGCCACCGCCGAATTTGGACTTCGGCTCGATATTGCCTATCAGGTTTCGGATCGCGTGACGGGCAGCATTCTCAAGAAAGGGAGGGTCAACGGCGATACGTCTTTCTTTAGCAACACTGATCTTCAGACAGCCGAGCGTCAGGCAATTCCCGTGGCCGCAAGGAACGCGGCCATCAAGCTGACGACAGAGGTTGCCGAGGGCTGGTAAACGCCTTTGCTCACCGTTGTCCCAACGCCAATTGGGAACTTGCAGGATATCACACTGCGTGCCCTGCAGGCTTTGCGGGAAGCCGATCTCATCGCGGCTGAGGATACGCGTCATTCCAGCGTGCTCCTGCTCCACCATAACATCAAGAAGCCGATGCTCAGCTTGCACGAGCACAATGAAGCCTCCCGCACGGCTGCGTTGGTCGAGGAAATCGCCGGGGGCAAATCCATCGCGCTCGTCACCGATGCAGGCATGCCGGGAATATCTGATCCCGGATTTCGCCTCATCCGTGCCTGTCGCGAGCGCGGGCTTTCTGTAACTGTCCTACCCGGTCCAAGTGCCGTCCTTACCGCGCTCGTCGGCTCGGGATTTCCAAGTGACGCCTTCTTCTTTGGAGGATTTCTGCCCGTGAAGAGCGGCCGGCGCCGCTCGGAGCTTGAACGCGCCATTTCGCGTCGCGAAACCAGCATCTATTTTGAGTCTCCGCATCGCCTGCTCAAATCCCTCGACGTCCTCGTTGAGATCGCTCCCGGCGCAATCGTCTGCATCGCTCGGGAATTGACGAAAAAATTCGAAGAATACCGCCGCGGCGCCCCGGCGGAACTCCGTTCGCACTATCAAGCTCGCCAACCCAAGGGGGAGATCACCGTTGTGATCTCACCATCAATTTGCGGGACTTGAATAGAGGCCTCATGCGAATCTCGCGAAAGGCCACGAACGACCAGCCGTTGCGGCTTGATCAGCGAAAGTTTCGCGCAACCGCGGCCGCCGTCATCGTCGCCATGCTCGCTGGCGCAGCTGTTCTGCCTCTTGCGCCGCCGTCCAGATTCTCCGGTTTGCCAACGTGCGTTTTGAAGAGCGCGACCGGGCTTCCTTGTCCGTTTTGCGGCGGAACGCGAGCGACTCAAGCCTTGCTACGTGGCGACCTCGCTCGCGCGCTCTACCTCAACGCAGCCGCGCTGCCTGCCGTCGTCACGTTTGTGACGGCCGCTCTGGTGCTGGGATGGGAGGCAATGTGCGGCCGCGCGGTCGGCGATTGGGATGCCCTTGTACGGAGACTTCGTTCGCTCCTTCCGATCATGGCCGCGCTGCTTTGCATTTATTGGCTTGTCCATCTTATGAATGCCCTGCGCGGACCGAAGTCCGAGCTCGTTGACCTGGAGAACCCTATCGCCCGCACGATTCACAAACGCTTTTCCCGGCCGCGCTGCATGAGCAAGATTGGCAACCCGGGATACTCCCATTTCTCCCGCAAACGCGCCCGCAGAAAATTCATGTAGGTTTCGGGCAAGAGTCGCGGATCGTTAACGAAGAGCAAAAACTTCGGAACTTGAAAAGGGCTCGGGTTCGGCGGCACCAGCTGTGTGGCGTAGAGCAGTTTGAATCGTCGTTTGCCGTGTAAGGGAGGCGGTTGACGCTCCATCACAGCGCGCAAGAGACGATTCAACTCGCCGGTGCCTGTCCGGCGCGTCGCATGCTGGTGAATTTTTTCGATCATCGTGAACAGCCTTCGCACATTCCCTCCGGTTCGCGCAGACAGGGCTACGACCGGAGCGTAATCGAGGAAAAACAGCTTCTCTCTAACGCGCTCGATATGTTTGCGCAACAGCCCGGACTCGGATTGCCCTGCGGTCGAAACCAGGTCCCATTTGTTGAGCACGACGAGAGCAGCCTTGCGCGACTTCTGAATCAGACCCGCAATTTTCTTGTCCTGCATCGTCACTCCACTCGTTGCGTCAATGACCAGCACGCAGAGATCCGCCCGTTTGATGGCCTCTTCTGCCCGCATGACGCTAAAGACCTCGACGGATGCATTATGCTTGGAGCGATGCCGGATCCCCGCCGTATCGCAAAGGATGAAGCGCCTGCCGTCCCGTTCGCAGGCAATATCGACCGCATCCCGCGTCGTCCCGGGGATGTGACTCACGATGGCGCGGCGTTCGTCCAGGATCGTGTTAACCAAAGACGATTTTCCCACGTTCGGCCGGCCCACAAACGCCAGTCTTGGTGCTTCCTGCAGCACGTAATCGTCCTGCGCCGGCGGAAGAAGGTCTTCGATCGTCTCGACGAGCTCAGCAATGCTCCGGCCGTGCGCCGCGCTGACGCCGAGGGTCTGAGGGAATCCGAGGCGCGCGAAGTCTGCCGGGAAGTCGTCGTGCTCGGGAGCGTCCACCTTATTGACAACAAGAATGGCCGGCCGGCACGATCTGCGAAGCCTGTCCGCAAGTTCGAGATCCAGCGGCGTGGCACCGTCCTGGCCATCGACGACGAAGAGCAGTACGTCTGAACTTTCAATGGCGATTTCTGCGGCTTCCTGTGTCTGTCTGGCAAAATCGGGATCGGGATCGGCGCCGATTCCGCCGGTGTCGACGATCTCGAATGGCGCAGCGCCTAGCCGGCAAATCGCTGTAATGCGGTCGCGCGTCACGCCGGGTTGATCGTGGACGATCGAAATCTTGCGGCTGGCAAGACGGTTGAAGAGCGCGGACTTTCCAACGTTCGGCCGGCCAACGATTGCGACGTTACGCATTGGGAGTGTCGTGGTGCCGGAGTTGTGTCAGCCCATCGACCAAGTAACCAACGCCGCTTACGAGCGTAAAAAGTCCGGCGGCATAAACCGAATATAGGTGGAAGGGGAATTGCAGCATCACACAAGCGACTGCAACCATTTGCAAAGCCGTGGCCGTCTTCCCCCACGAGCTCGGCCGCACTTCGAGATGGCCATTGAGATGCTTCAATATCCCACAGCCAATGACAATTACCGCATCGCGCGCAATGACGAGAACGAGAAACCAAAGCGGGAACGCATACGTCCATTTGCTGAGGCTGAGCGTGATAATTGCAGCCAAAAGCAGCCCCTTATCTGCAATGGGATCAAGCACCGCTCCAAGCGGACTTCGCTGACCTAACCGCCGGGCGACCCATCCGTCCAGGCAATCCGTTATGGATGCGACGAGAAAGACGGCGATCGCAGCCCACCGTTGCCACTCCTCCGCACGTCCCTGCTCGACACTTCTTCCGTAGTAAACGGCAAAAAGCACGAAGACTGGAATCAGCAAAATCCGCCCAATTGTGATCTGGTTGGCCAATGTCATGAAGCGAGGACTCTCGGCGGTGGAAAGACTCGTTCCCAGCGAAAATTTCTGTCTCAAGTTGCGGGGTGCATTCGGAAATCAAGTGGCTCATCCTGCCAGTCGTTGCAGCATGGGTGCTCGCGCTATGCCTGCCGGTCGTGCGCAACGCCTATACCAATGGCTGGAGATGTGTTCTCCGTCACGCCTTGCTATGGAAGCTTCCTGCCGGATTCACACTAGCCTACGGGCTTTTTCAATTAGTGGATTTCCTCTTGCTTCATTGGAGGATGGGACGGATGCCGGAGACCGCTCCATTGCTTGTTAGGACGGCGCCGGAGCCCGCGCAAATTGCCTTTGCCGCAATCCTTCCCGCATCCGAACGGCTGGCAGGTGCTCTTAATTGTCTCGTCGCGACGTTTCCCATCTCGGTGCTCTGCGCGGGCCTATTCTTTGCAAATTACCGCGGCCTCACGGGTGAACTGGCCTACGCGTTCTCTCGACGATATGGACTTTGGGGGTGGCTGCTTCTAGTCGCGCTTGCCGCGTGCGCCGTGGCCTCCATCGCCAAACCCCTGACGCTTCTCGCTCTGCCGGAGCTTGCCCGTATTCTCTCCCTTCACGAACTTCTCCTTATCTCAAGCAGCGTCAACGCGCTCTCCTTCGCCTTTGAGTACTTGCTCGGAACATGCCTCCAAGTCTATTTGCTTCTGATCGCCTACGGATGGGTGCGCGGTCTGCACTTTCGTCGCGCGCGCGCTCTGCAATTTGCCGTGCGCCGCATGGGATTCGTGCTCAAATGGGCCGTCGTGATTATTCTGGCAACTCTCGCCCTCATCCATGTTCCGCTCTTCGTTGAAGCCTGGATGATCGGCGAACCAGTGGGCTGGAGGACCTTCGCCGCCACCGAAGCGATCGCGCGACCCACACTCGCAGCTGTTATGCTCGCACTGGCAACCGTGCAGATCCGGCTCGTGCTTCACAATGATTCTCTCCGCAGCGCGATCACCGCGCATGGACGATTTCTCAAGCGGCATGGCCTGCCTTGCCTTGTCTTTCTTCTCTCCGCATTCGCACTGCTATTTCTGCTGCAGACTTTGGAACACGCTGGCAACGCTTTTCTTGGAGCTGCCATTTGGCGGCATCTCTGGACGATCCTTCTCGAAATCCTCGGCGCCATCTCGGGCGGATGGATCCTTGCCGCCTGGGTATGCTTCTACAAACGCTGCGAGGACGGCGCGCAGAGCATCCCGTTCTAAAAATGAATCCCGTTCTTTCCTGCAAAGCTCTCTGCTGCCATCGCATGAATTGGAATGAAACAGGACAGGCATTGATCGAAAACGTGACAGCCTCTTTCGATTCGGGAACCCTCTGCGAGTTTGGTGGCCCTGATGGTCCCGGCAAGGGACTTCTGCTTAGCATTCTCGGTTTGCTCGAGCCGGCCGATTCCGGAGAGATTTTTCTGAACGGCCAAAGCGTTACGCATCTTGCGGAAGAAGAGCTTCGACAGTTTCGCAATCAAATCTTCGGCTTTCTTTTTCACAACCCATGCCTCTTGCCATCGTTCTCCGTGGCGGAGAACGTGGCCATGCCTCTCTTTCGCATTTGCGGCACAGATGCCGGCGCCGCGCGCGCCCGAACCTTTGAAGTGCTCGACTTCTGCGGCATTGCGCACCTCGAAAATCAACTTGCCGGGCGGCTGCTCCCATCCGCACAGCGTCGCGCAGCATTCGCCCGCGCCTTGGTCCATCGCCCAAAGATCCTCATCGCGATATCGCCAAGAGACAGTGCTGAGCTCATCGATCTCGCCGTGCGGACCGCCCAGGAAATGGGACTTTGTGTCCTCTGGACAGGGGACGATGCACTCGGCAGCCGAGCGCATCGCCTCATTCAAATCCGAGACGGACGCATAAACTCGGACAAACTCCTGTGAATGTCCGCTCTCTGCAGCTTGCCGCCCGGGCGAACGCACGGAAATCAAATCTCGCCTTTGCCCTCGGATGCCTCCCGACAGACCGCAGGATGGACGCCCTTGTATTCTACGACTTCTGCCGGGCAGTCGATGACATCGCAGACGAACCGGGACGTTCTTCTGCGGAGAAGCATGAATTGCTCGATCTCTGGAAAGCTGCTCTTAGCGCCGGCGACAAGTTGCCTCCGGCGCTTGCCCAAGTCCTCGCACGCCACAAAATCGACCGGCGCCTTCTCATTCAAATCGTACTCGGGGTCGAAATGGACATCGAGCCGATCCGTTATCAGACCCACGAGGACTTACGTGCGTATTGCTGGCGCGTCGCAAGTGCGGTCGGCCTCGTCAGCGTCGAAATCTTCGGCTGCAAGAATCCCAAGAGCAAAATCTACGCAGAGCTCCTCGGCTATGCGCTGCAAATGACCAACATTCTCCGCGATGTGGCAGAGGATGCTGCCACTGGACGCATTTATCTTCCACTCGAAGATCTTCAAAAATTCGGAGTCAGCGAGGCGGGTATCCTGCGAGGAGATCCCGGCGGGAATTTCAGCGATCTCATGCGCTTCGAAGCGGCGCGCACCCGCGCGCTTTTTGTGGAAGCAAGCCGTGCCCTCCCTGCGGACGACGCGGGCGCCCTTAAGCCGGCCGAACTCATGCACACAATTTATGAAAAGCTCCTTTCACGCATGGAAGCCGACGGATTCCGGGTCTTTCGAAAGCGCTACCGGCTCTCCAAGGCAGAGAAACTCTTGATTCTGATTTACTTTCGATTCTTTCCTAGATCCTTCGCCACGAGCAAGCGCGTGGGGATAACCTGATACAACCAATCCATGTGAAGGGGAAGTGCGCCCCCCTGCTCGTCGGGCAGAGCCCTCACGACCAGCAGATCCGCCTGGAGGCCCTCGATGACGTCGCATAAGGGATAACCGGTGTTCGAAGTTACAATTCGCGTCTCGATTTCCGGGCCGGCACCGGAAAGCAACGCCCCAAGTTCTTCCAGCCAAGCGTCCACGTCCCGCGGTTCCTCGCCCCGCGATGCGGCAATCGCCGCCGCAAAGGGAGTCTTCGTCACGGCGATTGTGACGTGCTCAGGTCGCAGAAGCTTTAGAGAATTTCTGAGAAACGGCTCGACGTCCTCGCCAGGTTCCAAGGCGAAGACAACACGGCGCAGGACGTCGGGCGATTCGAGCGGCCGTGGGACGAGCAAGAGGTCGCAGGGCGCATCGCGCATGAGTTCCCGTGCAACACTGCTAGTGAACGGTCTGTCAGCTTGTTCGAACTGGAGAGCGCCCGCGATCAGAAGCTCGTAATCGTGATTCTGCGCCGCCGCGATGATCGCTTGCGACGGGGGCCCTTCATTGACCCAGCGAATCTCCGCGCTTCGTCCGATCGTCTCAAAAAAAAGCTTCTCCTTCTCCGCATCAAATGCCGCGGCATGGATGATCTCAAGCTCCGCGCCGCAGTGCCGCGCAAACGAACCGGCTTCCGCAAGCACAGCCGCAAACGTCGGGGAGAAGGTTGAAGCGACTCCCGCGCGTCGATAGGTCATCATCCCTACAAATTCGTCCCTCTTTTCCATGAGCGCCAGCGGAAATCAGCCTCGAGCCAGGTCCACAATCGCGCGATACTCCGGCGCGGAAACCGGCGTCACACTGAGACGGGAGTGACGCAACAACGTCATTCCGGCAAGCCTCTTGTCGGTCTTAATCTTTTCGAGAGTCACCGGATGGGGCAAGGGCCTGATCGGCTTCAGGTCGACCGAGATCCATTCTCCTTCCTCGGCTGTCGGATCCGCGTACGACTCGCGGACGACTTCCGCTTCGCCTATGACGGACTTTTCCTTCACGCTGTGATAGAAGAGCACGTGGTCGCCCAACTTCATAGACCGCAAGTTATTACGCGCCTGAAAATTCCTGACGCCTGTCCACGCGGTCCCGCCATCTCTCACAAAATCATCCCAAGAATAAGCCGAGGGCTCCTGTTTCACGAGCCAGTAGTTCATGTACAGCAGTGTGCAAGTTGTCTTCCTTCAAGGTAGCTCCTGATATTCTCGACTGTCAATGTGCTGAGACGTTCTATCGCTTCGTGGCTGTTGAAGGCGACATGCGGAGTAAGAACCACCTCCGGCCGGTGTAAGAGCCGACTGTGCGCAACAAGCTTCGAAAACTCGGAAACCCGCCGCGGTGACGTCTCCCTTGCCACCGGCGCAGCCGCGCTGCGCACCCGTTCTGCAATTTTTTCGCTGAGAATTTGCGTCGCCCCTCGGCGGAAGACTCGCTCGTCCTCAAGCACATCAAGTCCAACGCCGGCCACCTGTCCGCTATCAAGGGCTTCGATCAGCGCGCCGGAGTCGATCAGTCCGCCGCGCGCGGTATTGATGAGAAGAACGCCCAAACGACAGAGGGCAAGCGTTTCACGGTTGATCATGTGGCGCGTCACGGAATTGAGAGGAACGTGCAGGGTCACCACATGAGACTCGCGCATCAGTTGTTCGAAGGGGACATAGTGAAAGTCGAGCAACTCGCTGTAGAACGGATGGGGCTGTTCGTCGTAAGCGATCACATGCATGCCAAAGCCGATTCCGATGCGAATGACATGAAGCCCAACGCGGCCGGCTCCGATGACACCAAGTGTCTTGCCCCGCAAGTCGAATCCTCGGAGACGCTCCCGGCTGAAACGCCCAGTGCGCACAGCCTGCTCCGAATCTCTCAGGCGCCGGGAAAGCGCGAGGACGAGCGCGAAGGTGTGCTCGGCCACGGTGTTCTCGCCGTAATCGCCGACATTGACCACCGTAACCCCCCGGCTGGCGCATGCATCGAGGTCGATATGGTCGCATCCAGTGGAACGGGTTGCGATCAGGCGAATCAGCGGATGCGCATCCAGAAAGGGACTGTCGATCCTTTCGCTGATGAAAACGGACAGCACTTCGGTGTCCTCAGGAACCGCATCGAGGCGTTCAACGAAGGAGGTGTCGTGGCCAGCAAAAGCCTCTTCGAAGAAAGGTTCGGCTCCCTCTTCAATTTCGACGAAACACATTTTCCTTCTTTGCACGGAAGTCTCGCTCATCAAGATTCATGATCTCCGGCCTATACCACATGAGTCAAACAGGTTTCTTCATCAGCTTCGAAGGTTCTGAGGGATGCGGCAAGAGCACCCAGATCCGCCTGCTTGTCGAATCATTGTCCGCCGCAGGCAGCATGCCAGTCCTGGTCCGCGAGCCCGGCAGCACCCCGATCGGCGAGAACATTCGGCACCTTTTGCAACATTCAGCGGAAGGCCGCGCCATGGAGCGGGAGACCGAGCTTCTCCTCTTTGCCGCCAGTCGTGCCCAACTCGTGCGGCAGGAAATCCTTCCCGCCCTTGACGCCGGGAAAATCGTTATCTCGGACCGCTTTTTGGACTCTACCACCGTCTATCAGGGCGTCGCCAGAAGGATCCCTGCCGAAATCGTCGAAAAGATCAACCGATTCGCCGCTGGACCCAGGCTTCCGGACATCACCTTCCTTCTCGATATGGATTCGGCCGAGGCCCAGCAAAGGCTACTCCTCCGTCCCATCGAGAATCACGACCGCATGGAAGAACAGCCCCCCGCCTTTTATGAGGCCGTGCGCCGCGGTTATCTGGAACTCGCCGCCAACGAGCCGGATCGGGTCCGTTTGCTGGACGCAGCCAAACCAGAAAGAGAAATCGCCCGCGAAATTCGCGCGGCCCTTCGCCCCCATGCCATATTCAAGGGAATCTGCGTTTGAACGACTGAGCGAATCGCGCAGGATAGGCCGGCTTGCGCACGCCTATCTCCTGACCGGCTCCGCAGGAAGTGGAAAGTCTTGGCTGGCTGTCCAACTTGCCGCGCTCGTGTTGGAATGCGCTCCGGAGAACCGCCCTTGCACATCCTGACGTACATATGGTGCAGCCAGAGTCGAAATCACGACGCATCGTCATTGATCAAATCCGTGACCTCGAGCACTCCATCCAGCGAAAGCCCCTTATAGCCAGCAGCAAAGTCGCGATCGTCCACGATGCTGACCGCATGCAGCCGCAAGCTGCCAATGCATTCTTGAAAACCCTGGAGGAACCGCCTCCAGGGTCGCTTATACTCCTTTTGAGCACACGTCCCAAGGCGATCCTGGAAACTGTTCGCTCGCGCTGCGTCGAAACCCCGCTCCTGGATGCGGTCAAACGGCTATCGACCCCGGAGGAATTGGCCATCCTCAAGGCGCTGGGGGAATGTCTCCTGAACGAAGCAAGGCCCGGCGTCGCGGAGGCTTTCCGCTTTACGCGTGCGCTCCAAAGTATCCTCTTCGCTCTGCGCGAAAAGATCTCCGCCGAGTACGAAAGCATCCTGCGCAAGGAGACTGCGCGCTATAAGCAGGCGTTCGACGATTCTTCCTGGCTTGAAGAGCGGACTGCGCAGATCAAGTCTCTCGTCGAAGCATGCGCCCTGCGCGAGCGCGACCGCATCATCCAGATCGTCGTTGACGCTCTCGGGGAGGCGCTGCGGGCCCAACATGGTTTCCCCGCGGAGAACCCGGTCGTGAAAGCCCTTTCCAAGAAGATCCCGACCGGCGATCTGCTGCGCCGCCTTGATGCGCTCGAGTCCCTGCGCAGCCGCCTTGGTCTTGGCGTTCAGGAATCCCTTGCCTTGGAAAGCGGATTTCTTGAAATGATCACAAACAACCGTAGCAACGCTCAACGCTCAACTTTCAAGTCGTAATGCCCAAGGCGCGCGGCGCGCCAGCGCGTTCCCGGATTGAGCGTTGAACGTTGAGCGATGAACGCCGAGAATCTTGACCCATCATGCCCCGCATCGTCCTCAAATTTGGAACCGGCACTCTCTCGCGATCCGCAGGTCGCGCGCTGGACGCCAGCCAGTTTCACCGCATCGCTGCCGAGATCTCACTCTTGGTCAAAGCGGGGAATTCCTGCGTGATCGTCAGCAGCGCCGCGATCGCCGCCGGAGTCCATATCCTGGGATTCGACCGCCGTCCCGAAGACCTTCCCGGCAAGCAGGCTTGCGCCGCCGCAGGCCAGCCGGAGCTCATGCGCAGGTATGCGGCCGCCTTCCGGCGTCACGGCTTAATCGTCGCGCAGCTTTTGCTCACGCATGACGATATCGACAGCCGGATGCGCCGTCAGAACGCCTTCAACACCATCGAACGCATCCTGGAAGCCGGCAATATCGTGCCGATTATCAATGAAAACGATACAGTCGCTGTGGAGGAACTTCGCTTTGGCGACAATGATCGCTTATCAGCCGAGGTTGCCCATCTTGTTAATGCAAACCTTCTGCTGCTTCTAACCTCCTCCGACGGATTGAGGGATTCCGATGGACGCCGCATCGCCATCGCCGAGAGTGTTTCCGAGGTTTTTCAACATGTGCGCTCTGACAAAGGCGAAATGTCTGTCGGTGGAATGCGCGCGAAACTCCAGGCCGTGGACTTTGCACTCTCTCATGGCATCACGGCATGCATCCTGGACGGCCGCAAGCCCGGTCAGATCGCGGCTGCTTTGGAAGGAAGGAAAGTCGGCACTCGATTTCTCGTCCCCGGAAGGCGCATTTCGAAACAGAAGATCCGGATTCGAATGCCATCATGACCATTCAGATTGCTGCCATCGCCCGGAACACCTTCACAGAACTCGTCCGCCAAAAGATCTTTTACGTCATCCTTGTCTTCGCCCTCTGCGCCATCGGCAGCTCCTTATTCATGGCGCGCCTGACATTTCAGGAGGAATTTCAGATGCTCAAAGACGTCTGCCTCGGCGCAATGTCTATCTTTACCTCGCTGCTCGCCATTCTCGCCACGGCGAATTTTCTGCCCAAGGACCTCGAAGACCGCACGATCTATAACCTTCTTTGCAAGCCCGTTCCACGCTTCGTTTACCTTTTGGGAAAGCTCACCGGAATCATTTTGCTGCTCTTTCTCTTTACCCTCTTGATGAGCGCGGTCTTTTGCTTGGTGCTCTGGCTGCGCGAGCAGGGCGTGCTCGCCGAAACGCGCGCGCAATTCGCCGGCGGACCCTCCGAGGAGCTGACGGCTGCGCTCAAGGCGATTACAGCAGCAACCTTCAACATCAACCTGGTGCCTGGGATTCTCATGATTTTCGTAAAGTCCGCCGTGCTCGCATCGCTCACGCTCCTGGTTTCCACGTTCGCAACGTCCTCGCTCTTTACGGTCATGATCGCTGCCGCCGTCTACTTCATCGGCCATTTGCAATCCACAGCGCGCGAATACTGGCTTCAAGACGTGGAAATCAAATGGTGGACGCGTATTGGCACCGGTCTCATCGCCCTGCTTTTTCCCGACCTTCAAACCTTCAATCTCGCGGACGACGTGATTGCCGGAGCCGCAATACCTCTCAACATTTTCCTTCAAACCTTTGCCCTGGGGTGGACGTACATTGCTGTCTATTTTGCCGTCGCAGCCTTCATCTTTGCGGGGCGGGAATTATGATCCGCAAGGCGATCGCGATCGCATTTCTTGGAGTCTTTGGATTCATCAAAGCCCCTGTCGAAACCTCCCTGGAAGCAGCGCAAGAGCGGGCTCGATTGCGGAATGCTCCGCTTGATCTCCAAGTGCGGGAGCAAGTCGGACAAATGGGTTTTCTAGCGGCTTTGAGCGGCTTCCGCTCCCCCCTTGCCGCCTTCCTCTGGATTGAGTCAAACAATGCCTGGGAGCGTACGGAGTGGGGACGCATGGCCGGTCTCTTCGACACCGTAACGACCCTTCAGCCGCGTTCGCTGCTTTATTGGGACATGGCGGCGTGGCACATGGCCTGGAACGCCAGCATTGCGGCGCTTCGGGACACCTCGCAACCCAGTGAGGCGCTGCGCATTCGCAACCAGCGCCAATATTTCAAGCTCGGACGCGACTATCTCGAGCGCGGTATCAAGAACAATCCCGAAAGCTCCTTTCTCTACAGGAGCCTCGCGATTCTGCTTCGCGACAAATTCGAGGACCATTGCGGTGCAGGCGAGGCCTTCCTCAAGGCTTCCCGGCTTCCGGATGCCCCGCCCTACGCCACACGCTTCGCAGGCTACGAGCTCGCAAAGTGCCCGGGTCGCGAGAAGACAGCATACGAGCTTCTTAAAAGCATTTATGACCAGGCACCCGACGGGCGGAAACCTGCGCTGATTGCCACGCTGCAAGAACTTGAAAAGAAACTGGATGTTCCCAAGGCGCAGCGCATAAATTCTGTAGACCACTAAGCTTACCAACCTCTTCCATGCGCTTCGCAATCTTTGGCGACATTCATGCCAACCATCACGCGTTGGAGGTCATCCTGACCGACGCCAGGGCACACAGGTGCTCCCATTACGTTTGCATGGGCGACATCGTCGGTTACAACGCCTTTCCAAAAGAATGCATCGAAGTCGTGCGCAAGCTGGAATGCCCGGTCGTAAAAGGCAACCATGACGAGCAAGCCTCGATGCTCGGTGATCAGGAAGGCTTTAACCCTCTCGCTGAGGAGGCGATCAATTGGACGCGCGGACAGCTCTCGAAGGAAGATAAGGAATGGCTGCGCTCGCTGCACCTTCAACGCCAGGTGCGCGATTTCACAATCGTTCACGCGACTTTGGACACTCCGCACAAATGGGGCTACGTCTTCAATCAGCTCGACGCGGCCGCCAGCTTCAATTACCAGCATACCGCTCTTTGCTTCATCGGACACACCCACTCTCCGAAAGCGTATATTCGCGACGGGAGCGTGAGAATCATCCCCCTCGACGTTCTCGCGCTGCAACACGGAAAAAAGTATCTCATCAATGTGGGCAGTGTTGGACAACCCCGCGATGGAGACTGGCGCGCCGCCTATTGCATCTACGACACAAGCAGCAACGAGGTCCAACTGCGACGCCTGGAATACGATTTGGCCGGCGCTCAGAAGGCGATCATCGAAGCCGGCTTGCCTCGACGGCTCGCGGAGCGTCTCGCGGTGGGGCGCTAGATTTCCAAATACTTCCACGCACGCGTTTGGCGCAACTGAAGACGCTCTTGCTCATCAAACCTGGCTCGTTCGGCGACATTATCCACGCCATCCCTTGCGCAGCCGCGCTGAAGGAGTTCTTGCCCGATATAAGAATCACGTGGCTCGTGGACGAACGGTGGGAACCGCTCCTGAAAGACAATCCCGCGATCGACAGCACAATTACGTTCCCCCGCGAAAAGTTTCGCGGTATTGCCGGAATGCTCCGGTCCATCCCATGGGCGCTTCGACTCGAAGACCTTCGTCCCGACGTCTCACTGGATCTGCAAGGATTGCTTAGAAGCGCCCTCATGTCGCGCTTGAGCCGGGCGGGGCGAAGCGTGGGTATGGCTGACGCGCGCGAAGGCGCAAGGTGGTTTTATGACGACATCACGCCGGTGCGCCGCGGAGAGCATTCTGTGCTCAGGTATCTGCGAATCCTGGAGACCCTTGGTCTGCCAAAAGTCACGACTCCTGTATTTCCGCTTCCCGCGGGAACACTGTTCGATGCGTCCCTTCAAAATCGCGCGTTCATCCTTCTTCATCCGTTTGCCCGGGGTGAAGGAAAGTCGCTCTCCCAAGCGCACGTCCTTGAGTTCTGTAGCGCCGTCCGTCCAATGACCGTCGTCTTGGCTGGCGTCGGAAAGATGCAGAGAGAGTTGCCAGGCAATACAATCAATCTCCTCAATCAAACGACAATTCGACAGATGATCTGGCTGGTTGGTGCGGCGGCGTTCGTGGTGAGCGTGGATAGTGGACCGATGCACCTTGCCGCAGCCATCAATCCGCGGCTGCTTTCCATTCACACCTGGAGCGATCCACGGCTGGTCGGGCCGTTTGGCGCCGATGCGTGGATTTGGCAAGGAGGCGAGATTCGGCGCCAGCAACTTGAGGCGCCCTCGATGCTCCCGGCTAGATCGCCGGAAACCGCGGACATCCTTCAGATCGCCGAATTCGCCAGGCAAATTGCCCAAGAAGGCAGCCCTGCTGCATGAGACCTTTTTTGAGGGATAAGCTGCCCCAACTCAGCCGGGAAGCAACTCTGCTACCATCGCTCTCTCTTCCTTCAATTCGTTTACGGTCGCCTCAACCTTCGCCTTGGCGAAATCGTTGAGAGGCACATCCTGCACGATCTCGACTTTCGCGCCATCCGATCGCGTCGGAAACGAGCAAATAAGGCCTTTCTCGATTCCATAACTGCCGTCCGAACAAAGCGCCACACTGTGCCAATCATCCCCTGGAGTCGCATTGACAATTGATTGCACGGATTCGATCGCGCCATGCGCCGCCGACTTTGCCGAAGAAACGCCGCGCGCTTGAATGACCGCCGCGCCGCGCTGCTGGACCGCTTTGATGAAGTCGGTCTCGAGCCATTGCCGGTCCTCAATCACGTCGGTCGCAGGTTTGCCTTCGATGCGCGCGTTGAAAAAATCTGGATAAAGCGTGCTCGAATGATTGCCCCAAATGGCCACGTTGCTAACGTGCCGCCAGTGAGAGCCGGCCTTAAGCGCAAGCTGCGTTCTCGCGCGGTTTTCATCGAGGCGCGTCATCGCGAACCAACGATCCGATGGCAAATCCTTCCCATTGCTCATTGCGATCAAACAGTTCGTATTGCACGGATTACCAACGACGAGCACCCGAGCGTCGGACGCGGCGTGCTCCGCGATGGCCCGACCCTGTTCCACAAATATCTTTCCGTTGATGCCGAGCAGGTCCTTTCGCTCCATCCCCGCCCTCCGAGGCACGCTCCCAACGAGTAGCGCCCAGCTAACGCCGCGAAATCCCTCGGCAAGATCCGCGGTGGCAATCACATTTCGCAGCAGCGGAAACGCGCAATCATGCAGCTCCATCACGACACCCTCAAGAGGTTTAAGAGCCGGCGGTATTTCGATCAGGTGCAGTTCGACGGGTTGATCCGGTCCAAAAAGACCACCCGAAGAGATTCGGGGAAGCAGCGAATATCCGATCTGGCCGGCCGCGCCCGTGACAGCAATTTTAATGGGAGTTTTCATAGGGGATTAGGAGCTTCTAGCACTATCCAATCTCCATGGCTAAAAACACCTAAAAATGAGAAAACCCGTTTTGCCTTTTAGCGAAACGGGTTTTCTCGGTGCGGGGGGGAAATCCCTACACGAGCTCCTTGAAGGATTTGCCGGTGACAAATTTGACCGTCTTCGAGGCCCTGATCCTGATCTTCTCGCCGGTCTTGGGGTTCACTCCAGTGCGGGCCTTTCGGGAAGCTACTTTGAATGTGCCAAATCCAATGAGTTGAACCGTCTTGGATTTCTTGACGCCCGCCTTGATGCCATCAATGACGGCATTCACGGCGCGCTCAGCATCAGCTTTGCTGGTTCCGAGATTTTTTTGGACGGAGGAGACGAGTTCGACTTTGTTCATTTGGATGAAAGGAAATTTGATGGGGGCTGGTCTGAGGCGGGATTAAGTATGCCTTGAATTCTTTCTGACTGTCAACAATTGAACGCGACAAATTGTTGTGCCGAATCGCCTGCCGAAGCTGAAGCCGCCTGGAGTTGCAGGCGGGCGCGGAGGCGGATATATAGCACGAATGACTTTCGAAGAGCAGATTGCCATGTTTCTCGGCCGCTCACCGCGTTTGGCGTCCTCGGCGTTCATTGCGCATGGCGCGTTTGTGGCTGGCGATGTGACCATCGGCGACGAAGCAAGCATTTGGCCGGGGTGTTCGTTGCGCGGCGACATTGCGCCCATTGTTATCGGGGCACATTCCAACGTTCAGGATGGTTCTGTTGTCCACGTCGCGGATAACCTGCCGGCGATCGTTGGCGAGTGGGTGACGGTGGGGCACAAGGCGATCGTGCATGCCTGCGAGGTCGAGGATGAAGTGCTGATCGGCATGGGGGCGATTATCCTCGATGGCGCAAAGATCGGCCGCCGCTGCATCATCGGAGCCAACGCCACGGTGACAATGGGCACCGAAATCCCGCCGGGGTCGCTGGTTCTTGGATCTCCGGCGGCGGTCAGGAGAGCGCTGAGCGAGCAAGAGCAGTCTGGCATTCGCAGATGGGCGGAGCGCTATGTTACGCTTTCCCGAGCCTACCTCGCTTACGCCCGCGGGAGTGACGCAGTTGCCCAGCCAATCGTTACCTGATACGTTTGCCCCATGAGCAAGGATGTGGTCCAAGTGCAGATCAAGGCGCTCATTCCAACGAATGCGGGAGTGGCTGTGTTCATTGGCAACGCGGAGAAGATCTTCGTGATCTATGTCGATCCGAGCGTAGGCAGTGCGATTAACATGTTCGTGAATGGCGCTTCGAAGGAGCGTCCGCTTACGCACGATCTGATGGCCCTGATCCTTGCCGCTGTCGGTGCCAAGGTGGATCGAGTCATCGTCAACGACCTCAAGAGCGGAACATATTTTGGCCGCCTCATCATTACGGCCGAAAACGAACTTCAGCAGCGGAAGATCATCGAACTTGATTCGCGGCCCAGCGATTGCCTCGCCATGGCGACGCAGCAGAAAGCCCCCATCTTCGTAAGCCGGGAGGTTTGGGACGAGGTCGAGGACATGTCTGACGTGCTGGAAACGATGCAGCAGCAAGGCGGAAAAGGTCCTGACGAGGAGGAAGAGGACGAATCTTGAAACGAGCCGCTTCCGGTCACCTTTCCTGCTCCTCTTCGAAGAACAATGCGCCTGTCGCGCTGTAGCTATGAATATAGTTGCGACCACCAAGCGGACCGATCTCCCCATTGCAAAAAAATCCCGCGCTCGCGTGCTGACCGAGGATCTCCTCGAGCAAGCCGGCATCGTGACTCTTGCTGCCAAAGAGACGGGATCCCCTTCCGGAACATGCGAAGAGCAGCGAGGCAAGCGGCGAACGGCCTGATTCCGCGGCGGCGCCGCGCAGCACGGCGCGCCACTCGGCATCAGCGGCATTCCTGTCGCGAAGCTGGTACTGCAAGGTCTGGCCAACGCGCGGAAATCCTCCAATCGCCACCGCACCGGAATTCGGGTCGGCGCCAAGGATATTACGAATCAAAAAGTCGCCTGGCTTGAAGTCTTCCACGTACTCGGTCCCGGCAAGCCCTGCGAACAAATTCCCTTTGGCTCCGGCCTTCTCGCCCTCGGTGAGGCCCTCGAAAGCAGATTCCAGCGCCTCATAGGCCGGACGAGCGCCAAGCGAGTAAACGACATTGCTTTCGGCGCGCGTCACAGTGAGGGGTTCGCCAATGGGCCGGCATCCCTGGCTGACGATGGACATCAAGCGCAGGCCCGTCACCGAGACAAGAACGGCGTCGAAAAGCCTTCCGTTGTGGAAGACTCCGACACCCTCTCCGTCATTGGATCCGGACGCTAATCCGCCCACACACGGCACGTCGGGCCACGCCGCGTTCCATTCTGCAAGCCAGCGCTCCGTATCGAAGCTGAAGGGATTGGTAAGAGCAATCCATGCGCCCGGGCTCATCACCCCGCAAAGGTTGCGCCAGAAGGCGGGTTCCGTCGATTCTTCCACACGCGTCTGATCGAACGCTCGGACTTCGAAAGCGCCGTTGCGCGCACCAAGCGCAAGCAACACGAAGCCTCCGCCTTCTTCGTTCTCCTCCCCATCCACCGTAAACCCCGCGCCGGTGGCGCCCACGAGTTCAATAACATGGCCGTCAACGCGAACCATTTCGCTGAACTCCTCGATATGAGGAATATAGTCCGGAGTTACGAACGCGAAAGCCAGCGCCGTAGGTTCCCCAGCGGTCTCCCTGAGTTCAAGTGCCGCGGATGCGACCTCTTGCCGCGAATACCTCCCTCTCCGCTGGATGGTGACGCACCTTCTCCTCATACCGTGATTCTCCCGCGAAGAACGACAATGTCAATTGCGGGAGATCCGCGTAGAACGGAAAGCCCGCTGAAAGCGAGTATTTGGCGAAAGAATCGTGGGCAGGGAGGGGATCGAACCCCCGACCAACAGTGTGTAAGACTGCCGCTCTACCGCTGAGCTACCTGCCCTCGTTGCCGGAGAAATTACGCAGAGTCCACACGGCTTTCAGCATCTCGCGAGTCACTGAGCTGCCGACCAAACACCTTCGAAGCGTTCGGCCCGCCAGGCGTTCTCGTCCTGGACCTTGCGCAGATCCACACCCGTCGCCGTGCGAAGAAAAAGATAACTTCCCTCCCCGCTTTGCAGTTTCTGCGGGTCGTTTGACGAAGTGTCCGAAAGGATGATCTTATTGCCCTCCAGGCGATAGCTTCCACGGAACGCGGGCGCCGAGGAGTCCTCCGCCAGGAAAACAAGATAGTTTCCATCCGGAAGGACGCGTAGTTCTATGGTGCCTTCCCGATTCAATCCGCTGTGGCGCCAGGTGCCCACCATGGGCGACCAGTCCGAAAAGAGAATTCTCGAGATGCGCCAATAGCCGTCCTCCACCCGCCAGTCGACTGTCACACGCTCCTTAAGGTTGAAGCGTCCCGCAGCGCTGGCCAAAACGTCGCTGCGCGTTGCCGCGCGTCTCGGCAGCGAATAAACGACCTCCGTCCTGGTAAAAGCGAGATAATACGGTTCGGCAGCCAGTGCTTGCAGATATTTTTCGGGGCTTGCCAGGCGCGGCGTCAGCGGCGACTGAATCTTAGCATCCTTGGTGAAGTAGGCCCGCAGTTCCTTGGTCCGCGCGCTGTTGTGCAATGATTGGAAATTAATCAGGCGCTGATCGAAAGGGACCCGATCGCCAACGGGCATCTTCTCGCGATGGGCGCATGCGACAAGCGCCAGACTGCAGATAAGAAGGAGGGGATATTGCACTGAGACAATTATCTAAGTGTCCTTGCGACGCAAGAGATGTCGGCAAATTGCGGCAAGGGAGCCAAATTCTATGGACCTTCAGGCCGCTCTGCGAGAGATACAGTGGCGGGTCGAAAGACAGGCCCTCCCGTAATCGGAGGCTGAATAAGGCTTTGGGCGATAAACTCCGGATTGATCGGAGCAATCAAACTGTAGCCTCCTTTTCCATCGGGCAGCATTGGCGTCCCCCATCTGTTCCGGCAAACAACTTCCTTGGCGAGAATTCGCTCTCCGCGAAGCGTGTGATTGTAGAGCTCGGGTTCGGGCTGCGTGATCGCCCCGAGGAAGGCGCCGCCGGCGAGAAATAGGGGGAGCATGCCTGAATTTAACCGCCTTTCCCCCTTATAAGGCAAGCCGAAATGTTTGTCCCCGAAATCACCCTCTTGCCCGCACGATTTCAGGCCCTTTCAACCTGCCAATATTCGAGATCAACGGGCGTTTCGCGACCGAAAATAGTCACCGAAACACGAAGTTTTCCGCGCTCGGGATCGATCTCTTCAACGACTCCGTTTTGGTTCTGGAATGGCCCGTCGGCCACTTTGACCTTGTCGCCGACCTCAAAGCTGATCTTCGGCTTGACGGAATCCTCGCGCTCTCTCACTTGAGCGAGAAGGCTGTCGACCTCCTTCTCCCGCATGGGAATTGGCCGATCCTTCGTGCCGGCGAATCCAATCACGCCGTCGGTATCCTTGATGAAATACCAAGTCTTATCCACAAGCTGGTTGTTCTCGTCGAGAAGGTTCATGTTCACGATGAGGTAGCCGGGGAAAAACTTGCGCGTGGTCTCGGTCTTCTTGCCGCGCTTGATTTCCTGAACCCGCTCCGTGGGAATGAGGACCTCAAAAACGTATTCCGACATCTCTTCCAGCTTGATGCGGCGAATCAGATTTTCCTGCACCTTCTGCTCCAGACCGGAGAGAACGTGCACGACATACCATTGGTCTCGTGGCGCAATTGCCATTGTTTACGATTTCGTCAAAAAGCCGACGACGTTGATGAGGATGAAGTCAAAAAAAGCAATGTATCCGCCAAGGATCAGCATAGCGATGAGAACCACCATCGTGGAATCCGCAAGCTCCTTGTAGCGTCTGAACCCCTTCTCGTTGGCATCCCAAGGCCACTGAGCCTTATTGAGTTCGACGCGAACTTCGCCAATGAACTTGCGGACTTTTCTGATCATTATGCTTGGATAGTTGTTTGTGTTCCGCAGGACAGGAGGGACTCGAACCCCCAACCGGCGGTTTTGGAGACCGCTGCTCTACCAATTGAGCTACTGTCCTTTCGGGAAATAGACGCGAGTTTAGTCCAGAATTTCGGCGACGCGTCCGGCACCGACCGTGCGGCCTCCTTCGCGAATGGCGAAGCGTATCGTCTTTTCCATTGCGATGGGATTGATCAAATCCACTTCGATGGAAACGTTGTCGCCAGGCATCACCATCTCGACGCCGTCGGGCAACTTGATCGTGCCGGTCACGTCCGTCGTGCGGAAATAGAACTGCGGACGATAGTTGGAGAAAAACGGTGTGTGGCGGCCACCCTCGTCCTTGCTTAGCACATAGATCTCCGCCTTGAACTTCCTGTGCGGCTTGATCGTACCGGGCTTGGCAATGACCTGGCCGCGTTCGATGTCCTCCTTCTTCACGCCGCGCAAAAGCACTCCGACGTTATCGCCGGCTTCGGCGGAGTCCAGAAGCTTGCGGAACATCTCAATGTCCGTGACCGTCGTCTTGGCCGTCGGCCGGATGCCAACGATTTCGACTTCCTCCATCTTCTTCAAAACGCCACGCTCGACGCGACCGGTGGCAACAGTGCCGCGACCTTCAATGTTGAACACGTCCTCGATGGGCATTAGAAAGGGTTGATCCTTTGGCCGCTCAGGAGTCGGGATGTATTCGTCCACGGCCGCCATGAGATCCGTGATCGCCTTCTCGTGTTCGGCATTGCCCTCGAGCGCCCTGAGGGCACTGCCTTTGACGATTGGGATGGTCTCACCGGGGAACTCGTATTTGCTGAGAAGCTCGCGAACTTCCATTTCAACAAGATCAAGAAGGTCCTTGTCATCAACCATGTCCACCTTGTTCATGAAAACAACGATCGAGGGAACGCCAACCTGGCGAGCCAAAAGGATGTGCTCGCGGGTTTGCGGCATCGGACCATCGGCGGAACTCACCACGAGGATCGCCCCGTCCATCTGCGCCGCACCGGTAATCATGTTCTTCACATAGTCGGCGTGGCCGGGACAATCAACGTGCGCATAGTGGCGCTTGTCGGTCTCGTATTCGACATGTGCGGTGTTGATCGTAATCCCGCGCTCCTTCTCTTCAGGAGCGGCGTCAATTTCCTCGTATTTCGTAGCCTTCGCCTTTCCGGACTTGGCCAGCACGGTCGTGATCGCTGCCGTAAGCGTGGTCTTGCCGTGATCTACGTGGCCGATCGTGCCGATATTGACGTGCGGTTTGTTTCTCTTGAACTGTTCTTTAGCCATCTTTTGGGTGCGTTAGATTTTGGCAAGCGCCTGTTCTGTAAATGGAGCCCATGACCGGGATTGAACCGGTGACCTCGTCCTTACCAAGGACGTGCTCTACCAACTGAGCTACATGGGCGTTGGTGGCGAAGCCGAATGAGTGAACCTGGCGCATATGCGTTTATTCCCGCCTGTAAAAGGGTATAAGACCCCAGCCGTCTCAACGACTAGCGGAAACGGTTAGCGTCTTTGCCCTGAAAGAGAAGGGATGTGTAACCTACCAAAGCACCTGAGGGTGTCAAAATGAAAATTGGCGTATACGTGGTTGTCTTGCGGCATAATTTGAGTGGGCCTCTGCCCCTCGAAGAACCTTGCGATCTCGACCCCTAAGCGTGGGTGAACCCAAACATCCTCGTCTGCACAAGCAAGCCCAATACGAAGAGAACGGCGAGGCCGATCAATTTTGCGCCGTGATCAAACGGAAGCGCTTCGGAAACGAGGCTAGCGCCGATCAGCGCGGAGAGTCCGATGAGAGCCCAGTCGAACACCGCTGAGACGAGAATTGCGGCCAGCAACGCACCGGCGAGAAAGACGATCCACTGAAGGGATTCTGTGCTCGCTCCCAGCATGACGGCAATACGCATCGCAATCAGACCGCCTGCGATGCCGCCTGCGATAGCGACGACCAAACGTTGCAGGAAGATGGCCAGAATCGCGGCAAGGAGCCCCGCCCCGATCGCGATCAAAAGGATTATTCCCTGGGGCTGGCCTTTGACAATCTCCGCGCCAAATTCCATCCCGGCCAGGAAACCGATGACACCGACGAACAACCAGAAGAGCTTGCGTCCAAAAAACAGGAGCGCGAGACCGGCTAGAATCTGTGCAACGGCTGTGAAATTTATCTGATCGACATTCACGCTCGGGTCCCTTGAATTCCTCGATAAATTTGAGCGGTAGACATGACAAGGCCTATTTTCCCTTCTGGCGAATTGCAAGCGCCGTGAGCGTTCCGCCATAACAAATGGCAATCCAGGTTCCGAGGACGAGACACGAAGAGACGACCGGCGCAAGATTGAGAAAGACGCGCCCCTTGGAGTAGCGCACGTCGTCGCGCGATTCGGTCGTTTCGTTATATATCCGCTTCCGCGATCCGGCGCTTGTCTGCACCTCCGTGTATGCGTGCCGATGGCGACCCGCCGCAAACGGAAAGACTGCGAGATTCTGCCAGGAAGTATTGGCCGGAGAGAGCTCGTCATAAGACTCACTGTAGTCCCTCCCTAACACGCTCCACTGGAGCGTATCCTTTTCACCCGGCGTGAGAAAAAGCGGCAGCTTGGTTCGATTGCTTAAAAGCGGCAGCGCCTGCCCATAAACATTCGAGACATCCATGAGTCGCTCGCACGAAAAACTGGGGATCACCATGCAGGCGGCGCGCGCGCCGCGTGACAATTCGGGCAAACTGAGCACCACGCCTCCAAAAAGTATCTGCGGAATAAGCAAAAGAGGCACCCACATGACCGCCTGCGCGCTGTTCTGAACGAGGCCTGAAACCGTCAATCCGATTGCCACTCCGACAAGCGCCGTGGCTGCAAGCGCGAGCAACTTCAAAAAAACCGTTACTCCAAGCACCCCCGCCAGGGACTTGGACGCAGCTTCCACTGCGTCGCGGAGGTTCCAGCGCAATTCGAAGAACCATCCGATCCAAGCCGCCAGCGACCATTCTGCGTGGCCCACGATTCGCGCTCCTGGCGTGGCCGCCGGCACAGGAGCTGCGCCCGGCTCGGCGCCGTCCTCATGCCTGTCGACAGCCTCGAAACTCGCTTCCTCACCCGGCGACAATGGAACGACGCTTCTTGGCGCTGTGGCCGACTGAAACTCTGCGTAGAGTTCTCCCGGAGCCAGCTTTGCCGGCCGAACGACATGCGACGTGGTTTGGACGATGATCAGCAAGAGGAAAGCCTGGAGAGCAGTGATGGCGCCCAGGAAGAGATACTTACTGAAGAGGTAAGCGTTCAGTCCGAGGCCGCAAATTCGTTCGCGACGAAATATTGGCAGCTCCTTGATGATCTGCTGTGCGCCGTTGCTGCAGCCGAACCACAAAGTGGCAACCACGCACAGAAACATTCGCAGCACATAGTCCTCCGCCACCCACCCGACGAGCATGGCAATAAGCACCGGCTGGGCAAGCAGGAAGAGCACATTCAGTTTGTCCGCCGCCAAAATGCTCCACTGCCGCTCGATCAAGACCTTGAGCGAACGGAAGAATCCCGGACGAAACCGGCGTGCCTGCGGAATCTCGTCCAGCAGGGAAATGTCCGGTTCACGGGGGACTGCATCGGCAGACGGACGTTCTGGTCCCGTTGACTTGAAATCCTGGGCCCATTCATCGCCCGTGCGTCCTTCCTCGGCAAGCCGCACGTAGACCTGGTCAAGGCTCTCGACCTGAAAATGCTGGTACGCGTGGTCCGGCGCGCCATCAAAAATCACTCGGCCGCCGTGGATGAAGATGATCTTGTCGAACAAATAGGCACGACCAAGCACGTGCGTCGTACAAATCACAGTGCAATCGTGCGCCGCGAGGCCGCGCAAGATCTTCATCAGCGCGAACTCGGTGGCGGGGTCCAATCCGGAAGAGGGTTCGTCCAGGAAGAGCACGGCGGGCTTGTCGAGCAACTCCGTCGCGATGCTTACGCGTTTGCGCTGTCCTCCGGAAAGTTGAAGGATCCGCTTGTGGCGATGTTCTCCTAGCCCGAGGCGCTGGATCGTTTCATCGACCAAAAGCCAGGTTGGGCGGAAGGGGACGCGAGGATCCAAACGCAGCCGCGCGCTAAAGAGCACCGCATCCTCCACGCGCAGTTCGGGATGAACGATGTCGTCCTGTGGCACGAATCCAATGCGCGCCGCACCCATCCCAGCCGCATCAACGATCGATCGTCCTTCGATGAGCACGGTGCCAGTCGTCGCGGGATTTATCCCGCACAGCGCGTTAAGCAAAGTGGACTTCCCCTGGCCGCTTCCGCCGAGTATTCCTGAAAAGGAGCATTGCTCGATATGCAGGGTGACCTCGCTAAGAATCGCCCGCCCGCCGGCACGAAACCCGACGCCAAGAGCTTCGACTTTGCCGCCAATCCTCGGCCGTGTGCGACGTAACGATATTCCGGTGAACTCAAAGCTGTATCCGCTGATCTGGAAACGATCACCAACCACAAGCTGGTGGCTCTCGAAACGCTGTCCGTTGAGAAACGTCCCTGTCGGACTCTCGTCGCGCACCAGAAAATCCTTGTCCTGGCGCCAGAGCAGCACATGTCGCCTTGAAATCCGGCGGTCCTCTGAATCCAGAAGTACAAGTTCCTCTCCCTCTAGTGCGGCCTCTGCCACACGACCGAAGCACAAACGCGACACATTGCGCAACGGGATCTCCGCGCATGGCTTTCCGCGAAAAAGCGGCGGCGCGGGAAGCCGTCGAAACAAGAGGATTGATGATCCAACATTCAGGCTGTCGCCGTCGTTCAAGAGCAGACGCTTTGACACAGCGCTGCCATTACGGAGCGTGATGGCCGGCGCAGCCACTCCACCGGCCAGCGACAACAGCCAGGTGCTGTGCGCCTCGCTCCACTCCAGGACCGCCAGCGGATTGGAAACGCAGCCCGCATGCTGGACGACAAGGCGGCTGTCCCGATCCTGCGCAAGATGCAAAACGTCCTTGGGCAGTTCCTCGACGCGGCTCTCGCCGCCTTCAAAGACGATCAAAAGGCCGCGCATCAAAAAAGCACTTGCGCGGCCCTAACATCTAAAGCGCCGTAGCAGCGCCGCCACGCTTCAGTAGCTGTAGGTTGTAGGCTTGGTGACCGCGTCAAAGGAGTCCGGGTTATCCACCCGCGGCCGAGGCTTGGGAGTCACTCGCGAGACTGGCTTGGGCTTAGGTTTGGGTTCCACGTAGACGGTGCGATCGATGTAATAAGTCTTGGTGCAGGAAGCGGAAAAGCAAATCCCTGCGGCAACTACTGACGAAAGAATTAATCGGGATTTCATGGTTGAAGATTGGCAAATGTCTCAGGGCGAGAATGTCTCGGGAGCAGCCGGGCTGCCTTCAGGCTGGTCTCCCGCCGAACCGGCGCGGCTGCCCGTCACGTTAGTATTGGGCAGTGTCGTTTCCGGCTTAATCGAGCCGCGTCGGCCAACCAGCACATACCACGACGCCAGGCCAATTGAGCTTGCCATATGCATGTAAACCTTGGTCGTCCCATTGTAGCTCGAACGGAATTGGACGCCGGCCAGCCTTCCGGGCCGGCGATCATCAAGGATGAGCCCTCCCACGTCATCATAGACGTAGATATCGACGTCGCGCGCCGCGAGGTCCGTGCCGACGAGAAAGACGTAGTCGAGCCCCTTGTTCACTGGAATTAGAAACTCGATGGCGGTCCCGCCTCCGCAGACGCCCGAATGGTCGGTGGGCGCCATGGCAAAACTCTTCTCGGTGTATTTTCTTGCCATCCGATAGGCTGTATCCTCCGCCTCGGCGGGGTCGGCCCACGCCAAATCTACGCGTAACAAACCGATAGCTGCCAGCCACAATGCGCACGAAATCCTCGCGTTCATCTTTTGTTGTTTCTTATTCGTCTAATGCCGGGTTCTCTCATTGGTCGAGCGCGGATTTCACCGCCGCGTCGGCAATCGCTTTCAGCTTCGCCACGTTTTCCTTGGACACAGCCTGGTCCTTGCTTACCGAGACAAGGGGCAAAGCCTCTTCAAACGCCAATGGCAGGGTCTTTACGCGAGGGTGCTTCAGGCTTTCAGCCGGCAGTTCCTTGATTTCCTTGCCGAGTTCCCCAACAAGAAGCGGTTCCCTCAGCACGTTGGAAATGTCCGGATCATAGTTTCCTATAAGGTAATACGTGATGTGCCGAGCGCCTTGCATCCAACCCGAAGCGATGATCAATTTCCGATCATCGGCATTTTCCTTGCGATTGAGTATTTTCATGATGTCCGCCTGCAGAAATCCCAGTTCGAGAAAAACATCGAGCCACTTTCCCTTATTGGCGTTCTCACGAACAAGGCGTGCACGCCTGAGCTCTTCGTCGCCCGCGCCGAGTTTTTTGGCGATCGATTCGATCTGGGTCGCGCACGAATTCAGCTTTTCGACATCTTGCGATTTTACCGCCACAAGTCCGTCGGCGATCTTGACTCCTAACGCGAGAGCGGCCGAAGGCTTGTCCGGACAGGAATTGGCATCCACGTCGATCGCCACAGCGTCATAGACTTTTCCCCATTGGATTTTCTTTCCTTTGCCCGCGACCTCGATGGCGAGCATCTTGTCGTAAGGGCTTGGAAGGGGCAGCCGTGAGCTTTGAGCCTGGCTTGGATTGAAGGGCGCCTTCGGCGGGGCATCTTCTGGCTTGCCTTTTTCCTCGGCATTCAGCCGGCTGGCAAGGCCGGTCGAGAAAAGAAGGGCAAAGACGATAAAGGGCGAAAAAGATGACGCTTGCATCGGAATGAGATTGGGAACAGCTCATTGAGTTTGTAAGGGCTTTTTTTCCTATGAAAACAAAAAACTCGCCTCGCCGCCATCTCGTGCTGACGGGGCTTGCGATGCTTTGCGCGTGCTTGCTTGCGTCCTGCGAAGGAGGAGATGTCAGCTTGCAAAGCGAGCTCGCGGAGCTTCGCGAAAGAGTCCGGCGCGCAGAACTGGAGCGGGACGAGGCAGCGCGAGAGAAAAGCCAGGAGGTTAAGCATCCGGCGGGTCCCGAGATTCAGCCCGTCTCGACCCTCCAAAAGAAATTTGAAGACGCGACCAAGCGCTTCGAACAGGATGTCATCGCGACTTTTCCCGGCTACCGTCCGGCATCAGTCAAACGCGGGAAATTCCTATATGTTTTTGACGAGCAGGATCCCTACCGAATCCCGGTTGAGCTAAGCCTGCGACCCAACTCAGTATCCGCGCTGACACCCGAGGTTCCACCGGTTGTCTTCGAAGCGCGCGGGACGGTGGACGGAGAGTGGAAGATGCCCGGCCAGGCCGCTCTCCGGGAAATGCAGGCTGCCGCCTCCGCGCGGGCCGCGAGCCAGTCCCACGCCGGACGACGCACCCCGGAACCCGCCTCCCCTCTCCAGGCACCCAAGGGATCCAGCGCACGGATTGTAAGCTGGGCGGATGAGGATCCTCGCCAGTCTTCGCGCCCTCAGGATTCGCCGGCCGCGGCCGCTACTCCGAGCGCGAACACCCCGCGCGCTACCGAAAGCTACGAAATCCGGTTCAACGACTAGGAGCGCAGGTGTTGCGACCGCACATGCTGCCCGTGAAAGGCGGCATTGTGGGCTGAAGCTTTCCTGAATATAGTTTCTCTCACGCGAGGGATGATCAAGCACCTCCGATATCGGCATTTCGAAATTGCGCTCCAGGCTGACGGCACCCCATGTGTTCTGGGACGTGGATCGATGGGTGTCACTTACAAAGCACTCGATACAAACCTGCATTGCCATGTTGCGCTCAAGATCATCACCCCGGATCTTCTGGGCGATCAGGTAACCCGAGAGCGCTTTCAACGCGAAGCGCGCGTGGCGGCGGCAATCCGTCACCCAAACGTCGCCGCCGTGACTTACCTGGGCGAGCAGGATGGAGAGATTTTCTATGCTATGGAATTTGTGGAGGGCGTCACGCTGGATCAAAAGATTCGCGAGCACATCCGGCTCGGCCCCGCAAAAGCAATCGAGATCGCCCTCCAGGTCTGCCGCGCGCTTGCTGCGTTGCATCGTCAGAGCCTCGTGCATCGCGACATCAAGCCCTCAAACATCATGTTGATCGAGGCGGGAGACGATGAGCTCAGGGCAAAGCTCGTTGATTTTGGACTCGCAAAATTCCTGGCAGGGAACTTTACGAGTCCCGCTCTCGCACAGGCTTCCGCCGCGGGTTTTCATGGCACTCCCTATTATGCCAGCCCGGAACAGATCAATGGCCAGGAGGTGGACATTCGATCGGACATCTACTCGCTTGGAGCCACAATCTTCACAATGCTCTCCGGGCACGTGCCATTCTCCGGCTCTCTTGCGCAAGTCCTTTCCCAGCACCTCACCAAGCCGCCCCCACTGGATGCCCTGCTTGATCTGCCGCCGGACATCCGGGCGCTGGTAGGGCGAATGCTGGCGAAGAATCCCGAGGATCGTTTTCAGACCCCTGCCGAGCTGCGCGCCGCCCTGGAAGCAACTTTGCAAACCGTGCGAACTCCTCGGGATCGCCAATTCCCCGCGCTCTCAGGAGTCATCGCGGACGAAGAATCTGGATCGGTTCGGAAAAGCGAGTCTCCCCGACTTACTCTTCTCGAGCTCATGAAGCGACGCCGCGTACTCCCGTTGAGAGAAGCGCTGGTTCTCTTGGAACGCATTGCGGCCAAGCTTGACGCTCTGCAGAGCGCCGCACTGCCATGCCCCGCGCTGACTCTTGGGGACGTCATCATCGAACCCCCGGAACTTTTCGATCAGCGACTCGATGAATCCCCGGCCTTGAATGTCGCTTTTCCAGGTGAATATCCCAGAGAGGCGGCCGCTGATGCTACGAACGCAACTGTGGTTGCCGGGTTAAACCTCGCGCCGGAATCACAGACGGGGCCGCGCGTCCTGGCGATGCTTGGATACGAACTGCTGGGTGGCATGCGCGTGGAATCCGCAGGGCGTTGGACGCCGCTCCCAAGCCTTTCCGCTTACGGCAATGCCGCCCTCCGCGGCGCTATCGAGCAGGGGGATGCTTACGAAAGCGCCGCCGAGCTTGTCGCCGCGCTGCGGCCTGACACGAAACCTTCGCCCCGCAGGTCGTCCAGCCGCGCGGCGCCCCGCCAGCTCACGGTTTCGCAACCGGTCCAAACTCCCAATCGCCCGCCGCCAATCAGCACCAAACCCCATTTTGCGGCGCTCTACGCGGTCATCGGCTCGAGCGCGATATTCGTTGTCCTCCTGGTCGCAACAGGATTCTGGCTCATGCGCCCCGCGGCGGTTCCCACTGCAGGCGCGCGCCCCGAGCCCGCTCTCACCCAGGAAAAGACGGTGCCTATCGAGAAACCGGCGCAGGAGAAAACCAGCGAAAAGCCCGCACAAGAAGCTGATCCGTCCGCGCCTTTCCTGCTTGCTGCCGAAAAGGCCAAGAGGAGAGACGACGACGCCGAAGCTTTTGAGAATTTCTCGAAGGCCCTTGACGCGTCTCCCGGAAAAAAGGGACCCAAGGAAGAGATGGAAATGATCGCGGCGCGCCTGCGTTCGAATGCGGTTCAACTTACACCCGAAAAATTTTCCATCCTGCAAGGGCCGCTTGAGCGGGCGGGAAAGCACAACGTGCTATCCGCGCAAATGCTGCTGGGCGAATGGCTGCGAAAGAGCAATCCCCAAGCTGCCCTGAAATGGTTTGCCGCTGCCGCAGCGCAGGGACAGACGGAGGCCATGACCCAAGCCGGTCTGATGATGGCCAATGGCCTCGGAAATGAGGCGCCCGACTTTTCCGCCGCTGTCGCATGGTTTCAGCAAGGAGCTGCCGGGGGAGACACGGATGCCATGGTCTCCCTCGCTGACTGCCTGCTTCACGCCAAGGGAATTGCGAAAAACGAGGCGCAGGCCGTTGAACTGCTGCGCGCCGCCGCCGCACTTAACCACCCCAACGCAATGAATATGCTCGGCGATCTCCTCAAGAAGGGCGTGCCAGGTCTTTTGGATTCTAATGCAGGCGAGGCCTTCCGCCTCTTCGCGCGGGCAAAGGAGATGGGCTTCCTGGACGCCCAGGCGAACTTGGGCGTCATGTACGTCAACGGTCTTGGCGTGCCAGTCGACCGGAATCGGGCTTTCGGTCTTTGGAAGGAGGGTGCGGCGCAAGGCAACGCCATGAACATGTTTTTCTACGCCATGGCGCTCGAAGGCGGGCTGACCGGCGCTCCGCAGCCCACCGAGGCCCGGAAATGGTATCTTGAAGCGGCAAGACGAGGGAACGCCGCCGCTGCGGCTTGGTGCCGGCGAAACGGAGCCCGCACCGAAGCGATATCCTCCCCTTGACAAGTCCTGGTTTTATGCTTGTCAACGCCCGACGGAATCCGGTAGCGCTTCCGGCCTATGAATTTCAAAGTGCTTCCAGTGACCGCTGTGGCGGTTTCTCTGGCGATGATTTCCTCCGGCTGTGAGAATCTTTCCCCTGGAGGAAACGCCGCGGCTGTTCGGAACTGCCGCCGGACTGGCCGTGGGCATCCCGCTCGCTGCGGCCGGCGTCGATTCCCGGATCGCCGTACCCGCCGCGCTCGGAGCAGCCGCGCTCGCCGCAGGGGTGTCCTATGTGATTGCCAAACACCAAGCGACCGAGAGGCAGCGGAAGATCTGCGAGCAGCGCGCGCGACTCTACATGGCTCAACGAGCTGCCGCGCAACGGGCAACCAGGAAGGCCGCGGTGGCCTCGGGCTCCGGTACGAAGAAAGCCAAAGCGCCCAAGGAGACCCGGTACATCGCGGTAAAGACTCAGAACGAATCCTTCAACAAGGGCCAGTCGGCAGTAATGATCTACGATACGCAAAGCAACCAGATCGTCGGCAACAACGTTTACGACTTGAAGACCACGCCCAAGGTCGGCCAGACATCCAAGTTTGACACCTACACAGCCGAATATGTTGGCACAGGATCCTGAGAGACTGGCATTCACGGAACCAGCCTTCACCTGGCGAAGGAAAACTCGGAGCGGACCGCGTGGTGATCGGAAGCCGGGGTGGGAATGACCGCGCAAGCCTCGAGCCGCAATCCATAGTTATAGAAAATATGATCGATAACGAACGGCATCCTTCGCCATGTCACTTTCGTGTTCTGCGATGGGTGAAAACCAGCGCGTTTGAATTGCTCGATCAACGTCTCGCCCGGCGCACAGTTGAAGTCACCGCCCAGCAGCGTCGCGCCGGTGCATTTTCTTAGCTCGACCTCCACGCGATCGCGT
This sequence comes from uncultured Verrucomicrobiae bacterium, assembly GCA_963847295.1. Lineage (GTDB taxonomy): Bacteria > Verrucomicrobiota > Verrucomicrobiia > Chthoniobacterales > Terrimicrobiaceae > DASTFP01. The sequence continues at coordinate 44,786 of CAWJZG010000004.1, forward strand.
TGAGTGTGATGGTCATTGCTCGAGGCGTTGATCATAAAGAACGCCTGGAGATGAGTGTTGATCAGGCGCAATGCGCGCCCCTCGATGTCCGTCTCGACACTGATCATGAGACGGTGCGAGGGCTTGCGCAATACTCCCCCAAATTCAAACGCGATTTCCGCCGGTGGAAGGTCTTTGCGAGAAAAATTCCTCAAGGACGCCTTCGAGAATATCGCCAGCCCGAGACCGAAGGGAATTTCCATTCTGTTCGGTCGCGGGTAGCCGAAAACCGAATCGTACGCGGCAAGGTCCTTTTTCAGGCGCTCGTAGTGGGGCGGCGGCTCGACCTGCTTTCCGCCCTCGTACCCCCGCTCGACCTCCTGGAGAAAGATGATGTCCGCATCCTGTTCGCGCAGGAAGGCGATCGCGCGAGCAAGACTCACCTCGGCCTCGTCGGGATTTTCTTCATCCCAGACCTGGCCATTCTGCATGTTGAAAGTCACCGCGCTGAACATCGTTTGCCGTGCCTTGCCAACACGCGCTGGCAACCTTCGTAGTCCTCCGCGGGCAGACAAGGCAGCCATACCATGCACAAACTCTTATTGATTCGTCACGGCGAAAGCGCTTGGAACAAAGAAAATCGCTTCACTGAAATTGAGATTCCTGCCACCGACCGGATGGGCACGGGCGCGCTGCGTGCCCAATTGGCACGAGCCGGCGCGCCGCTCGTGCGCCAGGTCCTTATTCCGTGTCCTCGGCGTCGCTCACCACCGGGGCGATGGCTTGAAGATTCTCGCCTTCGCGGAGATCGATGAGTTTCACACCCTGGGCGTTGCGCCCTGTCTCGCGGATTTCCGCGACCCTGGTACGCACCATCTTGCCCTTATTGGTGATGAGCATGATTTCGTCGGCATCCCGGACAGTGAGCGCCCCGGCGACGCTGCCTGTCTTCTCGTTGGTTTTCATCGTGATGATCCCCTTGCCGCCCCGGCTCTGCAACCGATATTCTTCGAAGCTTGTGCGCTTTCCGAGGCCGTTCTCTCCTGCTACGAGCAGCTGCGCGTCCTTGTTTACCACGGCCGCGCCGACAACATAGTCGCCTTTCTCGGGGCGAATCCCCCAGACGCCAACAGTATCGCGACCCTGGTCACGCATTTCCTCTTCATGGAAGCGGATGCTCATCCCGTTATGGGTGATAAGCACGATTTCATCCTGCCCGTTGGTCAGCCTGCAATCGATAAGGCGGTCGCCTTCCTCGATCTTGATGGCGATGATGCCGCCCTTGCGGATGTTCTTGAAATCACTGAGGTTCGACTTCTTCACGATCCCGCTGCGCGTTGAGAAGACAACATGCAGGTTGTCGCTCCAAGTTTCCTCATCGGTCTTCTGTCCTTGGATGCCGATCGTGGCGGCGATTTTCTCCTCATTGCGCAGCTCGAGCAGGTTTACGATTGATCGGCCCCTGCTTGCGCGGGAGCCCTCTGGAATCTCAAAGACTCGCTCGACATAGCAACGGCCACTCTCGGTGAAAAACATCAGGTAATCGTGCGTCGTCGCGGTAAAGAGATGCTCCACGAAATCGCTGTCCTCAACGTTCTCCGACTCCCGTGCCGTCATCCCGATCACGCCCTTGCCACCGCGTTTTTGAGCGCGATAGGCGCTTACCAGTGTGCGTTTGATGAAGCCATTGTGCGTGAGCGTGACGATGACTCCTTCATTGGCGATCAGATCCTCGATGGCGATCTCTCCTTCCGCCGCCACAACGTGCGTTCGGCGTTCAGTCCCGTGCTTCTTTTGGATTTCGCGCAGCTCGGACTTAATGATCGTTAGCACACGGGCCTCTTTGGCGATGATGTCGAGAAGATCTTTAATCGCTTCGAGCAGAGCATCGTATTCCGTCTTGATGCTGTCACGCTCGAGGCCGGTAAGTTGATAGAGGCGCAGGTCAAGGATGTGACCAACCTGCTTCTCGGTAAATTTGTATTTCCCGTCCACGATCCGTGCGTCATCGCGTATCAGGATTCCGATATGCTCCACAGCTTTGCGCGTCCATGAGAGATCCATTAATTTCCTCTTGGCATCATCGCGGTCGCGGGAATCGCGGATGATCTTGATGAAACTGTCCAGATTGGCCAGGGCAATGAGATAGCCTTCGAGCTTCTCTGCTTCGACTTCGGCCTGCCTCAGAAGAAAGCGGGTGCGGCGCAGCACGACCTCGCGCCTGTGCTCGATGTAACAGGAAATGGCGTCCTTGAGCGACAGAAGTTTCGGCTTCCCGTGATCAATAGCCAGCATGTTGACGCTAAACGAGGATTCGAGCGCGGTGAACTTGTAGAGATTGTTGATCAGAACCTTCGGATTTCCGTCGCGCTTGAGTTCGATGACTACGCGGGTGTTTTCGTCGGATTCGTCGCGAACGTCGCTGATGCCCTGAAGAACCTTCTCGTTGACGAGCTCGGCAATACGCTTGACGAGCTCGGCGCGGTTGACGCCGAAAGGAATCTCCGTGACGATAATATTTTCACGTCCACCCTTGACCTCCTCCGTGCCCACGCGGGCTCGCACTCGCACCGAGCCGCGCCCCGTCTCAAAATAGGACCTGATACCGGCGCTTCCCTGAATGAGGCAGCCCGTCGGAAAATCAGGACCCTTGATGTATTGCATCAGAGCTTCAATGGAGATGTCCGGATCATCAATCTGAGCGCAAATCCCATCAATGATCTCGCTAAGATTGTGCGGCGGGATGTTGGTCGCCATGCCGACGGCAATCCCCGTGCCACCGTTTATTAGCAAATTGGGGAAAGATGCCGGGAATACAACGGGTTCGGTGAGCCTCTCGTCGTAGTTGGGGACGAAATCCACCGTATCCTTCTCGAGATCATCGAGAAGAGTCCCGCCAAGCGAAGTGAACCGGGCCTCGGTGTAACGCATGGCCGCCGGGGGATCGCCTTCCACCGAACCGAAGTTGCCTTGAGGATCCACGAGCGTGTCCCGCATGGCCCAGTGCTGCGCCATGTGGACAAGCGTCGGATAGATCACCGCCTCCCCGTGCGGATGGTAGTTGCCCGACGTATCACCGCAAATCTTCGCGCACTTCATGGGCTTGCGCGGCGGATACAGGCTCAGCTCATGCATGGCATACAAAATGCGCCGCTGTGAAGGCTTAAGGCCGTCACGGGCATCCGGCAGCGCCCTGGAAATAATGACGGACATCGAGTAATCCAGGAACGACTTAGACATCTCGTCGGCCACGTCGACCTTCTCGACACGCTCATTGTGGGTATACATACGCGCTGATCAGACTGCCTTCTCCAGACCCGCATCCCACATCGCGGCCCCTGACGCAATTTCGCCTCTCACCATTTCCCTGAGAATCCCTCCTAGCAACCGCGCGGAGCGCGGTGCCAGCAGCCTGCTTGGGAAGCCGCCTTCATTGCCACACGCAATTTTGTGCACAAACGTCATTCTGAAATTCGAGTCCGGCAGGCTGCTTTAGACATCAAGCCGCGCGTTAAGCGCATTGTCCTCGATGAACTGGCGGCGGGGTTCAACGACGTCGCCCATGAGGATCGTGAACATGCGATCGGCTTCCACAGCATTGTCTTCATTGAGATCGACCTTCATGAGCTTGCGTTTGTCGGGGTTCATTGTGGTTTCGAAAAGCTGCTTTGGATTCATTTCACCCAACCCTTTGAAGCGCTGGATTTGCATTCCCTTTTTCCCGATATCGAGAACCTTAGCGAGGATTTCGGGTATCGAAAACACCGCATGCACCGCCGACTTCTCGCCTTCGCCCTCCACCAGTTCGAAAATGGGACGGTCGCTGTCGGAAAAGTGCTCGACCTTGAGACCTTTTCTGGCCAGCTCCGTAATGAGTTTCTGGACGGCGTGGGATTCGTGCAGTTCGACCAGACTGGCGCGGCGTCGTAAAGCGCCTTCCTGTCTCTTCGGTTTCTCGGCCGGTTCTGTGTCTCCGTTTGCGCCGCCCTCGACCAACTCATCGTCAAAAAGATTCAGATCGCGGTTCTCCTCATGAAAGGCACGCATTTCCGCCTCGCCAGGAAAGTAAGTGACCCACTCGATATTTCCCTCACGAATCTTTACGAGATAAGCGGGCAACGCGCCGTTGTTCGGGTCGCGCTCGCGGAGGTATTCTTCAAAGTCTCCGCCGTGTCGCCGGATGACATCGCTGAATTTGGCGAGTCTCTCGAGCAACTCGAGGATATCCTTGAGCTGGGAGGCGGTGAAAACCTTGCCATCCGCGAGATTCTTGAGCTTCACCTCTTCAGCGCCCAACGAGATGAGGATGCGATTGAGTTGCGCATCATCGTCCACGTACTCCTCTCGTTTCTTGCGTTTGATCAGGTAGAGCGGCGGGCAGGCAATGTAAATCTTGCCTTGCTTCACGAGCTCCGGCATCTGGCGGTAGAAGAACGTAAGCAGCAACGTCCGAATATGGGAACCGTCCACGTCGGCATCGGTCATGATAATGATGCGACCGTAGCGCAGTTTGGAAATATTGAATGCGCCTTCCTGGTCTCCGCCGCCAATCCCGGTGCCCACGGCGGTAATCATGGTCTGGATCTCTGTGTTCTGAAGCACCTTGTCGAGACGGGCCTTCTCGACGTTGATCAGTTTCCCGCGGATGGGTAGAATGGCCTGATAGCGGCGGTCGCGCCCCTGCTTTGCCGACCCGCCCGCCGAGTCGCCTTCGACAATGTACAATTCGGTGAGGCTGGGATCGCGCTCCGAGCAATCGGCGAGCTTTCCCGGCAGTCCGCCGCCGGTTAGCGCACCCTTGCGGACCGTCTCTCGAGCCTTGCGGGCGGCCTCGCGCGCTCGCGCGGCAGTCAGACCCTTGTCAACGATCCTCTTCGCAACGGCGGGCGTTTGGTCGAAAAACGTCATGAGGCCCTCGTAAGTGATCGAGGACACAATGCCTTCCACCTCAGGCGTCACGAGCTTGACCTTCGTTTGCGATTCAAAGCCCGGCCACGGGTGTTTGATGGAGAGAACGGAAATGAGCCCTTCTCGCACATCGTCACCGGAAATCGGAGGATCCTTCTCCTTCACCAGGGCGTTTTGCTTTGCGTACTGGTTTATCGCGCGTGTCAGCGCCGTGCGAAAACCGGTCGCGTGTGTGCCGCCATCCGGGTTCGGGATGGCATTGGTAAAGCAAAGGATCTGGTCGTTGTAGCTGTCGTTGTATTGCATGACGAGATCCATGAACATGTCATCCTCGACCTCCTGCTGATCCTTGTTGCGAAACCTCACCCGGCGCCTGCCTTCGAGCACAATCGGTTTCGGATGCAAAAGCTGTTTGTTCTCGCCGAGCTGCCTGACGAATTCCTCGATGCCGAGCTTGTAAAGATACTGCTCGTGTCTGGGCGGATCGGTACGCTCGTCGGTGATATTGATTTCCAGTCCCGGATTGAGAAAGGCCAGCTCGCGCAGCCGCGCCGTAAGCTTCGCAAACTGGAACTCGGTGGTGATGTTGAAGATCGTGGGATCCGGCAAAAATGTGATCAGCGTGCCCGTGTGCTTCTTGTTCTTTAGATCGCCAATCACCGTAAGCTTCTGCGTCGTCACCCCCCGTGCGAATGCCATGTGATAGACCTTGCCGTCGCGCGATACCTCCGCCTTGAACCAATCCGAAAGCGCGTTGACACACTTGGCGCCGACGCCATGCAGACCACCCGAAAACTTATAGGCGCCCTGGCCGAATTTTCCGCCGGCATGCAAGTTGGTTAGGACCAACTCAATCGCTGGAACCTTGAACTTCGGATGCACATCCACTGGAATGCCGCGCCCGTTGTCCTTGATCGAACACGAACCATCTCCGTGAAGGGTGACATCGATCCGAGAACAATACCCGGCAAGATGCTCGTCGATCGAATTGTCGAGAACCTCGAAAACACAATGGTGCAGGCCCCGTTCGTCGGTCGGGCCGATATACATACCGGGGCGCTGGCGGACACCCGCAAGCCCCTCCAGTTTGTCAATTTTGGAAGCGTCGTACTTTTCGGATTTCGGCGAATAATTCGGTTCGTCGGACATCAAGATTTGAGGAATTTGAGCGGGAAAGATGGCTGCCCCTGAACCTAGGCGCAACCAGGGGCGCCGACAACCGTTTTCTGAACAAAATTCTGCCAAAATCCACAAAATATAGGGACTTCCCATGCCGGCCTCCACAAGATATTGGGTCTAACCGAAGCTGATGAAAATTTTGCGGAAACTTCGGCCATGCACCGGGCTGGTGATTTGGCTGGCGCTGGCACTGGCGGCTTGCTGTTGGAGTTGGAGGCAGGTTTTCGTGGGCGGGCAGATTTATTTCGCGGACCCGGACTGCTATTCCCGGATGACGCGCGTTCAACGCGTCATCGCGGCGCCATGGAGATCGATCGGATTCCACGATTTTGAAAACGCTCCGCTGGGCGTCGTGCCGCACACCACGGCGCCAACGGACTTTTTGCTCGCCGCCCTCACCGGGGTTTTCCATCTTGGCTTTCGGATCACGGGTGTTCACGCTCCTTCCTCGCCCCTTGAGCTTGCCGGGGCATTTCTGTCGCCCTTGTTGAGCATGACGCTCGTCGCCTTTCTGTGGTGGTGGGGACGCAGGCTTGATCTCCCAAATCGCAATGCTGTTCTCGCGATCGCAGCCCTTTCGCCAATCCTTGCCCACGGCTTCCAGCTTGGACGGCCAGACCACCAGTCGCTCGTCATTCTCCTCGTCGGGGCGGGCCTCGCGGCTGAAATCGCGCTTTGGAAGCGGTCCGTCGCGGGCTTGGGAGATCTGTTCCGCCGTGCTTTGGGCGTTTGCGCTTTGGACGTCATTCTTTGAACCCCTCATTCTTTTGGGCGCGACAGCGCTCATGCGTCTTGGAGTCCAAGGAAGGAGAGCCATCCCTGACAGAACGGCCGCCGCGATCTTCGCCTTGGTGTTGACTGGAGCCATCCTCTTCGACGGATGGCGAGTCCGAGCGCCTTCCACCGAGGAACAAAGCGTCTTTTTTCGCTGGGCGCTCGACATCGGGGAGCTACGCCACGCCACGCTGCAGCAACTCTTCGGCTGGACAGGATGGTTTCTGGTTGCATCTCCTGCTTTGCTCTTGTGGCGCTCTTGGAAAGCAAGAGATCCTCGGTACGCGTGGCTGGCGGCTCTTCTGTTATTTCTGACAGGGCTTTCCCTGTGGCACATGCGATGGGGCTACTTCCTGGCGATCGCTTTCGCCTTGAGCCTTCCATGGGCACTTGCGGCCATCCCCTCGAAACGCGTCGCGTGGCTTGCTTTTGTGATCTCCCTGTGGCCCGTGGCCGGAGAGTGGGACCGTCTGCTTTACCCGGACGAGCAAGCAAGGATGGCTCGCGAGGAGGATCGCGAGGATGCGTTTCGATTGCGTGAAACGGCGAATGCTCTTATCTCGCCGGAGCGCGCGATTATCCTGGCTCCATGGTGGCTAAGCCCGGCCATTGCGTATTGGTCCGGCCAGCGCTGTGTCGGCGGAAGCTCGCACCAAAGCCTTCCCGGAACCGTGGACAGCTCCCGGTTTTATCTTTCGACCGCTCCGGAGGAAGCCTGCAAGATTCTCAGAAAACGGTCAGTCAATTATGTGATCGCGTACGAACCTTCACGCGTGATTTCGAATTCTGCTCAAATTCTCGGCCAACCGCTATTGGGCGAGCCCTTGGGAAAAATTCTTTACGAGCAGCCCTATTCCGCACCGGCCTTCCTTCGCGTCGTTTACGAGAATAGATTCTTCAAGGTGTTCGAAGTCGCTGACGATCCCTGCCAGGGCTCGCCTCAGTGTCCTTGACTTTACCCCGGTGATTGACCTTGACCCGCATCATCCGGCTGCGGGCGGCGTGTTGGACCGATTGTCCTCCCGAACGCCGGAGATTCCGAAATGTTGGCGGCGCCGAAGCGTCTGGCGAGGATACGCGTCCTCGCGCGTGGTGTTCGGCGTCTCGCCGAACAGAGTTTTCCGGCGGGACGCCGGAAATCGCACCCGGGGACGCGTGCGCTCCCCGGATTTACCCGAAACCGTGGCCTCTCAGTGCGCTTTTCGGAAATGATTTGTGAGAGACGCTTATGAAAAACTGGGCGTCCGTATTCTGCAACGGGCATTTAGGCAAATCGAGCGCTGCTGCGCAACGCCATCAGGTGGCCCAACGAGCTCTCAGGCGACCTTTGCCGTGGCCGGATCCCGCCGCTTTGCGAATTTGCGAATTATCACGTAGAAGACGGGCGTAAGGAAAATACCAAAAATGGTCACGCCGAGCATTCCCGAAAAGACGGCGGTGCCCAGCGTCTGCCGCATTTCCGCGCCCGCGCCCGAGCCGAGCATAAGCGGGACGACGCCGGCAATAAAGGCGAAGGAGGTCATAAGGATCGGCCGCAGGCGCAGCTTGCACGCTTCGACGACGGCGGAGATGGCGTCCTTGCCCGTATCTTCAATTTGCTTGGCGTATTCGACAATCAGGATCGCATTCTTACACGCGAGTCCCACAAGAACTACGAAGCCGATCTGGGTAAAGATATTGTTGTCCAAGCCGCGCAATAAGACGCCTGCCAGCGAAGAAAGCAGGCACATCGGCACGATAAGGATAATGGAAAAGGGGAGCGCCCAGCTTTCATATTGCGCGGCGAGAGTGAGAAAGACGAACAGGACGCAAAGCGGAAAAATAAATAGCGCGGTGTTCCCCGCCAAAATCTGCTGATAGGTCAGGTCAGTCCATTCGAAACCAAAGCCAGGGGGCAGCAATTGCCGGCACAATTCTTCCATCACACTGATGGCATGGCCGGAGCTGTATCCCGGCTTAGTGTCTCCGGAGAGGTCCGCTGCAGTGTAAAGATTATAGCGCGTGACGACGCCGGGTCCAAATGTTTCCTGGACGGAGGCCATGGTGCTTAAGGGAACCATTTTGCCTTCGCCACTTCGCGTTTTGAGCTTGAGAATGTCCGCGGCGGTAACCCGAAATTTGCTGTCGGCTTGTGCATTCACCTGGAATGAGCGGCCAAGGAACGTGAAATCATTCACATAGGCTGAGCCGAGATAGATTTGGAGGGTATCGAAAACGTTATTGAGCGGAACATCCATGCTCTTGGCCTTGGTGCGATCGACGTCCACGAAAATCTCAGGTGTGTCGGCGCGGAAACTCGAAAAGAGTCCCACCAGCCCCGGTTGCCGCTCGCCGGCCTCGATCAGGCTCTGCGTGACCGCTTGCAGCTGCTTGTAGTCGCCGCCGCGCCGGTCCTGGACCATCATGCGAAACCCGCCCGTACTTCCAACGCCCTGAATCGGCGGCGGCCCAAAAGCGAAAACGAGGGCTTCGGGGATCTGATTAAATTTCGCCCGAAGGTTTTGCAGAATCGCATTGGCGCTCAAAGCGGGGCTCTCGCGTTTCTCAAACCCATCCAGAATGACAATGATCGAGCCGACGTTGGATTGGTTGCTGCCGCTCAGCATCGAAAAGCCGTTGATCACTAGTGACGTGGCCACGCCGGGAGTCCCCTTGATGAGAGCGAGTGCCTCGGCCGTTACGGCTTGCGTGCGCTCAAGCGACGCCGCGTCAGGGAGCTGGCAAGCGACGATAAGATACCCTTGATCCTGCTGCGGAACAAAGCCCACCGGAGTAATTTTGAATCCGTAACCCGTTAGCGCGAGCAAACCCAGATAAAGAACCGCGCAGATGAATAGCTTGCGGACAATGCCCGCGACGGACCTCCCGTAACGATCGATCATCCAATCAAACGCCTTGTTAAATCCTCGAAAAAACCAGCCGAGCGTCCCGTTGAAGAATCGCGTGAGAATATCTTTCTGTTCGCCATGAGGGCGCAACAGGATTACTCCGAGCGCGGGACTCATCGTTAGAGAATTAAATGCAGAAATGATCGTGGAGACGGCGATCGTGAGCGCGAATTGCCGGAAAAATTGGCCGGTAATGCCCGTGATGAAGGCTGTGGGAATGAAAACGGCGGAGAGAACAAGCGCAACCGCAATCACCGCGCCGCCAACCTCGTTCATGGCCTGCCGCGCGGCATCGCGCGGAGACATGCCGAGGCTTAGTTTGTGCTCTATTGCTTCCACGACGACGATGGCGTCGTCGACCACGATTCCGATGGCAAGGACGAGGCCAAAAAGCGAAATCGTGTTGAGAGAGAATCCGAACGCGGCCATGGCCGCAAACGTGCCAATGAGGGATACCGGTACTGCTATGAGCGGGATAACGGTCGCCCGCCAGGTTTGCAGAAAAAGCATCACCACGATTGCGACCAGCGCGACGGCTTCAAGCAGCGTGTGCTCAACCGCGCGAATAGATTCGTTAACGAAGACCGTGGTGTCATAGACCACTCTGTAGTCCACGCCGGATGGAAAGCTCTGTTTGAGCGTATCCATAGTCTTCCGCACGGCCTTAGCCGTCGTGAGCGCATTGCTGCCGGGAAGCTGATAAATAGCGAGAGTGGCTGCCGGCTTTCCATCGAGGTTGCTCGTCACTGCGTAGGTTTTGGCCCCGAGATCGACGGTGCCGACTTCGCTAAGGCGAATCACTTCACCCTTCTGGCCGCGCTTAACAACAATGCGAGAGAATTCGGCCGGATCCACCAAGCGCCCCTGGGCGTTGACGACAACCTGAAACTGCGTTCCCTGGGGAGCGGGCTGCTGGCCAACGACGCCGGCGGCGACTTGCTTGTTCTGCTCCTGGATCGCCTGCACCACGTCGCTCGCCGTGAGATCAAGAGCGGCAAGTTTGTTCGGATCGAGCCAGATCCGCATCGAATATTCGGAGCCGAAGATCGTGATGCTGCCCACGCCATCGATGCGCGCGAGCGTGTCCTTGATTTGAAGGAGGGCGTAGTTGTTGAGATAAAGCTCGTCGCGCGAATCGTCCGGCGAGATCAGGTTGACGGCCATGATCATCGAGGCCGACTGCTTGTTGACCGAAACGCCCGTGCGACGGACTTCCTCCGGAAGCACCGGAAGGGCGAGATTCACTCGATTCTGCACCAATACCTGCGCGGTATCCAGGTTGGTGCCGAGTTTGAAAGTGACCGTTAACCCGTACGATCCGTCGCTCGCCGATTGCGAGGACATATAAAGCATATTCTCGACACCGTTTACCTGCTGCTCGATGGGCGCGCCGACAGTTTCGGCGACCGTCCTGGCATTCGCGCCCGAGTAGCTGGCTGAAACCTGAACCGTCGGCGGAACGATTTCCGGATACTGCGCAACGGGCAAAGTCATTAGCGCAATGCCACCGACAATCGTGATTACGATCGAAAGGACCGAAGCAAAAATCGGCCGGTCAATGAAGAACTGGCTGATGTTCACAGGTTATTTTGCTGCGGCCGGTTCGGTTTCCGCGGGCGCTTCGGCCTTCGAGATCGGCTTGGGATCCACTTTCTGTCCGGGGCGAACCTTGAGCAGCCCATCCACGACAACCGTGTCCCCCGCCTTCACGCCGCTCTTGATAACTTGCATGCCGTCCGAAATGGTTCCAAGCTCAACCGGGCGAATTTCCGCCGTGTTGTCCTGCTGCACGAGGACCACATACTTCTGCCCCTGGTCCGAACCAACCGAGCGTTGCGGGACAAGCACGGCTTCATAAGGCACACCCGAAGGAATCCTCACGCGCACGAAAAGCCCGGGACCAAGCAGTCCGTTCTCAGAATCGAACACACCGCGCAGGCGGATGGTTCCTGTCGAGGGATCCACACGGTTGTCGATGAAGTCAATATAGCCCGTATGCGAAAAGTCCGATTCGTCCTGCAAGGCGAGCTGGATGGGCACCTTCACCTCATCGGCATCCTCGGGCCCCGCTTCCTTGCTCTGATAGTACCGGACGTAACGCAATAGCGAACGCTCATCGACATCGGCGTAGGCATAGATCGGATTGGTGGACACGATCGTCGTCAGGGGATCCTTTCCATCCGCCGAGACAAGATTTCCCACCGTGACATTTGCCAGACTGGCGCGGCCGTCGATTGGGGAGGTAACCGTGCAAAATTCCAGGTTTAGCTTTGCCGCTTCGAGCGCGGCGCGGGCCGATTGGGCGGCGCCCGTCGCCTGCTGGTAGGTTGCGGAACGCTGGTCGAAATCGCCCGCGGCCGTCACGCCTTTATCGCGCAGCTGGCGCGCCCGCTCAAAGTCCGCTCCCGCGAGCGTCAACGCCGCGTCGGCCTTGGCCACTTCGGCTCTGGCTCGATCGTAGTCCGCCTGGTAGGGTCGCGGATCGATGATGAAAAGAGGCTGGCCCTTTTTGACAAGATCGCCATCCACGAACTTCACTTCCGTAATGTAACCGCTCACGCGGGGACGCACGTCGACCGTTCCCATCGGGGCGAGACGACCCGTGTACTCGTCCCAATCCTGGATCTTCTTCAGAATGGCCTGCGTGACAGTGACGACGGGAGGCGGTAATTCCACCGCCTGCTGCTTCTTCCCACAGCCGCCGAACAACAGCACCGAAAGAACGATGAGCATGATCGCCCCAATGAAATCGCGCAAGTTCCTCGCAGAAGCTGTTGCGCGCGATCTCCGGCACAAATAGGTGTAACGACGCTTCATCGCGATTGTGTGTCTCAGACGAAGTTTTGTGGGTCAATACAAAGCGAGTCCCCTTTGGAGCTTTTCCGATTGCTCCGCTCTATGAAGAATGCTCTCGCAGTAGCGTGTGAAATGAACGCAGCCTTATGATTAGTCGCAAGTTCCACTTATGTGTCGCATTCTTAGCGATTTTCCTTGCCGGCTGTGGGTCGACGATCACTACTCGCATTCAATCGAAGCCGGCGCCACCAGTTCCCGCCGGCATGCTTGATTCCGCTCAGATCAATCGCGGCGTTCGCGCGATCGAACGCAGCACCGGAATCAATCCCAGGGAATCTGATGCAGCCGTTCGTGAGCTCGTCCGGCGGGCGGGGACGAACACTCGGCGCCTGACGGAGGCTGCGCAGGTCGCGCTTCAGCGAGCCCAAGCCTTTCCGATGTCCAAAGGCCAGGAACGAGCGGGCTTTGCGTTCGCCGCCTGCGAAATCGCCTTTCGAAGTCTAAGAGAATCCGGCCTGCCGGCATTACGCTGGCTAACGAGCGAAGCGACGCAAAAGCCCCTCGCAGCCTACAACACCGCCTTGGCGATGTTCGTTTACGAGAACTCCAAAGAACTCGCGGCCGGCCCGGCGAGGCTGGCTGTTCAGACTCCGCTGGGACCCAGAATCGCAATCGTCCGCTTCCCAGCCACCAGCCGCTTCAAAGCCGGATATTTTGATAAGCTGATTCCCGCGGACTACGTCAGCATTACCGGTTTCAAGAGACGGACGCGCGTGAACGGGCTTGGAGTTCCGCTGGTCGGCGTGCGCCAACGCACGGAAGCCCGGCAAGCCGAATTGGTTTTCCAGCCCCCAAATCGCGGCGTCTTCGTGGCGCTCGGTTGCATGGCAGAATTTGAAACCCGGCGCGCAGGCCGGCCGTCGATGAAGATTGCTCTCTATGACCTCGATCGAACTTCAACCGTCAGAATTGGAGGAAAAACCATCCCGCTGGCCGGTGATTTCACCGCACCGCTGGCACTCTCCTCTGACGGAATGAACGACCTGGCACTCGGTATCCGAGTAATGTTGAACGTGGGAGCGGGTACGGACGTCAAGGGAGTTTATTTGATCGAACCTTTTGACCCCAATCGCATTCCGGTTCTGCTATTGCACGGCCTCATGTCTTCACCGCTGGTTTGGCGCAACGTTGCGACCGCTGCGATGGAGAATCCAATTATCCGGAGCAACTACCAATTTTGGTACGCCTTTTATTCGACGGGCATGCCCGTCACGCAGTCCGCCGCGCTCATTCGCGAGAGGATCGCGGTCATCCGCCGCCTGGGCGATCCTGGCGGCAGATCCCGCGCGTCGAAGAACATGGTGGTGGTCGGCTACAGCATGGGGGGAATCATCGCCCGAATCCTTGCCACGGATATGGGTGATCAATTCTGGGCCACCGTCTCCAAGAAGCCTTTTGATCAGGTCCAGTTGGAGCCGGAAGATCGCGAGAAGCTCCGCAAATTGATTTTTTGGGCTCCCGTGCCTGGAGTAAAGGAAGTCGTCTTCCTGGCGACTCCGCATCGCGGGACACGCATGGCCGATGCGTCATTTGCTCAGCTTGGGCGCAAGCTCGTGGGGTTGCCCGCGAGTCTCCTACAGTTTCAGAGCCGGGTGCTTTCGGCGGTTATTGACGCCCTCGACGGAGTGAAGGTGAGCAGGCGCTCGTTCACCGGAATCGATTCGTTATCCCAGGAGGCGCCAATCGGCAGAGCGTTCGAGCGCGCTCCATTCGCCCCCGGTGTGACCTACCACTCTGTCATTGGAGACCGAGGCCGTGGCGATTCTCCAGAAAGCTCGGACGGCGTTGTCGGCTACTGGAGCTCACATTTGGAGGATGCGGAGTCCGAATTGATCGTCCCAACAGGCCACGATGTGCAGACCCATCCAAATACAAAGGCTGAAATCCAAAAAATCCTGCTTCGCTACCTTTCAAAGGGCAAAACGCCTTGAAGACGCTCTGTCACGATCCGAATGGCGACGAACTGAATTAGCTGGAGTCACGAACACCGCTGGAGTAGTTACATCGACATGACCCGAAAAGAAGCAATCCTAACAGGCGTGGCCGGCTTGTCTGCTATGGCCATGGTAGCCCCCGCTGCGCGGGCTGAAGATTCCAAGGAGGCAAACCCCGAGGTGGAAAAGATTCGCGCTCTCCTGAAGGCGCACGACGAAGCCATGACGAATCATGATCTCAAGGGCGTGATGGCGATGCTCGACCGAAAAGCCTGCAATCATGGGCACCGGTCCCGGCGAGATCTGGGTTGGCCCGGACGAGATCAAGGTGGCCTACGAGCACTTCTTTGAAGGCTTCGACAAAGGAGAACAGAATTTTGAGTATCAGTTCAAGATCGGTGGAGTGACGGCAGACATGGGCTGGCTGATGGCGTCGGGTAATATAACGGGAAAGAAAGACGGAAAGGACGTCACCTTCCCCCTGAACATTTCGCTGACCGTCGCGAAAAATGCTGGCGATTGGCGGATCGCCGCAATGCATTTCTCAACGCTGACTGGCGGCACAGGCCCGGAGACTAAGGAAACAAATTGATCTGCGAAAGGTCTCCCTTATGAGCAACGTATCATCCAATGAAGAGACGGTTCCCGCCGAGAACAGTGAATCGCTCAATCGGCGCTTGTTTCTGCGGAGCGTTGGGAAGTGGTCGGGCGCGGCGATTGTGGCAGCAGTTGTCGGGTGTGTTGTCTATTCCCCGGGGGCGCGCGCCGGCGTATGGGTAAATCGCAGGGGAATCGTTCGCGGCGGCGGCTGGATCAACGGTGGCGGTTGGGTCAATCGCGCGGGGGGGTGGATCAATGGCCGCGGGGGCGGAGGTGGTTGGATAAACCGCCGCGGCTGGGGCGGCGGCGGCTGGATCAATCGCTGGTAAACAGCTTAACCGAATCGGTCGCGTGCCGGAGGAAGTCGAAAAACCACTGATCTTCTTGCGGGCTGATTTGAAAGAAGGCCCGCGCAACCAGCCGTTCGTTGTCATCGTAAGAAGGCGCGAGGAATTGAACCGATGGCTGCAGGACGGCTCCTCCGCACTTCAGTGGCTCCAAGTCGAAGATCTTTCGAGTGATCCGGAGGCGTGGGCGTTCGCAGCTCAGGGGACCGGCGACATTCCTTTGGATGTCGTCCTTTCTTCGCCGAGCAGCGAATTTGCCGGCCTCTACAGGCTCGTGGACGTCCTTGCAGTGCGCGATGTTCGTGTGAGCATGCCTGCAAGGCCCGGATTTCTCAAAGCGGTCAGACTCGCCGCGTCGCTGGGTCTGCCAGTTCGGCTCCTTCCCGGCCAGCCGTCCGCTGAAACACTTCAGGAACTTGCCGAGGCTTTAGCCTTTTATCTCCACGATCCCATGGTAGAAGCTCCGATCGAGTTTTTTCATTCTGCGCTGGCTTGGATGCGGCGCTCGCAAACCGGCTCATTGTGGATCATCTTCGAAGAAGACCCGGCGATTTTTCGCCACTGCGACTCCAACGGCCAGCCTGAATTACCCCGCACCACTCGGCCGTTGGCGGACGAAACCTCATCGTACGACTTTGTGAAAAGTCACCTCGCGAGACTAATTGACGAGGGAGCCGAGTGCGCGACCTGCCCTTGGCAGTTATTGTGTCAGGGTTATTTCAAATGGCCGAATCCGGAATACTCATGTCACGGGGTAAAACAGCTTTTTGCCGCCTTACGAGCGGCGGCGGACGAGATCGAGCGAGATCTAGCCGCCTGTGAAGCGCAACCTGCCTGATCGGGAGCCGCATACTGTGAATGGCCGCGTATTCAGCGTAATTCTTCTTCCAACCTCGGACTGCAACGTTGCTTGCGAGTACTGCTTCGAGCGCAAGGAACCGCATCGCCTTTCGCTGGCCCTTGTGCCGTTGCTGACCAAGCGCCTGCTGGATCACCTCGAGCATGAGGGCATCGAGGAATGCGAAATCTACTGGCAGGGCGGAGAGGCGATGATCATGGGCCCGGCATGGTTCGTAGAAGCCGGCCAAATCATGGACCGAGCCGCCGAAAAAAGGCGCCGCAGGTTCACCCACTATCTCCAGACGAATCTGATCGGCTACTCGGAAGCGTGGAACGAAGTCATCCGGGAAATGTTCAAAGGCTCGTTGGGAACGTCGATGGACTATCCCAACCTGCACCGCAAGCTCTTCAAGGGAGGCGCCGAGGCCTACACGCGCTTGTGGACGCGAAAGCTCCAAGAGGCCCAAGCGGCAGACATTGAAGTGGGAGTTATCGCCGTGCTGCATCAGGGAAGTCTCGAAGCGGGCCCTGAGAGATTCTACCGCTATTTCACCGAGGAACTCAGTCTCGAAAACTTCCAGGTGAATACCCCGTTTCCGGGTGGTCCCGCAGCGGAAGTCGAGGGCGCATTTCAGCTCGATATGAAGGAGTTGTCCATCTTCCTCGCTGGTCTCTTCGATATCTGGATTGAGCGCGGATACGACTCCGGAGTGTCGCTCGGGCCGTTCGACGCGTTGATCGACCACTTCGCCGGCCGCCCAGCGCGCCTTCCTTGCATCTGGAAGGAAAATTGTTCCAATCAGTTCATCTCGGTCGACTCCAAGGGAACGGTCGCCCAATGCGATTGCTGGGTCACGAGTTACCCGGAAAGCTTCTTCGGAAACATCTTTCGGGAACCGGACCTGACACGGATGCTAAGGACGAGCCCCGCGCGACGCGAGTTTGTCGAGAGACCCAAGCATCTTGTGGAAGTTGAAGACTGTCTCTCCTGCCGCTATCTCTCCATTTGTCACGGCGGCTGTCCGGTTCGAACCTACAGCGCCCTGGGCACGATGATGGCCAAGGATCCTTACTGCGAAGTTTATAAGGCCGTGTTTGGCCGCGCCGAACTCCACGGCCGAACAATTTTACGGCGCCGCCATGCCAGTCTGACTTGAGATCGAACTTTTATTTCATGGATCGCTTGTGGGGTTGAGAAACCGGGTTTCTCTGCCTGCCGGGCTGCTTAAAGTGGGCGCCGGCCGGTGCGATGCAGTTTTTGACTAAGGCTCCGGATGGGCCTCGATGAATTTACTGAACCAAACGCCCGTCGGTTCGATTACAAGTTCCTTCGTCTTGGGATTGAGGCTCGTGAGGCCGAAGTTTGCGGCATAACCCTCTGCCCACTCATAGTTGTCAACGAGCGTCCAGGGGAAGTAGCCGCGCACATCCACGCCGTCCGACATCGCACGGCGCATTTGGTTCACGTGCTCGCGAAAGTAGCGAATTTTCTTCTGCTCGCTTTGCGTCCCGATGCCATTCTCCGAGACAACGATCGGTTTGCCGTAGCGTTTGTAAACCGTGCTTAGACTCTGATAAAACCCCTCGGGATCGATTTCCCATCCGTTCTGCGTGTAGCTGGAGCTTTCCTCGCCGTGGCCCCGAAGGATGAAGCGCAGCGGAGTGGCATCCTGCGAATAATAGTAATTGAGCCCAACGATATCCGTGACGTCCGCCACCTGATCGAGGTGGTCCCAATTCTGATGCATCATCATATTGTAGACGAACCCTGTGGGATCCTGGATATATTTTCGACGCCAGTTCGGAAGGGAGTAAATTCCTATGATTATGGCATCCGGGCGGTGGCGGCGGATGATAGCGACGGCGTCGCGATACATCCGCACTGCGACCTTCGTCGCCTTCTTTAATGCAAGCGGTGTCAGCAAGAGGCCGGGCGGCCAGTGCCCGCCGAAATACCCGATGTAGAGGTCGCCATTGGGTTCGTTCTGAGGAACGTAGATTCGCACATACGGAGCAAGCGCACCGACGATTTTGTCGACATACCTTCGCCAGGCGGTTTCGACATCCGGATGCAGGAAATTTGACGTCCGCTTCTTATTGCTATCATAGAGCCAGGAAGGAAATGTGAAATGCCACAAGGTGACAATGGGTTCGATGCCAGACGCCTTGAGCTTGCGAGCCATGTTCACGTACTGCTGAATTGCTGCCTCGTTGAAGACTCCCGGCTTTGGCTCTACCCGCCCCCATTCGATGCCGAATCGGTAGTGGTTGACGCCAAGCGCCCGAAGGGTCCTAAGATCCCTGTCGAAATACGTCCACGAAAACGTGGCATCGTCTCCGCGCGGAGGAATGTGTCCTTCCTCAGCGAAAATGTCCCAGTCCGTCTTAAAATAGTAGGGAGAACCTGGCGCAACCCCGCGGTCTTCGTTTTGGAAACTTGCGGTCGAAGTGCCCCACCAGAATTTTCCCGTGTTCACCGCCCTTGCCGCGACGGGTTTCTTATACGCCTTGGGAGGCATAACGCACCCGGAAGCGGACAAAATGAAAATTGCCGCCGGAAGCAGATGCCATTTGGAGATATTCATGTTGAAGCCGTCCTCGGAAGATGGTTCGCTTACAGCGCAATGGCAATCTCTTCAATCAGGAATTCCGCGCGCCGGTTTGCTCCGGTGATTTTTCTTTCGATTTGCTTTGGAGCCTCTCTGCGCGCGGCCGACGACTCGTTTCGCGCGCCCGACAGCATCATTCTTAAGGATGGGACCATCGTCCGTGGACTTATCATCAAGAACACAAGGGACGCCGTACTGATGCAGCAGAAGCACAAAGAGCTTGCGTATCCCAAGAGCAATATCGTGCGCATCAACGACAACTCAGATGCCAAATCGCTCTACACAGACCTTAACCGCAAAGGCAAGCTGCCTTCCTGGCGCGTTATCGCCAACGATCTCCGCACGCACGACGCCATCAAGTCCCTCGTGGAAATTCCCGCAACTGTGATTGACGTCGGGGACTTCAAGAATGTCCCCTACAAATCCTTCCGTGTAAACAACGACATCGAGCTGAACATCTATGGGGACCCTGAGAATCCTGCGGGCGTTGAGCTTGGAATTTACGGCCCAAGGTCTGGAAAAACAAAGTTGCGCAAGGTTCTTCGGGGATACCTGGCGGGATTTCTAACGACGCGGGAGGAGATTGGCACTCTGTATTCGCTGGGTCTCGACAAGGGGATCGCCCAAGCGGGAAACCTCACCATCGAGATCACCCCAAAGAATGCGCCGGATGCCTACGGCGCTTGGTGGGTTTCACTCTACAATCGGAAAGATCTGCAAGGCGTCCGGTTGAGCGATGCAGAATACGCAAAACTCGTGAGACCCATGAACGAAGTTATCGACAAACGGGGCCGCGTCATCTCGGGCGGTTGGAGCAAGGAGGATGCCCGCAATTCAAAAAAAATCGACAAGCTTGGCGATTCAGCCAAGGTGCTTCTTCGCGGCTTTTATCGTGACGACGACGGCTCGTTTCGCTTGATCACGGAACCGGTAAGCAAGCCCCTCACTTCCAACTGACCGCGATCAACTGTCGGCGGACGGAGGAACCGTCAGCCAGACCGCTTCATGCCTAGTTCGGCCAGAACAGCAAAATTGCTCCTCCTGCGGCAATAACGGCGGCGAAAGCGCACCCGATCCAACGCGTGAGGGCCGGAGATCCGAGCGCGGCGACGATGCCGAACTTGAAGAGAAAATTTGACATGACCGCGATGAGGATGACCCGCCACGCAGTCATCGTGTCGATCGTCTTGGAACTGGCAAGTTGCCCCGTAGAAAGCGTGATCGCATCAAGATCTGTAAGGCCCGAAATGACCGCCACCACGTAAAGGCCCGCAGATCCAAAATGCTGCTTTGCGACAGCGACCGCCAGCAGGACGAGGGCATACAGGCCGCCAAAAATAAGCGCCGGTTTGAGCTCTGCGGGATTTTTCTGCTCCGGCATCTGTGCGCCTTGCTTTCGGCTGGGCAGGAAGAGCGCCACCGCAACAAGGAAGGAGAACACGAGCATGCCGCCGAGTGGCAGCGCAATTGCTCCAAATTGGCCGGGCGCGACTGCGGCGATCTCCACCAGCACGCGCACTATGGAAATGCAGGAGGCCGTCATGATTACAAACGCACCCAAAGGACCTAGCGCGGCCTCCGAGGCGGCTCGTCGCGAATAGCTAACGGTTGTCGCAGTGCTCGAAACCAGCCCCCCGATAATGCCCCCGAGAAGCGACCCTGCCCGAGCGCCAAAAAACTTGTAAGCAACATATCCTCCGAGACTGATGCCAACGATCAGCACTACCATCAGCCAAATCTTGAAAGGATTCCAAACGCCGTAAGGACCGTAGTCCTCGGATGGCAGGATCGGAAGAATGACAAGACTGAGCAAAACAAACTGCATGATCGCTCGCATGTCGCGCTCGCCGACCGCACTGGCAAAATTATGCAGTGGCTTCTTTGAGTGCAGAAGCAGGGCCATGGCGCCGGCGATGACAACCGCGGCAGCAAGGTATCCGATCACAATCAGTGCCCCTACTCCGTAGAGCAATAGAGCTGCGACTTCCGTCGTCATGCCAGGATCGATGGCGCCCTTCTTGAGTTGGGCAAAGTTCGCGGAAACCACGATCGCGGCGAGCGCGAGCATTCCAACGGCAACGACCCATCCGCCGAAGGTCTGCCCGACCTGAGCACATACCGTTCCGAAGAGTGAAATAATGGGAAACGTGCGAATGCCGCCGATCGCCGATCCCCGCCGTTCGCGCTCCAACCCCAGGAGCAATCCTAAGCCGAGCGAAACCGCAAGTTGCTGGAAAATGAGAGTGTCCACAACGCCACTTACAATAACATGCAGCAACGGCGATGGGTTGCCATCGAATGACAGTAATTCTCTTTGCCGATGGGTAGGTCCTTAAGAATGCGCTCCGTTTGCTCCATGCACTCAGAAAAACGATCGGCCGCTCGCCGGTGCATTTTTTCCCGGTCACGAATCTTTCCAAAAAATCGGGGGGAGAACGCCTGTCATGGCGTCACGCCGCCGCGAACCATGAAACGCCGTAACCGGGCAATCTGACGTCTTTTCCGCTAGAAGCCGCTATCGGGAGTTCTGCGAAGGGCTTCCACTCCGAATCCTCGGAAGCGGGCAAAGAGTAAGTAATGGGGGCCGCTGTCACATTGGTTATGCAAAGCACCTTCCTTCCGTCGGAGGCGCTTCTGACTGCCACGAACAATCCCGGCGGGGCTTCGGGAATTGCCTGTCCGGCAAACGGACTGAAACCAGGGTGCGACGCGCGCGCCTCGATCAGCCGGCGGAGACCCGCAAAGACACGCGCGCGAAAACTTTCCTTGGCGTCGAGTTCCGCTTGGAGCTCAGCAAAATCGAGCTTCTTCCGATTGATCCGGCGCGGGATACCGCTTTCCTCCGCTCCTCTTCGGTCGCCACGCGATCCGAAAAGGGAATGAAAATAGATTCCAGGAAGGCCCCGCAGCGCGAGCATGATGGAATGCGCGGCGAGAAAGCGGGCGATCTGCGTGTCCTCGGATTCGCCGCCGAGCGGGTTCGAAAGTGCGTCGAAATAGCTAATATTCAGCTCGTAGGGACTCTTCGTCCCGTCCGGATTGTTCTTGTAGGATACGAAGCCATTGTGATCGAGGGCGGTCTGCACCAACGCGTCGATTTCATCTTGATCCAAGATCCCGCGCGCCGGGTTCATGCCGATGCCGTCGTGCGAGGCGAGAAAATTGAAAAAAGTAACGCGATCGGAGGGGAGCTCGAGTGTTTGCGCCCAGCGGCGAAGGCGGCTGGCGTCGGCTGTTCGAAGCGTGTGAAAGACCAAGGGCGGCAGCGCAAAGTTGTAGACCAATTGCGCCTCGTTGGAGCCATCGCCGAAATAGGAGATGTTGTCGGCATGCGGCACGTTCGTCTCCGTGATCAGCTGAACATCGGGCGCGACTTCGTCGAGCACAGTCCGCATCAGCTGGATCGCACGATGGGTCTGCTCCAAATGGAGGCAGGATGTGCCCGGGATCTTCCAAAGAAAGGCGATCGCATCGAGCCGGATGTAACGGGCGCCCTTGTTCACGTAGAAAAGGAGCGCCTCGAGAATCCTAAGCAGCATGCGCGGATCCGAAAAATTGATGTCCGCCTGGTCCGCGCTAAAGGTGGTCCAGACTCGTTTCGTTCCCGCCTCGGTTTCAAACTCCGTGAGCAGTGGTAGAGCGCGTGGACGCACGACCTGCGAAAGATCGGGATCGCCCGACACGGTGAAGAACGCCGTTTCCCATCCCGGCTCCTGTCGAAGAAACTTGCCAAACCAGACGCCCTGCGCCGACGCATGATTGAACACGGCATCGAACATCAGTTCAAAACGCTGACCCAGCTCCTCCACGTCATCCCAAGTCCCCAGATCCGGGTCGACCGCATAGTAATCCATCACTGAAAACCCATCGTCCGACGAGCTTGGGTAGAATGGAAGAATGTGCACCGCGCTGATCGCACCCGCCGCGCGATTGGAGAGAAATCCCGCAAGCGTTTCGAGGGGAGGCTTATTCACAGCGCGCACCTGATCGCCGTAGGTGATCAGCATGCAGTCTGCTTCCGTCAGTTCGCTCTTGGAGGAAAGGCCCGCGGGATCGATCGGCTTCGCGTGCTTTCCCGATGAGGATCTCCACGGCTTCCCGGAGTCCATCCGCGGCAGACTCACCATAGAGAAAAGCGAGATGATCCTTTACAGTTGCATTCACGCGCACATTTTAACACCGAAACTCAACTGTAAACACTCATGAATGTTCGATCGTCCCAGGCCCATTTTCCCAAGCGTGTCGGATTCGTCTCGACGCGCTTTCATGGGACCGACGGCGTAACGTTGGAGGCTGCAAAATGGGCGTCAATCTTACAAGCAGAGGGGGCAAATTGCTTCTGGATGGCCGGACTGCTCGACAAGCCGGAGGCCGTGAGTCATCTCGATCCGGTCGCCTTTTTCAATCATCCTTCCATTGTTGATGTGCAGGGATATCTATTCGGCCGAACGACGCGTCCGCGCGAGATCACCGGGCGCATTCACGACATCAAGGAGGGGCTAAAATCAAGCATCTATCAGTTTATCGAGCGATTCGGTCTCGAGCTTCTCATCCCGCAGAACATCCTCGCCATCCCGATGCACGTTCCGCT
Organism: uncultured Verrucomicrobiae bacterium; assembly: GCA_963847295.1. Classification (GTDB taxonomy): domain Bacteria; phylum Verrucomicrobiota; class Verrucomicrobiia; order Chthoniobacterales; family Terrimicrobiaceae; genus DASTFP01. Next base: position 68,291 of record CAWJZG010000004.1, read on the forward strand.
TGGCCTGGCCATGACCGAAGTAATCGCCGAAACGGGAATTCCCGCGATTGCGCATCATCATGACTTCACATGGGAACGCGAGCGATTCACGGTGACGTCCGGCGCCGACTATCTCGCGGCTGCGTTTCCTCCCACCCTGCCGTCCCTCGTGCATGTCGTCATCAACTCCATGCAGCAAAAGGAGCTCGCCCGCCGGTACGGACAGGCATCGACAATCATCCCGAACGTGATTGATTTTGAAAGCCCGCCCCCCGGAATAGACGATTATTCGAGGGACTTCCGCCGTGAAATCGGACTTTCCGAGGACGACATTCTCGTGCTTCAACCCACACGAATTGTCCCCCGCAAGGGCATCGAGCACGCGATTGAACTTCTGCGCCGCCTCAAAGAGCCTCGGCTTAAGCTTGTCCTTTCGCATCCCGGCGGCGACGAAGGCGATGCGTACGCGAAGCTGCTGCTCGAACGCATTGCGGACGCGGGTATTGAGGCTCTGTTCATCGCGGACCGGATCGGTGAGATGCGGGGGCTAAATGCCGATGGCAAGAAGATCTACACTCTGTTTGACATCTACCCTCACGCCGACCTCGTTACTTATCCCAGCTACTATGAGGGCTTCGGAAACGCTTTCCTCGAGGCCGTTTACTTTGGCAAGCCCGTTGTCGTAAACACATACGCCGTCTACGCGCGCGACATCGATCCTCTGGGGTTCAAGACCATTGAGATGTCCATGCTCGTGACGAATGAAGTTGTTGAGCAGACCCGCGAAATTCTTCATAGCCGCTCGTTGCGCGAAGAATGGGCAGCAATCAACTTCGACCTCGGGGTGAAGTTCTTTTCCTATTCCGTCGCCCGTCGCAAGCTTGCAGGCCGCATCGCCAAGATCTTCGGCGAAGCGTGAGCCACGATCAGGTGGTCGGAGCGAGGACCTCTGCGAGAAGTTCCTTGACCCGCTCCACACCCTCACCTTCCTTCGCGCAGACGGGAATCACCCTGGCCTTTCGGAATTTGGCGTTGAACTGGCGCAAGTGGCCGGCTGCATCGGGAAGGTCCATCTTGTTAGCGACAACTCCAAAGGGCCTCGCGGCCAGCCTGGGATCGTACAACTTTAATTCCCGTCTCAAGGTTCGAAAATCCTCAATGGGATCGCGTCCTTCGCTGCCGGCCATATCGAGCACAAAAAGCAGAAGGCTGCAGCGCTCAATGTGCCGCAGGAATTCGTGTCCGAGGCCCTTGTTTTCATGAGCCCCTTCGATCAAGCCTGGAATATCCGCGACGGTCGCGCGCCGATAGCCGCCCAATTCCACGACGCCGACCACGGGATTCAGCGTGGTGAACGGATAGGGCGCCACCTTCGGGCGCGCCGCGGAGATTTTTCCAAGCAATGTGCTCTTGCCCGCGTTGGGGTAACCCACAAGGCCTGCGTCGGCGATCGTCTGAAGTTCCAATGCAAACCATCCCTCCTCGCCCGGCTCACCGTCCGTGGTTCGGCGCGGAACCCGGTTTGTTGAGCTCTTGAAGTGTGTGTTGCCCTTTCCTCCTTGCCCGCCCTGGCAAAGGACAAACCCCGCGCCGGGCTCGTCGAGGTCCGCCAGGGGTTCGAGCTTGCGCAAATCGAGTGGCGCTTTTTTTTCTGTGTCCTCGATTTCGGGGTCCCGCATGCGAGGCTGAAATTGCTCAGGGAGGCGAAAGATGATCGTCCCGACAGGCACTCTTACGATGAGCGATTTCCCGTTGCGGCCATGCTTGTCCTTGCCTTTTCCGTGCGCTCCTCGATCCGCCCGCACGTTTGGCTCGTAGTAGAGACTCACAAGATTGTCGGTGTGAATGTCAGCCTCGAGGATGATGCTGCCTCCGTTGCCGCCATCGCCGCCGTCCGGACCGCCACGCGGGACGAATTTCTCACGGCGGAAGCTACAGCAACCATTCCCGCCATCACCGGCCTTCGCGTGGATGCGAACGTGATCGACGAATTTCATTCCGCCATCAAACCGCAGGAACGCGAAGGGAGCAAATTTTCGGGCGCCGCGCCCGAACCGCTACCGGTCACTTCTTCTTGAGCAAAGACTCGTAGAGCTTGGCTGTCTGGTGCGCAATCGCGGGCCAGCCGAAGATTTCTTCGGCTCGGCGACGCCCTGCTTCACCGAACGCCTTGCGCTTCGCGGGATCAGCCATTAGTTCGTTGATGCGCGCGGCGAGATCACGCGAGAATCGATCGGGAGCGACCGGCTCGAAGGGACTTTCCTGCATCTGGTCTATCGAAACGAGATAGCCCGTTTCGCCATGCACCACGACCTCCTTGATGCCGCCAACCGCTGCCGCTACAACCGGCGTATGGCATGCCATTGCCTCAAGATTGATAATGCCGAATGGTTCGTAAATGGATGGGCACACAAATACCGCGGCGTTGCTATAGAGCTCGATCTTTGTTTTGACGTCCACCATTTCCTCAATCCAGATCACGCCGGAATGCTTGCTCTGCGCCTCAGAGACCGCAGTCTTCATTTCCGCGCCGATTTCCGGCGTGTCGGGAGCGCCCGCGCACAAGACGATCTGAAAGCCCGGATCAAGATACTTGATCGCATTGACGAGGTGGATGATCCCTTTCTGCCGCGTGATGCGGCCTACAAAGAGCACATACGGCTCCGCGAGATTGATTCCGAAGCGCTCGAGGGCAGCTGTCGACTCGACGCGCTGATATTCCTCGAGATCGATCCCGTTATAAATAACGTGCAACCTATCAGGACGAACGTCAAAAAGACGCTCGATGTCAGCCTTGGTCTCGCGGGAGACGGCAATCACTGCATCAGCCATCTCGATAGCGGTTTTCTCAAGCCAGCACGTAAAATCATATCCTCCTCCCAGCTGCTCGCGTTTCCACGGACGCAGCGGTTCGAGAGAATGCACGGTGATCACCAGCGGAATGCCGTAGTTCAACTTTGCAACGATGCCGCCCCAATGGACGTACCAGGTGTGGCAATGCACCAAGTCCGCTTCGAACGCGACCGTGTTGAAATCTAAGGAACGCTGGAGCGCGCCAAAGACCGATCTCAGCGGCTTTGGACATGTATAGGCATCAGAATCCAAGCTGAAGCCGAGCGCCGAGAGGTTTCCTGAAGTCACGTTCTGATCGCCGAAGCAACGCGCGTGGACCCGCATAAGCTTGGCGAGCTCCCGGCTCAAATATTGCACGTGAATACCAGCCCCCCCATAGATGTGCGGGGGGAATTCGTTTGTGAGAAGTAATGCATTCATATTCCAAGAATCCAAGTGAGGTTGCCTTCGGTCGGGCGGACCGCTGCGCACGGATAGGCCGAATTGCCGCTGAAAACCTCGGCCAGTATGGCATCCTTGCCTTTGCTGTTGACAAGAAAGCAGACGTGCCGGGCGGCGTTGATGATTGGGTAAGTGAGAGTAACGCGATGGGTATTGAACTTTGGGACAAAGTTCGCCACGACCCAACGGTCAGTCACCTTGAGGGCTTCAGTTCCCGGAAAGAGCGAAGCCGTATGGCCGTCCTCGCCCATGCCGAGAAGGAGAAGATCGTGACGGTATGGTCCGTGACCGCCTGCGCGTCTGCGGAGTTCGTCTTCATATTCCTGCGCCGCCAGCACAGGATCGGCTTCACCCCGAATACGGAGGATGTTTTCCGGAGGAATCGGCGCATTGTCAAAAAGAGCCTCCTTCGCCATTCGATAGTTGCTCTGGTCACTTGTCGGAGGCACACAGCGCTCGTCGCCAAAGGTGAAAATCCATTCGTGCCAGGCATCGCGGCGCTTGGCCAGCTCCTGAAAAACCGGGCGCGGCGTGTTGCCTCCACTCAAGCCAAGATGGAACTCGCCGCGCTCGAAGATGGCAATATCCGCCTCTCGTTCCACGAGAGACACTGCTTCGTTGACGAAGTTTGAGGAATGGATGATCTCCGGCGTCATAACTCTACATGAGCCTGGCAGGCACAAGGAGGTGAAGCTGTCCTTGACCGGCCTGAAAATCCAGCAATTCCACGCCCGTGAGGGAGGCTTTTCGAACTTTGATCGCTGCGGGATCTTTTAGGCCAAGCATTGTGGAGATCGTCTCGCTGAAATCCGGCTCGTGGCCAACCAACAGTACCGAAGCCTTTCCCTGACAGGCTTTCAGCTCCATCAGGCATGTTTCGGCCGTCATTCCGCATGCAAGCCAATCCACTTCCGAGAGTTCGGTTTCGCCCAGCTTTTCCGCTACGATCTTTGCCGTCTGAAGAGCCCGCACGACAGGACTGGTGAGGATGATTTCTGGCAACAATCCGCAGCGAGCAAGGAATTTTCCCGCCTTCTCCGCCTGCTCAAGGCCCTTGGGGGTCAATTTGCGTTCGTGATCATTGACAATACGTGGCTCAGCGTCGGCGTGGCGGAGAAAGTAAGCGACCATGAGTTCAGAAGGGAATTTTGGGGAGGGCTCCTATTAAGCGCGTTGCTTCACAGGAGTCAAACCTCCATTGAATTCTCTGAAGAGATAGCTTCCTGGCACATGCGCTGCTGCGTTTCCCGAGAGAATGACAACCCGCCGCAAAACCGCAGCAATTTACCGCTAACAAATAGCTGGCGCAGGCTCCTGTTTTTTCGTCAATAGTTATCTATGATAGACACACTGCGCACCTTTGACGCCGGCAACGGCACGACCGGCTTGTACTATTCCTTGCCAGCCCTGGAAGAAAAGGGACTCGGGAAGATCTCCCGATTGCCCGTCAGCATCCGCATCGTCCTCGAATCGGTGCTCCGTAACTGCGATGGCAAGAAGGTGAGCGAGAAGGATGTGGAAACTTTGGCCGCGTGGAGCGCCAAGGCGCCCGCCCAGGAGGAAATTCCTTTCGTCGTCGCGCGCATCGTGCTCCAGGACTTCACCGGGGTTCCGCTCCTGGTGGATCTCGCCGCCATGCGCTCCGCAGTCGCCAGCTTGAAGAAGGATCCCAAGATCATCGAGCCGCTGGTGCCGGTGGATCTTGTGGTCGATCACTCGGTGCAAGTGGACTTTTTCGGGTCGGCTCAGGCCTTGCGCCTGAATCTCGAAATGGAATTCAAGCGAAATCGCGAGCGGTATAAATTTTTGAAATGGGGGCAGCAAGCTTTCAAGACTTTCGGCGTGGTCCCCCCGGGCATCGGCATCGTTCACCAGGTCAATCTGGAGTATCTTGCCAAGGGCGTCCTCAGCGCGGAAACCTCGAAAGGCGCCCTCTATTATCCCGACACCCTTGTTGGCACCGATTCGCACACGACCATGATCAACGGACTCGGCGTCGTGGGGTGGGGTGTAGGCGGCATCGAGGCCGAAGCAGGCATGCTCGGCCAGCCCGTTTATTTTCTCACCCCGGAAGTCGTGGGCGTCCACCTCACCGGCACCCTCAAGGAAGGCGTCACCGCGACCGACCTCGTATTGCGCGTCACCGAGATGCTGCGCAAACAGAAGGTTGTCGGAAAGTTCGTCGAGTTCTTTGGCGAAGGCGCCGCGGCGCTTTCGGTCACCGATCGGGCCACCATCGGCAACATGGCTCCAGAATACGGGGCCACGATGGGGTTCTTCGGGGTGGACGAAGAAACTCTCGCCTACCTGCGCGGCACTGGGCGCAGCGAGGAGCTCTGTAAAGCCTTCGAAAACTATTACAAAGCACAGGGTCTCTGGGGAATACCGCGCAGGGGTGAGGTGGACTACACCGTGGAACTCGAGCTGGACCTCGGCACCATCGTGCCGGGGGTGGCCGGTCCAAAGCGGCCCCAGGACCGTATCAATCTCCCTGAGCTCAAGCAGACCTTTGAGGCCCTCTTCGAAAAACCTCTCGCAGAAGGCGGTTATGGAAAGAAAAGCGGCGATCTGTTGCTCAGGGTGGCAGTGCGCATCAATGGCTCAAGTCCGCCGGCCGCTGCGCTCGAGATGCCATCGACCGACACTCACATCAACCATCCCGCCGAAGGTCTGCCTCGGGACGAGGCGGAAATGGTCCAAAATCGCCCGACGCCTGACAGACCGGTTTTTCCGGATTCTGCGTACCGCCAGGCCGATGCGGAGATTGGCCACGGCAGCGTTCTTATTGCCGCGATCACGAGCTGCACAAATACGAGCAATCCCAGTGTCATGCTCGGGGCGGCCCTGCTCGCCAAGAAGGCCGTCGAGCTGGGATTGACGGTGAATCCCGCCGTCAAGACCTCCCTCGGTCCCGGTTCGCGCGTGGTCACCGACTACCTCGAAAAGACCGGTCTGCAGCCCTACTTCGACAAGCTCGGCTTCCAAACCGTTGGCTACGGCTGCACGACCTGTATCGGAAATTCGGGTCCGTTGCACCCCGCGCTCGAGGAAGCGATTGCCAAGAATGATCTCGTGGCTGCCAGCGTTTTATCCGGCAACCGCAACTTCGAAGCCCGCGTGCACCAGAACATCCGCGCCAATTTTCTGATGTCGCCCCCGCTCGTCGTCGCCTTTGCTCTCGCCGGCACGGTGGACATCGACCTCAGCTCCGAACCGCTTGGAAAGGACAAGGATGGCAAGGACGTTTATCTCAAGGAAATCTGGCCCACGCTGGAGGAGATCCGCCTGGCCATGACGTCCGCGCTCAAACCGGAAGTCTATCGCAAGCTCTACTCCGACTTTGCCGAGCAAAACCCGAAGTGGAACGAAATTCCCTCCTCTACCGGGGAAGTCTACGGGTGGGACCGCAAGAGCACTTACATCCAGGAGCCGCCATTCTTCGTCGGATTTGGAATGGAACCCGGCCACATTACCGGAATCAATGGCGCGCGTCCGCTGGGCATCTTCGGCGATTCCGTGACCACCGATCACATCAGCCCCGCAGGCGCGATTAAGAAGACCAGCCCGGCTGGAAAGTTCCTCCTTGAGAGCGGCGTGCCCGTCGAGGATTTCAATAGCTACGGCTCACGCCGTGGCAACGATCGCATCATGACTCGCGGCACATTCGCAAATGTGCGAATCAAGAATCTGATGGTCCCCGGCGTGGAAGGCGGCTACACCCTCTACTTTGGCGACAGGGAAGTCCCGGCACCAGACAAGGAAATCAAGGCCAAGGGTGGAAAACCCACGTTTATCTACGACGCCTGCATGGCCTACAAGGCTGACGGAGTTCCACTCATCATCTTCGCCGGCCAGGAGTATGGAACCGGATCGAGCCGTGACTGGGCCGCCAAGGGCACCAACCTGCTGGGCGTGAAAGCCGTCGTGGCTCAGAGTTTCGAGCGCATACATCGCTCAAACCTCGTTGGAATGGGCGTCCTTCCACTTCAGTTCCCTGACGGCGTCACCGCGCAGACCCTCGCCCTTGACGGCACTGAGGTCTCCGATGTCCTCGGGCTTTCCGATGATATCGTGCCGCGTCAAGACGTCACCTTGCGCATTACGCGTAAGGACGGGTCCGTTGTTGAACAACAGGTCAAACTTCGCATCGATACGCCCATTGAGGTGGACTATTACCGGCACGGAGGCATCCTGCCCTTTGTGCTCCGCCAATTGCTGAGTTAGTTCGTAACGCGGATGACCCGGAAAAAACGGATGAGGAAAAGTTCTCAAATGGCCATCGTTTGGATTCCTCCAGATTTCGGGCGTTTCCGCGTTTATCCGTAGCATCCGCGATGGCAAAGCGATCGATTTCGGGTCCTGTGGCGCTCACTGTGGCAAATGGGTATCCGACTCCTTACTTGCAGTAGATATTCCTGCCGCTGGTCAGGGCCATTTTTACCACGAGGGGCCGCGGAATCCTCGTAATAACTGAGAGGGGAAAAGCGAAAACGTCGATTTCGCTCCACTCAGGCCGCTTGCGGACCAATTGCAGCGCCGATCTCTCGATGACATGCGCCTCAGACTCATCCGGAACTATCACAATAAGGTTGATAGGACTGTCCAATTCGCACTCCTTCGCTGCATTTGCCTCAAGCAGCCAAACGTCCTCAACCGGAAAAGCCGCCGCCAGTGCGGCCACACAATCGTCGGCGAGATCCTGCATCGTATTCATGCAATTCCTCCGGGAAAACTATACTCCAGGACGGAATCCTCCGTCAACGAGGTGTTGGAGATGCAATTTGCCTGGCAAACTGCTGGAGTTACTCGTCGCTCGATTCGAAGAATGCATCAACGGCCTGAATGGCCTCCCGCTCGTCCGGACCCGATGCTTCGATCTCAAGCGTGGCACCGAGACTCGCGCACAGAATCAGGATGCTAAGGACGCTGCGACCGTCGGCCACCGTTTCCCCCAAGCGGCAGAGAATGCTCGACCGGAAGCGCGTCGCAAGTCTGGCAAAGCTCCCCGCTCTCCGAAGGTGGATCCCCTCCTTCCACGGCACAATGACAGTCGTCGTCTTCATCTTTAATTTAACGTGCTATACGCCAAAACGTCGCCGCTCGCCTGGAAAATTTTCTGCGTTCGCAGAAAATCGCCCTCAGTGCTTCCGATTCGCAGCGGGTCAATCCCTTTTTTCAAGGATCCGGTCTCAGGGCGTACCGCCGTAGCTGACATAATCATCCAAATCCAGCAGGTCTGCCCAGGTCAATATATCCTCGCGTGTCTTGCTGAGACTTGCCAGCTCACTGGTGAAGAATTCCTTTGTTTCAACATCTCCCGGGGTGCGTTGCTCCATATACGCCGACCACTGGGCGATATCCCATTCCTGAGGCTTGGTGGCGGAATTCGCTGTGATCCATTCAAGAATTTCGCCATCGCCCTTGCCCAGAGCGAGTTGGTCCTTGAGCTTTTCTGGATCGATCCCTGCAAAACTAAGGAAGCGTTGGTCGAGAGGACACGCGTAGTGATAAGGACCATTCTTGCCGGCCAGGGTGGCCCGGCCCTTGTCGAGCATGCGCGGGAGGATCACGTAACCGCCGAGGCGAACGCGAGGACTGCGTGGAGGACGCTGGGTTAAATCAGGGGCGTTTGTGAGAGTGCTCATAAAAGTCTTTTTCTAGGACTTCTCAAACTGATTTCAATCAGTAATTGAGGATCATCCAAGCTTCGACGCCTCCGCTTTGGGAAGCGCATCGATCAGCATGGCGCTAAGTTCGGTGGAGGCACGGGCAAATTGCGCGAAAATCCAGGAATCGTGATTCTGGTGCGAGCCACCGAGGTCAACCCCCTCCAAGCGCGACAAGGCAAGTTCAAGCGACCGTTCGTCGGATTCTTCCCAGGTGGCGGCGAGCACTTCCAGGGCCGAGGATGCGGCATCTTCCCACTCTGCCAGCGCGGATTCGGTCACCGGTGGGGGCTTGTTTGCGAGGTGCAGCAAAAGAAGATTCAGCACGCGCGTGAGCCGGACGTTCCCGTTGGCCATCGCGGCGGCGTCCTGAAGGATATTTGCGTGATTCTTCGGTTCGCCATACATGCGCCGCAGAGACGCAAAGACTTCGCTGTTGGCCGTCTCAAGGTGTCTTTTCGCAGGAATCAACTCCGGCCCGCGTCCCGTGCCTTCACGCGAGCGGCGGCAAAGAAGTCTGATGTAATCGCGGCTGGCCAGTAGAGCTTCGCTCATAAGAGGCTGAAAACGATCCTTCTCCCAGGCGGGCCAGAAGAAATGAGCTGCCAGCAGCGCCAGGCCGCCCCCGGCGAGAGTGCACGCCAGGCGTTCCAGAGTCAGCTGCCAACTCGCCGGACCGCCAGTTTCCGTCAGAAGCACGACCATCAGGGTCAAGAACACCACCGCCACGTCGTATCTTCGCTTGAGAAAGAGGGCGAAGAGGAATGCTGTGAGCGCGACCGCGGCGAGAAGCACGGCATGCGGAAGGTCAAGGAACAGCAGTCCGCTTGCAAGCAGGCTTCCCAGCAGCGTGCCCAGAACCCGTTCCGCGACGCGCTGTCGTGTCGATCCGTAGTCCGGCTGCATCACGACGACTAGGGTCAAGCCCAACCAGTATCCGTGCGGGATCGCAAACCATTTGTACACGAACACGCTGAGAACCAATAGCGTCCCCAAACGCAGGATGAAGCGCATCAACGCCCGGTCTATGCGAGGACTCAAGTTGAGAGCGGCCTGCAGGGAACCCAGTCTCCACGTATGTAGATCCAAAAGCTCCAAAGAAAAGGCACCGCGTTCGCTCGCTCGATCAATCGTTTTGCGCACAGCCGATTTGATCTCGGGCACAAGGCTCTCGATCTGCCCAGGATATCCACCAGGTGCCTGCCGTGCGGCAGGCTGCTCGCTCGCGCGACTACGCCTGTGCGAGCAGCCCCGAGCAAATTGGTGAGTCTCCGAAGCCGCACATCGAGCGAGGTCAGATGCGACGGCTGCCGCGAAACGATTGTGATTGCAACGGAACGTGCCATGTTTTCAAGCGACTGAAAAACAGGCTGGAATGCGCCCGCCGCTTCTGCCAACCCGTGATTCACCCCGCGCGTTTCCATGGCGGTATCCAACGCCAAAACTTGGGTGGCGAATCGCGCAGACAGCAACTGGAGCTCTTTCAGCCGCGCCACTAGGAGACGCATTCGTTTGGATTCTGCCGCATTCAGCGTGACGAGTGTTCTGTCAAGCATCTCGCGAAGCCGCGTCTGCTGCGCGGCGACTGCGTCGTTCTTGAGCGTCGCGTTCGACCAACTGTCGTCGTTGAAAATCCCGACCAAGTTGGCTGCTTCCTGCCAGCACTCAGCGGCAATTCGACGCAAGGGATGCTGAGGACGAAATGGCCAGAGCGCCATTTGCAGAACAATCCCAAGGGCTCCGCCTGCCCATGCGGAGAGCATATGGGAAAGGACCTCCCCATGACCCGGAGGCGATGCGGAAGCCATCAGGAAAATAAAGACCGTGGGCGCCGCGAGCGGCGGGCCGTAGTCTGCGCTCAAGTGCCTCAAGCCTCCTGCGACGATTGCCATCACCGCTGCGAACAAGAGCGCCATCCACAAGTGCTGGGAACTTATCGAACCGAGCGCGGCGGCCAACCCAAGCAATAGCGCGCCGGAAGACAGGATCGCCAATCTCAGCGAATACGATCCGCGCACGTCCGCCATCGCGACGTTCTGCGCGGCGATCGCCGCAAAAATCACGTGCAGGGGAATTTGACCCGTCTCCGCCAGCAGGAGGGGAACGATGATTCCCGCCGTCGCCCGCGTTGCCCGGGCGAGATCGGGCCGCCACTCCTTCACAAGCGCTGCAACGCCCGCAAATGGTTGCCGGCTCACGAGCATACACGGTCATCCATTCCGAGTTTGTTTTATTGGAGACGAACAACCAAAGAATTCATCTCTTTACATGATCCGATCGCGAAGCGGCGAATCGCTTAGAAAGCGGTTGAAGTTATCCACGAAATGACGAACCAGCGTTTCGGATTCGTTCCGGTGACCTCCCGCGGTGTGCGGTGTGATGTAGCAATTCGGCGTCCTCCAGAGGGGATGGTCATCCGGCAATGGCTCCGGATCAGTCACGTCGAGCCATGCTGCGCCAAGATGGCCGGATCGCAAGGATTCGAGGAGCGCCTGCTGATCAACCGTTGTGCCCCGGCCAATATTATAGAAGATCGCACCGCGCTTCATCCATCCCAGGCGCTCGGAGGAGATAAAATGAATGGACTCCGGGTTATCGGGCAAGATGCTTATCACGTGGTCGGCAGCCGCAAGCGCTTGCCGCAAATTTTCCGCGGTTACCGTCGGAATTCCTTCATCTCCCTTCGGCTTCCGGCGCATGGCGATCACCTTCATTTCAAACGGGGCGAGCAATTCCAGAAGCCTCGATGCAATAGCTGCCGAAGCCTAAGATGACAGCGCGTTGATTTTGCAAGAGCGCGGAGCCCTCACGAAGTTGAGTCCATTGCGGCGAGCCGTTTGCGCAGCGGGTTTGAAGCCCCTGTGGCAGTCCTCGCGCCTGCGCCAGCATGAACGCAAACACATGCTCAGCGCATGCCTCCGAATAAACCGCCGAACTATTGGTGACGAGGAGCCCGCGGGATTCGGCAAAAGCTCGAAATTCAGGCGTGTCATAGCGCGTGTACCCTGCGCTCGTCAGATGAATCCAGCGCAGACGGTCAGAGTTCAACACACTGGCTACGTCGGGCTGACCGAAAGCGATGTCCGCTGTTGCAAGCGCCGGGTCGGGCTCGGTCCGCACAAGGACCGATTCGGCGGCGCGCCGGGGGAAGACAAGTTCGTGTGAGGCTGTGCCTTTCTTGAGGATCTCCAACGCGGAAGCGCTCAAGGGAGCATCGGAGAAGATTCGCAATTTTTGCGTCGTCATGGTCCGGTGGCGTCGGTCACGGATTTCTCTTGGCGGGATTGGCGAGTCTATCCTTGATCACTGGATACAGGTCGTAGGTAGGATAGAACTCCGTGCGAAATGCTTTCCAAGCAGTCTTCTCCAACGCGACATTCACTTCGCGCAATTTCGACGCCGGAATTTCAAGGGTGACGACTTGACCGATGCCCATCATGACATACGAGCTTACCACGGTGGTGCCTTCAGGCGGAAACGCTTTCCAAAACCCCTGCTCTTCCTGCAACTTCTGAATCTCGGCAAGCGTCATGCCCTGGTCGTGTTTGAGAAAGATCGTGAGCAGAATCGCGTCAGGCGCCTGCTTGTCGGACGTGGTCTGCGCGTAAAAAAGCGAGGGAACGATGAAAGCAAGGAAAAATAGTTTCTTCATGATCGGATAAGGCCTTATTTGGCAGGAGCAAGAACAGATTCGGAAGAACGCTCCGTCAAGCTGGACGATCAAGTTCCCTCCTTCTCGAGAAGCGCCTCCGCGAGCTGGGAGCGGATTCAAAGCCGGCCCCGACTTCCAACCTCACATTGAGCGCGCGGGATTGCTCATCACGGACAGAACCCGCTCGAGCAAACCCGCGGCCGACCTTCTCTTGGAAGTTCTGAGTACAATGACGATCGCCCGGCACGCGTTTGGGCGCTTCCGAAGAGATCAGGACTTCGCTTTCTCCAACTTCCGACGTCGTGTCGGCTTCGAATCAACGTCGTTATTCGCACCCGTCTCATAATAGTCCAATCCTGAATGATCCAGCACCTCTTCGCCCATGAGGATGCGAAGCGTGTTTTGCAGTTTGAGGTGCTGAATGAACAGATCGTGTTCGGGCTTCAGATCCGGTCGGGACATCGGCGATTTGAAATAAAACGACAGCCATTCCTGGATTCCACTCATGCCCGCGCGTTGGGCCAAATCCAGAAAAAGCACCAAATCCAACACGATCGGCGCCGCAAGAATCGAATCGCGACAAAGAAAATTGATCTTGATCTGCATAGGCATGCCGCACCAACCAAAGATGTCGACGTTATCCCATCCTTCCTTTTCGTCGCCTCGCGGCGGATAATATTCGATTCTGACCTTGTGAAAGATTCGACTGTAAAGGTCCGGATAAAGTGAAGGCTGCAAAACGGCGTCAAGCACGCTCGCCTTGCTTACCTCCTTGGTTCGAAACGAGTCCGGATCATCCAGAACCTCGCCGTCACGGTTGCCTAATATGTTTGTCGAGAACCAGCCACTGACGCCCAGCATTCGCGCCTTCAGACCGGGCGCGACTATTGTCTTCATGAACGTCTGGCCCGTTTTGAAATCCTTCCCCGTGATCGGAACATTATTTTTTTGTGCCAATTGCATTAGCGCTGGGATATCGACCGACAAGTTCGGTGCGCCATTCGCGTAAGGTGTGCCGGCTTGAAGGGCCGCGTAGGCGTAGATCATTGACGAAGAGATATCCGGCGAATTGGCCCTCAGCCCCTTCTCAAACGCTTCGAGGGAATGGTGAACCTTCCTTGGCTCCATGTAGACCTCAGTGGAGCCGCACCAAACCATCACAGCGCGCTTCAATCTATTCTTCCTCTTGAAGCTTTCGATATCGCGGATGATGGCTTGAGCCATTTCCATTTTGTTGCCGGCTTTCTTAACATTGGCGCCGTCCAGGTTTCGCACATAGCGGCGATCGAAGGCAGCGGAAAACGGGCGGATCCCGCTTAGTTCCTTTTTCACGGGCTCAAGAATGTTCGCAGGCAGGACGCCGGATCGGATCGCCGTTTGATAGCAATTCTCACGAGAGATATCCCACCCACCAAATACCAATTGCTCCAGGGACGCCAAGGGACGAACTCCTTGATCAACGGAAAGCGCGCATTCGTTCGCTTGCCCAAACGAATCCTTTGCATTTGTGTGATGGAACCAAAGGGGCGCGCCAGGCCTTTGAGTGCCAGGAAAGTGCCGGCAATGAAAGTCGTGGCCACTGCGCCCAATCCGGGAAGCAATACGCCTAGACGCCCTTCGGCAGGCCGGATTTCCTTAGCCAACTCTGGATAGTAAGAAGTTTGTTCGCTCATTTTGAAATTTCTGGGGATACGACTTGTTGCCGCGCCGTCGAAGTATTCTTCAGGCTGAAAGCGGCCAACGCGAGAAAATACAGCGGGGCGCCTACTGCTCCCATCCACAAAAACCAACTGACCTTCCCGGCGACCGCGAGCGCCACCACCAGGTAGATGAAATCGCGTCGCGCCAATTGGTCCGCGATCCTTTCGCCAGCGTTCTTGCTGTTGTGTGAGGTATCCCCAACGACCGAGGTGAACAGGGGTCCGCCCGACGTCTTTCGCCTCATCGTCGTCCAATACGCCAGGCTCGCCGAGAGCAGCGTTCCGCTCACCGCAAAAGCCGTCAAGACGAAGGGAGTTGTTCCGGGTCGTTTGGCATAAGTTCCCGCGGCGATTGCGGAGAAAACCGCTGAGTGGACGACGTTGTCGCCCCAAAAATCAAGCAAGCCACCCCAGCGTGATTCGGCGAACTTCAGACGTGCCAGTTCTCCGTCGCAGCCATCGAGCACGGAATGAAGCCAGAAAAGAAGAGCTCCCAAAACATGATACGAGTTCTTGGGAACAACGAAAAACAATGCCCCGGTCAATCCGATCGCCACGCTGAAAAGCGTCATTGCGTTCGGGGTAATGCGGGTATTCACAAGGTTTCGAGTGACCGCGAGCGAAATTTTACGCTCCAAATGTCGTGACATGAAGCCCTCGGAGTCTTTGATCAACCCACGCAGCAGCCATTCTTCGACATGCGGTCGGTCCTGGTCACTGCGGAACGCAACCCAATCTCGCGCTCCAAAGCTAACGAATTCGCATTTCAGCCGCGCTCTCAGTTTCGCCAACAGTTCCGAATAAGAACCGGACTCCCGAAAAGCGCCGGCGACAACTTCCGCATTCTTGCAGCGGACGACGCCTAACGAATCCGTTTCCCTGGGCATTGTCAGGGTATCGCACGCGACCTCCAGCATACCCAGCCGCTTCCAGGCGCGTCTGAAAGCAAGAGATTCGGGAGGAGAACGACAAATTGCTCAGGCAGTTGTTCGACGTCATTGGGTCCGGGATGAAGCAGGAATTTCTTGAAACCTGATTTACGGGACTGCCAACACGATGCGGTCTTCGAACTCCACGCCCAACAAGCGAAAATGGGGCGAAGGACAAGACTTCCAAGAGGGAATGATCAGAGTGTCGGTCATGCGACTATACGGGCAAAAATCCTTTCGCTTGGCCGGAGGCCTTGGATCGCTCAACCAACCGAAGACACAATCGCGCCACATCAAGATTAGCGCCTCGGCACGAGACGTCCTTCAGCTCTCTTCCAAATTCCCGGGTGACAAACTCGAACCAATCCGGGTGATGCGAACCCTTCGACAGCCCGGAGCTAAACTGAAATTTTTCTCGGCTACCGTCCCTGACGGTCCAGACGCAAAGCGTCGTCCTCGATGCTCAACTGCGCCAAACTTCCCTCGATCACTCCCGAATTGCGGCGCAACCGCGAGGCCCAGGTTAGGAAAATATCTGCGGTCGGCGAACGGCCGTTGGCGCTCTCAAATTGAACCCTAATGATCGCCGTGTCCTCCACATCCAACTCAATATACTGACGATTTTCCAGCGAGGCTTGCACTCCAATCGGCCGCGAGCCGAACCACTCCAGGACCAAATAAAATGCATGCCATCCATGATCGATCAAGATGCCGCCTCCTGATTTGCGAGAATCAAGCCGCCAGTTTTCCGGGTCGGTCGTGATCGATGGACCGGTTCGCAGCACATTCCAAGCGCAGTGTTGAATCTCGCCGAGCGTTCCCTCTGCGGAGTATCTCTACGATCTTGCGGCAAATCGGAGCAAACTTCCAATTGTGGACCGTGAACAAGACGCGCTCCTTTTCCATCGCCAGTTGGCGGATCTGATCGAGTTGCTCCCCTGCGAGCACCAGCGGCTTCTCGCACAAAACGTTCCATCCGCGATCGAGCGCAAGAAGGGCAACCTCAAAATGCGTGTGCGGTGGCGTGCAAATGTCGACGAAATCCAAGTCCCGCGGCAAATCGGCAATTGAAGCGCATCTGCTAGCTTCGGGCAGCGCCTTCGCCAAAAGATCACGACGATCCGGCGCGGGATCGACGCCCGCAACGATCTTAAACTCGGAACTGTTCCGCCAACCCGGCAAATGTCCGCTTAATGCCACGTTTCCCAGTCCAATAATTGCGCCTCTATACATTTAGAGCTGTGAGGGTCTGGAGCCTGCGATCGACTCTTGTCTGGAGGCAGTCGGAATGCCGTTTCATCGCTCTCGAGAGGCTAACGTTTGTACGAACCATCCTGCTGAACTTCAACAAAAACCTCTTCGAAAATGGCCGCCGCCTGCATGGCCGATTCTTCAGAGATGGTTAACGGAGGAATGATGCGGATTGGATTGGAATAACTCATCGAAAGCAATCCCCGCTTCAAGCACTCGTGAAAGATCCGGTGGCTGACATCTTTGCCGATGCGTTCCTTGGTCTTTTTGTCCTTCACCAGTTCGATACCGATCATAAGTCCGCGTCCGCGTGCTTCGCCAACGAACTCAAACCGGTCTTCGAAGCTCTTGAACTTTTTCAGTAGGGCGTCGCCGACCTTGCGAGAATTCTCAACGAGTTTTTCCTCCAAAATGATCTCCAAGGATGCCAATCCCGCTGCGGCTGCGAGGGGGTTGCCTCCATAACTCGACGAACTTCCGGAAGGCAAGGAGTACGGAGGGGCGTTGCAGTAGTCCTCAGTCGAAATCAACCCACTCAACGGGAATCCCCCGCCAATGCCCTTACCCACCGTTAGGATATCAGGCGAAAGGTTGTCGTGCTCGAACCCCCACATGCCGCCCGCCCGGCCGAAGCCGGTTTGCATTTCGTCCGAAATAAACAGAGCGCCAAATTCCTTGGCGATGGATTGAACAGCGGGCAAAAACTCCGCGGGGGGCACGACGTTTCCGGCCGTTCCTTGAATGGGCTCCGCGATGATCGCAGCAACCTGCTGCTGAGTTTGCAACTTGATCACTTCACGCAAATGATCGGCGCAAGCCAGGCCACAGGAGGGATAACTCAGTTTGAGCGGGCACCTGTAGCAATACGCAAAAGGGGAAAGAGTGAGCCCGGGCATAAAGGGCCCCAAATCTTTCTTAAACTCGTCGCCCAGCAGACCTAGAACCCCGCCGGTTTTTCCGTGAAAGCCGCCCCAAAACCCGATGAATTCGAATTTCTTGGTTACTGACTTGGCCAGCCTGAAAGCCGCTTCGACAGCCTCTGCACCTCCAGAAAAGAGCTGAATGCGGCTCAACGGCTTCGGCAAAAGAGAAGCCAGCAGCCGCAAAAACTTCATTCGAACCTCAGTCGTAAAACTTGAAAAGGTGAGCTGTTCGACTTGTTTCTTTAGTGCCTGGACGTAGTGGGGGTGACAGTGGCCCACGCTTCCCACGCCGATCCCCGAAACGAAATCAATGTAGTTTTTTCCATCCTCGTCGGTGACGATCTCATTTTGGCCGCGGGCAAGAGCGATGCGGGAGTAAAGCGCAATACCCTGAAAGCCCGGCGAGATGTACTTTTGTTCCTCCTCAAAAATTTCCCGGGACTTCGACCTCTCTTCGCGCCCGTCGCTGGGAACCGGGGTCTGACTCCCCCTGGGAAGTGCCTTTGTCCTTTTCATGGGCTATGAAACGGGGTCGGAAATCTTCGAAAGAATATGGCGGGCTATTGCCTCGGAAGCTTCCTTGCGGAAAAGCGCGAAGCTTGGCCAGGCGTTGATGTCGATGAGATAAATCGAACCGTCCGAAGCCACCACGGCATCCCCTCCGAAGATCTCGAGCTCCAGGACTTTGGCCGCGCCAAAAAACGCGTCCCTCAACGCGTCCTCTGAGAAAGGATGCCGCTTCAACCTTTGGTCCTTGTGATAGAACCACCTGAACCACGTCTCTCCCGACTGGCCGATGCCATAAAGTTTGACCAAGTCGCCCTCGATATGTTCCTGAAACGCGACCTGCGCGACGCCGCGCGATTGAAACGCCAGCAGCAGCGCGTGAACCTCCTCGGCGGATCGTGCCAGTTTGACGTCGCCTTTCTGAGTGCTGTGAACGTCCCCGCGCTTGATCCAAAGCGGTCGAATGCCGGCATTCCGGAAAAAAGCCCTCAAATGCCTTTCCCAATGCGGCGACACCGTCACAATCAGCTCACTTTTCGGAAAGAGCATCGTGGCGGACGACAACAAGGGAATCATGCGATTGCGGTAGGTATTCCGGATGGCTTCCACCGAATTGATCAAAATTGTTCCGCGCATTTCCCATTCACTCAGTGGCTTAAGCATCCGTTCCTGCTCGCACATGAGAAAAACGATCTCCGGGCGAGGCTCGTTCCACCAATCGGCAGACGCAATGTGCTCGGGTTTGACGAATTCAACCTCAATGCCCTCGGAACGGAGCACTTCACCAGTCAAGCGGAGGATCTCAAAGTCGTCGAAAACCCGCTCGGGAGAGTGCAGAGTTTCTCGAAAAATTCCAAGCAATGAACGCGGCGTCAAACGCCACTCCTTATCTGGGATATGAAACGTTCGGCAAGATTAATGTCTTCAACCGTATCGACATCGATCACATCCGCAAGCGGGACCACGCTCGCCGGAAATCCTTCTCGAAGGATTTCCCCAAGAAAAACGCGCAGGGAAGAAATATCGTTCTTCCACTCCCTCTCAAAAATCGCATCGCTGACGTTGTAAAAACCGGCAGTGGCGTAGTTGCCGCCGGGTCCGCCGATCTCCGTGATTTTCAAACTGCCCGGCTCAGTCCCAACCCAAAGCGGCTTCTCGTCGTGAACGAAGCAAGTGACGCCCAAAAGAATCTCGCGTGCCGAGCCGGCTTCGGAGGCGATCATTTTGCGCCAATCGGCGCTCGAACAAATCGAATCCACTGTGCATATAAGGTGTCTGCCCGGACCCAGAGCCCGTCCGACAAGCCAAAAGCTCTCAAAAGAGGATCTTGTGGACTTTATCAGAATTTCAAGCTCGAGCTCGGGAAAACTCTTCCGGACCCAATCCGCACACTCCTGTTCCGCCTCATTGAAAATGATCACACCGCGGCGAGCACCGGAATCGACGAATTGTCGAAGCGTGTGCCCGATCAGAGGAACGCCCGCAACGGAAACCAGCGGCTTGTGAACGTCGATGCCGGCCAGCTTCAGCCGGTTGCCCTCTCCCGCCGCAATGATTCCCACGGAATCGATCATGGCAGAACGTCCTCGAGCTCCGTTAGTGATCGAATCACCGGATCGCCGTCACAACAGGGCTTGCGCTCCGGATGAATCGTGTTCAACCAGACGTGCGGCATGGCTAGCGCACGGGCTGCGCCCATATCGCGCACTGGATTGTCGCCCACGAAGATCGCCTGCTCGGGCGCACAGCCCAAACGATCAAGTGCCGCCTGAAAGATTCCCGAATTCGGTTTAGCAATGCCGAGCCGAGCCGAATCGATTACTGCAGCGAAGACCTCAGCATAGCCAATTTCTTCGCAAAGAAACCGAAGATTTCCATAGAAGTTCGATACGATGCCGAGTTGATACCGTTTCGAAAGCCGCTGCAGAAGGGGCCTGTTTCTATTCAAGCAACGCACGGAATCGGAATAAAAGCGGTCCGAGATGCGGCGGGCAAGCAGCGCATCGAACCGGTCGCCGTTCCGCAAAACTCGGCTCACTTGTTCGAAAAGCATCGCTTCGTAACCAACCTCGTCCAGTTTCTCCTCTGTAAGCGAATCATCGGATTCATGGAACAGTCTTTCGAACCTGGGAAGATCCCATTCGATCCCCGCCTCGCGATAAAGGGGGTAAAAGCGCTCTTTCCAGGGAACGCCATCAGAATCCAAGGTTCCGCCGAAATCGAACAAGATGGCTCTTGGTGCAGGCCGGTTCATACAGAGATTGGTTAACGCGCTTTCCCCTTCTATGCGTCTTTAACTCGCCGCGCAAAGGGAACTTCGATTGCCCTCTTAGCACCCAGGCGAGGGCGAGCGAACTTCGCTACGCGCGGAGCCGTCGAATCGTCCCGCGCGCTCCTCACTCCACACTTTTCATGCTCCTCACGCCGCCTTCTTCATCGGCTTGCGGCGCTTGGGCAGTACGCAGCGGCTATTCCTTTTGAAGGAGGACGACGCGGTTCGTGTTCGTTCCCTTGCTCATGTTGCTCACGCCCCAGCAATTTGAGGTCTTGGTGAACTCTTGCTGGTTCACAAGGACCAGAACGGGTTTCAGCCCCGCCTGTTCGGCTGCCGGAACAACGAAATCCTCGAGTTTCAGCTTGCCATTACGGACCTCCCCGACTTCGAAGGCTACGAATCCATCGCGCTTCAGGATGCGGTTCAGCTCACGGAAAACGATCGTCATGCGCTGGGACCACTCCTCAACGCGTTTGAACATCCACAGCTTGATCGATTTTGGATCGACATGATTAAACCAACAACGAAGCCAGTTGTCGGTTTCGTAGTCCACCACATCAAGGAACGGCGGTGAGGTCACCACCAGAGTGACGCTCTCGTCGGGAATTGCCGTCGTTTCCTCGCATGAACCGGTCATCAAGATCGATTTTGGTCCCCAAGTGGACAACATGTTCCGATCGTCTGCAGAGACCTTCGACAAGAGCGATCTGCTCTTGCGGCGGATGAGCACGGCCACGTCGCGCGCGTCCGGCGCTTGCTTCCGCTGTTCATTGATCCGACGCTGGCTTTGGATGGAAACCGCCTGATTGGGTGGGAGCGTGTAAACGGAGAAAAACCCCTTCGAATGTCCGGTCAGGCGGTTCGTCGCTACCATGCGAATCCATTCGTCGACAGAAGACCAGCTGTAACGCAACGCCTCGCGAAGAGCGCAAATCTGCCGCAGGGTTTTCGGATGGTAGAACACCAGAAAGTCCTCGGGAAGCGGCTCACTGTAGTCCCATTTTATTTCATCTAGCCGTCGTTGAACCTGCTCGATAGCCGGAGCGTCCAGACGTGGCTTGAGAAGGATGGCGCTCAGTGGGTTGACATCGCAACCGGCCGCCTGCCTGCCAAGAAGAACTGCTTCGAGCAGCGTGGTCCCCCGCCCCATGAAAGGATCGTAGACGAGGTCTCCCGGCTTGAGTGAGCCTCTCGATGAAAAAGCGCGGCAACTGAGGCTTGAAACAAGCGCGGTAGGATATCTCGTGCAGAGAGCTCGCCGCTCTTTGTTTGGACGTCCAAAACTCGTTCGTGAGAATCGAGATCCTTTCGCCAGACCCGATCGCTCTGGTCGCCCACGAGAGTCGGGGTACCGAAGGCGTGAAATTGCTCCAACTCAGAACGGAAAAGTTCAGCCGAAGCGCGGTAGAGCGAGCGAGGGACAGGAGCGAGCCCCTTCAATTCCAGTTGCATGAAGTGTTAAGCCTTTCCGCCTGGTTGACGCTATTTATCCAACGATGAACACTCGCCACAGATCTCCTGATTCTTGCTTGCTGGTGCCGCACCCATTGTTCACGCTGCGCTTTACCGCAAAGCCCGCAACACGCCACGACGTCGAAGAGGGGAATGTCCCCATGGCGACTTCTACCGTACAAAACGAAAGATTGTGAACACACCGTATTTTGACCTCCGAAGCGAACACCCTCCTAATAGCATGCTAACTGGAGTTGTCTCAAGCTACGCTCATTTTCTTTCGATCCTGTTGATGTTCGCGCTATGTGGCTTTGCAAGGGCCGAAACCATCGACCGTCCGATTCAGGACGATGTTTTCTATTTCGTTTTGCCGGACCGCTTTTTCAACGGCGACACCGCCAATGACACTGGCGGCTACCCCGGAGACAAGCGCAGCCACGGCTTCGATCCCACCGACAAGGGATTTTTTCACGGCGGCGACCTGAAGGGCCTCACTGCAAAACTGGACTACCTAAAAGAAATGGGCATCACCGCGATCTGGATGGGACCGATCTTCAAGAACAAGCCGGTAGGCGGCGACTCCGCCGGCTACCACGGCTACTGGACCACCGATTTCACCATGGTCGACCCCCATTTCGGGACCAACGAAGACCTGAAGACGCTAGTGAAAACGGCTCATCAAATGGGCATCAAGATCTTTTTCGACATCATCGTCAATCACACCGCGAACGTGATCCAGTACCGTCAGGATGACGAATCGAACGGTCCGACAAGCAAGGCACCGGCGACGCCAGCGTCTACCGCGCCAAGGCCGAATACCCGTACACGAACCGCGGCGGTATCGATGGTCCGTCGATCAATGAGGGCTTCCGGGGCGACTCGGTCCAGACCGAAGAAAACTTCGCCAAACTGACAGATCCCCGTTGGGCCTACACACCGTACGTTCCGGAGAATGAAAAGAACGTAAAAGTGCCGGCGTGGTTGAACGATCCGATCTACTACCACAACCGCGGCGAAAGTACTTTCAGCGGGGAAAGCTCGCAGCACGGAGATTTCTTCGGACTGGACGACCTGTTCACCGAGAATCCCAAAGTCGTCACGGGCATGATCGAAATCTTCAAATACTGGATTCGCGAATTCCGGATCGACGGTTTTCGGTTGGATACCGTCAAACACGTCAACACCGAATTCTGGCAGCAGTTCGCCCCGGCGATTGTCGCCTATGCGCGTGAGCAAGGCATTCCCGAGTTCTTTGTTTTCGGCGAGGTGTACGACCCCAACCCCGAGTTTCTCAGCCTCTACACGACCGGCGCCCGGCTGCCGGCTGTGCTCGACTTCGGATTTCAAGGCGCGGTCGCCGGCTTCATCAGCGCCGGCAAACCCACCGACGATCTTAAACACTTTTTCGAGAAAGACGACTATTACACTGACGCCGACAGCGACGTCTACAGCCTTCCGACTTTCCTCGGCAATCATGACGTCGGCCGCATAGGGTTTTTCCTTCAGGAGAAAGTGGGCGGCTCCGCCGATGAAGAGGAAATGTTGAAACGCTCCCGATTGGGACATGCCCTTATGTACTTCGCCCGCGGCGTTCCCGTGATTTACTACGGCGACGAGCAGGGATTCACCGGCGATGGTGTCGACAAGGATGCGCGGGAGGACATGTTCCCTTCGCAGGTGGCGAGCTACAATGATAACAACCTGCTCGGCACCGACGCCACCACGGCGGTCGGGAATTTCGATAGCGGTCATCCGCTTTACCAGGCGCTCAAGCAGTTCGGCCAGATCTACCAGGCCCATACGCCCCTCCGAAGGGGCGTGCAGATCCACCGCTACAGCAGTTGGGCGTCCAGGCTCGTCCAGTTCGTGCGACACGATACCAGATCACCAGCTACGCGGACCATCTGCAGCAGACTGGCTGGCTCACCACGCCGCAGATGGCCGAGTTGCTCCGCGTGCATCCCGGGACGGTAAAGCGCTTCGCACAGCAAGGCCTCGTGCGCGCCGTGCGCGGTGACGACAAGGACACGATTCTCTTCGAGCCGCCCACCGGCCCGCTCCCCACGCCGCATCCAGGGAAACGATTTCGGGATCGACGCCTCTACCCTCAGCTCGCATCACACCGACAGAAAGGCGTGCAGTATGAAGTCTGAGCCTTGTCTCGAGGCCGCCGGACGCGGGCGGCGTCGATGTGAAACTGGCGCGCCTGGGCATACTCGAGAAACGCCGGTGTGAGGCGCGGGGCGAGCGGATTGGCCTGAAGGATGATCGCCTTCGTGTTGTCGGGGATGAGGACCGTGAATAATGGTCAGGATGCCGTAATGGGGAGAACTGCGTGCGGGACCGGCCCGAAGCAGCCCAAACCGGCGATTACCTTCGCATTATTCGAAACGCGCATCCTTGTTGAACTGCAAGGAGGTGCGTATGGGGCATTGGCGCCGGTTTGGACGACGGATGGCTTTCACGGCTCACCAAACACCTGCAGGACGAACGCTACCACCGTCACATCGTTACTCGGTGGACGGCGGTCGCGCGCCACTTCTCATGTATCTGGGGGCACGCGGGACGCACGTCAAGGACGCTCAGCCGTCTGACGTTACTGGCTACTTGCGACGGCAGCATCGCCGGTTTGTCCGACGCCATCATCACCGCCCGGCGTCGATCAGCGGTTGGCGGAATTCGCACACCGGCGGCATTCACATGCTGCTGCGGTTGGTGCGGGGATCGTGGCCGCCGTCCGAGATCGTTGACGGCGCGCGATCAATTCCATATGATCCTCGTCGACGAGTATGTCACGTGGCTGCAGGACCGTCGTGGGCTCGCGATCGAGACGTGCCGCGACCGTTGTGAGGAAGTTCGCCGGTTTCTCGACTGGCTTGGGCCGCGCGGGACGGCGGTGCGTCTCAGGCAGGTCGAGGTATCGGATCTCGATACCTATGTGGCCAGTCGGTCGGCATCGCTTCGACGGGTCACGGTCAAAGGCGTCACCGTCAAGCTGCGCAGCTTTTTGCGGTATCTGTACGCCACGGGCACAACGCCGCGTGATCTCAGCGTCACGATCAGGGGCCACGCGTGTACGCGGACGAAGCGATTCCGTCAGCATTGCGGGCGGAGGATGTCGAGCAGTGTGCTGACGGTCACGCGGCGCGATCACTCGGCCGCAGGTCGCCGCGATTACGCCATCTTGATGCTGCTCGCGAAATATGGCCTCCGCGCTGGCGAGGTCACGGCGTTGCGGTTGGACGACGTCGACTGGCGGCACGATCGACTCCGCATTCGCCACGCCAAGACGGAGCGGTTCGGAACTGCCGTTGCTGGCCGACGTCGGCGACGCCATCGTCCAGTACCTCCGCCAGGGTCGGCCGTCGGTGCCGTATCGAGAGGTCTTTATCCGGAGTCGAGCGCCATACCGACCATTTCGATCCGGGTCGTCACTTTATACGCCGATCCGCGATCGCCTCGAGGCCGAGCCGACATCAGGCCAACGGGGAAGCGAGGCCCGCACGCCTTTCGACACACGCGCGCGGTGACGTTGCTCCGCGCGGCAGTCCCGGCCAAGCACATTGGCGATCTCCTGGGCCATCGATCCGCCAAGTCGACGACCGTCTATTTGAAGCTCGCGACGGAGGATCTCCGGGCCGTCAGTCTGGAGATCCCGGGGAGCAGACGCGATGAGCGCGCTCGCCGATCCCCGCGTCATCGACCGCTTCATTCGCACGCTCCGTCTCCGAAGCGCGGACAGCGTCCCGGTGTACCGATGCATCTTGCGGCACTTTCAACGCTTCGTGGCCGACCAGTCGACGCACAGCGCTGGTGTCGCGGGACACCGTTCGGTCTGTGGCTGGACGCACGCGCGGCGTGATCTGCCGGTGCCGTTGGTCTACCACCGCGCACGGCTCGTCGATCGCTTTCTCGATTGGCTGGTGACGACGCGCGCCATTCCCAGCAATCCGCTCGCGGACTGGCGTCGCGAGTACCGGCCAGCGCGCCACCACGCCGATCGTCCGGGCGTTGCTCGCCGTGAAGGCCGAGACCGCACTCGAGGCGCTCCGGCCGCTGCCACCGTTTGGAAGCGCCCTCGGCCAGACCCTGCAACGCGCACATTGCTCGGATGCGATCGCTCGGCTACCGGTACGAGACCGAGGCCGGCCGTCTGCTCCGCTTCGACCGCTTCCTTCAGAGACGCCCCGACCTGATCGGTGAACCCCTCAGCGTGTTGATCAGGGCGTGGGCCGATGCCGGCTCGGGCGTCCACCACCGGTGGGAGGCGCAGGTCTGTGGCCGGGTGATCTCCACCGCCTTGCACCGTCTCGACGCGACGACCGCGATTCTCCGCGTTGATCGTCAGCTCTCCCGCCAGGTGCGTCAACAACATCGGCGTCCGTAGCATACTCTACGGCCGTAGACCTCCAACGGATCGTGGAGGCGGCGCGGACGTTTCCGTCCCCGCACGCGCCGCTGCGCCCCTCCAGCCTGTACCTGATGGTGATCCTGGCGGCGTGTGTCGGCCTGCGCCTCGGCGAACTGGCACGGCTGACGCTCGGTGATGTGGACCTCGATGACGGGACGATCGAGATCCGCGACACCAAATTCTTCAAATCACGTCGGCTGCCGCTCGCGCCCAGCGTCGTCGCGGCGGTCCGCACGTATCTGGACGCCCGGCGCCGGGCCGGCGCGGCGATCGACGCGTCGGCCGGGCTCTTCTGGCATCAACAGCGCGCCGGGCGGTACCTGCCGCGTCATGATCGAAAAGCTGCTCGTCCGGGTGCTCCGACGAGCGGGCCTGAAGCCCGCGCACGGGCGCGCCGGCCCGCGTGTGCATGACCTTCGTCACGCCTTCGTCGTCCATCGGATGCTGGCGTGGTATCGAGCCGGCATCAATCCTCAAAGCCGCCTGCCCTACCTCGCCACCTATCTCGGGCACAAGGACATCAACTCGACCCTCGTGTACCTCACGATCACCCAGGAATTACTGCAGCAGGCGAGCGAGCGGTTTCGGCAGCACAGTCGTCGTCTCCTCGACGGGCACGGAGGTCACCGATGACGCCGCCCCGCTTTCCCCACCTGCTGCAAGCCTTCTTTCAGGACTGGATGGCAGGCCAGCGCAACCTCTCTCGTCATACCGTGCTCTCGTATCGCGATACGTGGCGGTTGTTTCTGCGTTTCGTTGGGAAGCGAAAGGGGCACGCCGTTGCACAGGTGGGGCTCACCGATCTCACCGAAGCCGCCGTCCTCGCCTTCCTCCGACACTGCGAAGAGGATCGGCACACGTCGATCGGCACGCGCAATTGCCGCCTCGCGGCGCTGCGGGCATTCTTTCGCTTCGTCGCGGATCGCGAACCAGCCGTGGCCGCCGACTGCGCGACGATCCTGCGGATTCCAACGAAGCGGACGTCCAAGCCGGCCGTGTGCTATCTCGATCCTGAGGAAGTCACGGCGATCCTGAACCAGCCCGATCGCGCAACGGTCGAAGGCCAACGCGACCACGTCCTCCTCTCCTTCCTCTACAACACGGGGGCGCGGATTCAAGAAGCGCTCGACGTGTGTCCCGGCGCGCTCCGGCTGGACCCGCCGACGCAGGTCCGGCTCTTCGGCAAAGGACGCAAGGAACGCATCTGCCCGCTCTGGCCAGAAACGACCGATCTGATCGTCGCGCTGCTTCGGCGGCAGCCGCGAGCCGCAGACGAACCGATCTTTCGTCAACCGGTTTGGCCGCCCTTTGGGCGCCGCTGGCGTGCGCTTCAAACTGCATCACTACGTCGCAGTCTGCGGCGCAGCACGGTACCTTCGCTCAAGTCCAAACACGTCTCGCCTCACACCTTTCGCCATTCGACGGCCGTCGCCTTGGTATCGGCGGGCGTCGACGTGACCGTCATTCGAAGCTGGCTCGGCCACGCGCACCTCGATACGACGAATCACTACGCGCGCGCCAGCCTGGACACCAAGCGAGAGGCGTTAGCCCGTGTGGACGCGAGCGCGAGACCGGGCAAGCCTCCGCGCTGGAAACGGGACCCGGAACTGCTGGCATGGCTCGACGCTCTGTGACGTCGGTGCCCAAATAATCAACAGGTGGGATGGCCGATTCGGTCGAGAACACGCCGAATGGGCCGTCATCTTCGCATTACGGGCTACTGATCATTAGCCGCGTAATCGCAAGCTTGCGATTACGCGGAGATGCCGCCGAAGAAGTCCCAGGCCGCTTCGCACGCCTCGATCGCGCGCGCGGTGGTCTCCTCGAAGGTCGGATAGACGAAGCGATGGCGCGAGCGCACGGCGGTGAAGATCCAGGCGCGAAACCGGCGCCGCTTCCCGGCGCGGGCAGCGTGAGCCAGCCGACCCACCCCGTGTCGACTTGCAGTTCCTGCCCGGCGCGCCATCGAGCACCGGGATCGTCGTGGCGGTCTGGCCAAACTGCAGCTCGAGGACCGCGAAGCGATACAGCGTCGGCATACGCGATCGCGACGCCCTGTCGCACGAGCAGCTTGCGGATCTTCGTCAGCCGGAGGCCGTCGGCCAGCCAGCGGCGAATCGCCTCGCGCTGCGCGGCACAGTGCGCCCACCCGTCGCCCCGCGGGCGTCCACCGACCGGCTGCAGCGCGAGCAGCACCTCGCGCACCTCGTCGTCGCTGACCTCGCGCCCGTCGGCACGCAGGCCCGCCGCGGCCGCGGCGCGCAGATACCGCCGCACCGTCTTGGGATCGAGCCCGAGCTGCGCGGCGAGCCGTTTCGTCGGCACGCCCTCGCGCCAGAGGCGCAGCACTTCCTTGACTTCGACCATCGTGACCTCGCGATACATCACGCCTCCTGGCCCGGGTGTCGGCCCAGGGCGGAGACGTCGTTCGCGCGGTCAGGCGAGGGGGGAAAGGTTTTGAAAAACCCGGCCCCGAAGGGGGGAATGGTTTTGAAAAACCTCAGTCCAGAGGGGGGAATGGTTTTGAAAAAGTCGTCAGAAAGGGGTCCCTAGGTTCTGAAAACCGACAACGGCTCGGGCTCGGTGCGCCTGCGTCCCGTGTACCGTCTCCAAAATGTCTCCACAACTCCGGTAGAATACCGAGGACCGGCGAGGACTGAGGTGGACAACGAGAAGCTCGTAACTACTTGGAACTCAAACCCTTAGCACCAGAAGTCGCGCGCCGTCACCAGGGTAGAGAAAGGCATTGTTGGGGTTCGAATCCCTGCCTCCCCGCCAGCTCTTCCGCAAGGCACACACTCCCTCTTTGGCATGAACGCAAGTCTGGGGCGATTCCTTTACAGGGGATTCGCTGCTGACCGGGCATTGCGCGGGTGCTCGCTCGGATGGCCCGCATTCGCGGGCACTGTAGCCGAATGACGCGCCGAAGCGCTTGCTGTCGGGAGAGCGTCTGGGCTGTTCAGGGGCGACGCGGGACTTAGGGCTCAGAAGCGGATCCGCGCCCGAGAGCTCTCTGAGCCGACGTGAACCACTCCCGAAGAACCTTCTGAGCTTTCAGCTCGGGGTGCGCGTCCATGTACCTGACGAACCAGTGGATCAGACCGTCCCACCTGGCCGCCTGGTCTTCCGCCAAGAGTGTCCACCCCCGCTCTTCGAGAGAGGCACTCGCTTTTGCCACGTTACGAATCATCGACGTCGTAACCCAGTTGGATTCAACGTCATCGCCTCCAGAGTCGACGTGATCGACCGTGGGATACACCTCCCAGTACCAGCTATGGCACACGTCGTACGGCCAATGCGGATCATAGGGGAATTCGGTCGGAAACAGGTTCGAGAGCAAGAGCAACGCCCCCGGGACACAAGCTGTTCGCCAGAGTATCGGTCTAGGAATCCGTCGCGAAGGAAGAGCTGAGTCTTTTGGGTCTTCGAGTAGCATCGCGACTGGCGGCCAGGCCGCCGCGCTGCCTTCTGTATCCCTCCGCCGGACGGCACAATCACCCTTCCTGGGGCGCACGTTCTCGAAGAACGCGCGCAGCGCGCACAGGCCCGTCGCTCTCTAGTGCCCGACAGACTTCCGCGAGAGCAGATGGCTTTGTGGTCATGGCAGACCTCGCGACAGCCTAACATTCGCGCTGAGCCGCTGCGGAAGTCCGCTCTCTTGGGAAACCGACACCCGCAATCGTCACGGCGAAGGCCGCCGCCAAGGCCCGGACAATCTGGCCTGCCCTGATTCTCGCTGGCACCAACGGCGTGTCGTTGCGTGCGCCTGCTCACTCCTACGGTTCTTCCGCGTTGCGTCTAATTCGTCAGTAACACAATCTTCTTGATACTTATTGTCAGAATACTTACTATATCGCCGATGTCAAAACCCGCACGCTCGGGCCGACCGGCAGGTCCAGATCGAGCCGCCCCCCTCGATGCCGCGCTCTCCCATCGCGCTGGCGCGCCGCTTTTTCCAGATCGCCACCGCGGTGACGGCGGAAGTCCGCAGACGAGAAGACCGGGCTTCGGCACCCGGAGTTCGGCCTTATGGTTCACATCCACGACACGCCAGGCTTGGATCAGAACTCGCTTGCCGACTGGATGACGCTCGACCGCACGACCATCAGCACTTGGCATCGAGCAGCAGGGCTTCATCGAGCGAGCCGTGAACGGCGCGGATCGCCGTGCGCGCGTGTTGCGGCTCACGCGGTTGGGCAAGGCGTTGCACGATCGCGTGCGCCGAAAACGCAGGCAGCGCAGGACCGCCTGCTGGACGTGCTCGCCTCCGCTGAACGCCGTTCATTCGTCGAGATGCTGGCTCGGGTCATCGAGGCGAACAGAGCCTACGCCCGCCCGGGTGCGGGGCGGCGACGACCCGTCAGAAGGAAGGCGCCAGTCAGGTCCTGAGAGGAGGTGTCTCCATGCGCGCGACGCTCCCATTGTTCTTCGCCATCGGCCTGGCGATAGCCAGTGCGTGTGGCCGAACCGCCTCATCCTCCGAGTGGCCGACGCGCCCGGTCAAGGTGATCGTGCCGTTTGGCCCGGGAAGCGGCACAGACGTCGCCATGCGCCTGCTGGCGCCTCGACTATCGGAGCGATGGCGCCAGCCGGTCGTGGTTGACAATCGCCCGGGCGTTGACGGGATTGCGGGCGTGCAGGCCTTTGCTGCAGCGACTGACCACCACACGCTGCTCTTCACGCCCGCCGGTCAAGTCACCCTGAGTCCCCTGCTGCACGAACGGTTACCGTTCGATCCGGTGGCAGACCTCGTGCCGATCGCCGCGGTCGTCAATCCATCGATCGGAATCGCGACGACGAGCGGCGCCGGGGCAGCTT
>CAWJZG010000005.1:0-82047 GCA_963847295.1 uncultured Verrucomicrobiae bacterium
TCGCGACGAGCAGTGGCGATTTAGCGCGGAGGAAGCGGATGCTGTTTGCCGGTGCGACGAAAGTGCTTCGGACATCGTCGCGCATGCTGCGCAAGATTTCAGAGTGTTCCGTTTTTCCAAGGAGCACGCTGAAAGGGAGCTGGATGAGACTTGCAAAGAACCCGGCGAGCGGCCGGAGCGCGAGTTGGCTGCCGCGATGGGGCGTCGAAACAAAGATGACACGAGAGACATCAGTGCGCGGCGAGAAATAGACAATTTCGAGCAGTTCTCGCTTCGCCTCGGGGCTCAATCGAAGCTCGGACGCGGGAATATCTGAAAACTGGCTCCACAGCTTATCCCCGCCCTCCCGGATCATCATGCTGCAGATTAGGCCACCCATGCTGTGACCGATCAATATCGTCCGGTTCAGATTGGCGTTCGGCTTGATCGTCGAGAATCGAGCGTCGAAACGGTCCAACTCGTCTCGAAGGGCCGCCGCGGATCGCCAGACCGGAAGACCAGTCGGGTACAGATACAGCCAGAATTGGTAATTCTTGCGGATCCTCGAGTCGGCAAGCAACCCGTTTACAGCGTGTGTCCAAGCTTCCGGGCGGGAGAGCAGCCCGTGCACAAACACGATGGGAATCTTGTTTGGATCGTAGGGCTCAAGTTGGAATAAGCCGATATCCGACACCCGCTGACGCGTGAAGAATAGCGCCCCGAGATCGATCGAGCGGTTTTTCGAATGGGAAAGCAGAACAGCGATCGCCGCAGAATAGTCTGCCGCAAGCGGCAGATTCTGATTCGACAGGACGACGGTGTCCGTCTTTAGCGTATTGAAGAAGCACAGGGTGGCCGTATTGCCGCGGAATTTCACCAGCGCAGTCACCGGCAGGCACATTCCTGCCTTGGGTATGCCAGGCTGGGCCTTCAGAAAGCCGGCATTCTTCGGGAAGTATGCGACGTAAGGCACGCCCCAGCCGGGCTGAATACTCCTGTTTTGGAGTCGCTTGATCCGAACTTCCGCAGCCGGTACGAGCGAATCCCATTGACCGGGATCCAGGATGTCCGCTCCCGTGCGTGCCACCATGAGCTGCGTCACACCGGCACCGCGTATTGCGCGATCCTTGATGCCACCCGCACCCAGCATCGCGACGATCTGGCGGACGACGCAATTGTAAAGGTGTTCTGCCCCGTCGGAAAAATTGCCGGAGGCAAGGATGGCGCGGGCGCTTTCCAAAAGGAGTGTGAGGCGCCTCTCGTCCGTCCACGGGAAGTTTTGCGCCTGATTAAAGAGGGCGGCTGGATCACCTGCGGCGATTTCTTTCGCTGACTCAGAGGACGCGAATTCGCGGTCTTTTCGCATCTGCAAATCTCCCGCGCGGTGGTCTATCTTGACGTTAAGCGTCGCACAGCCGGCCAGAGCAAACGAAAGAAAAACCGAGATCCAATGTTTCATGAGTTCCTGAGACAGCTGCGAGATGAGGGGATCAAATCGCGCGCCGGAACGCAAGATCTCGGCTTTGGTGGTGACTTCGAGAGATGCGTTGTGGTCTCCTCGGCAGAACGGGAAAGCTTTGCAGCCTTAGGGTGAAAGCAGCTAGGATCGCGCGCTATTCGAGTCTGACTTGCGCGATATCACATCCGAAGCGCGATGAAACTCCGGATTCCAAGAATGAAAATCCTCTACGTTGCCGACCTTCACTACAGCCTGAGGCAGTTCGACTGGCTGCTCGCGAACGCAGGTCCATACGACGTTGCGGCAATCGGCGGAGATCTGCTCGATGTCGGAGGTGCTTTGGACCCCGATATTCAGATCGTTGTCGTCGAGAAATACCTCAAGCGGCTGCGGAGGCAAACGCGTTTGCTCGTCGCATCGGGAAATCACGACGCGGACGCCCGGAACTCTGCCGGCGAGTGGTTCGCCCGATGGCTGATAAAAGCGCGCGGGGACGGTCTTTTCGTCGATGGGGATCAGGTTTCGTTTCCCGAAGCCACCGTGACCTTGTGCCCCTGGTGGGACGGACCGGTATCGCGCGCCGAGTTGGAGAAGTTGCTCGACCACGCCGCAGCGCGCGTGGCGGGTAAATGGATTTGGATACATCATGCGCCACCGGACCGCTCGCCGGTAAGTTGGACGGGAAGAAAGTTCGCGGGAGACAAGTATCTCGTGGAGTGGATTCGACGCTTTGGACCGGACCTTGTGCTCTCCGGGCACATTCATAATGCGCCGTTTTACCCGGATGGCTCTTGGATTGATCGGATCGGAAAGACCTGGGTCTTCAATCCGGGACGTCAGATCGGTCCGAGTCCTACCTCGATCGTCTTTGATCTCGACGCGATGACTGCGGAATGGTTTTCGCTCGAAAGCGAATCTCTGAGGCGGATTGCGATTGATTCTCCCGATTTCAGCGCACGGGTGGCCGCCGCTGGCGGTGCATGAGGACCTCGAGCACTTCATCGACCATGCTGATATGGTCGTGGCCATCGAACTGTTGCCTTACGTCCACCAGATATTTGTTCAGTGCATCGAGGCGCCGCGCGAGGACCTCCGAGACGTGCATGCTTACGACGGGATGGGTTTCCAGGAACTGTCGGCCGTCCTCAACGACATAGAACGATGAGGGCGTCACTGTCCGCACGCTGGCGCGATGACTCGTGCCAAGCAGCACGGACATTTCGCCGAAGACCGAGCCCGGTTCCGAGGCGGTGGCAATTGGAACCTCGTCTTTGTGCACTTCCACCTCTCCATCGATAAGGAAGAACAGCATTCCCGTCGTCCTTCCTTGCTCGATGATGATTTCGCCTGCACCGAGATCTCGTTTCGGATAGCCAGCCAGAATTTCGAAGAGTGGAGCCATGCGGATGAACAATGACGCAACAACCGGCCACATCGCAAGTTTTCACACGAGCAGCCTGTCAGACTTTGAAATGAAATGGCGTTATTGATCATTGGCAAAGATTTTCCAACGCGAATTGCCGCTTGGATGCGAACTCCGAAGGCTGCTAGCTTGTCTTCAATCGTAAAAACCGTAACGAATGAGGCAAGTTTTTCTGATGGGGATCCACAGATGACTCAGGTCGACGCAGATGGAGAGAAATAGAACCAGTCTTCGCTCCTGTTCCAGCTCGCCATGATCTCGACGGCCAAAATCGCATCGCCTGAGGCACTTGCTTCCGCTGGCACGGCTCGCTGGCGCGTGATTCTCAATGGCAAGGTCGCGGGAAATCCTAGGGTTCGTTCCGCCATCGGCGCGCTTCGCGAGTCTGGTCGGGTGGTGGAGGTGCGTGTGACGTGGGAGCTTGGGGATGCTCAGCGCTTCACCGCAGAAGCGAGTGCGGATCAATTTGATCTTGTGATCGCCGGAGGTGGTGATGGCACCGTGAATGAAGTTGTGCATGGCTTGATGGACCTGCCTCCTGGGCGCCGGCCGGTATTTGGCATCGTGCCACTCGGAACGGCGAATGACTTCGCCAACGGTTGCGGGATCCCCGCTGACCCCAAGCAGGCGTTTGTGCTTTGCGCAAACGGGCGCGCCACGGTGATCGATGTCGGAAAGGCGAACGATCGTTACTTTATCAACGCGGCAAGCGGCGGTTTCGGCGCAACGCTTACCGCTGCCACGCCGCCCGAACTCAAACGGCTCCTCGGTGGTGCGGCCTACACCTTGATGGGCGCCATTCTCGCCGCGAAGTTCAAGCCGTATTCCGGCCGCCTCATTCTGCCGGACCGGGAGTTTTCCGGCGCGAGCATCGTCGCGATTGTGGCCAATGGTCGACAGACCGGGGAGGAAAACCAGTCGCGCCCCGGGTATTGCTCGACGACGGTTTGCTCGATGTCTTAATGATTGGCGCGATTTCCGCCGCGAACTTCAACCAGGCTTTGAACGAGCTGCTGAATCTTTCTCCGGAAGGCGAGTTTATTTCCTACTGGCAGGTGCCATGGGTGGAATTTCGTCCCGATCAGCCGATGCCACTCAATCTCGACGGCGAGCCTGCTTCGCTGGAGAGCCCGCGCTTCGAGGCCGTAACGGGTGCGTTGCGTCTTGTCGTACCGCCGGGTTGCGCACTGGTCCGCACGGCCGCACCGGCGGACGCCTGATCTCTCAAATTTCTTCGGGAGATCCGCAGATGACGCAGATGGAGACAATGACATGCTCGTCGAGGCAGGACTTGTCTAATGGAGGGGCTTGCTAATCGAGATTCTCCGGGTCGAGACCGCGAGATCCAACTCTTTTCTTGAGAACTTCCTTATCCACGGAAACACGAGGCAATTCTCCTGGCGGATGCGGGTCGATTCGCAGACTGCAGAGCTTATCGATCACCTCCTTCTCGTCTTTGGTCATCCGTTCGCGTTCTCGCAAATATTCGTTCCAAGAGGGCGCCACCACTTCCATTAAGAATTTGTCTGATCGGGTCAGATCCTCATACAAATGCCATCTGGAAGCGCCATTTCTCAGATAGATCAGTCGAACTTCGCGCATCAGTTCGATGCATTGACTTCGCCGCGCAGGATCAATCAGGAATTCTGTCGTGACTGACACTGGGTTATCTTGGGCTTGAGACAGCCGCATCGGGTTCAAGTCATGGGAAAAGATGGTGACCGATGCCGGCTCGAAATTCAGGCTGGCAGTAAAGTCAATCGAGAGCCGCTTTCGAAGGACGACATGGGTGACAATCATAACCAGGATCGCCAAACCACCCGCCACAAGAAATGTGGGAACGACTCCGCTCGTCGCAGCCGCTGCGCCCCAGATTGCGCCACCGAGAGCAGTCGCAGCCTGTGAAATCATGATTATTGTTGCGTTCATGCGCCCTCGTGCCCAATCGGGCATCGCGCGTTGGCCCGCGATCCAGAGTTCGGAAGAAGACAAGGTCCATCCCGCGCCGGCGATTGCAGCAACCAGTAAAAAGACGTGCGGGCGATGGACATTAGCCATGAGAAACAGATTCAACACCAGCAACAGATTTGCGTAGATGGTCAGCGTGTTAGGAGAAAAGCGAGCGCGTGCCCACGGAATGACGAACACGGCGCCGACGACTGACCCGACGCCCATGCTCGTGAACAGATACCCGAGATTTGCGGGATCGAGATGCAATTCCTTCAATCCGACCACTGGCATCAATGCGGGAATAATTGAGATAAAGAACGAGAACAAGGCGCTCCGAGCGAGGACGACCTTGATTCCGGGAGCATAGCGCACGTAGTGGATCGCTGTCGTCACCGTCGCGAAGAATTCGTCGAGCGGAACCGGCGCTTGCGCGCGGGCTTGCCTCCACTGCAAGATCGCCAAGAACATCAAGAGGAAACCGAGTCCATTGGCGCCAAATACGAAGCTCACTCCCATGATCGGAATCAAGAGGCCGCCAAGAACAGGCCCGATCATTCCCGAGATATTTATTTGTAATCCCCCGAGCGTATTTGCGGAGGCCAGCTCTTCCCTGGAAACCATTTCGGTGACGACGGAAGAAGAAGCCGGCGAGCCAAACGCAAAACCTAGATTGAATAGAAACGTACTGGCCAGAATGATGTACGGATTGAGGTAATGCGTCAGCCCGAGGATCGTGAGGCCGAGTGCGATCAAGGCCTGCCACAAGTTCACTGCGCATAAGATCTTCTTGCGATCTACCATGTCTGCGAAGGCTCCCGCTGGTAACGTGAACAGCGCGAACGGCAGGGCCGAAAGCGTCGACATCAACGAGATAAGAAAGGCGGAGTCACCCACCTTGCCCAATACCGAAAAGGCCGCGGTGTTATGGGCTGCGACGCAGACCCCGGAAATTACGGTTGCCAGCCACAGGTTTCTAAAGACCGGGTTTCGCAACGCCAGCCAGATAGAGGTGTTGGTCGTGGCAGCGTTCATGTCGAAGGAAGCGGAAAGCGGGTTCAGAGAGCCGGCTCCTCACATCTTCGCGTATTCCGCTACACGTTGTCCGCTGCGGTGTCTGCCTTGCCGCCCTTGGCTGCACCCACTTCGCCCCATTGCCAGTCGCGGACCTCAGGCATGTCATCACCGTAGCGCGCGATATAGCTCTTGTGATCGAGCAGCTTCTCGCGGATGGCCTGTTGGGCGTAGGCTGCGCGCGCCCCCAGCTTCGGCACACGGTTGATGACGTCGTCCACCAGGCTGAACCGGTCGAGTTGATTGAGAACGCACATATCGAAAGGCGTGGTGGTCGTGCCCTCCTCCTTGTAGCCGCGCACATGCAAGTTCTCATGATTGGTTCGCCGGTACGCGAGCCGATGAATCAGCCACGGGTAGCCGTGGAACGCGAAGATGATCGGCTTGTCGGTGGTGAAGATCGCGTCGAACTCGCTCTTTGGCAGCCCGTGAGGGTGTTCTTCTGCCGGCTGAATTTTCATCAAATCGACGACATTGACGACGCGCACCTTCAAATCCGGGGCGTGTTTGCGCAGGAGTTCAACCGCCGCCAGCGTTTCCAGAGTGGGCACATCGCCGCAGCAGGCCATGACGACATCGGGTTCGCCCCCCTGATCGTTGCTGGCCCATTCCCAAATTCCGATCCCTGCGGTGCAATGACGGATCGCCTGGTCCATCGCGAGCCAAACGGGTGCGGGTTGCTTGCCTGCGACGACGACGTTTACATAGTTGCGGCTGCGCAGGCAGTGATCAGTCACGCTAAGCAAGCAGTTGGCGTCGGGAGGCAAGTAGACGCGGATGATTTCGGCCTTCTTGTTTACGACGTGGTCAATGAAGCCGGGGTCCTGATGGCTAAACCCGTTATGATCCTGCCGCCTACATGCGAGCTGAGCAGGTAATTAAGCGAGCGATCGGGGGCCATGGGATGTGACGCATGCGTGCTGATTAACATTCGATGATGAACGGGCTTCACCCGTGTCGCCAGTGAGCAGATGCAACCCTCAGCCAGCCATTGGCACCGGGCGGGAATTCGCGTCGGATAGCATGCGGCGAGCCACCGGAGCGAATCGTCTGGCCGTCCCGTGGGAATCCGGACTCTCCGGCGAATATGCGCTTGCCATTTGAGATATTTCCGCGCTCTGAATAAGTGCTAGGCGGGTCGAGCGCGGGCGGGGTTCAAGAATTTGTTTCCGTGCCAGCCGGTAGCCAAGGGACCCGTCTCAGCCTCGCCGTCGCCGACCACCGCGGCCACAATAAGTGAGGGGTTGTCGAATGCAGCGCCGTAGGCGTGGGAAAGCCCGTAACCGAGTTCGCCGCCTTCGTGAATCGAGCCAGGCGTCTCCGGCGCGGCGTGGCTAGGTATGCCATCTGGGAATGAGAACTGTTTGAACAGTTTTTGCATTCCCTCCTCGTCCTGGGAAATGTTCGGATAGACTTCGCTGTACGTGCCTTCAAGCCATGTGTTCGCCACGATGCCCGGGCCGCCGTGACCCGGGCCGGCGATGAAAATGACGTTGAGGTCCTGTTCCTTGATCACGCGATTGAGGTGGACGTATATGAAGTTCAGCCCTGGAGTGGTGCCCCAATGCCCGAGCAGCCTTGGTTTCACATGCTCACGCTTCAGCGGTTTCTTCAGCAGCGGATTGTCGTAAAGGTAAATTTGGCCGACCGATAAATAGTTCGCGGCGCGCCAATAAGCATCGATCTTGCGCAACAGATCAGGCGCAAGGCTGGCCTCAGGAGCTGGATCCGGCGGCGCCGTGTGCCTGGTCTGGGATCGCGCGGCTCTACTCGTTCTGGCAGTTTTCGCTTGTCTTTTCTTCATTGCTGGAAGTCAGCAAGTTGAATCCTCGGAAGCGACTTTAAAAGTCTTTCCGCCGAGCATGGTGCCTTTCGCGAGTCTGAACGGACGCCCGATCGACTGCTAAAGCAAATGCCGAAAGAGATTTTCGAAAAGGCCGAGGCGAAATGATGTGTGCTAGCCTAGGCAATAGCCTGCCTCCGTTTCGCAGCGAGCCCCAGTTCAGCCGGCGAAGCCCAGAAAGGTAATAGAGGCGGTTGTGCCAACCGCCTGTCTAAAGGGCCTTGATACAAGAGGCTTTACAACTAATCGAAACGCATTGCGTTTGGGCTGGAGGGATTCGGGACCGAGCCTTGCGGATGCCCTATTCCAATCGAAAGGAATTGCGATGCACGGTATCGACCATGCCGATCACAAGTTTCCTGGCTTGGTCTTTGGCTTGAATTTTTTACACCAGCGGAGCGAGAAATGTCCGATCGAAATTGTCCGCGCGGCCTTCAAGTTGCGGCACCTGGTCGAAGCCGCTGTCTTCTAGCGAACGCAGCGTGCGCGAGTGCAGCTCGCCGTAGGTTAGCTTGCCGCCCTTCTCCTCGAATGGCTGCGACAAGGTTGTAAGTGAGAGCGCCGTTATAGCTCCCGCCGATGTGCGCATCGGCTGAAGTCTGCGTGTCGCGGCAACCAGTGATGAGGACTTCGGGTATGTTGATATCGACGATGTCCTTCTTGCGCTTGGCCTGCTTCTTCAGCGTCGCGCGCTTGCCTTTGATCTCGCCTGTAAGCCGGCGTCCCGACTCCACCGCGAGCAAGTCCAACGGACAGGGAAGAAATCGTGCAATGATCGGCGCATCGGGCGGAACAAGCACTCGCGTGTTCGAGCCGGAGTGGCAACAGTCCATGATCACTGTGAGGTTCACGCCCGCAGGGACATCGTCGAAAGCAGTGCGCAGCCAGTCGTCCGCCAACGGGTCTTTCCAGTCGAGATTTGTTGGGCAGAGAATCTCGTCGCGGCCATCGGCTTCATCGCCATCGTCGTCGGGAACGTTCGAGCCGTGCCCGGAGTAGTGGATGAGCAGCACGTCGCCGCGCTTGGCGCCCTTTATGATGCGTGTAATGCCGTCCTGCATGGCCTGCTTCGTGGCTTTGAGGTCGGTTAGAATCTTGATGTTTTTTTCCTGAAAGGAGAAGTGCTTCAGGAGCACTGCTTTGAGGTTGTTGACGTCGTTGACGCAGCCGCGAAGATCGGCTCCGGGGATTTTGTAACTATTGATGCCAATGAGGAATGCGTTGTTCATCGACGAAATTGGAATTAATGCCTCTGTCGAATTTCAGCGCCGAATTCTCCGGTTATGTCTCGCTCGCCGAAAAGTCGACGTCGGTAAGTGGATCAAATCCAGGATCGCTTGTCAATCGTGGCTGCGCGAGGCAGATTTGTTCTGAATCATTCAATGAAGACCGGAAGACGCAAGACTTGGGAAATGATCAAATGCGCCGCGGTTTTCGGTGGGAGATCGGGTGCGGGTTGCCATGCGCTTTCCGCTGGGCCACTATCGCACTCCGATCTACGGTTGCATTGAGCGAGTGCTGCCGAAGCTTATTGCGGCAATTTTTTGCTCTAGAACAGCTCCGGCTGGGCCACCGGCGAGAAGCTGAATCGGTGAAGCGGGCTGGGGCCGTGCTCGTGCAATGCCGCAAGATGCTCGGGCGTGGCGTATCCTTTGTGCCGCCGGAATCCGTAATGCGGATAGAGCGCATCCATTTCGTCCATGATCCTGTCGCGGGTGACCTTCGCGATTACGCTGGCCGCGGCGATTGAAAGGCTCAGGCCGTCGCCCCCAACGATGGCCGTGTGCGGAGAGGGAAAGTCGCGCACCGGCAGCCCGTCGATCAAAACATGATCAGGCTGCGAAGAAAGTCCGCCGAGCGCTTCACGCATGGCCTTGTGCGTGGCTCGCAGGATGTTAATGGAATCAATCGTCGCAACATCCTGAATGGATACCGACCAGCGGACATGGGACGCGCAGGTGATTCGCTCGAAGAGCGTCGTCCGGTGTTCGGGCGTCAGTTTCTTGGAATCATTGAGACCGTTGAATCGCCGGAGCTCGAGGAAAACGACGGCGGCGGCGACGACCGGGCCAGCGAGCGGTCCGCGACCGGCCTCATCGATGCCGGCGATGAGAATGATGCCCCGCTTCTGGAGAGCGCGTTCGTGCCCAAATGAGCAGGGCATCGGAGGGGAGAACTAGACCGCCTTGTCTTGCGACTTCTCCTTGACCGCGGTGGCGGACTTTCCTTTGCGTTTGCGGAGGTAGTTTAGCTTTGCCCGGCGAACTTCGCCCTTGCGCTCGATTTCGATTTTGGCGATGCGCGGAGAGTTTACTGGAAAGACGCGTTCGACGCCTTCGCCGTAGCTGACGCGGCGAACGGTGAAGTTTGCATTCACGCCGGTGCCTTTGCGGCCGATGACAATTCCGCTGTAAACTTGAATCCGTTCCTTTTCGCCTTCGATGACCCGGGTATGGACCTTCACAGTATCGCCCACGCGAAACTCTGGAACGTTCTTCTTGAGCTGTTCGCTCTCAATTTTTTCGATAATGTTCATGGCCGTAAAAAACTAGAACTTATCAAGTGGCGCAAGTCATCGCTGCTGGCAAGTTTCGATTTAAGCGACGAGCGTCACACGACCGGTGTCGAGGCTATAAATGCCTCCCGCCACCTTCAGCGTCCCTCGTTGCACGGCTTCGCTCAGGATCGGGCCGGCCGTCTTGAGCTTTTCTACATTGAGCAGGACGTTCTGCTTGATGGCATTGTCGAGCAGGTCGCCGGGCTGATCCTGCGCAGCTTTCACCGCAGGCCGAAGAGCCTTGACGAGCGACGGAATATGGCCCGGGAAGTCCTTGCCATCCCTCACCGCCTTGACGGCGGCCTCGACTGCTCCACACTTGCTGTGGCCGAGAACCAGGATGAATGGCGTTCCGAGCACAGCGACGGCGTATTCGAAGCTGGCGATCGAATCGACGTCAGCGAAATTGCCGGCTACGCGGCAGACGAAGACATCTCCGCGACCGATGTCGAAGGCGTATTCGGGTCCGACGCGCGAATCTGCGCAGCCAAGAATGCCGGCGAACGGATTCTGTCCGAGGGCCAGTGCGGGACGCTCGGCAATGAAATCGTGACGTCTCATTTTTCCTTTCACATAGCGATCATTCCCCTCCATGAGGCGCTCAAGGGCAGCATCCGGCGTAAGCACGTTTTCCGGTTTGGGAGGGGCGGTGATCTCCGCGGCTCGAGATCGTCCGGAAAAGCCGAAGCTAAGTGCGGCAGCGCCTGCAAGCTTGAGAAAATTGCGGCGCCCCAGGCCTGAAAAATGGTCCGCCGATTTATTGTCACATTCTGTGCACATAGCGGATGAGGATTACTCGTCGATACTGGGGTCTGCCGATGCGAATATCAAGCCGGAGAATTTCTGAATTCATGATTAATTGCAGGACGGGACCTGATCGATTCGAAGCAGACGCTTCCGGTGTCAAATAATGTGATTGATTTTGAATGGACACTGCCCGAACCTCGCAGGGATCCCGGCCGGATTTTCTCATGAAACTAAGCTTGCGTACGAAGCTGATGGCCGTTTTGGTCCTGGCCCCCGTGCTGCTTTTATTAGCGGTGGGAGCTATTTGGGCGCTTGATTACCGGCAACGGGTTGCAGAGCAGGGCGGGATGTTTCGCGGCGAAGCCGTGCAGGTTGCTCGCAGTTTGCGCCTCGCCGTCGAGCGGAGCATCGGTAGCCTCAACGGGCTGCTGAGCTTGGGGGATTTGGCTGGGTTGCTGCAGACCGAGGAGGATGGACGAGACGATTTGCTCTCAGACGCTTGGAAGCTTCGCACGCGACAAATCGATTCGCAGTGGTCTTCCTTGCGGCTCGACAGCCCGCAAGTTCAGGCTGTGCTCAACAACGCACTCGCCGCGAGGTTACGCACTTTTGGGCGAAAGAACTGGATCTTCGCGGAACTCATTGTGGCGGATCGCGCGGGAAAGTTGGTTGCGGCGACGTCAAACCCGGCGGATTACGATCAATCGGATGAGACTTGGTGGCGCGAGGGAATGCTTTTGGGGCCGGGTCAGGCCTTCCTCGAGGGATTCCATTACGACGAGAGCGTGGGTGTGCTTGCTCTTGATATCGCGCTGCCAATCGTGCCGGAGGCTTTGGGCTCGGCGATTGGAGTTCTGAAGGCGGTGGTCAATGTTTCCAGCCTTCTGGCTTCAGTGACGGTTCTTTCAACGACAACAGGGGCTCAAGCGGAAGTCGTCGGAAAAGACGGCGCTGTGCTCTCGGAGCTCTCCGATATGAGCTTTGTTCCCTCGGGGAAAAAGATTTCTCCGGAAGCCGCGCGCCAGCTGCAACCTGATCGTCCCGGATGGTTCATAAGTCCCTTAAACGGAAGCGAAGCTAGCATGGTGGGATTCGCTCCCGTTCGCCTTTTGGGAACATTCGCTTCGGACCAGGAGATCCACGGTGATCCTCTTTACGTCATTGTCCACTCACCTGCCTCGACCATTCTCGCTCCGCTTCGTCAGCGCGCGGTCGCGCTTGCGGTCGCTGGGGCATCGATCATCCTTCTGTGCTTGGCCCTAGCGATCTATCTGGCGCAAAAAGCAATCCTCACCCCGCTCCAGACTCTGAGCAGCGCGGCCGAGGCGATGGCAGCGACCGTGCTAGCGCGTAAGAATGCTCGAACCGGAAAGGGAATCCTCGATCCCGAAACTGCCCTTGCCAAGGTTGACGCGATCAAGACCGGAGATGAGATCGAACATTTTGCCCGCGACTTTTCCGCCATGTCCGCTCGGCTGTTGGGGTATCAGGAGGACCTGAGGGCGGAGATTGCCGAGAAAACTGCGGAGATTCAGCGCGACCTTGACATGGCGCGCGACTTTCAGC
Organism: uncultured Verrucomicrobiae bacterium; assembly: GCA_963847295.1. GTDB lineage: Bacteria > Verrucomicrobiota > Verrucomicrobiia > Chthoniobacterales > Terrimicrobiaceae > DASTFP01. The sequence continues at coordinate 12,596 of CAWJZG010000005.1, forward strand.
AGGCATTCTTGCCGCGCGACTATCCGCGGGTGCCGACGATTGCGGAGAGGGAAGGCTCACCCTGAATTTCCATCATGTTTATCGCGCCGCCATGTCGGTGAGCGGCGATTTTTTTGATGTGATCAAGCTCAACGACCATTGCGCCGGCGTGCTCATCGCCGACGTCATGGGGCACGGCACTCGCTCGGCACTTGTTACGGCCATTTTGCGAACTCTGCTCCAGGGTTTGGCGAAAACCGGAGAAGACCCGGGACTCTTTCTTTCCCTTCTCAATTCGAACTTTTACGACACAATGAAGCGGACGGATCAACTGATATTCGTCTCCGCGTGTTTTGTGGTGTTTGATGCGCGGGAAGCGACCGCGAAGTGCTCCTCAGCCGGCCATCCAAGTCCCTTGATCGGAAACCGGCGCACGGGACGAGTTCAACCCGTCTACCAAGGCCTTAAGAAAAACCCGGCCCTCGGGCTGCTTCCCGAGGCTTCTTATCAAGTTTTCAGCCATCAGCTTGAGGAGAATGACATTTATCTTCTTTTCACCGATGGCGTCGAAGAGGCAATGAACCCAAATGATGAATACTACGGAATGGAACGTTTGGGCGTGCGATGATCGGAGGCATGCACCTCGATATCGGCGATCTCACGAAGGCGATCGTTGACGACATTTTGAAGTTCGCCGGAAATCAGCCGCTTGCGGACGACCTCTGCCTGGTGGCAGTGGAAGCCGTGCGGAACGAAGCACAGAGATCGGTACAGCACGAGCGGCCTGAGCGACAGATTGTGGAATCTTGAGGCGAAGCTCAATTGATCGGAACGTTCTAGGGCTTTCGGAGAGATTGGATCAGGCTCTTGCGCTTTGCGCAAGAGGCAGTCTCGCGTGATTGCATGAAAGAGACGAATTCTCAGGCATCTGTCAGTCCGGTCTCGAAGGCGCAGGAACGTCGACTGCTCGAAAGCCTCTCTTAGGAGGCAACAAATACGCGAATGTCGGATTCAGCCACCAACGATGTATCAAGAACAACGGATTCGACAATGGCAGTGTTTCTGGACTTGGAGAATATCGCGTTGGGAGCCAAGACGGCGAAGTTTCCGCGATTTAACGTCAAGCTGGTCCTGGAGCGTCTGCTGCTCCGCGGGCATATCGTGGTTAAGAAGGCCTATTGCGATTTCGACCGCTACAAGGAGTTCAAGAAAGACCTGCATGAGGCAGCGTTTGAACTGATTGAAATTCCGCATGTCCGGCAGTCGGGCAAGAATTCCGCGGATATTCGGATGGTGGTTGATGCGCTCGATCTTTGTTACACGAAGAAACATCTCGACACCTTTGTCATCCTTAGTGGCGATTCGGATTTTTCGCCGCTCGTTAGCAAGCTTCGAGAGAACGCCAAAATGGTCGTCGGCGTTGGGGTCAAGAGCTCAAGTGCGGACCTCTTCATCAATAACTGCGACCAGTTCCTCTACTATGACGATCTGGTGCGTGAGGAGCTCGAGCGCCAGCGGGCCAAGTCTATCCGTCAGACGGATTCCAAGCCGGAGAATGCCCCGGCGAAGTCGAATGCGGGTCCGACGCGCGAGCAGGCGCTTGACGCGCTCGTTGCAACGCTGGCAGCTTTGGAAGAAGAGCGCGGCGAGGATCGCATCTGGGGCTCCATGATTAAACCGGCCCTAAAGCGGCGCAATCCGGGCTTCAACGAGCGCGCGCACGGCTTTCAATCCTTCAACGATCTGCTCAAGACCGCCGAAAAGGTCGGCCTTTTGAAACTGGAAACCGACGGAAAATCTCAGAATTTTACAGTCCGTTCGGTGCAGACCGCGGTGCCACAGGGCGGCGGTTAGTCGTAAGTCTATACGAGAACCGGAATCGCTTTGCCTAATGGCTTTTCGAGCAGGCGACGGCACCTGTCCGCAGTAACGACAAGCTGCTAGCGCCAGAGCATGACGCGCTCCAGCGGTAGCCGGGTCTTCTTTGCCGGGCCTGGCTTGGCGCGGCCGACGGGAACCACAAGAATTGGTTCCCACGAACGAGGCAGGTCAAGCGCGCGGCGCAAGCGCCCGGCGTCGAAGCCTTCCATCGGCAGCGTTCCCAGGCCGGCGGCCTCCGCGGCGAGCATGAAATTCATCGCGCAAAGCATGACCTGTTTCGCGAGCCAGAAGCGCTTGTGTACACCCATTATCTGAGGAATCGGGACGAACAGCCTGGCGAGCGGAATGAGGGTCGCTTTCCAAAACCAATTGAGGCCGAGAGGTCCCTGTCTGAACATCAAGGGCACCATCCTGCGAAGAAAGCCGGCATATTCCTCGGTGATTGCACCGCCTGCGAGATCGGCCCCCAATGTTTCCGGGAAACGGTCGAACGCGCGGTGATCTCCGGCAAACACGACAAGCAAGGGCGCCTCTTCCAAAGGTTGCTGGTTCATGCAGGCCCGCCGGACCCGTGAACGCATCGAGGGATCGGCGACGACAATGAAGCGCGTTGGCTGAAGGTTGTATCCGCTCGGCGCCCATTGGGCCGTGCGCAACAGACGCTCGATCAATTCGCGCTCAATCGGCAGAGGCAGAAAATGACGCGTGGCCCGGCGCTTGCGCACCAAACCTTCGAGTCGGGCAAGCAGGGATTCTTCTCCGCAGGGCGCAGCGGCAGGAATGACATCGTTCATGATTGCAAGCTTCGCGCTCCCGGGCGTTCAGTACTCTCGGCGATCAGCAGCGCGGCCGTTTCCGAGGAAACGCGGACCGTTCGTTCAGGGTGAAGCGCCTTGGCAAGACAGTGACCAAGAGATTGATCATGATTTCAGAGTCTTTATATCAGCGTAGAATTCGAAACGGCGAGAATCAATCACTTGCCTTTGACGGCTCTCTTGAAGCCTTGAAGTTAACAGACGATTTCTCAGGCGCAGCACCAGATACGCTCCATCAAACATTTGCCCAACACTCATGAAAGTTCCAACAAGAGTTCTTCTCCTCCTGACTATTCTTGCGACGTCGCCGGTTTGCGCACAATCGAACGAGGCCGAAGGTTACCAGAAGCAAGTCCAGGTTACCCCGCTCCTGAAAACGACAGTAACCTCGGCCGGTCAGCCCATCGCCTATCCGCAGATAACCGATCCGGAAGTCACGGGATTGTTGGTGGAAATTCCGCCGGGCGCGGAAACCGGCTGGCACAAACATCCATTTCCCTGTTACGCCTACATGCTGTCCGGGGAACTCTCTGTGGACTTTGAAGGCGGCAAGACCAATCATTTCACTGCCGGTCAAGCGTTCGCCGAAGGTGTCAATCTGCTCCACAACGGCAGAAATATCGGAACGGAGCCCGTAAGGCTGGTATTGTTCGTGACGGGTGAAAAGGACAAACCTTTCACCGTGCGTTAGCTTAGGACTCGAGTGGCCGACGGGAATTTTCCAATCGTCCCGAGGGGTTTTTGGAGATTGGCTGAACGAAGAAAGCGCGACGTCGACAAGAGCAAATTCCGGTCTAAGGACTGCTCTCTTGAGTTGCCTCCTTGACGAGCTCGGAAATTCCCGGCGGGAGCTTCAGGCCAAGTGCAGCCTCTCGCGCGGCGGGGCTCATCTTGCGCCACGTCTTTTGAATAATTCGGAGAAACTTGTCTCGAGGGTAGTCCGCATGTTGGACAGCGAAACCCGCGATCTCGTTCTCCAGAAAAACGAGGCATGCGGCATCTTCAAGCAGCTGAGTGTTGGGATTGATCTGCAGTCCGGTCTTGGAAACCCATGTAGCCGCATCTTCGGCCTCTCGAGGCTCCACACCGGCTTGGAGGAGCAATTCGCGAGCGCGCTCCGCCTGTCTGCCATAGAGGCCTTTTCGCCACGCGAGATATCCGGCTCTGTCCGCAGGATACGAATTGCGCGGAACACTCCAGCGCTCGAGATGCTGGCATCGCGCCGCCAAGCGAAGCAGCTCCGGGGCGCTTGGCGCGAGACGAACGAGCCACGCCTCCATTCTGTCGGCGTAGACGAGTTCAGCGGGCCGTCCGTCGAGGCATTTGGGATCGCCCGAATGAGCGGCGTCGATGAGTTGACGCGCACTTGCATAGAAATTCACCTGGGAATTCTACGATTAAAACACGCTGCGGACGAGACCGCCGTCGATTCGGAGCGCAGCGCCATTGATCGCCGAAGAGAGCGGGCTGCTGACGAAAGTGACAAAGTCCGCGATCTCTCTCGGCTCGATAAGGCGCTCGATCAGTGACGTGGGCCGGTTTTCGCGCATGAAGCGGCGTTCGGCTTCGTCGGGAGCCACGCTGGGGAAGAGGTCCTGGGCCAGCTTGGCGACACCCTCGGTTTTGGTTGAGCCGGGCATAATGGTATTGACCGTGACGGAGGTGCCTTTTGTCAGCTCCGCCAGGCTGCGGGACACAGAGAGCTGCATGGTCTTGGTTGCGCTGTAGTGCGCCATTTCCGGCGAAGGGCTGATGGCGGCTTCACTTGCGATGAAGATTACGCGCCCGGTTTTGCGGGCGAGCATGACCTTGAGATAATGACGCGCAAGACGCACGCCGCTCAGGATGTTTACCTCGAAAAGGCGCATCCAAGCCTCGTCGGTCTCGTCGAAGAAGCCCACAGCCTCATAGATTCCGAGGTTGTTAATGAGGATGTCCACCTCCGGGAACCGGCGGCTCGTTTCCGCAGCACCCTCGGCCGTTCCGTTGTCGGCGACCAGACTTTTCAGCTTTGCGCCGGGCACACGTTCGCGGATATCAGCGACTGCGGCCGCCACGCTGTCGGCGGTGCGGCCATTGATGATCACGGTGGCGCCTTCGCGCGCGAGAGAAATGGCGATTTCCTTGCCGATGCCGCCAGTGGAAGCGGTAACCAGCGCGAGTTTGCTGTCGAGTTGAAGGTCCATGAGAATGAAACGTTTGTGAGCAATAAGTCGTCGCAGCCAAAAATGCAAACGAGGCATCCTTATTGCGAAGGTCCCAATTCACCAAAAAGACAGACAAAAATTCCGTCGACCGTCTTGGGATAAGGCGCGCCTGCGGGGAGCCAAGCTGCACCAGGGCGCCTATCTGCTGGCCAACTTTGCCTGCCCCTCATCACTGAACCCGAAAAGGAACAAGCCTCTGGGAACGTTCGGCGCTTTCCTGGCCCGCGCGGGAAGCGGCGCCGCTCGCGGTTTCCCCTTTCGGGACTCTCAGCCTTGGCGCGGTCGCCATTGTGCTTCGGCGTGTCGCACGGATTGGACCGCCGGAGTAAGCCGCGCAACCGGTTCAATGCGAGGCATGGAATTCGCCAAGCGCCGGGAGACGCAGGTGCACACGCAGTCCTGGTCCTTTGCCGGAAAGAGTAATATCTCCTCCATGACCGCGGAAAATGGACCGGGCGATGGAAAGGCCTAGGCCGACGCCGCCGGTGTCGCGGCTTCTTGAGGTCTCGAGGCGCACGAAGGGATTGAAGACCTTCTCCCGGTCCGCCTCAGGAATTCCCGGGCCGTCATCCTCCACGACAATCTCGACGCCCTGTTCCGAGGAGCCAAGCGCCACCCGCGCACCTTCGCCGTAGCGCACGGCATTCTCGATTACATTGCGGATGGCGCGCCGCAGCGCCGTAGGCCGGCACGAATAGGGAAGCCTCCCGTCGCGCTGAAACTTCACGTTCCAACCGAGATCGGCCTGGTCGTCGCAGATGCTCTCCAGCAAGGCGTTGAGGTCCACCACGCGGGTGGCCGGTAATGGATTCGGATTGGGCGAAGGAAAGCGCCGCCTCGGCCATGCCTGCATTTCATCAAGTGTTGCGGCAAACTTTTCCGCGTCTCCGGGTCGGCAATGAATTCCGTGCGCAGGCGCAGGGAGGTGATCGGGGTGCGCAGGTCGTGCCCGATGGCGGCGAGCATGCGCGTGCGGTCTCAGAAACCGGCGCAGGCGAATCTGCATGCGGTTGAACGCCGCGACGGTGCAGCGAATGTCGTCCGGACCTTCTCGGGCAGCGATTCCAGTTCCTCGCCGCGGCCGAGCCGTTCGGCCGATTTGGCGAGGTGGCGCAACGGCCGCGAGATCCGCCGCGCGACGAAAAGAGCCACGAAGGCGAAAATAAGGATCGTGATCACCAGCGCGGTGTAGTAGCCTGCAGTCAGCGTGGTTTGCATGAGAGAATTGGGCTTCGCATAGACCATGTTCAACCACGAGTTTCCATCCAATTGCGTCGAGAATCCGAAGCCAGGATCAATTGTCCGCTTAGGGTTCTGGGCCAGAACCGTTTCATGACTTCCCCACCTTTCCGACGAACTGGTATCCATCCCCCCAGCACGTCTTGATCAAGGCCGGCTGGGCCGAATCGGCCTCGATCTTTCGGCGAAGGCGGCTGACCTGGTTGTCGATACTGCGGTCCCAAACCTCGGCCGGGCGGCCCGAGGTGAGATCCAGCAATTGGTCGCGCGAAAGGACGACACCCGGACGCTCGAGGAACACGCAAAGCAGGCGAAACTCTGCGTTGCTCAGCGGCACGGCCACGCCGTCCCCTCCGACGACCTCTCTGCGCCCGACATCCAGCACCTTCTCCTCGAATTGGATCTTCTCGGCCCGCACGGTGGCGCGGGCCGGCGGAAGGCTCTGCGCGCGGCGCATCACGGCCTTGATCCGCGCCAGCAGTTCCCTGGGATTGAACGGCTTGGTCAGGTAGTCATCAGCCCCCATTTCCAAACCGACGATACGGTCGGTCTCCTCCGCCATCGCGGTAAGAAAAATGATGGGGACTTGGGATTTCGCCCGAAGCTCCCGGCAAAGCGTCAAGCCATCGTCCCCCGGCATCATGACGTCGAGGACGAGCAGATCGGGCTCGCAGGCAACCGGCGTCTCGCAAACCATTCTCCGCCGGCCGCGAGCTGCCAGTCGAGATCAACGCCAGCCCGGAGACCGTCCAGGCGTTTCTCGACATCCCGCTGCGCTCGGTGGGCGGACGCACCGTGCTGCTGCGCGACGTCGCCAACGTCCGCGATGGAGAAGCGGTCTTCACAAACATCGCGCGCCTCGATGGACAGAACGCCGTGATGATCTCGATCCTGAAACTGGCAACGCCTCGACCCTGGACATCATCGACGGCATCCTGGCCCGTCTCCCGGAGATCCGCGCCTCCGCCCCTCCCGGGATGAACATCGAGCCTATCTTCGATCAATCCGTCTTTGTCCGCGCCGCCGTGAAGGGCGTGGAGCACGAAATCCTGCTCGTTGGCGGGCTCGTGGCCATCGTGGTCCTCGTCCTTCTCGGCTCCTGGCGTTCGACGCTCATTGTGCTCACTTCCATTCCTCTCGCCCTGCTGTGCTCGATCATCGGCCTGAACCTGGCGGGCGCGACGTTCAATTTGATGACGCTGGGCGGACTCGCCCTGGCCATCGGCATCCTCGTGGATAACGCGCTCGTCGAGATCGAGAACATCAAACGGCAGGTGTCTCTGGGGAAGGACGTGCGCACTGCCATTCTGGACGGCGCCCGCGAGGTCGCCTTTCCGGAATTCGTCTCGACGATATCCATTTGCATCGTCTTCCTTCCGATCTTTCTGCTCGGCGGAACGGCGGCGGACGTCTTCCGTCCGCTCGCGCTCGCCGTCGTCTTTGCCATGCTCGCGAGCTACCTGCTGGCCCGCACGCTTGTGCCGACGCTCGCGTCGATCATTCAATTCCCGGCCGCACGGAACCGGTCGATTCAGCCACGATCTTCACCCGCGCGACCGGCATCATCCGCGAACGCCGGTTCGAGATTGGAGACGTGGTGAAGTCCGACGACGCGCTCGCGATCGTGGATGCGCCCGAGATCGACCGCGCCGTCGAGGCCGCGCGCGCCAATGTCGAACAAGCCATCGCCCGTGCAACCAATGCCCGGAGCCTGTCCAACCGGTCCTCGCGGTTGCTGAAGTCGGACGTCGTTTCCGAAGAAGAATCGGAACAACGGCAGACGGCGGCGGTCGAGACCGCCGCCGCGGTTCGCGTGGCCCAAGCTGAACTCGCCCGCCTTGAGGAGCAACAGCGCTTTTCGATCGTGCGCGCCCCGTTCGACGGCGTGATCTCCGCGCGGAACTTCGACCGCGGCGACCACGTGCGCGGCGATGCCGCTTCCGCCGACGGTTGGCTCTATCAGCTCGAGCGCCTGGATACCCTGAGGTTCGTGATCAACGCCACCCCGGACCTGGCGCTCCGCCTCGCGCGCGACAACCAGGCCACCGTGCACTTCGGAGAGTTTCCCGGACGCGAATTCGCCGCCCGTGTCGCCCACTCGAGCCGCGTCTTCGACACCGCATCCGGCACCATGCGGATGGAACTGCTCCTCGAGAACAAGGATCTCGCCATTCCGGCCGGCCTCACGGGCTCGGCCACGTTCACGCTGAACCCTGCCGAGGGAACCTACCTCGTCTCGACAAACGCGCTCATCGTTCGCGAAGGCAAGACGATGGTAGCCACGGTCGAGGACGGCAAGGTGCGACTCATCGAAGTGCTGCCCCGCCGGAATTTCGGCCGGGATGTGGAAGCCATCTCCAGTGAGATTTCAAGCACCACGGTAGTCATCCTCAATCCAAATGCCATGTTGCGGGAAGGCGACGCCGTCGCATCCGCGCCGCTCACAGCAGCGAAGTGAGTTTTTCCAAAAGATCACAAATCAACAAGCCAAGAAGACATGACCTCACTAGAAAATACCCAAGTCAACGGAATCGGTGTTGATTCCCCACAACCAAGCCATCGAAGCTCTCGCCGTAAATCCCGCCAAGGTCCAGACCCACTGGAGTTTGGCCCGGATCCTATGAGGCGTTGGACGCATCTACAACCCCATCAGGGCGCAACGTACTTTCCGGAGCTCGTCAGCACGTTCGGCGCGCAAGCGTTCGCCGCTCATTGGAGCTCAGACCATTCCAGCGCGGAAAAAAGTGAGCGCTCGGAACGCGACAGTGCTCACATCACGGCGATGCTTGTACCCAAAAGAGGCAAAACGGACCACAGGAAAGATCAGCCGGGTTTTGGGCTCAATTGACCCTGTGGGTGGTTGAGAGAGCATAGTCGTGGTTGTCATAAGGCGCTGCATCGGCTTTTAGCAGCTGATCAGCCAAGCGGAAAGCGACCGCTTCGACGCCGCCAAGCGGATATCTTTCCGGCCCCACTGAATTGCGATAGCGTGCTACTACTACTACTTCTTACGCCGGATATTGATGGTCATGATGGTATTCCACGAGCCATCCGGTCCCAGGATCGAGGATGTAAAGACTTTGTGGTCGGGGCTTTTCAACTCCGTCACTTCTCTGAATTTGGAAGGCGTTTGCGGACTGGGAACCGGGCCTTCCGTTTCCCATGTTAAAATATTTCCCGTGACGTCGAACGTGCCCTCAAACTGCCAGATGTGGCTGGTCATGCTGTCGATCACAGTTCCAATGTATTTTTTCTTCGCGGGGTCGTAGCCGATGGTCAGGATTTGCTCGTAGGGAAAATCAGGCACAGTGCTTTTGATTTGTGCGACGAACCAGAACCCGCCGATTAAGCGGGAGCTTTCGACTCCCTTGAGTTTCGTCGGTGGCTGTCCCGGGGCCATGAATGCCTCGCCTTCCGACTCCCATTCGCCGACAAACTTTTGAAGCAGTTCGTGTTCTTTGACAGGTCCGGGCATTTCCTTGCAGGCGGGCGTATTCTGGGTGGGCGGTTCTTCTGTAACAGTGCTCATATTTTTTTTCCCTTCTTATTGATGGTTTCGCCGGTTCGTCCAGCTCAAAGACATGACGAACGGCCGGAGGCGCCCAGGACATCGACGTGCGATTTTTTTGCCGAAGTTGGCGCTAGCAATCCGTCAAAAACCCAATGGGGACATCCATTTCCGCGTGCTGGCTGAAAACTCGTAGCGCGCAGGCCGCACCTTCGCTGGATTAGTTTTCGCCGATCAGAGGAAGGTGAGTTTCGGCGAGATGGTCGGCGATTTGGGACTCGTTGCCAAGGCGACTGACTCGGCATTCTGGCTTAATCGGATCGAAGTGCTTGCTCTTTGACGAACGGTCGCTCCTCTGGGCACGGGCCCGAACTAATTCATAGGGGATTTTTATCGGTTGAGACAGGGTTGCGCGCCGACGCAGTCCTTTGCCGTAGAACCAAAGGTCCATTGTCCGAACTGACAGCCGATGCAAACCTCAGTCACCTGCGGGTAGGTCATGCAGCCCGAACCTGGCGGTGAAGGATGAACATGAGATCGTTTTCAGTTATAGCATCGGACTCGGAACACGCGTGAACATCGTCGGCCATGATTTGGGCGGGATGGTGGCCTATGCCTATGCCGCGCAGAATCCTGACGAAGTGCGGTCCCTGGCGATCCTCGACGTCCCGCTGCCGGGCATCGCGCCCTGGGACGAGATAACAAGATCCCCACGCACCTGGCATTTCAGGTTTTACGAAGTTCGCGACGTCCCCGAGATGCTGATCGCCGGAAAGGAGCGGCAGTTTCTGTCCTGGTTCCACAATTCGGAGGCCGTCAACGCCCGCGCCTTCACGAATGAGGTGGAAGACATCTACGCCCGCGCCTACAGCACCCCAGGAGCGTTGCGGGCAGGGTTCGAGTACTATCGAGCGTTCCCCGAAGACGCGAAAGCAAATGCAGAATTCTCGAAACGAAAACTTTCCATGCCGGTGCTCGGCATTGGCGGGGCGGGGAGCTTCGGCCCGCTCATCGGCGAGCACCTGCGCCACGTCGCCACCGACGTTCGCGCAGTTGAGATCAGAGACTCCGGGCATTGGGTGGCGGAGGAACAACCCGATGCAGTTGCGAGCGCTTTGCTCGAGTTTTTGCCGCCTCCAGAGTGATCCTTGAGAACAATTAGCCCGGCACCGCTTTCTCCGGCTTAGAGCAAATACCGAAATAAATTTCCGAAATGGCGGCCCGGGCATTTCGCCTCGGCCATTTGGAAATTCCTTTCGGCATTTGCTCTAAACATGGACCCATGGTCACTTGAAGATACTCGGGTAATTGTCACCGGAGCCGGCCGAGGGATCGGCGCGGCAGTTGTCGCCGAGATGCCCGGACTCGGCGCGACCGTGCTCGGTGTGACCATCGAGGAGTGTCCGTTTTTTGGGCAGCCACGGGGTTCTCATATCGCTTATTCAAAAGTGAATGACCCCACTGGAGGACCTTTCGCTGCTCCGCGCATGCGTGTGCATCGTGGAGAGCGGCAGCATTTCGGCTGCGGCCCGGACGCTGAAGGTTCCGCAACCCAGCCTGCGGCTGTTCGCGACGATCGATTTCGGGCAGTTCACGGTCACGCGGCTGATCGCGCGATTTCTGCACGCGAATCCCGGCGTCACGGCGGAGTTGGGCTACGCGAATCGCCCGCTGCACATGATTTAGGCAGGCTACGGCGCCGGTGTGATTGTGGGCGACATTTACCGATGAGAGCGTGATCGCACGCCCGGCGGGAAAAGTGGTGCGCTATCTCGTTGCCGCGCGAGCTTGATCCAAAAGCATCCCGCGGTGAAAGAGCCCGCGAATCTGAAATCGTGGCCGTGGATTGCCCTTGCGGGCGCTCAATTTGGTGGATCGGAAGAGGTGAGACTCTCAATGCCGAAGCGCGCGGAGCAGACGCCTCGCATTGCGCCGGTGCTGACTGATCGGAAATTTTACCAAACGGTCTTCCAGCGACTGGACGGTCATCCACGACAAGCCCCGCCGGTTGTGGCTGTCAATCGAAAGGTCGGCGATCAATAGTCCGGCCAGTCTGAAACGGCGGGTCGTAGCCGCTACCTTGGATTCTTGGTCCACGCGAGGAAGCGGTGAAAACCGAATGGGAAAAAATTCTCCGGCGCTTCTTGACACCATAGAGCAATGCATCATGATGCCTATATGAGAACCACACTGACGCTTGACCCGGACGTGGCGGCAAAGGCCCGAAAGGGGGCGGCCAAACTCGGCAAGCCTTTCAAGGAAGTGGTAAACATGGCGCTGCGAGCGGGTCTGGATGGCGTTCTAGCTCCACCCGCATCGAAGCCCTACCGCACCAAGCCGCGTCCGCTCGGCCTGCGCGAAGGCTTCAGCTACGACAACATCTCGGAACTGCTTGCCCGGGCCGAAGGGGAGGACCACTCATGACCCTCGTGGACACCAACATTCTGCTCTACGCGGAGGACAGTCTTTCGGAGCATCACGAAGCGGCCCGCGCATGGTGGGATGACCAACTGAGCGGTTTGGAGCCGGTGGCGTTGTGCTGGCCGGTGCTGAGCGCGTTCATCCGAATCGGGACAAACACCCGCTTGCACAAGCGTCCGCTGACGCTGAAGGAGGCCGTCGAGCGCGTGCAAAGCTGGCTGGACCAGCCGTGCGTGCGCATCCTCACGCCGACAGACCATCATTGGGCTATCTTCGAGCGGATGCTGCGCGCCGGCAATGCCACGGCCAACCTCGTGTCAGATGCGCACCTGGCCGCTCTGTCGGTGGAGCACAACTGCAAGCTGGCTTCGACCGACACGGACTTTGCCCGTTTTCGCGGCCTCAAGTGGCGCAACCCGATCACGAACAAATGAAGCGATGGAGAATCTTTGGTTCATTGAAGCCACCGACAGGAATCCTTCGAATGCCGCAGCGGTTAAAATTTTCGAGCTGGGCGCACGGCGTTCTGTTTATCGCGCTATGTTTCATCTGCGTTGGGAGAGCGCTGGCCGATCGCGTGCGGGGCGATGGTATTCATCGCGGCCCTGCTGCCCTTCGGACCGTTCGTGATCGACAAGCGCCTCAAACATTACGAGTGAGGAACAACAATGCTTAACGAATTTCTGACTGCGCTGGGGATTTCCGTGGGGGCGATGTTTCCCATCATCAATCCCGTTGGCCACGCACCGATGTTCTATGCAATGACGCAGGACGATACGCCGGCGTTTCGCCGCCGCACGGCTCTCAAGACCTCGCTCTACACCTTTCTCATCCTGCTGGTCCGCTACTGCTGGGAAACACCATCCTGCGTTTCTTCGGCATTACCATCGACGATCTGCGCATCGCTGGCGGGTTGCTCGTCGCGCGTACAGCGTGGAACATGCTGGGCAATTCCAGCCGCGTGACGCAAGCCGAGCACGAGGCAGGTGTGGACAAGGAGGACATCTCGCTTACGCCCATGGCGACGCCCATTCTCAGCGGCCCCGGCGCGATGAGTCTCGCTATCGGCCTGCTGACCTACGGCGCGACCCCGCCGGCCGTTGCGGGTTACATCGCGGGCTTTCTCGCCATCGGTCTGATGACCTGGATTTGCCTTCGCTATGCCGAGGATCTGGTGCGGTTGATCAGCGTCAACGGGGTCGGCGCGCTGAACCGTATCCTAGGCCTTCTCATCCTGGCCATCGGCGTGGCACTCGTCGCGCAAGGGGTGAAGAGCATGCTTCTTCCCCGCTGAAGAACGGACCGGGGACATCTGCGTATCATGATCTTTACCACAGGGGACACAGAGGTCACAGAGCAAGAAACTTTGGGAACGGAAAACCCGATGGTGTTGGAAAACCCTTTCCCTGCGCTTTTCCTCCGTGTTCCCTGTGTGCTCTGTGGTTCAAACGACGTTTTCAGTTTCAATACCGCAGCGATTCACCGGCCATGTCTGAGATCCGCGAAAACCCGACTCACCGGCGAATGGGTCATCATCGCGCCGGAGCGGGCGAAGCGCGGTGGGAATTTCGCGTCAGCGCCGGAGCGGACGGAGATCCCGCCCTTTCTGGCGAGTTGTATGTTCTGTCCGGGCAATGAGGCGATGGCTGATGTCGAACGATTTCGCCTCGATGGGGATGATGGCCCTTGGGTTCTCCGCTCCGTTGTTAATAGGTTCTCGGTGCTTTCACCTACTGGGGAGGTGGCGCGGTCGGGCTGCGCGGCATCCGGTGAAGTGAGCGTGAATGGCGTTGGTCTTCATGAGGTGCTTATTGAAAGTCCGAGGCATGATGTGACAATGGCGTTGTGCCCCGTCGCGCATGTGCAGCGGATTCTGGAGACGTACCGGCATCGGTTCCTGGAGTTTTATGCGGACCCGCGCGTGCGGCATGTAATCGTCTTCAAGAATCACGGAATGGAAGCCGGCGCGTCGCAACAGCATGCGCATTCGCAGATCGTCGGCATCCCGATCGTTCCGGGCCAGGTCGTCGATCGCATCGAACGAGCTGGCCGGTTCTTTGCCGATAGCGGCCAATGCCTGGCATGCACTCTCATTGCGCAGGAGCGCGAGCAGGCGTGCCGAATCATCGCCGAGAACTCGGAGTTTATGGCGTTTATTCCGCATGCTGCGTTGTCGCCGTATCATTTGTGGATTTTCCCGAAAACGCATGCGGCGCGTTTTTCCGATCAACCGGCCGGGACGCTGCCCGCGCTGGCGGAGGTCCTGCACATTGTCCTCGCAAAGGTCCACGGGATGCTGGCCAATCCTCCGTTCAATCTGGTCGTCCCTCACTTGGTCCTGCGGAAATGATGCGGCGCATTTTCATTGGTATATCGCCATCGTTCCGCGGTCAACCAGACGGCGGGCTTCGAAATGGGGACCGGTATGTATGTCAATCGGTCGTCGCCGGAGGGCTTGTGCGCGGGAGCTGCGAGAGTTTGGCGGTTAGGTCAAATGCCCTTCACCGGCGGCTCCTGCGGGGCTCAAGCCGGAGTGTCAAAAAATCCCGTCAGTCGTGATGATTAACGGATTTCGAGAGCAGAAAGCCTGAATTCTCATCTAGCGTCATCCCTCCAGCGACAATCTTCTCATTGAAGCCTTCGAAACGCTTTTGTCCTCTGAGCGATTAACTCATGGACCATGCAACCTGCATTCCCTTCAAGGGTGAAATTTTTCACCTCGTGATAACATTCCCAGGATCATTTTCAGACGTTTCTGCCGAGTCTCCGGCTTTTTGGCGGTCTGCAGGCGATAGACAATCGCGTAAATGTTCGCCTTGTTGAGGGTGGTGAAAAAGGCCTTTGCTTTCTTGTTTTTGTTCAACTCCGTGAGGAAATCTTCCGGCGGAGCGGCGTTTCGCGGCGAATCGTAGGCGGCGCTCCAGCGTCCATCGGCCTTTGCCGCCTCTATTTGTTCCAGTCCGGCAGGCGCCATCTTGCCGGCCTTAATCAGGCGCTCGGAATGCTGGGTATTGATTTTGGACCAGGGGCTAGCGCTGCGCCGGGGAGTGAATCGCTGGAGCCAGGATCGTTCGTCGTAAGTTTTCGCCTGACCGTCAATCCATCCGTAGCAAAGCGCTTCATCGCGGGCTTCGGGATAGGTGAGGGATTTTTCGCCGGAAGTTTTCTTAATAAAGCGGAGCCAAATTCCACCCGTCTGACCGTGATGGCTAGCGAGCCATTCGCGAAATGCCGGAGCGGATGGAAAGCTCTTTATCTCTTGGGTCATGACTTTCATTCCCTCGCCATTTCACCCAGCACGGTCGTTGTTCTCCAATTTCGCGTCGTAGCGCCGACGGAAAGCCTCTTCTCGAAGGCGCTGTTCGAGAGTTTCGTTCTTCCGTATCCGTCCGGGCAGTAGAGATAGATTTCGCGGCCGATCAGACGGAAACGGTCCGGCGATGGGGGCAGCGTTTCCAGATTCCGGAGAGTGGTCTTGATCGGCGGCCTGGCCAGAAACGTGACGTGCAATTTGGCCGGCTCGATGCCTTCTTCGCTCAGGAATGGGTTGGTCTTTACGATTTTTTGCAATTCTTTCGCAGTTCTCAGGATGACGATGACGGAAAAGCCGAAATCGCGACGAATCCCCTCCTCAATCTTACGGGTCAATGCGCCATGGGTGTTCGGCGCCGTCGCAAAAACGACATTTCCACTCTGGACATAGGTCCTGACGTCACTGCAGCCCATTGCCGCGAACGAGCCGCGAAGGCGCTCCATTGAAATGGCCTTTTGTCCGCTAACATTGATTCCTCTCAGCAGCGCTACCCAACTCGGCATGGCGTGCAATCTATGCGGCCCGCCGACTTTCGCTCAAGGACTATCCGCGAGAACGGACGCGGTGGTCGGAGAAGGGCGGAATGCCAATGTCTAGAGCAAATGTCGACATTTCCTTCGGCATTTCCTCTAAGCTTCCCAGCCCGGGAGCCGGGGCATTAGTCAGGAGTTGAACCGACAGATTCTCAAATTGCGCGGGCCAACCCTTCGCGAAATCTTTTGGTCGCGGCAATTCCAAGCGCGATAAAAAGAAGCAGGACGAAAGCATGCGCGATCGCAAATGGCGGCTCGGTCTGTGTTGGCGCGGACGTCTTCAGAGCCGGGACCTTGTCGAAAAGCTGCGCGACGAGGACGAAGACACTGAGGTAAAGGGCGATTGCGGCGTTGATGACATACGTCCTGCGCCATGCCGCCGGCGAGGCGACGGGCATAGAGCGCGGTTGATCGGCCGGACTGGTAATATAGGAAGACCCTATGTCCCGAAATTGAGCTGAAGCTCGATGCTTCGTTCGTGTACTGGGCCTCACGGCAAATGTCACGATTTATTTGGCGTTCCATCTGCGAGATGGTTCAATCGCTCTCAGCATTCTAATCTTCGAGAAATTGCGCCAGGACCGACATGAAGAAGCGCCCACCCGAAATAAAAGTCCCAGGCAAATTCGATCCCCAGATCCGCTGGCTGCTCGTCTATTTCGTTGCGACGCTCCTCGTCCTCTGGATCTGGCAGGAACTGTTCCGTCAATTCGCTGTCCAGACCATCCCCTACAGCGAGTTCAAGACCTACCTCTCGCGGCACGAAGTCGCCGAAGCATCCATCACACAGGACGAAATCGTCGGTCGGATTGAACCACGCGCCGCACCTGAAACCAAGGCGCCTCCTGCCGATGCGGCCCCCAAAGCGGCCGGCAACAATCAGGCCGGCGCGTCTCCCGGCCCCCAGCAGGCGGCTGCGGAGACGACCCCCTTCTTCTTCCGCACCGTGCGCGTCGAGGACCCGGACCTGGTCAACGAACTTCAGGCTGCCGGTGTTAAATACAGCGGCACGCGCCCCAGCGCTCTCTCGCAATTCCTCATGGCCTGGGTGCTGCCCCTGCTTGTTTTGTTCGGTCTGTGGTCGCTGCTCGCAAGTCGTTTCAGAGCCGCGGGCGAGGGCATTCTGGGCGTCGGCAAGAGCCGCGCCAAGTTGATCGTGGACAAGAACACCGGCGTTACCTTTGCGGACGTGGCGGGCTGTGACGAAGCCAAGCAGGAGCTGAAAGAAGTCGTGGACTTCCTGAAGAATCCCAAGGACTACCAGGAGCTCGGCGCGCGCATCCCGAAAGGCGCGCTGCTCGTCGGCCCTCCCGGCACGGGCAAGACGCTGCTGGCTCGAGCCGTGGCCGGTGAAGCCGGCGTGCCGTTCTTCTCCTTGAGCGGCGCTGATTTCGTCGAGATGTTCGTAGGCGTCGGCGCGGCGCGCGTGCGCGACCTTTTCAAACAGGCCAAGCAACAGGCGCCCTGCATCATCTTTATTGACGAGCTGGATGCCATCGGCCGCCAGCGTGGCGTCCACGTCGGCGCGGTGAACGACGAGCGCGAGCAAACGCTCAACGCCTTGCTCGTCGAGATGGACGGCTTCGAGGCCAACGCCGGTGTCATCATTCTCGCCGCCACCAACCGCCCGGAGGTCCTCGATCGCGCGTTGCTCCGGCCCGGCCGGTTTGATCGCCAGATCCTCGTGGATGCGCCCGACCTCGACGGTCGCGAGGCGATTCTCAAAGTTCACGCGCGCGGAAAAAAGCTTGCGGCCGACGTGGACCTTCGCCGTCTCGCAGCCGCCACCGCCGGCATGTCCGGCGCGGACCTTGCCAACATGCTCAACGAGGCGGCGTTGCTGACCGCCCGGCGCAAGGCGAAGGCGATCACCCAGCAGGATCTCGAAGAAGCCGTCGAGAAGGTTGTCGCCGGCCCGGAGCGCCGCAGCCGCCGTCTCAACGCTGACGACAAGCGCCGCGTCGCCTATCACGAAGTCGGCCACGCGCTCGTTGCGGCGTACAGCGAACAGGCCGACCCAGTCCACAAAATCAGCATCGTCCCGCGGGGCCGGGCTGCGCTCGGCTACACCATGCAATTGCCCTCCGAGGACCAGTTCCTCCTCACGCGTGGCGAACTCAAGGACCGCCTCTGCGGTCTGCTGGGCGGACGCGCCGCCGAGGAGTTGGTCTTCGGAGAAGTCACGACGGGTGCGCAAAACGATCTTGAACGCGCCACGGCTCTCGCCCGCCAGATGGTGGCGGTTTACGGTATGAGCGAGCGCATCGGGTTGGTCAACTGTGCCCAGCGCCAGGCCACGTTCCTAGGCGGTCTGGACGGTCCAATGCAGCGCGATTGCAGCGAGGAGACTGCGCGGGAAATCGACGAGGAAGTGAAGGCCATCCTCGACGATGCCTACGCCAGGACGAAGGAGGTTTTGGCTGCGCATCGCGACCAGCTCGAGAAAATCGCCGGCGAACTGCTGAAGAAAGAGAGCCTCGACGGCCAGGAGTTTTACCGGCTCGTCGGCAAGGAAATGCCGCGCGCCAAAGAACCCGCGCCACCGCTGCCGGAGGCAGCAGCGGTGAAGGCCTGAAAACGCCACGATCAGGGAGATCTTGGCCGAGACGCGAACGGCTCGAGAAAATCGGGCCGCTCTATGCGCCCTTCGGTTGTCCGTGTTCAGGCCGCGGCTCATCGTGTCTCTGGAACTGCGCTTTCGGGTTACGCTGTTGGGAACGGATTGCGCTCGGCGAAACTTTTCTGATGCCAGTAGGGATAGAGCGGTGTTCTCGCGCTGGCGTCGTCGAGCTTGGCGATCTGCTCCGGGGTGAGATTCCAGCCCACAGCTGCGAGATTTTGGCGAAGCTGCTCCTCGTTGCGCGCGCCAATGATGACCGTCGCAACCGTGGGACGCTGCAGGAGCCAGTTGATGGCAACCTGCGGCACGGTTTTTCCGGTTTCCGCGGCCACGGCGTCGAGTGCATCGACGACCTTGTAAAGAGTATTCGTCGTCAACCGGCGGGCCGGCTTCCCTGCTCCTCGGGTCGTTGAGTCGGCTGGTTTCGGGCGGGGGCTCACCGCGGCGAATTTTGCCAGTGAGGCGTCCCCATCCGAGCGGGCTCCATACGACGGTGCCGACCTTCTGATCGATGGCGAGCGGCATGAGCTCCCACTCGTATTCGCGCCCTATCAGCGAGTAGTAGGCCTGGTGGGCGACGTAGCGCTGCAGGCCGTATTTTTCGGAGATGGCGAGCGATTTCATGAGATGCCAGCCGGAGAAGTTCGAGCAGCCCACGTAACGAATTTTGCCGGCGCGGACGAGGTCGTCGAGGGTGCCGAGCACTTCCTCGATAGGCGTCATCGCATCGAAGCCGTGCAACTGGAAGAGGTCGATGTAGTCGGTGCCCAGGCGGCGCAGGCTCGTTTCGATGGTTCGAAGCAGGTGGAATCGTGAGGAGCCGACGTCGTTCGGGCCGGCGCCGTTGCGGAAGGTCGCCTTCGTAGAGATGAGCACCTGATTGCGGCGGCCTTTGATGGCCGCACCGAGGACCTCCTCGGCCATCCCTTCAGAATAGACGTCCGCCGAATCGAAGAAATTCAGGCCAGCCTCCAGGCAAATGTCCACGAGCCGCGTGGCATCCTCGACGCCAACGGCGCCCCACGCCTTGAAAAATTCATTGCTGCCGCCGAAGGTGCCGGTGCCCAGGCAAAGCGACGGGACTTTTAATCCCGAGCCGCCCAATTGTCGGTATTCCATGTTTGTAGCCATATTTGTTGGTTTAACTTTTAGTCTAACGATCGGCGGAAAAACTGAAGGAATTTTCGAAGATCCTTCAAAACCGCGACTCCCTTGCTGCTTATTTCGTCCGGCCGGACGGCCGCGGATCTGGCCGCCGGTTGGGCGATTTGGCGCTATGTCCTCGTAATCGATAGTCCGCCGTCCACCAGCGAGGCTGTCCCGGTGACGAATGAGGAATCGTCGGAGGCAAGGTAAAGCACCGACCGGGCGAGTTCCTCCGGTCTGCCCACGCGCTTCAGTGCATGCAAGTTGCTCAGGAACGCCTGTTCTTCAACACTACTGTTCTTCTCCCGGAACATGGGCGTATCCACCGCACCCGGCAGAATCGCGTTCACGCGCACGCCGTGCGGACTGAACTCGGCCGCCAAAGCCTGCGTCAGGCCGATCAGGCCGGACTTGCTCGCCGCATAAGCCGCCACGCCCGGGAAGGAGCAGGTGTAGCCCACGAACGTCGAGGTGAAGATGATGGACCCGCCGCCATTCTTGAGCATGGCAGGTATCTGATGCTTGGCGCCAAGAAAGGCGCTGGTGAGATTGGTCGCGAGGGTGTCGCTCCAGCCCTGCTCGGAAACTCCGGTGGAAGGCCCCATCTCCCCCAGCGTCCCAGCATTGTTGAACGCGATGTCGAGACGCCCGAAATGGCCGATTGCCGCGTCCACCAGGCTTTTCGCAAATTCCTCCGACCTCACGTCGCCGGCCAAGGCGACCGCTTCGCCGCCGTCGCTGATGATTTCCGAGACGAGGAGCGCAAGTTCCGATTCACGACGCGCTGCGACCACGACCTTCGCCCCCTCTTCGGCGAAGAGTTTTGCGGTGGCTCGGCCAATCCCTGAACTGGCACCGGTGACAATTGCGGCTTTGCCTTTTAGGCGATTCATGATGTTATTTACGAAGTGAACGTTTCATTTAGCGAGTCAGCCCCGCGCGACCTCAGAGCGCGGCGAGGATCTCGTTGAACGTCTGGCTTGGGCGCATGGCGATGGAGGCGAGCTTATCGTCCGCCCGGTAATAGCCGCCGATGTCCACCGGTTTGCCCTGGACGGCCATTAATTCCCCGACGATCTTTAGTTCGCTCTTCGGGCAATCCGGCTCGCCGCCGCCTCAGACGTATCTTCGTGAGGCGAATCAGCCCCGCGCGATCTCAGAGCGCGGCAAGGATCTGGTTAAAGGTCTGGCTCGGGCGCATCGCGATGGAGGCCAGCTTATCGTCCGGACGGTAATAACCGCCTATGTCCGCGGGCTTGCCTTGGACGGCGATCAGTTCCGCGGCGATCTTCTGCTCGTTCGCGGTGAGTTTCTCGGCGATCGGGGTGAAGATCGCTTTCAGTTCGGCATCCTGATCCTGCGCGGCGAGGGCCTGAGCCCAGTAGAGCGCGAGGTAGAAGTGGCTGCCGCGGTTGTCGATGCCGCCGACTTTCCGTGAGGGCGATTTGTTGTTTTCGAGGAACTTGCCGGTGGCTTCGTCGAGGGTGTCGGCGAGGACCTTGGCCTTCGGGTTCTTGAAGGTTTCGCTGAGGTGCTCGAGCGAGACGGCCAGGGCGAGGAATTCACCGAGGGAGTCCCAGCGGAGGTAGTTTTCCGCGACGAACTGCTGGACGTGTTTCGGTGCGGAGCCGCCGGCGCCGGTTTCGAAGAGGCCGCCGCCGTTCATCAGCGGAACGACGGAGAGCATCTTGGCGCTCGTGCCGAGCTCGAGGATTGGGAAGAGATCGGTGAGGTAGTCGCGAAGGACGTTGCCTGTGACGGAGATGGTGTCCTTGCCGTCCTTGATGCGATCGAGGCTGAACTGGCAGGCTTCGGCGGGCGGGAGGATGCGGATGTCGAGGCCCGAGGTGTCGTGATCCTTCAGGTAGGTTTTCACCTTGGCGATGATCTGGGCGTCGTGGGCGCGCTTTTCATCGAGCCAGAAGACCGCGGGCGTGTTGGTGGCCCGTGCCCGGTTGACGGCGAGCTTCACCCAGTCGCGAATCGGGGCGTCCTTGGTCTGGCAGGCTCGCCAGATGTCGCCGGATTCGACGGTGTGTTCGAGAAGAACCTTGCCGGAGTCGTCAACGACGCGGACGGTGCCGTTGCCGGGGATTTCGAAGGTCTTGTTGTGAGAACCGTATTCCTCGGCCGCCTGGGCCATGAGGCCGACGTTCGGCACGCTGCCCATGGTGCGCGGGATCGAGAGCGCCGTGTTTTTTGCAGAAATCGATGGTGGTCTGGTAAACGCCAGCGTAGCTGCTGTCGGGAATGACGGCGAGGGTGTCCTGCTGCCTGCCCTGGGCGTTCCACATCTGGCCGGAAGTGCGGATCATCGCGGGCATGGAGGCGTCCACGATGATATCGCTGGGCACATGGAGGTTGGTGATTCCCTTGTCGGAGTTCACCATGGCGACGGCCGGACCCTTGGAATAGACGGCCTCAACGTCGGCCTCGATCTCGGCTTTCTTGTCCGCCGGAAGGCTCTGGATTTTTGCGACGAGATCACCGAAGCCGTTGTTGAAGTCCACGCCAAGTTCCTCGATGACGCTGCTGTGCTTGGCGATGAGGTCTTTGAAGAAAACTTTCACGACATGGCCGAACATGATGGGGTCGGAGACCTTCATCATCGTGGCCTTGAGATGGACGGAGAAGAGCACGTCCCGCTTTCTCGCTTCGGCGATTTGCTCTTCGAGAAAGGCGACGAGGGCCTTCTTGTTCATGACCGTGCCGTCAATGATTTCACCGGCTTTGAGGGGAGTCTTCTCTTTGAGGACTCTTACTGCGCCGTCGGGCGCCACGAACTCGATTCTAACGTTGGTGGCTTCGGGGACGGTGACGGATTTCTCGTTGGAGAAGAAGTTGTTCTTGCCCATGGTGCCGACATTGGTTTTTGAGTCGGGGGACCACTTGCCCATGGAGTGGGGGTGTTTGCGGGCGTATTCCTTGACAGCTTTCGGCGCACGGCGGTCGGAGTTGCCCTCTCGAAGGACGGGGTTGACGGCGCTGCCCTTGATCTTGTCGTAGCGGGCCTTGGCCTCCTTTTCAGCGTCGGTTTTCGCTTCCGCGGGGTAGTCGGGGAGTTTGTAACCCTGGGCCTGCAGCTCGGCGATGGCCGCTTTCAACTGGGGAACCGAAGCGCTGATGTTTGGGAGCTTGATGATATTCGCTTCGGGTTTGGTGGCCAGTTTTCCTAACTCGGTGAGGGCGTCATCGATCTTCTGTTCGTCCGTGAGACACTCGGGGAAATTGGCGATAATACGTCCGGCGAGCGAGATGTCCCTGGTTTCGACCGCGATGCCAGCGTGCCGAGTGAACGCCTGGATGATTGGCAGCAGGGAATGGGTTGCGAGAGCGGGCGCTTCGTCGGTCTTGGTGTAGATGATGGCAGGAAGCTGGGACATGTTTGTGATTTGAAATTTCAGCCCGCCATTTAAGGTTATCGATTGCTCGTGGTCAAAAGCAATTGCCTTGCAAATCCGGTCATAGATCGGGAATTTTGACGTGAGTAGAGGCTATTTGGGTCGCAAGAAGAGCAGGTATCTCGTCTCGTTTTGCTTTGAGATTGGGCCTGAGTCGAGCGTGGGAGAGGGAAGTAGACCGGGATCCGCGATGCGGCGTTCGGGAATGACAAGCGCATTGAGTTCGCCATTGCTCCATGCGCGCATGGCGCGAATGACGCGGAGATAGCGGCCAGCGTCGCAGTAGATGACCATGGGCTCGTCTTTTCCCTCGACAACGCCGACCTCGGAAATCCCGGCGTTTTTCACGGCGGCCTGGACTTGGCGTCCGAACTGAACCAAGGCATCATCGCGGTTGCGGTAGCCCATCCAAACAATCGTGAGAAAATAACCGCAAACCGCCAGGATGGCGACGACGACGGCCGCACCGCACCAGGCGCGAACACGTTTGCCGCACTGGCAGGCCGATACCATCGAGACCAGGAGCAAGCATAGCGGGGGAATTACCGGGAAAATTCGGTCCACACGCTTGGAGGGTACGAATGTCATGCAGAGCAATCCCCCAACCGCCCAGCACGCAAGCCAGAGAGTCCCAGGGTCGGATTTGATTTTGCGGCGAACATTTCCCGAGATGATCGGCAGGGCGAGGGCGAGCAGACTCCACGGGGCGAATTTGTGCAGGAGGTGAGGGAAATAGAACCAGATTGGCTGCTGTTTTTCGTGCGCTTTCAGGCTCTGATCGAAGCGGCTCATGAACTCCCTGATCACGACATCGTTGTAGAACTCCGGATTCGTCGAGCAACCGATAACAAGCCATGCAATGAACGCTGCAAGAGGGAGCAGCCATGTCCACCAGCCGCTCCAAACCAAAGAGCGGCGATCCTTCGGGCCGAGAAACCAAAAGGCTGCCATGCCCGGCAGTATGAAAGCGTAGAGAATCGGTCCCTTCGTAAGAAGCGCAGCCAGCATCGTTAGGAAAAACGCCCATTTCTCCGATCGAGCCCACGGCTGGCCGCTCTCAATCTTCCTGTAGATCAGCCACCCGCATACCGTGATCCAGAGAGTCAACATCATGTCCGTGCGGACGAGCGTCGAGATTCGCGGAGTGAGCAAATTCAATCCGAAAGCGCAAATGACGAGCAGCGTTCCGCAATCCGGGAGCACCCGACGCGCTTCGCGAGCAAGAAGCCAGAGCATGGCAAGAGTGCAGAGATATCCCGGCAGCCGCCATGCAAGATCCCAGGAACCCGTTGTCCAATAAAATGGCAGACTCAACCACCCGGCAAGTGGCGGCTTTGTGGCGGTCTTTCCGTGCGGAGTGTGTTGATACCACCAGTCGCCGCCGTTAGCAATTTCGTAGGGAACGTACGCCTGCTTGGCCTGGTCGTAGCTATCGAGATGCCATGGGAGATTGCCGATGGCACAGAGCCCAAGCACGAGAAGGAGCAGCACGCGCTCGGCGGTCTTGCTCGCCACGAGGCCCGCGAGAAGTTCAGCAAGGGTTTTCAGAAGGAGAGTGTTCTTCCGCGAGGAGCGCGCGCGTCTCGCATGCAACGCCCGGCTGGACTGCCAGTCTTTCGATGGAACTTCGGGTCAGACCCCTGTGCTTGGCGAGGATTCGAGAGATCATCGCCCTCGATACCGCGTCTTCAACGTCTTGAGCTTGGTCAATGCCCTGCGTGCAAAAGCATCCCCGTCCTCTCTTACCCATTTCAACGTCAGCCACGCTACGAAAAGCGAAATACAGATTGCAACGACGACGTCGGACAAGTGGTGTGCTCCCACCATGATGCTTGACCAAGCGATGAGACAGGCAAGGGCCATTGCGCCAATGCCCAGCCACGGGCGCGCGAAAAGAATGACACCGGCAAAGCCGAATGCGGTGGCAGTGTGGCCCGAGGGAAACGAGTTGAAGGGCGGGTCGCCGATGGTCAGGCGTCCTTCTCTCCAGGGCCCGTAGAAGCCCTGTGCGATTGCTGGACTTTCGCGCGGCCGGGTGCGGCCTGTGGTTACGCGCGACGTATTCGCAAGGAGTCCCGCGAGTGTCGAGGCGATCATTGCGGCTGCGACGATGCGCATCCATTCTCTGCTCTTCAGCTTCCAGGCAAACGCGACACCAATTGCGCCGGCCAGCATGAGCCACGGCCAGTCGCCGAATTTGCGGACACCGGTCTTGAAGCGAAAGTCGTCTGTCTTCTTCCACCCCTTCCCCTGAGTTTGGATCACAGCTTGTCGCACCGGTTGATCAAACTCGAAGGAAGCCCAGATCGCGCAAGCCGCCAAGAGTGTCACGAACCAGAGCGATAGTCTTCGCATGAGAATTCTCCGGTCCGGTTGGGCGCGAAGGAGGACTTTTGCGGCGTGGAAGAGTCGCGACAAGTTGCAACTCCCTCAGGGCCGCGAGCCCGAAACCTGTTCAGATTTCATTTTATCTGAAGCCAGGGTGCGTCGCCCTCCTTCATCTTGAGTGAATTCATCACAACAAAGAGGACGGCGTCGAGCATGTCAGAGTTTGTCCAGTAGATGTCGGTGACGTCTGCGGGCGGCTCCCATGTGGAGGCAGGCAGAGAGGGGGAAAACTTCAGATTCTTGATATCCGTGACAGCTACGAAGTCGGGCTGGGTAATCTCCACGCGCCTCGGAAAGTATCCGGGCGCGACCCACATTCGGGCGCGAAATCCTTCGGCCTTTGCGGCTCTGGCAAGTTCCGGCATGAGCCCGGCAGTGATGACGCGGCAGTCTTCGCCATTGAAGGTCTCGACTTCAGCGACGTCCGCCCGAGCCACCGTGAACAGTGCGGGAAGAAATATCGCCTGTTGCGGGGTGATCGGAAGATAAATCGGCGTCTTCTTCTTAGTTGGCGGCGGCTTGCCTTTGAATCGCTTGAGCAGAAACTCGACCTTTGCTCCCGGGTAAGCCCAGACGGCGTCGCCGTTCCGGCAAACGGTAATCTCCTCGCCAAGAACGGGCGCCTGCAATTTGACTTTGTCGGGAAACTGGACGGCGGCCTGAAGCGAAGCGCCAGCCATCTGCTTGGGCAGACGGCCGGAAACTTCCGCCATCTCGATGGTCATGGTGCACGCCTTATTCGGGCTCTTCGTATCGGCAAGGAGAACGCTCCAGAATGGAGAGAAGACCTTGCCGATGACGTCATAGGGATTGTCTCGAGGTGGTCCTTGTTGGGCGCGCACTAACGGCGCGGGAATGGCGAGGATCAGCGCGAGGGTTGGGACGAAGCGAGGGATCATGCGCGCCCTACATACGCGGGAAGCGGGCCGCCGTCAAAACCGGTCTGCCGGATTCGCGCCAGTCATGATTGGCGTTCATAATTTCTGCTGCATCCAATTCTTCCCAGCTCATATCCTTCGGAAACCGAATCCTTTCGATTCCAGCCTCTGCTTTGATCGCTGCGGCTGGGTCGGTTGACGATGGCGGGCATGGCGGCGTAATTGCTCGTGTGCATCCCGTGAAGTTCGCTGTTTTCTCCGACGTTCATGGCAATTTGGAGGCCTTGGAAGCCGTGCTCGCCGACATCACGGCAGAGAGAGTGCAGGAGCTGATCTGTTTGGGCGACATCGTGGGTTACGGCCCGAATCCTTCTGAGTGCCTTGAGATGATTCGCTGCTTGAGTTGCTCCGTTGTCATGGGCAATCACGATGAGGCGTGCATCGAGCCTGGGATGGAGAGGCGCTCAATGAGTATGCACGAGCCGGGATTGCTTTTGCCCGCAATCAACTGAGCAATGCCCAGAAGGGATGGCTTCGAAATCGTCCGTTGCAATTGGATTTTGACGATTTTACCGCTGTCCACGCCTCGCTGAGCGATGATGAGCCGTGGCAGTACGTCCTTAGCCCCGAGGATGCGCTGA
Organism: uncultured Verrucomicrobiae bacterium; assembly: GCA_963847295.1. Lineage (GTDB taxonomy): Bacteria > Verrucomicrobiota > Verrucomicrobiia > Chthoniobacterales > Terrimicrobiaceae > DASTFP01. Next base: position 39,566 of record CAWJZG010000005.1, read on the forward strand.
GACATTTCCTGTTTCAGGAGAAACCGCTTTGCTTTTGCGGTCATTCGCACAGACCGGCGCTTTGGACGCTGGAGGGTAGAAGGGTCCGTTGCCTGGCGCCGGCGAGTAACCTCAGGCTCCCGCCTGGCGCGCGCACTTTGGTCAATGTTGGTTCAGTGGGCCAGCCTCGCAATCTGCGACCGGAAGCCTGCTACGTCATTTACGACCGTGCAGCGCTTTCAATTGGATTTCGCTTCGTTCCCTATAACGTGAAGGAGACGCAAGGGAAGATCTTGGCGGCCGGTCTTCCGCGATTTCTCGCGCAGCGATTGGCCCTCGGGAGGTGACTCGATTAGTGGCTGGCAGCCTGTGGGATTTGCGATAAGGTGCACGTTCGGAAATACTGATGATGGCTTCTCGTTTCGCGCTGCCCCTTGCCGAAGGCCTTGTTTATTCCTTTCTCGAATCCACGATCGAGGGAAAGATCGTGCTGTTGGTTCTCTTTTTCGGCTCGATCTTCAGCTGGTCGGTGATGGTAACGAAGATCCGATATCTGAATTTCGCCAGACGGCAGTCCGAGCGATTCTCGGCGTTGTTTCGCCGAGATCGCGTGCCGCTGCGAATTTACGAACAGGGGATTCACTTCGAAGGATCTCCGCTTTACGAGATCTACAAGGCGGGCTGCGTCGAGCTGTGCTTTCAACTTCTCGGCTCTTCGGAGGTGGACGAAACTTTTCGCCCGCGGCTGGAGACCGCGGACAAGATCACGCCGGCGCAAATGCGGGCGGTCACAGCGGCGATGGAGCGCGCGGTGGGCGAGGCGGGCCTCAAGCTTGAATCGCAAATGATCATTCTTTCCACGGCGGTGAGCGGCGCGCCGTTTCTCGGCTTGCTTGGCACCGTTTGGGGAGTGATGGACGCCTTTGGCGGAATCGCCCGCACCGGCAGCGCAAACCTCGCGGCGATGGCTCCCGGCGTTGCAGGCGCCTTGATCACGACGGTGTTCGGGCTGCTCGTGGCCATTCCGGCGATGTTCGGATATAATTTCCTCGTCACAAGCGTCCGCTCGATGATCGTGCAGGCGGAAAACTTTGCCGGAGAGCTTTCCTCTGAGATCGAGCATCGCTTCGTTGAGCACGGCGCCCGCGATCCACGCCGCCATCTCGTCTAGAGCAGCCTGCCGGATGCGATATGAAAATTACGTTTTCTAACAAGGTTGCGCGATCTGGAGGGTGTGGCCCTTTCGACAGGCTGCTAAGCTCCGCCGTCGGCGGAGAAAGGCTATACAATTCCGGCTGGTCTTCCGGCACAGAGTGCCGGTTAAGTAGTTTGCCCGAGAGGCCGCTCCGCTGCCCCGCACGATTTTCGACGATTCAACGGACTTTCTTCTTGAGTCCGGCAAACTACTAGTCATGCGCCGCTTCAGCACTCGCAATCCTCTCCACACGCTCGCTGAGTTGAACGTTACTCCGCTGCTTGATCTGTGTTTCGTGCTGCTCATCATTTTCATGATCACGACGCCTCTCATGGAGAATAGTGTTGATCTCGTCGTTCCCAGCAGCGCGACCGCGAAGACACAGATCAATCCCGCGGAAACTCAGATCATTCAAATCGATCGCAACGATACCTTGAAGCTCAACGGACAGGTCACGACCAGGACCGTTCTCGAAACGCAGCTCACTGCGCTCAAGGCCCGGGATCCCGAAATTTCCGTGGTGGTGAGGCCGGATCGGGATTTGGCCATTCAGAAATTCATCGATGTGATGGACATTCTAAAGCGTGTTGGAATCGGCCGCGTGGGTGTGATGACGCGTCGCGAGGGGGGACAGCAAGGGGGCGAAGAGTGATCTCTCTGAGAGCATTCCGCGTCCTGCCGGCGACCTTCTTGCCTTGATTCATGGGTCACCCGCATTTCCGGCGGAATCTGATTTTTGTCGCCGCCTTTCACATCCTGCTCGTAGCGGCGCTATTTTATTTCGCGCGCAGGGAGGTTAGGCGGCCCGTTGGCGATATCGTCTGGATGGATCCGGGTTCGTTCTCGCAAATTGCAGCAGCGGATCAGGAACATGACGATGCGCCACAGCCAACTGCGCAGATAACCCCCAAATCTACTCCGGAGCCAACTCCTCTGCCGACGCCGGAGCCAACTCCTCCGCCCACGCCAGAGCCAACGCCCGAGGAAGACACGATCCCGCTAGATCCGACTCCGGCGCCCCAGTCCACGCCGACTCCTACGCCTCGAGTGACTCCGACGCCAAGGCCCACTCCGAAGCCTACGGCCACGCCCAAACCAACCGTGAAGCCCACGCCTAAGCCGACACCCAAGACTTCACCCAAGCCGGCCGCCTCGCCGAAAGTAAGCCCCAAAGCGGGAGTCTCCCCCAAGGCAAGCGCTGCTGCAAGCGCCTCGCCCAAGGCAACGAGCCCTGCGGCAGGCGCATCGCCAAAAGTATCAGGTTCTCCATCGCCCAAGGCTTCGGCTTCGCCGGATGTGAAATCTCCAAAGACCGCGGGAGCTGGCTCTGGACAGACTAGCGGGGGATCCGTCGGCCGGTCTGGCGGCGGGGGTGATTCTTCGCAGTTTGGTTGGTATCACGAGCTCATCCATGATCGCTTTTACAGCCAGTGGGACCAGCCGACTTCCATCTTCGACTCCTCAAAATCCTTCGTTTGCACGCTGCAAATTCGCATTGATAACGATGGCAAGATCTCCGACGTCAAGGTCGTGAGATCGAGCGGGAACGTTGTGATGGACGAGTCGGTCATGTCCGCAGCGCAGCGTGTGCTGAAGATTGATCCTCTGCCCGCAGGACTGGGCAGCGGCGGCGCCTATACGGTGAACATAAACTTCGAGCTTCAATAGCGCGCGGGATTGCCATGGTTGGATTTTTTTGTTTTCTCTTATTTCGCGCGGTGCGCATAAGTTCGCTTCAAGCAGACGAGGTGGAAAGAAGCGACGCAACCCAGCAGGACCAATTTAAGGCATCCAAGGAAGTCTCCGTGATGGCGTGGATAGAAAACCAATTCGGAGATGTTCTCCTACTCAAGCAGACGCGTGGCAATAAGCTCTGGACACTCCCAGGGGGAAAAGTGCGCCAGCGCGAGTCGCTGAAGGAAGCCCTTAGAAGGGAGGTCAAGGAGGAAACAGGCCTCCAAATTCAGTTCATTGCTCTCGCCGGCCTTTTCGACCGCCCGCAAAAGGCTGTGATCACGTTTCTGTACATCGCCCGCATCAAGGGGCATAGCGACATTGTCCAACCTAAACGCCCTGAGATCGATACCGCCAAGTTCAGTTCGTCGATCCCGCGCGACGCGACTCCCTCGCTGAGGTTTTTCTGGAAAACGATGCATGAAGGAGCCGTAGGCGCACTGCCGCTTGGCTGAAGCGTTTTTGGACGGGCCGGAACGCCGCCTTGTCTCATTCGTATGGCTCAAAACACAAGCGTCCTCGAAATCGTCAAGGAATCGGACGGCTCGCATTTGAGGTTTTCTGGACGTCTTGATGCGGAGGGGGTGTCAGGGGCCTGGGAGCCAGCGCTGAGCGCCGCAGACGAGGCGAAGCGCGTTTTGATCGATGCGTCCGGCGTGGAATATTGCGACGGGGCGGGGCTGGCTTTGCTTTGGGAGCTGCAACGGCGGGGCGGCGGAGAAATCTCCGGGCTCAGGCCGGAGATTGCGACGTTGTTGGAACCCTTTGCCAAAGCCCAACCGAAAGAGGACGACAGACGCGCAAAGGACTCGACGATCGAAGCGCTTGGCAGGGTCGGCGCCGACCTAGCCCGGGACATCTATGACCAGATCTCCTTTCTCGGGCAAATCGCCGTGATGACATTGAAGGTCACTCGGCGGCCGCATGAGCTGCGATGGGTGGATGTCTGGAACACCTATGAGCGAGCGGGGGTTCAAGCGCTGGTCGTGGTCGGATTGATTTCGTTTTTGACCGGACTGATCTTGGCATTCCAGGCAGCGCCGCCGCTGCGTCAATTCGGGGTGGATATCTTTGTGGTGAACCTCGTGTCGCTTGCCATGGTGCGCGAGTTGGGACCAATCATGACCGCCATCATCCTTGCTGGTCGGAGCGGATCGGCCTTCGCGGCGGAAATTGGCACAATGAAGGTGAACGAAGAAGTCAATGCGCTCACGACGATGGGCCTCGATCCGGTGCGTTTTCTTGTCGCCCCACGGGTGTTAGCCGGTGTGCTCGTGACCCCGGTGCTAACGATCTATTCGGACCTTCTCGGTGTTGGCGGCGGTATTTTCGTGATGTTTGGGAGGGGATATCCTTTCGTGACGCTCTGGCGGCAACTTATAGAGTCGGTGGGCATTCATGATGTGATGGCCGGGCTTATCAAGGCATTCGTTTTTGGCGGACTTGTGGCGGGAATAGGTTGTCTTCGCGGACTTCAGACAAAATCCGGAGCGAGCGCCGTGGGCATCTCTACCACTCGATCGGTGGTGACAAGCATTTTTTTCATTGTCGTCGTGGATGCAATTTTCGCGGTTGTTTACTATGCGATCGGTTTCTGATGGAGGACGACGCGATCATTCAAGTGCGAGGGTTGACGGCTGCCTACGGAGATGCGGTCATCCTAAAGGACATCTCCTTCGAGGTGAAGCGGGGTGAGGTATTCGTTATCTTGGGCGGATCTGGTTGCGGGAAGAGCACATTGCTGAAGCATTTGATCGGTCTGTATCCTTTGGCTTCCGGCGAGGTCTTGATTGGCGGCGAAAACTTGGCAACCGCCGAGGGGTCGGACAGGCAGCGGATTTTGCGGCGCTTCGGGGTGACGTATCAGAGCGGAGCGCTTTTCGGGTCAATGACGTTAAGCGAAAACGTGACGCTGCCCATTGAGGAGTTCACGGAGCTCCCCGTCACTGCGCGCAAAGTGATTTCCTGGATGAAGCTCAGGCTGGTGGGATTGGAGGGATTTGGAGGCCATCTCCCGTCCGAAATCAGCGGCGGAATGCAAAAACGCGCTGCCATTGCGCGCGCCATGGCTCTCGACCCCGCCGTGCTTTTTCTCGATGAGCCTTCGGCTGGACTTGATCCGGTGACATCCGCGGAGCTCGACGCTCTCATACTCAGCCTTCGGGAAGGCCTGGGAATGACCTTTGTCATTGTCACCCATGAGTTGCCGAGTATCTATGCGGTGGCGGATCGCGTCATCATGCTTGACAAACGCAAGAAAGGAATCATCGCAGAAGGAGACCCGCGGGACTTGCGTGATCACTCGGAGGATCCATTCGTCCGCAAATTCTTTCGCCGGGAGATTGAATGAGCTCAAAGCCAAGTTATTTCCGCATCGGGCTCTTCATCGCGATCGCGTTGGCGATTCTCGCCGCTGGGCTCATCGCTTTGGGCGCGGGCCAGGCTTTTCGTCCGCGTGTCTATTTTGAGACGTATGTGGATGCTTCCGTTCAAGGGGTGGATGTGGGATCTCCGGTGAAGTTCCGGGGTGTGCCAGTCGGGCGGGTAAGCGCGATCAAGTTCACTTTCAACGAATACGGTGAGGAGAGTCAGGTGGGTCGTTATAACTACGTGATCATCGTTATGGAGGTCGACCAGGAGATGTTTCCGGGCATGTTCAAGGAGAATCTCACGCCGGTGATTGATAGGAACGTCGCACAGGGGCTGCGAGCGCGTATCGAGCCGTTGGGGATCACGGGGATGAATTACATCGAGGTCAACTACGTGAAAGATCCTGGCCAGTTCCCATCCCTCGCGGTCAATTGGAAACCGCACTACTATTACATCCCCTCTGCGCCGGGCCAGCTCACCAACATCCTCGATTCTGTCAACAACATCATGCGCGAGGTCGGGCACCTCAACCTCGGTGGAATGAGCAAGAGCGGCACGGAGTTGCTCGAAAATCTTAACAAGGCCATCGATGGTTCGCAGATTGGAAAAGTAAGCCAGGACCTTCAGGCCCTGCTGGCTGAAATCCAATCGGCCCTGAACGCTGCCAAGATTGGCCCGCTGAGTGAAGACGCCCGGCGACTCATAACAGGTTTGGAGAAATCCAACGCTGAGCTGCGAGCAATCCTCAAGAACCTTGAGCCCGCAACGAAGATCAGCGGGCCGCAAGTCAGGGCGCTTATAGATAATCTTGCGACGACCAGCGAGAATTTCGCCCAGTTCAGCGCCGAGGTGAAGCGAAGGCCTTCGCTATTTCTCTGGGGTAGTCCGCCCCAGCCGAAACCGAGTCCCACTCCGCGGAAGAGACGATAGCCAACGGGGCATCCTTCCCCGGGGTTTGCCTGCGCTCATTCCATGCGTGGCGGCAAACCCGCAGCCAGAACCAGCCCGGCCGCTTTGTCCAGCGTCTCCTGCCATTCCTTTTCGGGAATCGAGTCAGCAACGATTCCCGCTCCGACGTGGAATGAGGCCCTGCCGTTTTCAAAGACCGCCGTTCGGATCGCGATGGAAAATTGGCTTTCGCCGTTATAGCCAAAGTAGCCGATGGCCCCGGTGTAGATGCCGCGCGGATGCGGCTCGAGTTCGGAAACAATTTCAAGCGCACGCTTTTTTGGAGCACCTGAGATCGAACCACCGGGGAAACAAGCACGGAGCGCCGCGGGGTGAGTGACATTCTCGCGGAGCGTGCCGACGACGGTTGAGACGAGGTGATGCACCTGTTCGTAGCTTTCCAGCTTGAGCAGCTCCGGGACGGTGACACTCCCGTATTCACAAACCCGCCCCAGGTCGCTGCGTTCGAGATCGGTAATCATGATCAGCTCGGCGATTTCCTTGGCGGAGGTGATCAGGTCGAAGGCGTTGCGTTGATCGCGTTGCGCATCCGCTCTCCTGGGACGGGTGCCCTTGATGGGGCGCGTCTCGATGAGCCGGCCGCTCAGTCGCAGAAAGCACTCGGGCGAGGCAGAAGCTATCTGCGTACCCCCAAGATCGAGAAATGCGGCGTAGGGGGCGGGCGACCGATGTCTCAGCGATTCGTAAAATGGCCATGCATCCGCAAAAAACTCCGCCTCAAAGGAATGTGCCAAACACACCTGATAGATGTCCCCTGCGGCAATATATTGCTGCGCCACACGCACCATGTTCTCGAATTGCGCCCTCTTGAGCCGTGCCCGGAACGAGATTTTGGGAAATTCCGGTCCGTCGGGGAGGCCGGGGAGTTCACGGGCATTGTGCCAGAGGCCCGGGGCATGTAAAAAAACGGCGGGTTTCTCGTAGAAGCCAAATCTGAAGCGGCCGTCGAACCCGATCCATCCGATGGCCGCACCGTCAGGGAAGCCGAGGTCTGCGCCGGGCTTTCGCCGTTCAGCCAGCGCGCCCTCGAGCCTGCCCCACTCCGAAGCGCCGCCCTCGATGATAAAATCCGGCTCGCAAGCCAGCAGCGAGACAGATTTTGCGGCGGCGAGGCTGGACTCAAGAAACACGAAGCCCGCGCTCGATCTCATGGCGCGTGCCGCCTCTTCGGGCTCCACGGACATGTCGCGGAGTGCGTCACTGGCTCGACTTGGCTTCATCAGCGGGAAAAATCCGCGAAAGTCCCCGCTTCGTCCATGTTCTTCTGCTTGAGCAATCGGCCAATGGCTGCTTACCTTCATCGTCTGATGTGGTTCACGTTTCGATTCTCCATCGCTGTTTTGATTTTTGCGGGAGCCTTGCTTGCGCAGGAAGAAACATCTCCGAAAGCTCCCCCGTCGCCAAGTCCTGCGCCTGTGGAGGCCGCCTCCCCTGAGCCCGTTTCTTCGCCCGGCGTGAGTCCTCCTGCGGGCAGTGCCGATGTTATACCCATGGAAGGCGGAGCGCCTCTGGAGACCAAGGATATCGCTCCGGTAATGCCCGACGAGGGCTTTACTCAGCCGGACGCGATCATTCCCGACGAGAGGCCTGCTGGCCCTCCTGCCGTGCCGACCACCTTTGAGAGTGCGCAGGAGAAAGCCCGGCAATTGAGCATCCGCTACCGGGAAGTCCGCGTGCAGGCGGAGAAGGATCCGAAGGTCGTCAGCCTCTTCGAACAGGCCGGGCAGGCCAAGACCCTTGAGGATCAACGAGCCGCAATGCGCGAATACTATCGGCTTCTCTTCAAGAAAATCATCGCCATTGACAAATCGCTCGCGGAGAAATGCAAGGTGATGGAGACTGCCTATATCCGCCGCCTTGCTCAGGAGAGACTTGAGCCCACGATCCCGCTGAATCCGCCTCCGACCCCAGAGCCGTTGAACTAAACACTCAACGCCCAACTCGCAACATTTGACGCTCAAGCCTTAATCTTCGCAATGCTCGCCCTCTTCGGTTGAGCTTTCCAAAGTCCCATGCTTCGCGGCTCCCTCGAGTTGAAGATCGTCACCGGCACGGCCCATCCGCGCTTGGTGGCGGACATCTGTTCCTACCTCGGCGTGCCGCCTTGCGATACCACAGTGAGTTCGTTTCCTGACGGTGAAACTTTTGTAAAGATCAACGAAAACATCCGCGGTCGCGACGTCTTCATCGTGCAGCCGACCTGTCCCCCGACCAACCAGAATTTGATGGAGTTGTTGATTCTGGTGGATGCCGCCCGGCGGTCGAGTTCAGCCCGCATCACAGCGGTCATCCCATTTTTCGGCTATGCCCGCCAAGACCGCAAGGACCAGCCGCGTGTTCCCATCACTGCCAAGCTGGTGGCGAATCTTTTGGCCGCCGCAGGGGTTCAACGGGTCCTGACGATGGATCTGCACGCTCAGCAGCTGCAGGGATTTTTCGATATTCCCGTCGATCATCTTTACGCCCTTCCAGTGCTTATACACTATCTGCACGATCTGGGGCTGAACGACCTTGTCGTCGTTTCTCCCGATGTCGGGGGTGTAAAGATGGCCTCCGCCTACGCAGAGGCTCTTAAAGCTGGCCTCGCCATCGTGGTCAAACGCCGTTTAAGTGCTACCGAGATCGAGGCCGTTACAGTGATCGGTGAGGTGGATGGCAAGAACGTCATTCTTGTTGATGATTTGACCGAGACGGCAGGCACGTTGGTAGGTGCGGCGCGCATTCTTCGGGACCAGGGGGCGCGCGATATTTATGCTGGTGTCTCGCACGCGGTCTTGACAGATTTGGCAGTTGAGCGATTGAAAAGCTCAGAAATTAAGGAGCTGATCACAACCGACAGCGTTCCTGTGCGGACCGATGTCGATTCACGCGTCAAGGTGCTCTCGGTGGCCGAATTGCTAGGTGAGGGCATTCGGCGCATCCACGATGATGAGTCGGTGAGCTCGCTTTTTGATATCAAGAAACCGAAGGACTAAAACCATGGCCAATCAAGTCAAACTCTCTGCTCGTCCCCGCCTTGAAGCTGGGCGCAATGCGGTGGGCAAAGTTCGCGCGCGCGGGGCGATTCCCGCTGTCATCTACGGCGCCAAGGACGCTGCCACAAATCTCGAAGTCGATAGGAAAGACATTGAAAAACTGCTCTCGCGTGCCGTCGGCGAGAACATCCTCGTCGAACTGGAGATTCGTGACGGAGGCAAGACCAGCACTCGCATCTCTCTTATTCAGGAGGTCCAGCATCATCCCGTGCGAGGTGAGATCATTCACATTGATTTCCACGCCGTTTCAATGACCGAGGAAATCGACGCCGAAGTCGTCCTCGAGCCTGAGGGAGAACCCATCGGCGTTAAGACATTTGGCGGTCTCCTTCAGCAGAATATGCGCTCGCTGCCGATCCGGTGTCTGCCGCAAAATCTGCCTGAAATCATCATCGTCGATGTCTCGGGGCTCAACGTTGGCGAATACCTGCACGTTCGGGACATCAAGCTGCCAGCCGGCGTCGTCGCTGTTCCTGACGGAGACCTCACCGTATTCCTGGTCTCTGAACCGACCGTCGCCGAGGAGCCGGCTGTAGCGGCCGAGGAGCCCTCCGCTCCCGAAGTTATCAAGGAGAAGAAACCGGAAGCGTCCGAAGCGGCTTCGGAGCCCAAGAAGTAGTTCCGCTCTCGCGCGTGGAGCATGCAGCCGTCTTCCGTCTTGTTGTCGGCCTCGGAAACCCGGGCCGGCAGTATTCCGGCACGCGCCACAACGCAGGCTTTCTGGTCGTTGATGAACTGGCCCGCCGGCTTGCGGTGGAATTCCACTTTGAGCCGAAGTGGGGTGCCGACGTTGCGCTTTGTGGTGGACGCATGCTGATGAAGCCCAGGACGTTCATGAATCTCAGTGGAGAAGCCGTCGGCAACTATGTCCGGTATCACAGGATCGACCACACCGAGGCTCTTGTCGTTCTCGACGACGCAGCCATTCCCCTCGGAGAGCTTCGCCTTCGTCCTTCGGGCAGCGCGGGCGGGCACAATGGTCTCGAGTCCGTCTTGATCCATTTGGCAACCGAGTCCGTTCCACGCCTGCGTTTCGGGATTGGCGCGGCCTCGGGCGCGCTTGTGGATCACGTGCTCGGAAAATTTCAGATCTCGGAAGTTCCCGTCGTGGAAGCCAGCGTGAGCCGTGCCGCTGACGCCGCCGAGTATGCCAGCGCTCACGGACTCGAAGCCGCCATGAACCTCTACAACAAAAAACCATGAAAAAACGCTATGAAGCCCTCCTTGCCCTCTCCACACGTGGCAAGGAAGAATCCGTCAAAGAAATCATCGAACGCCTCGAAAAGACCTTCGCGGCTGAAGGCGCCGCCATTGAGCAGGTCCAGCGTTTTGAGAAGCGCGAGCTTGCTTACGAGCTCAAGCATCTCAGCAGCGCCTATTTTGTGAACTTCATCTTCGAGGCCGAGCCGCAACTCGTCGAAAAGTTGCGTGCGAAATTGAAGCTGGACGAGGACGTTGCTCTCCAGAATTATCTTCGACTGCCTCCTAAGAGAAAGACCGCCGAGGCAGCGGCATAACCAATCAAAAAATGGCCAGCCTCAACAAAGTGATGCTAATCGGTAACGTGACCCGCGATCCCGAGGTGAAGTATACTCCGAAGGGAAGCGCAGTCGCCGATCTTGGGCTTGCAATTAATCGCAACTACACGAATCAAACCGGCGAAAAAGTCGAGGAAGTTACCTACGTCGATGTCGAACTTTGGGGACGCCTCGCCGAAATCGCCGGCGAGTATGCCAAAAAAGGGCGCTCGATATTCATCGAAGGGCGCTTGCGCATCGATTCCTGGGAGGACAAGCAATCCGGACAGAAGCGCAACCGGCTTAAAGTTGTCGGCGAAGTCCTGCAACTCCTCGGTTCCCGGCCCGGCGGCCAGGGCGGCGGAGCTGCCGCGGATTTCGAAGGAGAGGCTCCCGCTTCAAGGCCCTCCCGGCCCGCCTCCGCGAAGCCTTCCTCATCCGAACCGGCTGACGACGATATCCCGTTCTGAATCGAGGGGCGTTCCGGCAGTCGTTTTTTTGGCGAAGAGCGTTCTCGCCATCTCTCCTGGATCAACCGTCTCAGGCGAGTCGCCTGGTGTGCCGTTGAAAATGAAGGAGAGGATGAGATTTCCATGATCTACTCTTCCTGTCCCGTTTCGGCTCACGATGTCGCGGACCACTACGATGAGTTGGACCGCTTCTATCGCGAAATTTGGGGAGAGCATGTGCATCATGGCCTATGGGAACGCGGCGATGAGACACCCGAGGAGGCGGTCCTCAACCTCGTGGCGCTTGTCGTGAAACGAGGCCGCGTCGGCGCGGGGGCGCGCGTCTGCGATGTGGGGTGCGGATACGGGGCAACCGCAAGAATGCTTGCGCTTGATTTCGGCGCGACGGTTTCGGCGATTACGATTTCGCCAGCACAATACCGCCACGCGCTGTCCGAGCGCGGAGGCGCGCTCAACCCCGAGTATCTCCTGTGCGACTGGTTGAAGAACGATCTTCCATCGGGAGTGTTCGACGCCGTCCTCTCGATCGAAAGCTCTGAACACATGCAGGACAAGGAGTTGTTCTTCGCGCAGGCCTATCGCGTCTTGAGATCAGAAGGACGCATTGTTGTCTGCGCGTGGCTTTCCGCAGAATCCCCGACCGTCCTGCAGCGGCGCCATCTCCTTGAGCCTATTTGCCGGGAAGGCAGGATTCCCGGCATGGGAGCGGAGTCCGACTATCGCAAATGGTTTTCGGCTGCAGGGCTCGTTCTGGAGAACTTCGAGGACGTGAGCGCACACGTACGAAAGACATGGACGATCTGTGCGCGGCGGCTTCTGATAAATCTTCTCCGCCAGCCCGGCTATCTCCGTTTCCTCTTCGATACCCGAGCCCGAAATCGAGTTTTCGCGATCACCATTTCCCGCATCTGGCTTGCTTACGCCTTCGGGATCTTGCGTTACGGAATCTTCACAGCGCGGAAGGAATAGGAGGTGAGGGTGAATGAATCTCTTCAAGAACTGGCAATCCGCCGCGTTGAAGGAGCAGAAAGTCGTTTCAACGGGCATCCCTCTGCGCGTCAAACATCAAGAGCCAGGGCCCGGAGAGAGCGGCTTTAGCCTGTCGATATCCATCGCGACAAGACACACGTCATCGTTGAACTCTTGGGTTGCTGAGAACTCCTGTACTTCGGCGATGAGGCTGCGGCAAAGTTCCACCGCGGGAAGCTCCGTGCGATCGCCGACTGCTCTCGAGAGTTGCTGATAATCGTAGAGCCGGCCTTCGGATCCTTCGACTTCGAACAAACCGTCAGTGAAGAGCAGCACGACGTCGCGTGACGAGAGCTTGCAACGGAAAGTTTCATACTTTGCTCCGTCGAACAGACCAAGAGCCGGACCCGGCCGCGCCCCCTTGAGCGGTGCGGCACTCGCGGTGGAACCGTTCGCTGCGCGCGTGAGGTGAAGCGGGTGCGGGTGCCCCGCGTTGGCATACCGCAACTGGCCTCTGGCAAGATCTGCCACGATGTAGAATGCCGAAGCGAAAAGCGTCGTATCGCTGTTGCGAAAGGCCCCTAGTAGCGCCCGATTGATCGCAACCAAAAGCTCCCCGGGCTTCGTCCATAACTGCCGGAGCTCGCTGACCACAGAGCGCACGATTGCGGCAACCAGCGCAGCGCGTACGCCGTGCCCCATGACATCGCAGATGAATAGGCCGGCCTTGTCATCCGAGATGTCGAGGACGTCGAAAAAGTCGCCGCTGACGATCATCGATGGCCTGAAGAACGGATAGAAACGCACGGCGCTATTTTCCTCGGTGGCATGATGAGGAAAATTCGGGAAGCGTTGCGGCATCAGGGCACCTTGAAGTTCACGGGCCATTTCCAGGTCGCGTTCGAGCGATTCATTCTTTGAGCGAAGCTCCTCCGCAAGCCTGGCGAGCTTCTCGGCGGCGCGTTTCTTCTCGGTGATGTCGCGGGAAATGCCGAATGTTCCAATGATGCTGCCCTGTGCGTCGCGCAATGGCATCTTTGTCGTCGATGCCCATGTGTCCTCGCGATCCGGCCACGTCTCCCTCTCTTCGTAGTCCACGACGGTGGGTTTGCCGGTGCGAATGATTTCGCGTTCATCCGCCAAGGCCGCCTCGGCGTGCTCTGCGGAAAATAAGTCTCGGTCGCTTTTTCCAATAATGTCGGCCAGGTTCTTGAAGCCCTGCCACTCGGCGCAAGCTCGGCTGACCGCGATGAAGCGGCTGTCAAGGTCTTTAAAATAGATGCGATCAGGCACGTTTTCCATCAACGTCGTCAGAAGACTGCGCTCTTTGGCCAAAGCCAGCTCGGTTTGGCGGCGCTTGGTGATGTCCCAGGCTACACCGACAATTCGAAGGAGATCCGCATTTTCGTCGCAGTGTACTCTTGAACGGATCCTGATCACATGCTCGCTCTGGTCCGAGGACCAAGCCACCTGGAATTCCGTATCCAGCGCGGCGCGTGCTGCAACCGCGCGCGAGAATTCGCCGCGAATCCTCTCGCGGTCCCCTTCATGGATCAAATCAAGAAAGCCCTCGTAGCTCCCGTCGAATGTGCCTGGAGCCAGCCCGAAAAGGGCGTGCATCCGTTCATCCCACCAAATCGCCGCAGCAGGCACATCCCAATCCCAAGTTCCCATTTCCGCGGAACTCAGCGCGAGTTTTAGTCGGTCCTGCTCGCTGTTGCAACGCGCATTACTCATAAAAGGATATCGTTTCCGTTTGTTCGCTCGAACCGAACTTCAGCTCTGAATCTAGGCGAGGCTCGGATTAACGAAAATCCTTTTTGATCCCCGATCACCGCGAGAATCGAAAACGAGGACGAGAGCGATTGTTCCACCACGAGCAACGTTCTCGCCGTCAGACTGATATCTTCGAAAAGAATCTTTCGGATTCCCACCATCGCAATTGTCGCAATTAGCGGCGCATTCCTACCCGTCGAGCGTGAAACCTACCTTGATCGTCACCTGCCAATGACCAATCTTGTCCTCCTCGATCTGTCCGCGCGTCTCGAGGATCTCGAACCAGCGAAGATTGCGCAGACTCTTCGAAGCCTTGGAAATGGCGTTCTGAACTGCGTCTTCAATGCTGTCGGGGGACGAGCCCACGAGTTCGATCTTCTTGTAGATATGATTGCTCATGCAAAAAGGATACGCTTCCCCCTGGCGAGACCAAAGGAATTTATGGTGTGACACTTAAATCGAAGAATTCGCAAATCTCCAGAAAGGATAAAAATTTCTCTTGCAGAATGCGCAATTTCGAATATCATGCATTCAGGGTGCAGGGATTCTCTTATGAGGGTCGATAGGGGTATCGGCAGGGGAAGAGGCAGCTGTCGCCGCGGTGTCCGAGAGGTGCCGCGGCGACAATGTTTTTAGGCCTGGCAAGTCAAGCGGGTGCGAGCGCGATATCAGAGATGTCGCGCCCCAGGAAATCAGCCACTGTCTCCACCACCAAACAATGGTCCTCGCGCTGCGGCAAACCCGATACGGTGATAGTGCCGGCGCAACCGGTACCCGCCAGCAGAATGGGGAAGCTTCCGCCGTGAGCCGCATAGTCGCGCGGGTCCAAGGCGTCCAAGCTCATTTTTTGCTGTTTCACCATGAGGCCGACGGCATAGGAACTCCGAAAGAAACGGCGGACGATATTGCGCTTGCGCCGGACCCACTCGGGATTATCGGGCGTGGTGCCCTCTAGCGCCAGGTAAAATAGCGGAAGAGCGTGCAAATGAATGTCGATGACGATCGCCGCCTGCCGCGCTTCCGCGATTTCTTTCAAGCGCTTGCCCAAATCCCAGGCTGTCGTCGCGCTAAAGTGATCGAATTGCAAACGCTCCTCCTGCAGGACGATACGGCGTAAATCTTCCTCGATATCCATTGGCTCCATGTAGTGAATACTCCAATCGCCTTTAGCGCCACGAAAATGCAATGCGGAAGGGCGGAGAAATCCGCATCAACGCGGATTCGACAAGGGGACCTCGACCTTGGCAGCATGCGGTCATGCTAACGCGCGTTTTCTCTGCGGCGATCCAGGGAGTTGAAGCGATTCAGGTCGAGATTGAAGTTAATGCCGGCTCGGGCGACCCGGTGATCGTGCTGGTGGGTTTGCCCGACGCTGCGGTGCGGGAAAGTAAGGACCGCGTGACGACGGCGATTGCCAACAGTGGCCTGCGCTGGCCGCGGTCGCGGACAACCGTAAACCTTGCGCCCGCGGACTTGAGGAAGGAGGGGCCGAGTTTCGATCTTCCGATTGCTGTGGGAATGATTGCGGTCGCTCAGGGCGCTGATATGGCGCGGCTGGGGCGATGTTTGATGGCTGGAGAACTCGCGCTCAACGGAGCGGTTCGCCCGATCAAAGGCGCGCTGCCAATCGCTCTTGAGGCACGCAGGCAGCGGAAGAAAGCGGTGATCCTTCCAAAGTTGAATGCGCGCGAAGCAGCGGTGGTCGAGGGGATCGAGGTGTACGGCGTGTCGAACTTGCGCGAGACCTTTGAGTTCCTTGCCCAGCAGCGCGAACTGGAGCCGATGAAGGAGGATTTCGTTTTTACTGGCAACGGGAGGGACGATTTGGATTTCTCCGAAGTCAAAGGCCAGCACCTCGTCAAACGCGCCATTGAAGTCGCCGTCGCCGGCAATCATGCGCTTCTGCTCATCGGACCGCCCGGAAGCGGGAAATCGATGCTCTCGAAGCGCATCGCAACGATCATGCCCCCAATGACCATCGAGGAGGCGATCGAGACCACCAAGATTCACAGCATTTGCGGGCTGCTCGACGACGGCAACTCCTTCTGCACCCACAGGCCCTTCCGGGCTCCGCATCATACCATTTCCGATGTGGGTTTGATTGGGGGATCGACGAACCCGAGTCCCGGCGAAGTAAGCCTCGCGCACAATGGCGTGCTCTTTCTTGACGAACTTCCCGAGTTTAAGCGCTCAACGCTTGAGGTGTTGCGGCAGCCGCTGGAGGACCGCAAGGTAACGGTCAGTCGCGCGGCTGGCACGGTGACTTTCCCTGCCAACGTCATGCTGGTCGCCGCAATGAACCCATGCGCGTGCGGATATTTCGGGGATCCCAAGCGGGAATGCCGCTGCTCGCCGAAGCAGGTCGAAAACTATCGCAACCGGATCTCCGGGCCGCTGCTCGACCGCATCGACATCCATGTCGAGGCGCCCGCGGTCGAGTACAAGGAACTCAGCAGCAACGAGCCCTCCGAATTGTCGGAGGCAATCCGCGAACGCGTGCTGCGCGCAAGGAAACTCCAGCACGAACGCTTTGCCGGCAAACCAAAGTGCCGCGCCAATGCCCATATGTCGCACAGCCAGCTCAAGTCACATTGCAAACTGGACTCAGAGGGCCGGGAACTTCTTCGTCACGCGATGGAAGAGCTTCATCTAAGCGCCAGGGCATACGACCGCATTCTCAAGGTCGCACGCACGATTGCCGATCTGGCTGAAAGCGGGGAAATTCGGCCTGCGCATGTCCTGGAAGCAATCCAATACCGGACGCTGGACAGGAATTTGTGGCATTGAGCTTCTCATCGACCAAAAATGGATATGCTTGAATGTCCAGCGGGAAGAAGATCTCTCCTGTGCTTTAACGATGACTGAGGTATGAAAACCGTATTCTCACAAATCATTAAACTATTAGGATGCAACACCCTGTCGATTTCCGCTTTGACGGATTCAATGTAGCCAGTGTTATTAATAATCAAATTATCTGTACCAAACGACAAAATACCCACCGACAAGTCCGGTAGTCTCTTTAAGAAGCGAAAAGCATCTTCAGCTACCACATTAAACGGTATCTGCCGGGGATTCGACGATTTGAGTGTTTTGGAATATTTCTGCCATCTTTTGGCTTTTTGTGCGTCATCTGTGGTGTCTCCCTCAACGATTGCACTAACAAGCTGCAAATAGTGATAAGGCTCGACACCGACATACCCCTTACTATTCAAAATATTAGCAATTTTATATCCAACGTTACAACTGCCTGCACCGAGGTCAATGACAGGAATCGCCGAGAATGCCTCTTTGATTTTTAGGAAGCGTCCATAGTGCGCTTTATAGAAGCTCCTGGAATCATAGAAATATCGAAATGCATTCGTTGAAAAAGGAGTATCCCATGGACATCCTAAGTGTTGTTGTTCAAGGCGGCTCTGAAATAGAGCGGGGTCTTTGCTTTGGGCGAATAATTCAGTGGGGATCAAGCTATCAGTATTAATATGTGGCACTATCTCCTCGACCCTGGTTAGTCGCGCTATCAGACTGTCCCCCGGAGCATACTTCAACTGCCACGATGCAATTAATTCTTCCAAACTAAGGTGCATTTGTTTGCCTCTGCGTCATGTCCTCTATCTGTTAGGGAAAAGCTCATAAGTGACTTCCGCGCGCTCCGTCTTGTGATCGGAAGGGCGAACACGCGGAGGACGAAAAGCGATTATCGGTTATTCTGGGTCAGTGTCATGCGACATCTCGCGCAAAGCGGCAGGAATAATTTGTGCCATGGTACCGCATAGTTGTGCTTGAGCCGGCCGCATTGCTGTTTTGCCGCCGCCCTCAGAAAGCGTCTCCGAGAGCTCGCGTTCTTCTTGTTGGGTCTCACAGTTGGCGGGAACCGATATGGCATGATTGGATCTTGACAGCGGTATTACGGCATCGTAATACGAGCCTATGGCTTCGGTAATCAAGACAGTGAAAGTTCCAAGAGATCTTGCGGGGCTTCTTGCGCGTGCGGCGAGGCGGCGCGGAGTTTCGGAGTCCGAACTTATCCGAGAAGGCGTCCAGAGAGTCATCCAGGACGAGCCCGGCCTGGACATGCAGGCGCTTATCGGCGGTGACATCGGTGTTGGTGAGGGGCCGCGCGACCTTTCTTACAATCGAAAGCGCCTGGGAGGATATGGAAGGTCGCGCCATAGTTGATACCGGCTTTTTGGTTGCTCTGCTGAATCGAAGCGACGATTACCACGCGTGGGCCTCCGGGCTTGTTCCTGCGCTTCACGGACCGTGGCTGACAGCGGAGGCATGCATCTCCGAGGCCACGTTCCTTCTCGAGGAAGCTGGACGTCCAGCTGTGGAGCGGCTTTTTCAATGGATGGAGAAAGAACTGCTGCTCAGTCGCCATTTCCTTCCCGACGAAGTCGAACCGATGCGGGCGGAGATGTTTCGCTATCGATCGCGCTGGGTGGATATGGCGGACGCCTGCCTGGTCATTATGAGCGACAGGCATCCGCGGCTGCCCGTGGCAACGGTGGATGCCAAGGATTTCGCCGTCTATTTCCGCGGCCGCTCGTCCCGGCAATTGCTTGCGCCTAAGAAACTGAACCGCGGATGGGGCGGATAGGTCCCGCTCAGAGACTTGGAAACCCCGCCTTCTTTGATGAAATCACATCTCCGGACTTCGCGGAAAGCCTAACCACGCCAATATAGTGGCTGGATCTGCCGTAAGCCCAAACGTCCCATATGGGATCGGCTGCCGGTCCTGTTTGGGTGAGTTGATAGCTGGCGCTCACCATCTTCTGTCCGGCAGGCCCGAGGGAGTCTCTTGCGATTTGAAAAGCCTCGTCTGAGTCTACCCGGACCTTTGCGATGTTGATGAAGTTTCTTTGGTTAAATATCTGCCGTACGTCCACATAGCGCTTTGCTTCGGACAGCTGCCCCCCTGTGATTGTGATGCTGTAGAGCGGGTTTTTCACGATGAGGCCAGCTTCCTCGGGATTCCTCGCCAGCACGTACCACTTCGCTGGATTCGGCCTTCCACGGTCCGCGGAGAGCCTCACGACCTGTCTGGCGAAGTGTGGCGGGAGCTCCCCTAAGGCCGTTTTCGCTCCATTTGGGGAATCTTGGGCGAGCGCGTTGGAAAGCGAGAAGGCAACGGCGAGCACGCAGACGGGCAGAAAGGAAATCTTCATCGGGTTCGCCGATACCATGCTGAAGCACAAAAGGGAAGTATGTGGATTGAGCCGTGCTTCCCGGCACGGTGGCATTATGGTTGCCGCGCCGAAAATATTCCTTTGGGGGAGGTGCGGAGGTATGGCAATAAATTCACAATGCCATCTCAGGCCGAAATTGTAGAAATTCTCTCAGGGATCTTTCCAGCGGACGCAATTCTCACAAGCCGCGAGGATCTGGTGCCGTATTCCTTCGACGCGACGGCCATGCTTCAACAGATGCCCGCTGCGGTTGTTTTTGCGCGGACCGTTGATGAGGTCTCGCTATTGTTAAAGGCTGCTAATGCAAAGAGTGTTGCGATTGTTCCCAGGGGCTCGGGAACGGGATTGAGCGGTGGCAGTGTGCCCGTCGAAGCGAGCATTGTCGTGTGCCTTTCGCAAATGAACCGCATTTTGGAGGTCGATTCGAGGAACCTTACGCTTTTTGCGGAGGCCGGCGCCACAACCCTTTCCATTGCAGAAGCCGCGGAGCAAGCCGGGTTATTCTATCCGCCCGATCCAGGCTCCATGAAGATTTCGACCATTGGGGGGAACGTGGCAGAAAACTCGGGCGGTTTGCGCGGTCTGAAGTATGGCGTCACGCGAGACTATGTGATGGGTCTGGAAGTCGTCCTGCCTTCGGGGGAGGTCATCTTCACAGGAAACAAATGCGTCAAGGATGTTGCCGGCTATTCGCTTCGTGATCTCTTCATCGGCTCGGAAGGAACATTGGGCATAGTCACCAAGGTTTTGCTCAGCTTGATACCGAAACCAGCGGCTGGAAGGACTCTCCTGGCGGTTTTTGACCGCATGGAAGACGCAGCGAACACGGTGTCCGCGATCATTGCTGCAAAGATTATTCCCTGCACGCTGGAGTTTCTCGATCGGGTAACCATCAACTGCGTGGAGGATTATGCGGCCATTGGCCTGCCGCGCGATGCATCAGCGATCCTGCTGATGGAAACGGACGGGCATCCTGCAGCTGTCGAAGAGGAGGCGCATCGCATGGCAGAAATTGCGCGCGCGTCGCACGCACGCGACGTGAGGGTCGCCCAGACAGTCGAAGAGTCTCTGCGATTGGCCACCGCTCGTCGCGCGGCTTTTTCCTCGCTGGCACGCATCGCTCCCACGACAATCCTCGAGGATGCCACGGTGCCGCGTAGTGAATTGGCGCGGATGGTGGAACACATCCAGCACGCTAGCGGAAAAGTACAACCTGAAGATCGGTACATTCGGGCACATGGGTGACGGCAATCTTCATCCAACCTTTTTGACGAACGAAAAGGATGCGGAGGAGATGCACCGAGTCGAACTTGCCATGAAGGAGATTTTTGACCGCGCGCTGGCCCTTGGCGGAACGATTACGGGCGAGCACGGAGTCGGACTCGCAAAGAAGCCGTTTCTCAAAGATGCTCTCGGCGAGCTGAACCTCGAGGTGATGAAACGCATCAAAAAATCTTTCGATCCCAATGGCATATTGAACCCAGGGAAGATTTTTTGATGAACGCTCGCATCAAAAAATCTTTCGAGCACGTTGGCATATTGAACCCAAGGAGGATTTTTTGATGAACGCTCAACGCCCAACGCTGAACGCTCAACGCTCAAGTGCCAGCCGCGCTTACGATTTGGAGGATCGGTTGCTGGAATATGCGGTTCGCATCATCCGTGTCGCGGAGTCGATGAGGCGCTCCGCGGCCGGGTTGCATATCGCCGACCAGTTGCTGCGCTCCGGGACCTCGCCTTATGGGAATCATGGAGAGGCTGAAGGCGCGGAGTCCCGGGACGACTTCATTCACAAACTGCGTGTCTGCTTCAAAGAACTGCGCGAATCACGGCGCTGGTTGAAGCTTGTTCAGCGCGCAGAATTGATTGATAAGCCCGAACTGCTTGAGGGTCTTATCAATGAATCGGACGAGCTGGTAAGGATCTTCGCAAAAAGTATTCAAACCGCTGCAAACCATCAAACAGGAGGGCAAACTTGAGCGTTGAGCGTTCAGCGTTGGGCGTTGAGCGTTCTGCAAAAGCGCATAGTCCAATTCACGAATTGGACTATGCGCTTTTGCAGCAGTGCATTCACTGCGGAATGTGCCTTCCGACGTGCCCGACTTACGATGCGACGAAAGTCGAGCGGAACAGCCCTCGCGGTCGCATAGCGCTCATGCGCGCAATTGCCGACGAGCGGCTGGAACCGACCAGAATCTTTGGCGAGGAGATGTATTTTTGCCTCGGCTGTCTGGCTTGCGAGACCGCGTGTCCGGCCGGGGTCAAGTATTCACAGCTTTTTGAAGCCGCGCGTGAAGAGGCGGAAGCAGCCGGGGTGTTGCGGAACCCGAGACGTAACGTGATTCGTTCGCTAATCTTGAGGGGACTCTTCACGCGGCCGCGGTTGCTCAGATTCGCGGGACGCCTGTTATGGTTCTATCGTGCATGCGGCGCGCAGAATTTGCTTCGGCTTCTCCAGTTGAGCAAGTTGCTACCCTATCGCTATCGAGAGCTGGAAAGGATGACGCCTGCGGCAAGGTCGAAATTCTCGGCACAGCTCATTGAACCCGTGGAGCGTCCGAGGGGAAGGATCACGTATCGTGTCGGATTGCTCACGGGTTGTGTGCAGGATATCGTGTTTTCCGACATCAATCGTGATACAGTCGATGTTCTTCTCGCCAATGGCTGTGAAGTTCATACGCCTCCTGTTCAGTATTGTTGCGGTTCCCTCCACGCGCACAACGGGGAGGTCGAAGTGGCCAGGGATCTCGCCCGCAGGCAGATGGATGCCTTTGATCTGGATGCTCTCGATGCGATCATTACAAATGCCGCCGGCTGCGGCTCTCATCTCAAGAGCTTTGGCAGTCCTCCTGGCCGACGATTCCCGAATATTGCGCGCGGGCATCGGCATGGTCCGCGAAAGTCCGCGACATTCATGAATGGCTTTGCCAGATCGGCTTCCGAAAGCCGCAAACCGATAGTGAAAGATCAGACTTCAAGAAACTTTCCGTCACTTATCACGAGGCATGTCATCTGTGCCACGGGCAGAAGATCACAAGACAACCGCGGGAAGTTCTTAAAGCCATTCCCGGCCTCGAGCTGATCGAGTTGACCGAATCGACATGGTGCTGCGGTAGCGCGGGCATCTACAACATCACCCAGCCGGAAATGGCGGCAAAGCTGCAGGAAAGAAAGCTTGGTCACGTCGCAGAAACCGGCGCCTCAATCGTTGCCGCAGCAAACCCCGGCTGCATTCTGCAGCTCGAAAGCGGAGCTCGCAAGTTTTCGACACAAGTCGCGGTGCGTCATCCGATCAGCCTCTTAGCTGAGGCCTATCGATCGGAAGGCTAAGCCGTCATGTTCACGGAGATCCTGGTCGCACTGACCGTTCTTTTGACCGTAACGTTTCACGCGGCGGGCATTTACTTTGGCATTCAGGCGGTGTTGATTTCGCGCACGCCTCAGGCGGCCGTCGGATGGGGTCTGGCGCTGGTGATCTGCCCGTACATTGCGATCCCATTGTTTCTTGTCTTTGGCGAATCCCGATTCTCAGGTTACACGCTTGCAGGGGGAGAGGGACATGCTGAACTTGACGCGGGGCTCAGGCAGGCGCAGCGAGCTTTGGCGCCGTTTCGCTCTTCTTTTCTCGATAAGTATTCCGACGCGGAGCGATTGGGAATCAGTCTGCGAGGGCTGCCACCAACCGGTGGAAACGCGTGCCGGCTTCTGATCGATGGAAAAGAAACTTTTCGGACCATTTTCGAGACGATTCAGAGCGCGCGCAGCTATGTGATTGTTCAGTTTTACATTATCCACGACGACGGGTTGGGAAATGAACTGAAAGAAAGGCTGCTTGCCGCCTCCCGTCGCGGGGTGCGGTGTTGGTTGCTCTACGACACCGTGGGATCCAAGGGACTTACAGACGCCTATCTGAGAGAGCTGCACGACGCGGGCGTGTCCGTTCAGGCTTTCGTCACAAATCGGCAGTTTGGCCGGCACTTTCAGATCAACTTTCGCAACCATCGAAAACTGGTAGTCGTCGATGGGAGGATCGCCTTCTTCGGAGGGCTAAATGCCGGTGACGAGTATCTTGGACTGGGTGCTCTTGGGTCCTGGCGAGACACTCATATACAGCTGGAAGGCCCGGCCATAATGGGTCTCCAAATGTCCTTTTTGGAAGACTGGCACTACGCGTGCAAAGAGGTGCCGGATATTCCTTTCGAGCCGCGCGTGGCGGGCGATCAAACCGTCCTCGCGTTTGCCTCAGGCCCGGCAGAGAACTGGAATGTTACCGCGGCCATTTACAACGAGATTATTCACGACGTTCGCAAGAGACTATGGATCGCCAGTCCCTATTTCGTGCCGGATCCCACGCTCAGGACGGCCATCGGGCATGCGGCGTTGCGGGGTGTCGATGTGCGCATCATCCTGCCTCAAAGGCCAGATCACCTGCTGCCGTGGCTGTCCTCTTACACTTTTTATCCTCTGATGCGTGAAGCGGGTGTGAAGGTCTGGCGCTATCAGAGAGGCTTCATGCACCAGAAGGTTCTCCTGGCAGATGACGACCTGGCGATTGTGGGATCCGTGAATTTGGATTTTCGCTCCTTCATGCTGAATTTCGAACTTTCAGCCGTCATCCAGGATCTGGCGTTTGCCAAGAGCGTGGAGAAGATGCTCGAGAAGGATTTTGCGCGCAGCGAAGCGGAGAACCTCCAGAAATTCGAAAAAGGCAAATTCTTGTTCCGCCTCAAATGCCGCCTGGCGGCGTTGATGAGTCCCGAGCAGTAGGTTCGAGCTTAGGATGCCTGCGGCTTACGCTATTGGCCTCGTGTGCGAAGTTTGTCGAGGAGGACTGCCAGGATGATCACGGCGCCCTTGACGACCAACTGCCAGTAGAAGGATACGTTCATCAATGTCAGACCGTTGTTGAGCACGGCAACGATAAGTGCGCCAATCAGTGTTCCAAAGACCGTTCCGACGCCACCGGAGAAGCTGGTTCCGCCAAGAATAACCGCGGCGATCGCGTCCAATTCGTAGCCCTCTCCCAGGCGTCCCTGAGCGCTGTAGAGACGGCTGGCCGTCATCACACCACCCAGGCCAGACAGGAATCCGCTGACGCCATAAACAAAGATCAAAACGGTCGCGACAGGGATACCGGTGAGACGAGCAGCCAGCGCGTTTCCTCCCACCGCATATATGTACACACCGAGCACGGTTCGATGGAGTATGAAAGCGCTGATCAAAATGACGGCCAGGGCTATCACAACCAGCCAGGGGACCGGGCCCAAATAACTATTACCGATCCAAGCGAAGGACAGATCGTTATTGATGAGCGTCGTCCCCCCGGCAAATAGGTATGCGACTCCGCGAAGGGCCGTGTAAGTGCCTAGCGTGACAATAAAGGGAGGCAGTCCGAAATAATGAACAATACACCCTGTCATCACGCCTACTATGGATCCGCTCAAAAGCGCGAATGGTATTGCGGCCCAGCTCAACGAAGGGTTGAGGGAGAACAAGAGCGATAGGACGGCGGTCATTCCCAGAACAGAGCCGACGGCGAGATCGATGCCTCCGGTCAGGATCACAAACGTCATTCCCGCGGCGAGGACGATGTTGATCGAAGCCTGCCGGACCACATTAATCAGGTTATTGGTCGTGAGAAAACTCTCGGTGAGAAACGCGAAAAGAATGCAAATAACGATGAGGACCGGCAGCATTCCAGCAACTTGAACGAGGCTGCGCATCATCTCTTTCCGCGCGACATTGCTAATAGTGTTCTGAGAAGAGGGATTTGCCATGATTGGTTGGTTTTACTAAGCTTAAACGCCGGTTGCAAACTTCATGATATTCTGCTGCGTGACTTCGATTCCTGTATCGCCGCCAACCTCACCTGTAACGACTCCTTCGCGCATCACGATGACGCGCTCGCAGACACCGATGATTTCGGGCAGTTCGCTTGAGATGAATAGCACGGCCAAACCCTTGCTGCCGAGTTGTTGAATCACTGAGTAGATCTCCGCTTTCGCTCCGATATCCACGCCTCGAGTGGGTTCGTCGAGTATGAGCACCTTCGGATTGATCTCCAGCCATCTGGCAAGAAGCAGTTTCTGCTGGTTGCCCCCGGAAAGCCCGCCGGCGCGAGCCCATAACGAAGCCGCGCGCAAACGAAGCGCTCTTGCCTGCGCCTTAGCGCGTTCATTGACGTCTTTGAAGTCAATAACGCCTGCCTTCGCGCTTCTCTGAAAGATGTTCATTGCAATATTATCGCGACAGGACATCTGCAGAAAAACGCCCGCGAGTTTTCGATCCTCGGGGACGTATCCAATCCCTTGCTCAACCGCATCGATCGGATGTTTGATATCGACCAGTTTGCCGTTGATGTAGACCTCGCCGCTTACCTTCTCATCCGCGCCGAAAATCAACCGAGCCAGCTCAGTCCGGCCGGCTCCGACCAGCCCGGACAAGCCCAGGACCTCGCCAGCCCGGACTTCAAAGCTTGCGTTCTTGACGAGCTCCTTGTCGGACATGTTTCGCACTCGGAGGACGACGTCACCGACCGCGTGGGTTTTCTCTGGATAGAGGTCTTCCAGCTTTCTCCCGACCATCATCTCGATGATGCGTTCCGAGGAAAATTCCGGGCGCGTCAACTCGCCAACGTATTCGCCATCCCTGAATACGGAAAGGCGATCCGCCATCGCATAGATCTCGGCCATTCGATGGCTGATGTAGATGATCGCCATGCCTTCTGACCGAAGCTGTCTTACGACCTCAAAAAGACGGTCAGTTTCGCGGTCGGATAAGGCCGTTGTTGGCTCGTCCATGACCAGGATCCGGCTCTTATAGAAGAGCGCCCGCGCAATCTCCACTTGCTGCTGTTCCGCAATCGAAAGATGTGCCGCACGCTGAGCGGCCTTGAACCTCGCCCCCAGCCGATCAAGCACCTGTTGCGTTTCACGCACCATTCCCGCGGTGTCCGTAAGGAAGCCGAGCCGGCGTTTCTCGGATCCGAGGAAAACGTTTCCTGCAACCGTTAGATTCGGGGCGATGGTTAGCTCTTGGTAGATGATCCCGATGCCCGCCGCCCGGGCCTGATGCGGCGTATGGAAATGCACGGGCTTTCCATCCAGGGAGATCTCGCCTCCATCCGGGCGCTGTGCTCCCGCCAGGATCTTCATCAACGTGCTCTTGCCCGCACCGTTTTCTCCAACCAAAGCGTGGACCTCCCCCGGCCATACCGTGAGATCCACGCCCTTGAGCGCGCGCACGCCAGGGAAACTCTTGGTTACCCCGCGGGCTGTGAGGATCGGTTGTCCCGTGCGACTACTTGGTCCAGCCTTGGTACTCGTTGACATTGTCGCGAGTGATCAACTTGGTAGGGATTAAGATTGTGTCGCTCTCCGGTTTTTTTCCGCTCATGACTCCGGCGCCAACTTCTACCGCCTTTTGCGCCATCGCGTAAGGATCCTGGGCCGGGGTGGCTTCGAACAAGCTTCCCTTGCTCTTCAGCGCCGCGACTGCATCGGGAGAGCCGTCCACGCCAACGATAAAGAACTCATTACGGTTCGCCTGCTTTGCCGCAAGATCGCAGCCGATGCCTGTCGGGTCGTTGATAGCAAACACCGCGTCGAGCTTCGGATTGGCGGTCAGCAGATCAGTCATTACCCGCAGGCCACCGTCCCGGCTGCCTCCAGCGTTCTGATCCTGAGACAAGATCTTGATATCGGGGTTCTTACTGAAAACATCCATCGCACCGGCGACTCGATCTTGAACCGCGGTAACAGGGGGTCCGTTTACAATGACGATCTGTCCCTTGCCTTTCAGTTTGTCCACGATGTATTGAGCCGCCTGTTGACCGGCCTGGCGATTGTTAGACGTCACTGTGGCGTCTACTCCGCCCTCCGCCCCGACGTCGACTGCGATTACCACGGCTCCAGCCCCTTTAGCGCGCTTCACGGCGGGCGCGATGCCTTTGCTGTCTGCCGCATTCAGGAGAATGAGGTTAACGCCAGATGAAATCAAATTATCCACCTGATTGGTTTGGTTGTTTACGTCATAGTTGCTCGACAGCGCGGTGAACTTGACCTTCGGGTTTATCTCCTTCGCCTTAGTCTCAGCGCCGCGAGCAATCTGAACGAAGAACGGGTTTCCAAGGTCGCCGACGGTTACGGCTGCGGATTTCAGCTCTTTCTCAGCGGCATGAAGCGGCGCAACGAGGGCTGCTCCCACGAGAAGGCAGAAGGAGTTTTTGAGGATATGGGGGATTTTCATGGAACGATTTGGTGGTTCTTGTTGTTCTGGTTTTCGATGGTCATCCGAGGGGAAGTAATATTTGGGAAATCCCACTTCGTTGAATGCTGGTGAGCATCTTGGGTGCGCAAGATGAACGTTCGAGCGGTTAGGGTCAACGCTAAACTGGACTTGGATGGACGCTCGTGAAGTGAACTTTCCGTCAAGCGGCATCCAGGTCGTCCTGGGCGCCTTTTTTGTAGGTGAGTCCGCGGAGTTTGCCTTCGATGAACGCGTCGATGGCGCCGTCCATGACTCCTTGAATGTCGCTGGTTTGTACGCCGGTTCTGAGGTCTTTAACCATCTGGTAGGGTTGAAAGACATAGGATCGTATTTGGTTACCCCAGGCGATGTCGCCCTTTTCGCCGTATTGGCGCTCGACGTCGGCGCGCTTTCTATCCGCCTCGATTTGGTAGAGCTTAGCCTTCAACATTTTCATGGCCATGTCGCGGTTGCGGCCCTGGCTGCGCTCGGCCTGGCAGGCGACGACAATACCGGTTGGAACATGGGTAATGCGCACGGCGGTCTCGACTTTGTTCACGTTTTGACCGCCTTTCCCGCCGGACCGGTAGGTATCGAGTTTGAGATCGGCTTCATTGATTTCAATCGGAGCGTCTTCGATCTCGGGAACCACATCCACACTGGCGAACGACGTGTGACGGCGTTTGTTGGAATCGAACGGAGAGATTCGGACGAGCCGGTGAACGCCGATCTCATTCTTCAGATAGCCGTAGGCGTGATCGCCTGAGATGCGCAATGTGGCCGACTTAATGCCCGCCTCGTCACCGACTTGAATATCTACCGTTTCGGACTGGAGCCCGCCGCGCTCGATCCATCGCGAGTACATGCGCAATAGCATGTCCGCCCAGTCGCATGATTCCGTGCCCCCGGCGCCCGCATGGATTGTCACGAATGCCGGGTTCTTGTCGAACTCACCGGAGAGCAATTGCTGGAACTCGAATTTTTCGAGATCGCGCAGGAGAGAATCGTATTCGGAACGGACTTCGGCGATGGCGCCGGCTTGGTGTCCGGGAGGCTCTTCGGCGGCAAGCTCCTTAAGCACTTCGAGATCCGAAGCGCGGGATTCCAGCGCCAGAAAGGGCTGGATTTTGCCACGCAATTCGGAAACCTGTTCGACGTCGCTTTGGGCTGTTTCCCTATTGTTCCAAAACTCCGGCGATGCCATTCGAGCCTCAACTTCGGCGAGGCGGCCGGTGAGAGCGGGAAAGTCAAAGAAACCTCCGCAGCTCGGCGAGGCGGGCGGAGACTGCGGAGGTGTCGATCGTTTCGAGTTGTTCGATCATGGCGATTTTTGCGCCGGCTTTGGGGCCTTCGCGGGATCAAGTCGAAAAATGGTTTCGCCTTCCTTCATCATGTCGAGCTTGTCGCGGGCGATGGTTTCAATGTATTCCTTATCGTTCTCAAGGAGGTAGACTTCGCGCTCGCGCTGTTTGCGCAGCGATTGTTGGGCGATCAGTTCTTCCTTATCCGCCAGGAGATTGCGGGCCATCTGGTCTCTGCGGGAGATTTCCGGATAGAACCACAGCACTATTCCCGCAATTCCTCCCGCCATGACCAAGGTCAACAGCACGCGATTGAGCGCATTCCAGAAAGAAGGATCGCTAGTCCGCCGCGCTTCTCCGAATGACCTCATTCGTAAGTAGTAGCACGGAGAGAACCAAACGGCACGGATTTATTCTTCCGGTCCGGTTGCGCGAGCGCAAATTTTGGGCGGATCCTTAGATTTCGCAGGCCTTACCTCAGCGCATTTTGCCCCCGTAGACAGCGTCGGCGCCAAGCTGTTCCTCGATGCGAATGAGCTGATTGTATTTGGCGACGCGATCGGTTCGGCACAGTGAGCCCGTCTTGATCTGGCCGGCATTCGTTGCGACAGCGATATCCGAGATTGTGGTATCCTCGGTCTCGCCCGAGCGATGGCTGATGACCGCAGTGTACTTGTTTTCCTTGGCGAGTTCGATGGCGTCGAGCGTCTCCGTGAGCGAGCCGATCTGGTTGACTTTGACCAGAATTGAGTTGCCGACGCCCTTTTCGATGCCTTTGCGGAGGAAGGAGACATTGGTGACAAAGAGGTCGTCACCAACGAGCTGCACCTTGTCGCCGAGTGCGTCGGTCAGAAGCTTCCAGCCGTCCCAATCATGCTCGGAACAGCCGTCCTCGATGGAAATGATCGGGTATTTGGCGCAAAGGTTCTTGTAAAATTCTACGATTTCTTCTGCCGAACGCCTCGATCCATCGGACTTCTTGAAGACGTAAGTTTTCTTCTCTTTCTCATAGAATTCGCTGGCGGCGCAATCGAGGGCAACGAAGACCTGCTTGCCAAACTTGTATCCTGCAGCTTTGACGGCATTGGCGATCGAATCGAGGGCGTCCTCGGCGGATGCGAGGGCCGGGGCGAATCCGCCTTCGTCGCCGATGGCAGTCGAAAGGCCGCGCTTTTTCAGCTCGCCCTTGAGCGCATGGAAGATCTCGACACCGGCCCGGAGCGCCTCCGAGAAGGTGGAGAAATCCTTTGGCATGATCATGAATTCCTGGAAATCGATTGGCGCGTCGCTATGCGCGCCACCGTTGACGATGTTCATCATCGGGCAGGGGAGGACCTTGGCGTTAGGCCCGCCGAGGTATTTGTAAAGGGGCACGCCGACCTGCTCTGCTGCGGCCTTTGCGGTGGCAAGGGAAACGGCCAGGATCGCGTTTGCGCCCACCTTTTTCTTGTTTTCCGTCCCATCGAGTCCGATCATCGTCTTGTCGATGGCGATTTGATCGAGCGCGTCCATACCAACAAGCTCGGGAGCAAGGATTTTCTGCACATTGGCGACCGCCTTGGTCACGCCCTTTCCGAGATAAACTGCCTTGACGCTGTCGCGAAGCTCCCAAGCCTCGAACGCTCCGGTGGAGGCTCCACTGGGGACGGCGGCGCGCCCCAAGGCGCCGCCGGCGAGTTCGACGTCGGCTTCTACGGTTGGATTGCCGCGGGAATCGATAATTTGGCGGGCTGTAATGGTAGTAATGAGGGTATCGGACATGGCAGTGGGGTTATTGGGTGGTGGATTCCAGAAACTCTTTCGCGCGGCCGGTTGCAAGCAGATTTCTCGCTTTGAGCGTATCAAGCGGTCGCAGGTTCCGAAAGCGGATGAATCTTTTCGCGGAGACTGTCCAAATTTGTGAAGGGCTCGATCCGCGTGATGGTAACGCCGCGGCTCCCCGTTTCGGTGGGTAGTTCGGCGCTGTCGCCGAGCGATTTTCCGAGGAGGGCTTGTCCGATAACAGCCTTGTAAGAAATGATCCCGAGTTCGGGCGCGCTGTCCCAAGCGCCAAGGATGCTGTAAGTCTCTTCGACGCCCATCGAATCTCTCAGGGTGACGATAGTGCCGATGGAGACCTGGTTCGTGTCGGGGTTTTCAAAGTTCGTGCCACGAGCGCGAGAGAGGTCGCTTTCGGCCTCCGCGCGGCGGCGCATGAGGACGCGCTGCTGTTCTTTGGCGGATTTAAACTCAAAGTTTTCGCGAAGGTCGCCGTATGACCGGGCGGTGGCAATGTCCTTGGTATTTTGAGGGATCTGTCGATTGACGAGGTCCTCGAATTCTTCCTTGCGCTTTTCCAGGCTGGCCCATGAAACAGTGAGGGTCTCTTCTCTTTCGCCGCCGCCGCCGCCGCGGATCATGCTCTGCATTTCGGGGTAAAGCTTGACGATGCGGGCAAAAAGCGAGCGCTTGTTGAGGTCGTCGAAGACGGATGTGAGCGAAAGGCGGCGCATGGCGTCTCGCACCCTGTCGGGCTCCGCCGATGCAAGAAGATCGCCGACGAGGCTGCGATCCTCGAGGAGAAGATCATGCAGACGGGCGCCGCGTTTTTCCGCCAACTGATCGCGCTCCAGCGCGCTCAGCACCGCGCCGAATAGGTCAACGCCAAAAAGCTCTGGAAACGAAGCGCCCCGTTCCTTGCAAAGCCACAAGAGTATTTCCGAGGATGCAGAACGTTCGCTGATCCAGCGAGCGAGAGCTGCGCGAAGATCCTCGCTTCGCCCCTCCTTTTCCACGAGGCGAGCGATTTCGATCACAAGCCGCGCGGGCACGTTTTGGGCGAGGCGAAAAATGGCTTCCAACCAGCGGTCGCCGAACGCCTCGGGAAATTGCTCGATGCAACGCCGCTGCTTGGCAGCGGGAAGGGCGGCGAAGAGCTCGGGCAAACGGGACTGCTCGCCGCGCAGAATATCGGCGACTCCTGGAGCGTCCTTGCCCGGCTTTAGCGCTTCGTGTCGAGCGAGGATTTCGTCTCGGGCGAGGAGGAGTTCGACCGCTTGAGCGGACTGCAGCTTGCGGCCCTTGTGCGCGGCGTCCTCAATCTGCACCGCGAGCGACTGAAGCTCCTCAACCTCGTGGGCAAGATCGTCGAGCGCCTTTGTGATTTGATCAAGAGCGGCCACTTGATCCTTGAGGTGGCGCGCTCCGCGAAACTTTTCGATCAGCCCCTGGCCGGGCGTGGATGGCGTCGCGAGCAGAACCACAGGCTCGCTCTTTCTGGCGGGAAGCTGGAAATGGCCGTCGGCCTTGAGGCTTTTCCTCGCGAAGTCCCACCATTTTTTGAAGGTCGCGGAATCGAAGATCTGTGGAGCGAGCGCAGCGGCGATTTGATCAAAGGTTGCTTTGCCACCGTGATCGCGAAGGATTTCGCGAAGGAGTGAGGCAGGATCCTCCAGGGCCTGGGTCTTGACGGCGTCAGGATCGGCGATCTTCCGGGCAAGAATGTGTTCCGCTGGAATTGGCTGGAGAGTTTCAGCGGCATATTGGGCCTGCATGAGATGGCCCTTCCTCGATTGAAAATCGATCACGATCTGACCAGTGAGCAGACTCCACTCAGCCACGCGCCCGAACCCCCAGCTTTTGTGCAGGCAGCACGCACCTGGCTCAAGAAGGGAAAGAGCCTCGGCGGCTTGCGTCGTGAGTTTTCCAGCATCGACTGCTTGTTGGAGTTCTTCGTTCATAAGATTGTTTTCGGCTGAATTGACGCGCGCTGCAAGGCCAAGAGTATTTGCGCAGCTGAATGGGGCGTGATTAGTTGCGGCCTCCATGCACGACGTTGTCGGCACAACCCACGCCACCGAGCGTCTCTCAGATGCCCTTCGGCGCCTCTTGAATGAAGCGGACGGGCGTCCTCTGATGATCCGCGAAATGGTGGAGATCCTGCCTGGCCGCGGGTTGCAATTCATAGTGATCTTGCTGTGCCTCCCATTCCTGACGCCGGTTACGGTGCCCGGAATTTCCATGCCATTTGGCCTGGCCATCGCCCTCTGTGGAGTTCGCATCGCTTTCGGGCACAAGCCGTGGCTGCCTGCCTTCATTTTGAACAGGCGCATTTCCTATACCATGCTGAAGAGGATGGTGCTTTTTGGCTGCAAAATTTATGAAAAAGTGGAAAAGGTGATACGTCCCCGTCTTGCATTCTTTCTCACGGGCCCGGCGATGGGAATGGCCATTGGCTCGGCAATCGCCCTTTCGGGAATTTTTTTGAGTCTGCCGATACCGCCGCCGTTTCCTTTAACGAACACGATCCCTGGTTTCGCGATTATTTTCCTCTCCCTCGGCCTGATGGAGCGAGACGGCGGATTGATATTGTGCGGCTATGTGCTGACTGGCATTTCGGCGATTTACGTCACACTGATCGGCCTGCTGGGGAAGGCGGGAGTTGATCAGATTTGGCGGATGCTTGGAAACGGTTGATCGCTTCCAGTGTCCAGCCGGCGAGAAATGCACAAAGTTCGGCTTTGTCGGTGAGATGTGGCAATTCCTCGCTCTCGCGCGTCAGGAATCCGAATCCCTTGCCGTATGCGCTGCCGTTGACGACGCAGGCATTTGTGCGGGATTTGCCAATCTGTTCCCGGGCCCGCGCGATGGCGTCCGCGCGTGATCCGTCGAGTTCGTATTTCCACCCCACGATGATCGAGTCCGGAAAGAGGGCTCTCAAGCGCGGAAGGATTTTTTCCGCCGGGCGCAGAATAAGGCGGAGTTCGGCGACGGTGCTGCGAATCTTTCGCGCGCCCTCGGTTCCCTCGATCCTGTGCACCATGAAGTCACAGAGCGCAGCTGCGTGAAAGACGGCCGCGGGCTGGACCGGAAGGGTTTCCAAGATGGTCATCAACGAGGCGTTCGTGGAGAACGCGAGCACCCTTGCGTTTTTGGGCGCGGGATGCCCGGCCATTTCCCCGCGCAGGCAGAGGACTTCGAAGCCGGAGGCGGACAGGGTTTCCGAAAGGATCGTTCCAATCTCTCCTGTTGACTGGTTGGTAATACGCCGTACGCCGTCGATGGGCTCATGAGCCGGTCCGCATGTCACAAGTGCAAGGGGCATGCCGGAATTCTCGACCTTCAGGATTTGATGCTCAACTCTCAAAGTGACAGATCGCCGCGGACATGATATTCCGGGCTTGATGAAAATCCTTGTTGCCTCCAGCGAGATGACACCCTTTGCCCGGACCGGCGGAATGGCCGATGCGGTGTCGGAACTCACCACCGAGCTCACCCGATTGGGCCACGAAGTCAGTGTCGCGATTCCGTATTACCGCACAATTCGAGAGGGGAAGATGGCCAAGACGAAAAAAACGCGCCTTCGCTTTAACGTGCAGGTTGGTAACGCGGGGATACCGAGCGAAGTTTTTGAAACGAAGACACCGGAAGGCGTTCAGGTGTTTCTTGTCGCCAGGGACGAATATTTCGATAGGTCGGGGTTCTATGGAGTGGATGGCCGCGATTACCAGGATAATGCGGCTCGATTCGTCTACTTCACAAAATGCGTTGTCGAGCTGGCCGGCAAGATAGATCCGGCTCCGCAGATCCTGTATGCCAACGGCTGGCAAACGGCGCTTCTCCCAGTCTTCGTGTCCGAGCGGCGACTTCCATTCCGCACTGTTCTTGCGCCGCACACGCTGGCGTATCAGGGGAATTTCTGGAGTTACGACTTCGGCCTGACGAATCTGCCCGGGGATTATTTCTCCGCGCACGGTGTGGAATATTACGGAAGCATGAACTGCCTCAAAGGCGGCATCTTATTTGCGGACGCGGTGGTTCTCCCCGGCGAGCGTTACGTTTGCGAGGCACAAACTCCCGAGCACGGATGCGGGTTGGAGAATGTCCTTCGCGAGCATCAGCACAAGTTTTACGGCATCCCTTCCAGCGCGGAAGCTCAAGGACTGGAAGCCTGCCGTAAGCGAGAAATTTGAAAAGAGCCGCGCAGCTCTCCTCGAGGCGGCCGGCATGGCACCTGAGCCACCGCGCGCCGTATTTGTGACCTTTTCGGAGAGTTGCGAGGGCAAAGACCTGCATTTGGTGTTCGGGGCCTTGGACCGCCTTCTGGCCGACAACGTGCGTCTTGTCCTGGCAGGGCCGGTCCAAGCCGAGAACATTACCGAGCTGGAGATTGCGGAGCGCAAGCATCGGGGGCGTTTCGCCCATGTGCTGGAGGCTGACGAAGGCTTCGCGCGCAAAGCGTTGGCTGGCGCTGATTTGTTCTTGGTTCCGGGTCCAGTTGAGCCGGAGGCGATCTGGTTGCGGCGAGCCATGCTCTCGGGGGCCATTCCGCTAGCCGCTCAATGTCCGGGTCTCTTTCAATTCGTGCGTGATTGGGAACAAACCCGAGGCGAAGGCAACGGTTTTGTCTTCTATGCGCGAACAGTGGATGGATTGCTCGATGGATGCCGGAAAGCGCTGAGAGTCATTGACGATTCGACGCGCCGGGAGACGCTGCGCAAGCGATGCCTGAGCGCGGATTTTTCGCTGGAAGCCGGAGTGCGCGCTCATGTTGAGCTCTTCGAGCGTCTACTTGGCGTTAAGAAGACCTCCTTTGCAGCGTAAAATTGTGAAGGCGGACCCGTTAAGTTAGTCTTCGGTTTCAAGGCCGGCGTCAGTTTCAGCAGGTCCCCTTTGAGGTTCTTTGTGACGTACCTCTGCGTTTAGGCCGTCTGAACGCCGGTTGAATCGGGGGGGATGAGTTTTGTTCCTTTGATCGTATTGTTTTTCCAATCCCATGCTGCCTGAAATTATCACCCCGATCCCTGGTCCGCGGTCGCGTGCCTGCGCAGAGAAACTCTCGCGCTTCGAAGCCAGGGAGGTGACGTGGCTGGCCGAGGATTTTCCCGTGTTTTGGGAGCGCGCTGACGCAGTGAACGTTTGGGATGTTGATGGCAATCGGTTCCTGGACTTCACATCGGCTTTTGCCGTGAGCGGCCTCGGCCATGGGGCCGGGCCGATTCGAGCAGCTCTGGAAGAGCAGGCGAGAAAGCTCCTCCATGCCATGGGTGACGTTCACCCCGCGGCGGTGAAGGCGGATCTGTGCGAACTCCTCAGCCGGATCACGTTTGAGCGATGGGAGATCGGCAGAGGAAAAGCGATCCTTTGCAACTCGGGATCCGAGGCTGTCGAAGCAGCCCTAAAAACTGCGCTTCTTCATAGCGGCAAGCCGGGCGTCATCTCATTTACAGGAGGCTATCACGGTCTCGGTTTCGGCGCCTTGGAAACGATTGGGATTCCAGCCTTTCGCGAACCTTTTCAAAGTCAGCTTGGGCGATTTGCCGTGAGGTTGCCTTATCCGAGCTGTTTCCGGTGTCCTTTTGGACGCAGGGAAGGATTTCGCCTGGAGGGCAATCCATTTCCCAATTGTTCGACGAGCTGTCTTGAGGAATTGCAAAAGCAGATCGTCGCGACACTTAGACAGCGAGAGATCGGGTGCATTCTTGTCGAACCGATTCAGGGACGGGGCGGCGAAATCGTGCCGCCACGGGATTTCCTGAGCATGCTGAGGCGGATTTGCGACAGCGAGAAGCTGCTCCTGATACTTGATGAAATTTACACAGGCTTCAATCGCACGGGAAAGCTTTTCGCCTGCGAGCATTTCGGCATCACGCCGGATCTCATCTGCCTGGGAAAGGCCTTGACCGGAGGATTCCCTCTATCGGCTTGCGTGGGACGCGCCGACATCATGGACGCATGGCCGCCTTCGCATGGCGAGGCGCTGCATACGAGCACGACGCTCGGCAATCCACTCGGCTGTGCAATGGCATTGGCTTCCATTGAGGAACATCTCAAAAGCGAAACGCGGCATCTTGCCCGGGACGCGGGTCGGAAACTCAAGCATTCCCTGCTCGCTTTGAGGGCTCCTTGCATCGGCGACGTTCGCGGTGTCGGCGCGCTGGTGGGAATTGAACTCATAAAGCAAGACGGCGCGCCGTACGGGTCTCTGGCCTCCGCCGTAATGCGCCGCGGATTGCAGGACGGCCTTATTTTGCTTGGAGGCGGACAGAACGGCAACGTGCTTTCATTCGCGCCACCTTTCGCAGTTTCTGACGCGGAAATCGAGTTCCTCGCGGCAAAGCTCGAAGACTATCTTGCCTTCTTGCCCGGCTCCATTTCGTAGTCCAGGGAAAGTCGCTCCGCGATGTTCGGCTTGATGACCTCTTCGACGAACTTCACATGGTTGGGATCCTCCAAGTAGAGCGGGAGTTTATCAGTCGAGTCCAACTCGACCGAGAGAAAGAAGCGCCACTCTTCGCTCGCATCGAGGCGCTTGCCGCATCGCATGCTAAGGACCTCAGGAATTCTTAGGAGCTGGATACGGGTCTCCCGCATCATCCACTCGATCTTCTGCTCATCCACCTCGGGCTTGAGCTTGAAGAGAACCAGGTGATAGATCATGAATCACTTATTCCGTAGCCGTTAATCAGCTCCAGTTCAAGGCGCCTTTCTTGATCGCGTAGAGGTATCCGAACAGGAGAATGATGATAAAGCTGCACATGCTCCAGAGGATCACCGTCCCGAACTCGGCTACGAAGGCATTAAAAACCACCGCCCACGGATACATGAAGACGATTTCTATATCGAAAAGAATGAATAGCATCGCCACCAAATAAAACTTCACGCTAAAACGCGGCTGTGGTCCCGGCTCGGGTGTCACTCCGCACTCATACGCGGCATCCTTTGCTGCTGTTCGCTTACCAGCCCGGCCGAGGAGAAGGCTGGTCAGAAGCGTGACCGTGGCGAAGCCCACTGCGACGATCACATGGAGCAGCACCGGAACGTAATCCTCAAGCATGACCCTAGTATCTAGCGGGAGTTGCCCTGAGACGGCAATCTCGAAAATTACTGGGGAAGCGGGTAACCGGAGATCGATCCCGGTTTGTATCTCCTGACGAACGTGGTCAGCGTCGGGTCGAAGCCTTGAATGTGCGCGGTTTTGTCGAACAATCGATCATCTTCAATCATGGCAAAGAGCTTTGGCCTGGTTGCGGAAGCGGTCCACGCATTGGCGAAATTCACGTACAGGGTCCTGCTCTCGCGGTCGGCCTCCTGTAAGTATCCGACAAGTTCCTCGACGCTGGAGACGACAAAAATGTTCGGATCGTAGGACCATGGAACTCCGGTGACGGAAAGCGTTGTGATGGCTTTCTGACGCGGATCGTAGGGATCAAGGCTGGGCCGGGTTAACAGCACGGCCTCCCTCATTGGCTGAAGGGAATGCGTCACAAGCCAGCGACGCTGCGGCTGGGTAACTACAATGAACGTGGTAACGGCGAGCCCCGCCAGGAGAGGGGCGGCAAAGCGGTGGACGCGACGAGCCAGCCCCGTTAGCCAGTCCAAGCCAAGGGAAACGAACCCGACCAGGCCGGAAAGCGTGAAAAGCAAGTACCATTCGTAAAGGTAGTGATTCTTGCTGCGTGATACGATATAGACGAGCGGCCCTGGCAGAAGCAGCACGGCCAGGGCAATCCATCCCGCCGGACGGGATAGTCCCAGGCGTACTGCCCCGAGAACGAGACAAGCGAGTGCCACTGACCGGAGAAGAAGGAACACATGAGGATGAGCCTCCGCGGCCCACTGGAGTTCTTGATAGCCGGCAGATGGAGTGTCCGAATTGTTCCATGGAATGCCGGCGAGGAGATGGGCCCCCATGTTCTTGTGCCAGCGAAGGCCGATCTCACCCAAGGCGCGCTCCGTTCTGAAGTAATTCAACAACTGCGGAAAGCACGGCAGCATCAATTGCAAATAGACCATTCCGGCGACAGTGCTGGCCACAAGCAGGCGTGTCAGGTGTTGCGAGCGCGCATTCCATGTCGAATGCCGCAGGAGCAAGGCGACAGCGCCGCAAGCATTGGCGATCACGACCATGTAAAGACATCCGGGGTAGGCGTAAAGTAACGCAAACTCGCATGCGGCGAATCCCATCCACCAGCGCCAGCGTCCCGAGTCGATCGCCTGAATCAGACAGTAGATCATCAGGGGTCCGAAGAGGAGGGTGAAAATATAGCCCCGAAGCTCAACGGCGTAACGCACATGCCAGGGATGTGCCGAGAGAAGGAAGGCGGCGATCACACCCGCTCTTGCAAAGCCAAGCCGCTTGAGCAGAAGAGCGAGAGCGCCAACAGACAGGACACCCGCTACGAGGCAAGGAAAGCGAACTGCCGTCTCGCTGAATTGCAGGCCAATCGGTCTGGCCACCGCTTGCCAACATTCCAGGCAAGCTTTTGAAAGAACGGTTTGCAGTTGATGATTGGCGGGTTTCCAATAATTCCAGAGCGCTATCTCCCAGGTTGTCTCCCGCAGATTGAGTTCGCCGCTCTTATCGCGTCGATACTGACCCAGAACGGCGCGATGCAGGCTTGAATCCTCATCGTCCCAAAGGCTTTGCGAAATGCGCTGAGCTCCCCAGAAGGCGGTCAGCGCCATCGCCACAATGACCAGTGGCCAGAACCAACCGGGCGTTCTCTGCTCGGGCACCCACTCAACAGTGGGCCGCCGGGCGGGTTTTAGCCACCATCGCGCGGATAGGGCCAGCAGGATGAGAAGCGCGAAGTTGATCGCTGCGGCCCACCATTCGTAGATCACCACGAAATCGTGAATTCTGAGCGCCTTGCCCGGCTTCAAATCGACGTCCCACGGCTTTGCGGCGACAAGGAGAAAAATGCCGATTCCAGCAGCGCCGAGGCCGCACAGCAAACCCATCCAGACAATCGGAGAAAATCTCGGCGCCTTCAAAATGCGTAGGAAATCTTTTCAAATTGGGTGTCCTGGAGCAGGGAGAAGACTCGTGAGACGAGCAGCGCGCAAATTGCGAGATGCCCGGCTAGGAAGAGCGAGTTGGCGGATCGTGAGCCTGCCACAAGCCGCAGTTGCTCGCCCCCTTGGGCCAGCATCCAAAGCAGCGGCAAATAAAGTGTCATGATGAAGCGATGACCGGGACCCGTCGGCAGGTACCATCCGGTGACCAAGAGGTAAATGACGAATGTTGCCAGCCCGAGCAAGACAGGCAATGTGATGGGTCCGACCTTTTGCAGGCGGCCTTGCGAGATCGCCAAGGCGCCT
Source organism: uncultured Verrucomicrobiae bacterium (assembly GCA_963847295.1). Classification (GTDB taxonomy): domain Bacteria; phylum Verrucomicrobiota; class Verrucomicrobiia; order Chthoniobacterales; family Terrimicrobiaceae; genus DASTFP01. The sequence continues at coordinate 79,396 of CAWJZG010000005.1, forward strand.
GCTGCGAGGGCGAGCCCGCCAAGGCCGATGAGGTAGAGCCCGCGATGCGGAAGGATGATGCGTTTCGGTTTGCCGCTCCTCTCAACCGAAAGTCGCCACTTGCCTTCGGGATGGAAAAGCTGGCCCAGCCTCACGGCAACTCCTTTTCGCAAGCGCAGCAGGGCGTCACCGAATCCATGACGGTGGAAGTAGCCTATCATGGTTGGTTGCTCTTCGATTGGAAGCTCGGCGAGGCGAACCTTCCTGCAGTCCGCGTACTTCCTAACGCAAGTTTCCCAATCGTCCGCCCAGAACCAGAAACTTGGCAGGCTGTAGAACGGGCTGCCCCATGCCCTTTGTGCGTGAACGAGCCGGGGAGAGATGAGGGCGAAATATGCCGCGGCGCACAGGACGAGTCCGACTCCGAATCGTCGTGCGCTCCAGCCAGGCGCGCGGAGGTGCCATGGCAAATTCTGCTTGAATGCGAGGTTTAAGAGCAAACGAACGATGCTGAAGACGACGAACAATACGAAGAAGGGTGTCGTTGAGGATTTCGCGAGCCACGCCAGTGCGATGAGGACGCCAAGGATCAGGTAAAGCCGCACCGGATTCTCGTTCAAGAGACGCATTCCGCACGCACAGACGAGGAGGAAGATCACGAGAAAAATCGCCTCAGCGCCGAAAAACGTGGATATCGGCAGCAGCGCAGCGAGCGATGCAAGCGCTGTAGCATTGAGGGAGGCAAGGGGACCCAGCCGGCGCGAAAAAAACAGCGCGACGGCCGCCGTTCCGCAAATTGCGAAAGCGACATTCAATTTCTTGCCCTTTTCGAAAAACGCGGAGTCGTTTGCATCGAGAAGGGCGGCGGCGAGCCACGGGAAAAGAGGATTGCGCGTTCCGTCCGAGTACCAAGGATACCAGGAACCTTCCATCTTCCTGGACATTGCGAGGTAGGCGCCTTGATCGAACGGATCGACCTCGTGGTTGGTTTGATCAGTAATTCGAAAGCCAATGACGCCAAAGGATACGCAAAGTAGAGCGACCGCCGCGGCATAACAGAGGACAGATGCCGGCCCCCACGGGCCTAGCAAGAACCGCGACACGCGATCAATCGGGGCTGGCAACTTGGGCACGGTGCTGTCTGCGGTAGGCCAATGCCACCGCGTAGGCAAGGGTTGTGAGGAAAAAGAGAAAAAAGCCGGCCAGAGCGAAGAGAAGCAGCGGGCCATAGCTTCCCCGGTAGCGTGCATTGTCCAGAGCGTGAACCATTGCGATGGTGAGTGCGTTGCCGCCGGGGGCCAGGAAGAACACAATGGCGACGAATCCGGGAAGCCGAAGCTGCGCAAGTGGCCTGAAAGCGAGGCAGGCTGCAAACGAAGCAAAGAACGCGATCTCGATCCAAAAGGCGGACACCTTTACCGCCCCTAGGAAACTTCGAAACGGACGGAAAACCTCGAGGGTCCCGGACTGTCCGGCTTGACCGATGATGCTCTGACGATAGGCTTTGAACAGGTCCTTAACCGGTTTGCTGATGGCTTCATCGAGGGATTCGGGCAACGTGGTGAGAGCGTAATCGTAAAGTTTCCCCATGTTGACGCGCGCGCGAAAGAACGTCCCGTCATCCGGGAACAAGAAATAACCGAGTTGGGTGACAACCTTTCTGGCATAGCCGAAAGGCCGGTTCCAAACTGCAGAGAGAAAACTCCTGCGGCAGAAGGCCGCAATCTCCTTTCGTGACATTGCGCAGGCACCTTCCAGGTAGGGAAACACGGATGCGCGATACATGAGGTAGTCTGGGTCAAATCCCAGCCTTGGGTAGTATCTCGCCAGGGCTCTGGCAGCTTGCATTTCCCTGTCGAAAACTGGGAAAAACCCCTCGAGGAAGCGCCGTTGCTCAGCCGGCGTTCCCGGCGTGGCCAGCTCACGCGCCATATTTTCGTGGATCACATCGGCGTGGATGGTGAAGAGGGTCATAGGCAGCACGACGCGCGTTTCCGATGTGGGAATGAAGAGGATCTTTCCCGGCAGCCAAACTGTGACGAAGGTCAAGAAAACGCCTAGAATGGGCGTGAGAAGCCGGATCATGAACGAGAAATCTTTTCCGAACAGGCCAACGAAGATTGGCAACGTCGTTGCCGGAACGGCGAGAAGCCAGTTGGGCTTGAGCACAAATAGCGCGTACGCGAGCGGAATCGCGAGAGCTCCAAAGAAAGCCGAAGCGATTGGCTTTGGCTCACGCCAGCGAAATTTGCAGTAACCCGTGATGCAATAGAGTTGAGAAAAGGCAATGAAGGACATGATCCCCTCGGGCCGAATCGAAAGCTCCAGCAAGAGCGCGATCGGACTAAAAAGATAGATGGCGATGACGAATAGACCGGTGAGGACCGAAGCGGCTTCGAAGGCAATATGTCTGGGGAAGAGAGTCGTCCAAGTCCTCCACGTCAGCCACATCAGCACGCCGGCCAGGACACCGAGGGCTTGCTGAATGACGATGTAGCCCGAAAAGGAGCCCGTTATCCGCAGGCAGGCGGCAAGGAAACCTCCATAAAGCCATTCTCGTTCGAACTGCTCACGGAAGCCCGCGCCGCCCAGCCAGCTCAGTGCCGGATTGAGCCATCCCCAGCTGTCCCATTCGGAAATCGCAACCGGAGCAATTTGAATTCTCGCCATGGC
>CAWJZG010000006.1:0-63485 GCA_963847295.1 uncultured Verrucomicrobiae bacterium
GCGCCGAAGACTATTCGACAGAAGCAAGTTGAGGACGGGAGGGTGGCGCATCGTCTGCCATTCGCGAAGAAGCCGGCTTCCTGCTGAGACGCTGCTGCAGATTCTCGAGATAAAGGTAGATGATCGGCGTGATGTAGAGGGTGACGATTTGGGAGATGGCGAGGCCGCCAACCACGGCGAGGCCGAGGGGACGCCGCACGTCGCCGCCCGCGCCGAGTCCCAGGGCGATGGGCAAAGTTCCCATCATGGCGGCAAGCGTGGTCATCATGATGGGGCGAAACCGGACGATGCAGGCATCGAAGATCGCAGTGGCAGGCGGTTTTCGATCGTTTCGCTGCGCGTCCAGGGCGAAGTCGATCATCATGATGGCGTTCTTTTTCACGATGCCGATCAACATGAGCAGGCCAACGAAACCATAGACGTTGAGCTCCTGTCCGAACAGCGCCAGAGTCAAAAGCGCGCCGAAGCCGGCGGAAGGGAGACCAGAGAGAATCGTGAGCGGATGGATGAAGCTTTCGTACAGGATGCCGAGGATGATGTAGATGACGAGAACAGCCATGAGCAGTAGCATGCCAAGATTTCCCAGCGACGACTGAAACGCCTGGGCAGTGCCCTGAAATTGCGTGCTGACCTGTTCGCCAAGTTCCGACCTTGCCGCGCGTTCGATGACGGGAACGACGTCGCTCAGCGATGTGCCCTTGGCGAGGTCGAAGGAGAGCGTCACAGCGGGAAGCTGACCCACGTGCTGCACGGTGAGGGGGCCAACCTGCGATTTGAACTGCGCTACGGCGCTCAGCGGGACCAGCCGCCCAGCTGACGATCTGACGTAGAGGCGGGAAAGGTCGGCAGACTCGCGCTTGAAATCCTCATCCGCTTCCAGAATCACACGGTATTGATCGGTCGGAGTGTAGATGGTGGAGATCTGCCTCGCACCGTAGGCATTACCCAGGGCGCGTTCGATCTGGCCCGCGCTGATGCCAAGGCTGGAAGCCTTGTCGCGGTTGATGTCGACGAGCACCTGCGGGCTTGTGATCTGAAGGTCCGTGGTGACGTCCACAATCCCCGGGATTTGCCTCATGCGGTTTTCCATTTTTCCCGCAGCCTCGTAGAGCAGGTCGAGATCGGGTCCAAAAAGAGTGAATTGATAGAGGCTCTTGGTGAAGGTGCCCCCAATGCGGATGGCGGGAGGATTTTGCGGGAAGACCTTGAGGCCGGGAATCCCGGCGAGATCCTTGCGAAGCTGGCGGATGATGTCATCGATGGGTGGACGTTCGCTGCGCGGTTTGAGGGAAAGAAGAAGCCGTCCGGCATTGCCCGAGCTCGCGGTGCTGCCGCCTCCAATGCGGGACATGAAGGCCTCGACGGCGGGGTTTTTAGAGACGATTTCCGCGGCCCTCTGCTGGAGTTCGATCATCCTGTCGAACGCCACTCCTTGCTCAGCCTCCGTCGAGATAATGATACGACCGGTGTCCTCGTTTGGCAGAAAGCCTTTGGGAGCAGCGGCGAACATCCAGACAGTCACCAGCGCCATCGCGAGTGCCGCGAGGGATACCGGCACATGATGGCGCAGAGCAAGGCGCAGGGTCTTCTTGTAACCGGCGAGCACATTGCTGAAGACGGACTCTGACCACTGGAAGAGGGCGTTCTGGCTGTGCGCCTCCTTGAGAAAGCGGCTGCAAAGCATCGGAGTGAGCGAAAGGGAAATGAATCCCGAGATGAGAATTGCCGCCGCGATGGTGACGGCGAATTCATTGAGCAACCGCCCAAGAATCCCGCCCATAAACAGCACAGGAATGAAAACCGCCGCCAGCGACAAAGTCATCGAGAGGATGGTAAACCCTATCTCGCGTCCGCCTTTCAAGGCCGCCTCAAGGGGTGATTCGCCCTTCTCAATGTGACGGACGATGTTTTCGAGGACGACGATGGCGTCATCGACCACAAAGCCGACGGCGAGAATGAGCGCCATGAGGGAGAAATTGTTTACGCTAAAGTCAAGCAGATACATCACGCCGAATGTGCCGATAATGGAGAGGGGGATGGCGGCGCTGGGGATAAGGGTGGCGCGGACATTGCGCAGGAAAATGAAAATCACCAGCACGACCAGCGCGATCGCCAGCACGAGAGTGAATTGCACATCGTGCAACGACTCGCGGATCGATTTCGAGCGATCGTAGAGAATGTCGAGCTTGACGCCCCCAGGCAGCTGCGCCTTGAAGGTCGGCAGGAGCTCGAGAATGCGATCGATGACCTGGACAGTGTTGGCGCCCGGCTGCCGCTGAATTGCCAGAACGATGCCTCGCGTCTGATTGTACCAGCCGACGTTCTTGTCGTCCTCGATGCTGTTGATGACGGTAGCGATTTGCTTGAGGCGGACGGGAAAGCCGTCGCGGTAGGAGACAATGATATCATGAAAGTCCTCCGCGCGTTTGAGTCTGCCAGTCGTCTTGATCGTTCGGGACTTTGCGCCCGCATCGAGCTCGCCGGTGGCCTCGTTGGAGTTGGCTTCGCTAATGGCATTCTCGACGTCATCGAAACCGATTCCGCGGGCGGCGAGTTCGCGTGGGTCGACCTTTACGCGCACCGCGAATTTCTGCGAGCCAAAGACGTCCACTTGCGCGACACCGCTCACGGTGGAGAGGCGCTGGGCGATGAGCGTCTCGGCGTATTCGTCCACCTTGTTTAGCGGCAGGGATTCGGAATAGGCCGCAAGCATGAGGATGGGCTGCTCAGCGGGATTGACCTTGCGGAACGAGGGCGGCGAGGGCATCTCCGTCGGGAGATCCCGTTGCGCTTGCGAGATGGCTGCCTGCACGTCCTGCGCCGCGGCATCGATGTCGCGGGAGAGATCAAACTGGATGGTGATGCTGGTCGCGCCGAGCAAACTGGTCGAGGTCATCGACTCGATGCCTGCGATCGTGGCAAACTCCTTTTCCAGAGGCGTGGCGACCGATGATGCCATCGTTTCCGGGTCCGCGCCCGGCAAGCTCGCGGACACGTTGATGGTCGGAAAGTCCACATTCGGGAGATCACTGACGGGCAAGCGGAAATACGCGAGCAGGCCCGCTCCGAGGATCGAGACCATGACGAGTGTCGTCATGATTGGGCGTCTCACAAAGGGATCGGTCAGGCTCATGGCTCGGGGGACGCGGTGTTTTCGGCGACCTTCGGTTTTGCGGGCTCGATAATGGCGACCTTTCCGCCCGGGGAGACTCGGAGCTGGCCGCTGGTGATGACGAGTTCGCCGGCATTCAGCCCCTGCTTGACAATGGTTCGATCTCCCACCGTGCGGCTGGCCTGCACCTTTCGGAGAGTGGCTGTATTGTTGGAAACAACAAACACTTGCGGACCCTGCTGGCCTTCCATGATCGCGGTCGTTGGGACGACAAGGGCATCCGGTTCCTCCGCAAGCTTGACGGTCACATCCACGAACTGCCCCGGCCAAAGGCTGTTGTCCGCATTCGGAAAGGTTGCCTTGAAGGCGATCATACCGGAGACCCGGTCCACGGTGTTGTCTATAAACGTCAGTTCGCCGGTGCCGAGCAGGCGTCCTGTATCAGGATCGCGCACGCTAACGACAGGTTTGCTCTTTGCCATCCATTGACGCACGTCCGCGAGCGAACCTTCGTGCAGCGAGAACGCGACATAAATCGGCTGCACTTGATTAATGACAGTGAGCACATCGGTGTTGGCATTCACGATATTGCCCGCCTTGAGAATGGCGGACCCCGCGCGGCCGGAGATTGGGGCCCGCACCCGCGTCCAATCCAGGGAAAGCTGCGCCTCGTCCACGTCGGCCTGACGGGCGTCAATCACGGATTTCTGCGTTTCGGCTGTCGAAAGAAACTGCGAGAATTGCTCCTTTGAGGCCACGCCGCGCTTTATCAATGTGGTGTATCGGTCGGCTTGCTCGGTGGCGTTGGCCGACGTGGACCGGGCCATGGCGAGATTTGCTTGCGCACGCTTCAGGGCAGCCTCGAAAGGGCGCGCATCAATGTCGAACAACGGCTCCCCCGCCCGCACCTCCGCGCCATCCGCGAAGTGCACTCGCAAAATCTCCCCCTGGACCTTGGATTTGAGCTGCACACTGGCCATCGGCTCGACCGCGCCGATGGCCTGCATCTCTATGGGCATCGTCCGCACCTCGGCCGCCGCCACCTCCACAGGCACTGGCGGCGCGTCCGGCGCTTTTTGCGAGGACACCCTCTGGCAGGCTGGCACGGCAAGAGCTGCGGCGAGGCATGCGAGGATAAAGGAGATCTTCATTCGAGCGGGGATGGGTGCCTTCTTGAAGTTCCAAGCGTTGCCGAACCATTCAAGAAGCAATCGGCGGCAAAATCCGCCGAGTCCGTGAGGCGTCCGTTACCGCGCTCCCGAATCCACTGCCGGATTATCTGGAGCGTCATGCCAAGGAAGGCGACCGCGTAGAGGCGCGGATTGCCTGCCTTCAGTTCTCCGCTGGTCTGACCCCGGACGACGCAATCCTCGATCAGGACAAGGTTCCGGCGTTTCAGATCCTCCATTTCCTTCCAGTGATGTTCGTTTAGAGGAGACGCCGCCAATTGATGCTGATGCAGAAAGATTTCGAAGAACGGGCGGTTGGAATCATGATAGGCAAAGAGCGCATGAACCGCGGCGTGAAGACAGGTCTTCGCTGAAGCGTCCGAACTCAGCGCAGCCTCCAGCCGGCCAACCACCTCATTCATCTTCTCCAGAATCACCGTGCCGTAAAGGTCCGCCTTGTCGCTGAAATACAAGTATATCGTGCCCGCCGCAAACTCCGCGCGCTCCGCGATCTCCGTAATCGATGCGTCGTGATACCCGCGGGCACTGAAAACCGCCTCTGCCGCGTCCAAAATCCGCCTTCGCCGCTCTCCCCGCTCCTTTCCACGGTAAGAAAATCGTTGCGAGGCTGTCCTTGCTGAACGATGGTTCATATAATGAATTCTTATTCATTCTCTGGGAGGAAGTCAATTGGAAGGCTGAAGAAAGGGGTGGGGAGGCGGGGTATTTGTGATACGCAGAAGAAATCGCAGAACAAAAGCGCTCTCCGGCGATTGAATCGGGTATGATTTCGCAGAATGAATTCCGGTCATCGCAGGCTCTTGCTCGGGATGTTGCGATTGAGGATGTTCGCCCGTCTCGAATGAGTTCCTTCTGGCGAATCGCGCGACTGTTGCTCCTGCTTGGTGTGCTTGGGGGAGGATTGGCTCTATGGAGGATGCGTTCTACGGAAGCCGGCGCGCAGGAGGATCCGCAGGGCCGTGGGATGGCGCGCGGACCCGTGCCTGTGGTGGCTGGCCAAGCTGAGCGGCGTGATTTTCCCGTCTATCTCAGCGCGCTTGGCACGGTGCAGGCGTACAATAGCGTGACGGTTCGCGCGCGCGTCGATGGCGAACTGCAGCAGATTTATTTTCAGGAGGGCCAGAATGTTCAGAAGGGAGATTTGCTGGCACAGATCGATCCTCGCACCTACCAGGCTCAGCTTGATCAGGCCAAAGCCAAGAAGGCGCAAGATGAGGCACAGCTTGCGAATGCCAGAATTGTCCTTTCTAGAAACGCGCTTCTGCTTAAGAACAGCGTCGTCGATCAGCAGACGTATGACACGCAGAAGTATGCTGTGGATCAATTGCAGGCGCTGGTTGCGGCGGACCAGGCCGCGCTCGAGAACGCGCAGACCCAACTCGACTATGCCCGCATCACGGCGCCAATCTCCGGACGTGTTGGCATTCGTTCGGTGGATGCGGGAAACATCGTGCGGAGCACCGACACGGCAGGGATGCTTACGATTAATCAAGTCCAGCCGATTTCCGTAATTTTCACGCTGCCGCAGCAGGAATTGAGGGGCGTTCGTGACGCGATACAGGAGAAGAAAAGTCTCAAGGTGCTCGCCTTGGACCGCGATAATCTCTCGGTGCTCACAGAAGGAACTCTGGAGGTTCTCGACAATCAGATCGACGCCACGACCGCGACGGTCAAGTTGAAGGCGGTCTTCACTAATTCAAACTACGATTTGTGGCCCGGTCAGTTTGTCAACGTGCGCCTGCTCTTGGGCACGAGGGAAGGTGCCGTGACAGCGCCTGCAAGGGCGATCCAGCGGGGTCCAAACGGATCGTACGTTTACGTGATTGACGCCGAGGAAACGGCTGCAATGCGCCCGGTGAAGGCCGGAGCGACGGAAGACGACTGGACTCTGGTGGAGACGGGACTGGAGGCCGGCGACAGAGTGGTGGTTGATGGCCAATACCGCCTTCAGCCAGGCGCAAAGGTCCAAGTGACCAAGGATCTCGCCGGGGGCGCTGACTCCGGAAAGCCCGGCAATCCGTGAATATTTCAGAGCCGTTTATCAGGCGGCCGGTTGCGACGTCGCTTCTCATGCTCGGCGTCGTGCTGGTGGGCCTTCTCGGCTACCGATTTCTACCCGTCTCTGCTCTGCCGACGGTCGACTTTCCGACGATCCAAGTCGTTTCCCAATATCCCGGCGCGGACCCGGAGGTGATGGCCTCGCTGGTGACGGCCCCGCTTGAAAAGCAATTTGGACAGATCAGCGGCCTGTCGTCGATGAGCTCGGTGAGCTCGTTTGGCACGTCGGTCATAACGCTGCAGTTTGTTCTGGAGCGGAAGATAGACGAGGCCGGGCAGGACGTGCAGGCCGCCATCAATGCTGCGGGCGGGTTGCTGCCTCAGGACATGCCGAATCCGCCGACTTTCAACAAGGTCAATCCCGCCGACACGCCAATCCTGACGCTCGCGATAACTTCGGACAATCTCCCCCTTGCGAAGCTCAACGATTTCGCGGACTCGATTCTGGCGCAGAAGCTGAGCGAGGTGACCGGTGTCGGGCTGGTGACGATTCAAGGCAACCAAAAGCCGGCGGTCCGTGTGCAGGTCAACCCCGCGGCGCTGGCGGCGCAAGGGTTAAGCTTGGAAGATGTGCGGACCGCGGTTTCCCAGGCGAACGTCAACGCCCCGAAGGGCAGCTTCGACGGCAAGCAGCAGGCGTTCACCGTGGGCTCAAACGACCAGATTCTCAAGGCGGATGACTTCAAGCCGATCATTCTCGCTTATCGCAATGGTGCGCCCGTGCGTCTGCAGGATGTGGCAAACGTCCAGGACGGCGTGGAGAACAGCCGGCTGGCCGCTTGGATTGCCACGCCGCTGCTGAGCTATCAGCCTGCTGTCCTGCTCGACATCCAACGGCAGCCCGGAGCAAACATCATCGAGACGGTCGAGCGCGTGAAGAAGATCCTTCCGCGCCTGACGGCGTCTCTGCCGGCCGGCGTTAATCTCTCGATCTTTTCCGACCGCACTGAGACGATCCGGGCGTCCGTGAGGGATGTCCAATTCACGCTGGTCCTGACGATCGGGCTGGTTGTTCTTGTGCTCCTCATGTTTTTGCGACGTCTGCGCGCCACAATCATTCCCAGTGTGGCGCTGCCGCTCTCACTGCTTGGCACGTTCGCGGTGATGTATCTGGCGGGCTTCAGCCTCGACAATCTGTCGCTCATGGCGCTGACGATCTCGACCGGCTTCGTGGTGGATGACGCGATTGTAATGATCGAGAACATTTTCCGGTACATCGAGAAGGGCGATCATCCCTTTAAGGCGGCATTGAAGGGCTCAAAGCAGATCGGGTTCACGGTCATTTCGCTCAGCATGTCGCTCATCGCCGTCTTTATTCCGCTTTTGTTCATGTCGGGGATCGTGGGCCGCCTTTTCCGGGAGTTTGCGATCACGTTGAGCACAGCGGTGGCGGTCTCGGCGTTCGTGTCACTGACACTGACGCCGATGATGTGCGCGAAAATGTTGCGGCGAGAGAGCGAACAGCGAGAAAATGCTCTTCAGCGCTTCTTCGAGCGTGCTTTCGACAAAGTGCTTCGCTGGTATGACCGGTCGTTGCTCTGGGTGTTGCGCCACCAGAGGGCAACCCTCCTTGTCGCTGCGGCCACCCTTGTTGCGACAGGCGTCCTTTACGTGCTCGTGCCAAAGGGCCTGCTGCCTCAGCAGGACACCGGCTTGCTCATCGGGACTACGGATGCCGCGCAGGATATTTCTTTTCCGGCCATGCTCACGCTGCAGCGGGCGGTGACGGATGTCGTGCGCAGAGACCCCGATGTCGAGCGTGTGGCGGCCTTTGTCGGCGCCGGCACGGTCAATTCAACGCCTAATACCGGGCGGCTCTACATCGTGCTCAAGCCGCGAGAGTCCCGAAACGCAAGCGCCGGTCAAATCATAGCGCGGCTGCGCGGCGCGGTTCGTGGCATCGAGGGTGTCGAGGTGTTTTTCCAGGCCGCACAGGACCTCCAGATCGATACGCGTACGAGCCGTACCCAGTATCAATACATCCTCGAAGATTCCGATGCCGCAGAACTTGGGGAGTGGGGACCGAAACTTGTCGAGAAGCTGAGGACGTTGCCCGAGCTCGCGGATGTGGCGAGCGATCAACAGATGAGCGGCCTTCAGCTGCATGTTGAGATTGACCGCACGCGCGCCTCGCGACTGAACGTCCCTATCGAGGCCATCGACAACACCCTTTACGACGCCTTCGGACAGAGGCAAATCTCCGTGATTTTCACCCAGCTCAACCAATACAGGGTCGTGCTGGAAGTGCCGGCGGAGTTTCGAAGTTCAATCAACGATTTGGACAAGATTTACGTCAAGTCCAGCACCGGCAGCCTTGTGCCGCTTGGCGCGATTGCTACGGCGCGCGTTCAAACGACGCCGCTTGTCATTACACACCAAGGGCAATTTCCTTCGCTCACTGTGTCCTTCAACCTTGGAACAGGCTATTCGCTCGGACAGGCTGTCCGAACGATTGAGAAGGCGCGCAAGGACATCGGCATGCCCGACAGGATTGCCTCCGAGTTCACGGGAAGCGTGGCAGAGTTCCGCTCATCGCTGAGAAGCGAGCCCTTCCTGATTCTGGCTGCGATCGTCGTCATCTATATTGTCCTCGGCGTCCTTTATGAGAGCTACATCCACCCGCTGACAATTCTGTCCACGCTGCCCAGCGCCGGAGTGGGCGCGCTTCTCGCGCTGGGGATTTGCGGGATGGATTTTTCGCTGGTCGCCTTGATCGGTGTGGTCCTGCTCATCGGCATTGTAAAAAAGAACGCGATCATGATGATCGACTTTGCCCTTGAAGCGCAGCGCGAACGCAGCATGACACCGCGCGACGCGATTTACCAGGCCTGCCTGCTCCGCTTTCGCCCAATCATGATGACCACCGCGGCCGCCCTTCTTGGAGCATTGCCGCTGGCTCTGGAAACCGGCACGGGTTCGGAACTTCGCAATCCGCTTGGAGTCGCGATCGTCGGTGGCCTGCTCCTGTCCCAGTTTCTCACTCTTTACACCACGCCTGTCATCTACCTCGCGCTTTGCCGCTTTGAAAGTTGGGTATCCCGTCGCAGCACGGCGAGGCAGGCATCTGGCGCGCTGCAGCCGGTTGTGCCATGAACGTGTCGGGTCCGTTCATCCGGCGCCCGGTGGGCACCTCCCTTCTCGCCATTGGCCTGCTGCTGCTCGGAGCAACCGCGTATTTCTTCCTGCCCGTAGCCCCGCTGCCGCAGGTGGACTTCCCGACGATTGGCGTGAGTGCCTCTCTGCCTGGCGTGGACCCGGCAACGGCGGCGAGCTCGCTCGCGGCTCCTCTCGAGCGCCGTTTGGGACAGATCGCCGGGGTGACTGAGATGACGTCGGGAAGCTCGTTAGGCGGTTCCACCGTCACCGTGCAATTCGATTTGAGTCGCAACGTGAACGACGCGGCGCGCGATGTGCAGGCCGCAATCAATGCCGCCGAGCGCGATCTTCCCGCGAACCTCCCGAACCCGCCGACCTATCGCAAATACAATCCGGCCGATTCGCCGGTGGTCGTTCTCGCGATGACGTCGCAAACGATGCGGCTGTCGGAAGTTTACAATTTGGCGGATCAGGTGGTTTCGCAGCGCTTGTGCCAGCTGCCCGGTGTCAGTCAGGTCGGAGTGTACGGAGGCGCGAAAACCGCGGTGCGCGTGCAAGTAAATCCCGCGGCTCTCGCCGCGATGGGAATGAGCATGGAGGACGTTCGCGCGTTTCTTCAGAGCACGAACCGGCTCATGGCGAAAGGAAGCATCGAAGACGCGGGAAAAAACCTGACGATTTCCGCGAACGATCAGATTTTCGGCGCGGACAATTATCGCTCGCTGGTAGTGGCCGAACGCAACGGCCTTCCCGTCCAGCTCGGCGCCATCGCAAACGTTATCGACGGCACGGAAAACACCCGCCAGGCCGGATGGTCCAATACCGAGCGGGCTGTCCTGCTCCCCGTGATGAAGCAGTCGGACGCCAATGTCATCGCCGTGGTGGATGAGATTCGCAACCTGCTGCCGCAGATTCGAAAGTGGCTGCCGCCTGGTGTGGAGCTCAGCGTTCTAAGCGATCGCACGCAAACCATTCGCGCTTCGCTGCACGATGTCCAGTTCACCCTCCTGCTGACGATCGCGCTGGTGGTCGTTGTCATGGCGCTCTTCTTGCGGCGGTTCTGGCCGACCTTCATAGCGGGTGTCACCGTCCCCCTTGCCCTGGCGGGGACATTTGCCGTCATGTGGCTTTGTCGATTCAGCCTCGACAACATTTCTCTGATGGCCCTCACGGTGGCTGTGGGATTTCTAGTTGATGACGCAATCGTCGTGATCGAGAACATCGTGCGGCACATCGATCAAGGGGAGACACCTCGCCAGGCGGCGCTGGCCGGCGCAAAGCAAATCGGCTTCACGGTGATTTCCATCAGCCTCTCCCTGGTGGCGGTCTTCATTCCGATTCTTTTGATGGGCGGATTGATTGGCCGTTTGTTCCGCGAGTTTGCCGTGACCCTGAGCGCCGCGATTCTCGTCTCGGCAATCGTGTCTCTCACGCTGACGCCAACGCTGTGCGGGCAGTTCCTTCGGCGGCGGTCCAAGCAATCGGGAGACCAGTCGGGCCTTTTCTCAAAATTCGAGCATGGCTACGCGCGCATCTTGCGCTGGGTATTGCGGCACCGATTCCTTATTCAGATGCTCACCGTCATCACACTGGTGGCGACCGTCTGGCTGTACGGCGCGACGCCAAAGGGTTTCTTTCCCCAACAAGATACCGGCTTGATGTTTGGCACGACCGAAGCTGGGCAGGACACCTCGTTCGCCGACATGGCAAAAAAGCAGCAGCAAATGGTCCAAGTGTTGCTCGCTGATCCCGCCATATCAACGGTCGGTTCGTTTGTCGGATCAGGCGGGGGCGGCGCGCAAAACAATGGACGAATGTTCATTGGCTTGAAGCCACCCGATCAGCGGCCGCCGGTCGGCGAGGTGATCGCCAGATTGCGTGCTCAAGCAGCAAAAGTGCCGGGCATTTCCCTCTTTCTTCAACCGGTGCAAGATATTCGGGTCGGCGGGCGGATGACCAAGGCCTTGTATCAATACGCTCTGCGGGACGTCGATTTGGACGAGCTCAACACCTGGGCGCCACGCTTGGTCGAACGGTTGAAAAAAGCTCCCGAACTGGCCGACGTTAATAGCGACCAGCAGTTTCAGGGCTTGCAGGCAAATGTGGTGATCGATCGTGACGCCGCAGGGCGCTTGGGAATTCAGCCCGAGTCTATCGACTCAACCCTCTACAGCTCCTTCGGTCAGCGCCAGGTCTCGATAATGTACGGGCCGCAAAATCAATACCGTGTCGTAATCGAGGCTGACCCGAAATTCCAGGACGATCCTCGTGCACTTGACAAAGTCTTCGTTCGCGCGGCGGATGGGCAGATGGTGCCGTTGAGCAGCATTGCTCGGTACGAGGTTTCCAACGTGCCTCTGGCTGTCAATCACCAGGGCCAGTTCGCGGTGGTCACTATCTCCTTCAATCTTGCGCCGGGTGTATCTCTCGAGCGCGCCACGCAAGTCATCGAGCAAGCCGCGCGAGAGCTCAATCTGCCGGCCACGATCAGCGGCGGTTTCGCCGGCAACGCCCAGGTTTTTCAGGACTCGGTCGCCAATCAGCCGATCCTCATCCTGGCCTCGTTGGTCGCCGTTTATATTGTCCTCGGCATGCTCTACGAGAGCTTGATCCATCCGATTACGATCTTGTCCACGCTGCCCAGTGCCGGCCTCGGCGCCTTGCTGGCTCTTCAGTTTTTCGGCTTCGAGCTCTCGATTGTGGCGATGATCGGAATCATTCTTCTGATCGGCATCGTGAAGAAGAACGCGATCCTGATGGTGGATTTTGCCCTCGAGGCCCAACGAACCCGCCATTTGAATCCGGAGGAAGCTATTTACCAAGCGTGCCTCGTTCGCTTTCGCCCTATCATGATGACAACGCTGGCCGCTCTGTTCGGAGCTTTGCCTTTGGCCATCGGCCTCGGAGTCGGCTCCGAACTTCGACGCCCCCTCGGTATCGCCATCGTCGGAGGACTGGTCGTCTCCCAAGCTCTTACACTCTTTACGACTCCGGTCGTGTACCTGGCGCTGGAGCGGCTGCGTTCTTGGAGGCTGAAATCGCGCCGAGTTGGCACGCCGGTTTCCGGGATGCTCGTTGAGACACGCTAAGTGTCATTCTGTCGTAATTCTTGGGGTCGAATGAGACATTGTGGCTCATGTTTTTGGGGATTGTGTGTGGAGAGCTAATTATTATTTCCTTGTTATTAGCCTCTTACGTAACTTTTTCGCACTTGGGAACGTTCATTGCTCACAGGAAAGTGAATTTCAATATTATGTCTAAGATTCTGGGAATTGATTTGGGCACCACGAACTCCTGCATGTCTGTGATGGAGGGCGGGGAGCCCGTTGTTTTGGAGAATTCCGAGGGCGCGCGCACGACACCATCTGTGGTGGCATTTTCAAAGACCGGCGAGCGCCTTGTTGGTCAGGCTGCCAAGCGCCAGGCGGTAACAAACCCGCAGAACACTGTCTTTTCGGTCAAGCGCTTGATGGGTCGCAAGTTTTCAGAGATCCAGGATGAGCTCAAGCGCGTTCCCTACAAGGTCATTGAGGCTTCGAATGGCGACGCCCACATCGAAGTCGAGGTCAGCGGTGAGAGGAAGCGTTTCAGCCCGCCGGAAATTTCGGCGATGATCCTCGGGAAGCTCAAGGCCGACGCAGAGGCGAAACTCGGTGAAAAAATTACTCAGGCCGTCATCACGGTTCCCGCCTATTTTAATGATTCTCAGCGCAACGCGACAAAGGACGCCGGGAAAATTGCGGGTTTGGACGTGTTGCGCATCATCAACGAGCCGACCGCCGCTTCGCTCGCATACGGCTTGGACAAGAAGAAGGATGAAAAGATTGCTGTTTACGACCTTGGCGGCGGCACGTTCGATATCTCTGCCCTGGAGATCGGCGATGGTGTGTTTCAGGTCGCGGCAACCAACGGCGACACGCACCTCGGCGGGGACGATTGGGACAATCGCCTGATGGATTGGGTTATTGACGAATTCAAGAGAGACACCGGCATTGATCTGTCCAAGCAGCCTGACGCGGTTCAGCGCATCAAGGAAGAGTCCGAGAAAGCCAAGATCGCGCTTTCCTCGACTCAGGAATACGAGATCAATCTGCCGTTTGTCACGGCGGACCAGACGGGTCCCAAACATATTCAGAAGAAGCTGACTCGCTCCAAGCTCGAGCAACTGACGGACGATCTCTTCCAGCGCACTGTCAAGCCGGTCAAGGACTGCTTGAATGATGCAAAATGGAGCGCAAACGTGATTGATGAGCTGGTGCTCGTCGGGGGCATGACTCGCATGCCAAAGGTGGTCGATACAGCCCGGTCCCTCATCGGAAAGGAGCCTCACAAAGGTGTGAACCCTGACGAAGTGGTGGCCGTTGGCGCGTCCATCCAAGGCGGCGTGCTCAAGGGCGACGTGAAGGACGTGCTGCTGCTTGACGTTACCCCGCTCAGCCTCGCGATAGAAACGGCCGGCGGCATCGCCACGGCGATGATCCCACGCAATACCACCATTCCTACGCGGAAGTCGCAGATCTTCTCGACGTATAGTGACAGCCAGCCAGGAGTGGAAATCAAAGTGCTGCAAGGCGAGCGCCCGCTCAGCCGTGACAACAAGCAGCTGGGCACCTTTCACCTTGACGGCATTCCTCCGGCGCCTCGAGGCGTGCCGCAGATTGAGGTGACCTTCGACATCGATGCCAACGGCATTCTCAACGTGAGTGCCAAGGATCTCGGGACAGGAAAGGAACAAAAAATCTCGATCACCGGTTCCAGTGGTTTGACCAAGGAAGAAATTGACAAGATGCAGCGAGAGGCGGAAAGCCATGCGGAGGAAGATCGCAAGGCCAAGGAGGCGATCGAGCTCCGCAACAACGCCGACAACCTCGCGTATCAATGCGAGAAACAGCTCAAGGATCTTGGCGACAAACTGGATGGCGCAACGAAAACGTCCGTCGAAGAGGCGGTTTCCAAGGTACGCGAGGCCCTCAAGGGCAACGATAATGATGCGGTCAAGAGCGCATTCGATGCGCTTCAAGCCAAGTTTCAAGAGGTCAGTTCGGAGCTCTACAAGAAAGCTTCCGCGCAGGCTGGTCCCCCGCCCGGGCCCTCACAAGGTGGTCCGTCCGCCGAAGCCGAAGCCGGAGGCGAGAAGAAGGACTCCGATGTCGTGGACGCAGAGTTCGAGATGGTGGACGAAGACAAGAAGAAGAACTGACCGAAAACCCTTTAACTACCGTCTCGGCTCCGCCTACGCGAAGACCGGGATTAACGTTAAAAACCAACCAACACAAATAAAGACATCAACAGCCCTATGGCAAATGTGAACATTAAGCCTCTCGGCGATCGTGTGCTCGTGCACCCGCTCGAAGAGAAGGAAGTAAAAAAGGGCGGTATCATTATTCCCGATACCGCTAAGGAAAAGCCCCAGGAAGGGGAAGTCGTCGCTCTCGGAACGGGCAAACGCGATGAAGACGGAAAGATCATCGAGTTTACCGTAAAAAAGGGGGATAAAGTCCTCATTTCCAAATACGGCGGCACAGAAGTGAAAATCGAAGGCGAGAGCTACCTGATTATGCGCGAGGACGACATCCTCGGCATTATCGGATAAGGCCTCACCTCTCATCCAATATCAATTATTCATAAGCTAAAATACTATGGCAGCCAAACAACTCTCGTTTGACGAATCCGCGCGGCATTCTTTGCTCCGCGGGATCGAGAAGCTGGCGAAAGCCGTGAAGGCCACTCTTGGACCTTCCGGTCGCAACGTAATACTCGACAAGAAATTCGGCAGTCCCACCATCACCAAGGATGGAGTGACCGTCGCTAAAGAAATCGAGCTCGAAGACTCCTATGAAAACATGGGCGCTCAGCTCATCCGTGAAGTCGCGAGCAAGACCAGCGACATTGCCGGCGACGGAACCACCACGGCCACCCTGCTTGCCGAAGCGATTTATCGCGAAGGCTTGAAGAACGTGACCGCGGGCGCCAACCCGACCAGCCTTCAGCGCGGTATAGGCAAAGCCGTTGAAGCCGTTGTCGCGGAACTCGCCAAGATCAGCAAGAAGGTCAAGGACAGCTCCGAGATCGCTCAGGTCGCAACGGTTTCCGCGAATTGGGACACCACCATTGGCCAGATCATTGCCGATGCGATGGACAAGGTCGGCAAGGACGGGACAATCACCGTTGAAGAAGCCAAGAGCATCGAGACGACTCTCGACGTTGTTGAGGGCATGCAGTTCGACAAGGGTTACCTCTCGCCTTACTTCGTGACGAATGCCGAGAACCTCGAGGCGATCCTTGAGAACGCCTACATCCTGATTCACGAGAAGAAAATCAGCAGCCTAAAGGACATGCTGCCTCTTCTCGAGAAGGTGGCAAAGGCAGGCAAACCGCTCCTGATCATCGCCGAAGACGTCGAGGGCGAGGCGCTCGCGACGCTCGTTGTCAACAAGCTCCGCGGCACGCTGCAGGTCGCAGCCGTCAAGGCTCCGGGCTTTGGCGACCGCCGCAAAGCGATGCTCGAAGACATCGCAGTGTTGACCGGCGGACGTTGCATCACCGAGGACCTCGGCATCAAGCTGGAGAATATCTCGCTTGACGACCTCGGAAAGGCCAAGCGCATCGCCATCGACAAGGAAAACACCACCATCATCGAAGGCGAAGGCAAAGGCTCGGACATCCAGGGCCGCGTGACCCAGATCCGCCGTCAGATCGAGGAGACGACCAGCGACTACGACCGCGAAAAGCTCCAGGAACGCCTTGCGAAACTGGCGGGCGGCGTTGCCGTCATCAATGTCGGCGCCGCGACCGAAACCGAGATGAAGGAAAAGAAAGCCCGCGTCGAAGACGCCCTCCATGCGACCCGTGCGGCCGTAGAGGAAGGGATCGTTCCCGGCGGCGGCGTTGCCTTCATCCGTGCGCAGAAGGTGCTCGAAAATCTCGCCCTCGAGGGTGACGAAAAGATCGGTGCCGAGATTGTGCGCCGAGCGATTGAGCAGCCACTCCGCACGCTGGCAGACAACGCCGGCAAGGAAGGCGCCCTCATCGTGCAGGAAGTCAAGAAGCGCAAAGGCAACGAAGGCTACAATGTGGCCACTGCCGAATACGAAGACCTCGTCAAGGCAGGCGTTGTTGATCCAACCAAGGTCGCCCGCAGCGCGCTGCAAAATGCGGCTTCCATAAGTGGACTGCTCCTGACCACCGAGGCTCTCGTCACCGAGATCCCGGAAAAGGAAAAGACGCCCCAGATGCCTCCGGGCGGCGGAATGGGCGGAATGGACTACTAGTCCCGACGCGTCGGGATTGGCTACGCGCAACCCGCGCATAGTTCGTCAACTAAATCAAGCCGCCCCGAGGAAACTCGGGGCGGTTTTTTTTGACTCCGATTTCATCGGACGGAAAATACATGGCTCATTGCGTGCGCATGGGAATCGTCTTGTTGCATTCGGCAAAGAAGATAGATATCTGGCAAGTCGTCGATACAGAAGAATCGGCTCGGCGGGATCGCGCCATAGGCGCGATCGCTCTCCCGAAGGCTTCTCGTTTCGGAAGTTCCCGCGAAAATTGTTGACCATCCAAAAATCTATGAAACTCCCCTCTGCGATACTTGCCGGCGTGACTTCGCTGCTGATAGCCGGATGCACTATCGGCCCGCCACCACAAAGGGGTTACGATGCGGAGGTAAACGTCGAACAAGCCGGCGTGCGTCTGCTTCGAAACGGAATGACAGTGTGTCTGATTCGCACCCAATTGCCGAATGTCGAAAACTGGAAGCTTATTAATGGCAACACGGAGATCGTCATCAAGTCTCGAGGCAGCCATGGCCCTGCAGCGGTTGAGCGTTTCGACACGAAAACCGGCGTTCTCAAAGACAGGATCATGGCCTCCGCGATTCAGGACGGACGGCCGGATTGGGCTGAAGGATTTGAGGAGTAGAGCCCGCCGGGCGCGATCCCGCCGAGCCGTGGAATAGCCGGCTCGTAAGCGAGCCGCGTTGTTGCGAGAACGCGCTGGCGCGCCAAGTGAGCCGCGCAGGTCACACTGCGGCAGCTTGCAGCTCGGGCAGGCGCCCTCCCGATTGTGAATGCCTTGAAACGGTCGTGTCCCGCGTTTATAAGCACTCCGACATGGCCAAAGAGCTTCCGGCGTTTCTCCAAAAGCTGCTCGATAAGTTCAGCAATTCGCGAGACTTCACGATCTCTTTCACGCTGCATGCCATCCTGGTTGGATTGTTTGGCGGGACGGTTCTGTATCGAGCGGTGCAGGAGCCGCCGGATTTTGAAGGTGAAACGGGCGGCTTTGTTCAACCCAACGAGGCAGCGGCTCCGCCGGCTGCGCAACAGGCTCCCCCTCAAGAAACGACCTTCAACGTTGCTACCATTGCGCCTCCCACCAGCTCGTCTCAAATTAATGCTATTACGACCACGGCGGTGAATCCTCTCAACTTCGCCATGAGCCCGGTCATCGCCGCGCCGATCACCACTCCGACGGCGCCCGCGCAGGCTGCGGTGGCGCCGCCAACGGCGGGCATTGCTTCCGACGGAATGAGCACGGCAACCGCTGCACAAATCAAGGCTTTTACCGGCGGCTGGGGAAAGGGGCAGGGAACGGGGAGCAGCACGCGGTCGCGCGAGTTCGAATTCACGGCCTACATTGGCCAGTACAATGGCGGAAACTGGAGTTCGACCGTGCGCATCGAAGGCAATAAAATTGAAACCGGAAGCTTGCCAAACCTGCTGTATCTGATGAGCGCCTGGTCAAAGGACAAGATCAAGACCAACTACAAGAACGTTCAGGCCATCAAGCTGGACAGCGACGAGATCTTTTCCGTGAAACCACCATTTATTTTTCTCACGGGCTCGCGGGATTTCAAACTGTCGGAAAGAGAAGTCGAGAACCTTCAGAAGTATGTGCGCATGGGCGGGTGCATCTGGGGAGATAGCTCCTTGCCGGGGCTGCGATCGCGCTTCGATATTGCCTTCAGGCGGGAGATGAAGCGGGTGATTCCCGATGTGGACAAGAACTTCGAACCCCTTCCGTCGAATCACCCGATCTATACGCAGGGTTACTTCGCCGACGTGAAGGAGGTTCCGCCCGGCCTGAACTTTTACAAGGAGCCTGTTTTCGCAATGAAGATTTATGGCGAGATAGCGATCCTCTATACCGCAAACGATTATGGAGACATGTGGCAAATCGGCCTCAACCAGCAGGGCCAAATTGATCTGCGCAAGAGCGCCGACGATAAATACGTCGCCATAAATGCCGACATCTTCGAGCGCCGCGACGTCTATTTGCGCAACATCGAGCCCGCTGCGCTTTCCACGTGCTTCAAGTTCGGCACGAACATTGTCATTCACCTGCTGACACGCTGGGAAAGCAAGGTCCGCACCGCTCCGACGCTCTAGCCGCATATCTCACCCTCTGGCGGCCCATCTTGTTAATCATTTGGCCGCCAGCGGATTCGTCCTCCCGCACCATATCAACTTGGATATGCCTTGGTCGTCCTCACCCTCTGGCGACCAAAGCATTACGCAATCTGAACCACCCGAGTGTGAGATAAGCGGGCTAGTTCATCCCCCCCAGCGGGCGCCGGGGCTGAGCTGCGGAATCCACCCGTTGGTTGGGCATTTCGCGTAGTCGGTCTTGCCGAAGGCGCCGATCATTTTCGTTCCGGTGGCCTGGCGCCAATACTTGCTCATGCTTTCCGCGGTGTGGCAGCCCCAACTTTTCACGAAAGCGTTGCGGGTGAAAACCGCGCGATGGATCCTTTTCAACTCGCTTTCATGCAACCAGACTTTCGATGCGCTATCAATTTCGTTGCTGTAATCAAACATGAAGCACGCCTTGTTCGAGTGGCCGTAGAACTCGAAGTTCGCAATTTTGACCCGATGGCGCGGCCGGCCATTGTTGAGATAATTGATGAGCTGTCCGGTATCACTGAAGAACACGAGATTGAGGCCATATTTGTCCCGAACGCTGGCAATATTGCCGATCAGGTCGGCATTGTCCTGCCGTTGTGCGCGGCGCGCATAGCCTGGCTTGTAGACAAGCCATGTGATGAGCGCGGTCGGGCCATGTTGTTTGCGGAGCTGTTCGATACGGACGCGAGCCGACCGAATGAAATTTCCCCACCATCTATCGTGCGGAGCAGCCTTAAATTTCTCCCATTCGCTGAGAGACGGCCCGCCGCTGAGAACGATGTATTCGCGCTGTGCCTCCTGGGCCGCGGCACTTGCGAGAGCCAAAAGCAAGAAGAGGAGCGCGGAGCAACGATATCGCATACTCCCGAGAATCCCTGCGACGTCATTTTCTGCAAGAGGATTTCTCGCAAATCCAGGGGGCTTCTTGTATTTTTGCGACCATGGCGCTCGATCCCTCCGTCTTTGAAAAGCTAGGGGTTTTCTATCTCGGCCGCTCCTACGATATTGCGCAAAAAGCGTCCAGCGACGCTCCGCTGCTTTATGATTCTCGCGATCTGGTGACGCATGCGGTCTGCGTGGGGATGACCGGAAGCGGGAAAACCGGGCTATGCCTTGCGCTTCTCGAGGAGGCTGCCATTGACGGGATACCAGCCATCATCATCGATCCCAAGGGGGATCTCGGCAATCTGCTCCTCACTTTTCCCGACCTGCGCGCGGAAGATTTTCGGCCGTGGGTCAACGCCGAAGACGCGCAACGCAAGGGATTGGACCCCGAGGCGCATGCCGCGCAACAGGCCGAAATGTGGAAAAAGGGTCTCGCCGCGTGGGGTGAGGGGCCCTTGCGCATTCGCGCGCTGCGCGAAAAGGTCGACATGGCTATTTACACCCCCGGGAGCAACAGCGGCATTCCGGTCAACGTCCTTGCGTCTTTCAATGCGCCGAAGACGGACGATGCGGAAGCGATCGCCGATCGTGTGCAAACGACGGCTGCCAGCCTCCTGGGTCTGCTCAAGCTGGATGCCGATCCGGTCAAGAGCCGCGAATATATTTTGCTCTCCGCGTTACTCGCCCACGAATGGCAGCAGGGTGGCGACTTGGATTTGCCAACGCTTATCGAGCGAATCCAAAACCCGCCGTTCCAGAAAATTGGCGTGCTTGACCTCGAGACATTCTATCCCGCGAAGGATCGCTTCGCCTTGGTCATGGCGGTCAACAACATGCTGGCCGCACCGGGCTTTGCGACGTGGCGTCAGGGCGAGAGCCTCGATGTTGGCCGGTTTCTCTATACGGAGGAGGGCAAACCACGGCTCGCCATTTTTTCTATCGCGCATCTCGGCGACGAGGAGCGGATGTTCTTCGTGTCCCTGCTTCTCAACGAAGTTGTCTCCTGGACGCGCGGTCAGAGTGGCACCACCAGCCTGCGCGCCATCCTCTACATGGATGAAATCTTCGGTTACCTTCCGCCTACCGCAAACCCGCCCTCGAAGCTTCCCATGCTGACGCTGCTCAAGCAGGCCCGCGCGTTTGGCGTCGGCGTCGTGCTGGCCACGCAGAACCCCGTCGATCTCGATTACAAGGCGTTGTCGAACGCGGGAACCTGGTTTATCGGACGTCTCCAAACCGAGCGCGACAAAGCCCGCGTGCTCGACGGATTGCAGGGCGCGGCAGCCGGCGGCGAATTTGACCGCCAGGCTATGGAATCCTTGCTCGCCGGGCTGGGCAATCGGATTTTTCTGATGAACAACGTTCACGACGACGGCCCGGTCGTGTTCGAGACGCGCTGGGTGATGAGCTATCTCCGCGGGCCGCTGACCAAAGATCAGATCAGGACACTCATGGCGGGCCGCAAGCCCGCGGTGTCCGTCGTGGCGGCACCAGTTGCCACTGCTACCCACAGCTCCAAGCGTCCGGCGTTGCCGCCCGCGGTGCCGCAGGTTTTCCTGCCGGCGGCGGGGAGTGGACCGGTCATTTATTCGCCGCGGCTGCTTGGCGCGGCAACCATTCGATTCGCTAACGGCAAGCTCGGCGTTGAACAGACTCGCGAGGCGATCCTCTCTGCGCCCATCCCGGACGGAGTATCCGGGGCGGATTGGACGGAAATTTCCGGCGTGCAACTGAGCGCGCTTGAGAAAACGCCCGCCGACGGCGCAGAGTTCGAGGAGGCACCCCCGGCGGCAGCGCGGCCGAAGAATTACGCAGCCTGGGAAAAGGATTTCGTGCAAGCAATGGTTGCAAATCAGCGCCTGCAAATCTTCCGCTGTGCCAGCTTGAAGGCCAATTCAAAGCCCGGTGAGACGGAGGGCGAATTCAAGGCGCGTATTGCGCTGGCGGAACGCGAAAATCGCGATGCCGGCGTTGAAGCTCTGCGCAAGAAATATGCGCCCAAGGTCGCCTCCCTGCAGGCGCGCCTCGCTCGCGCTGACGCCGCGGTCCAGCGTCAAAAAGAGCAGGCCTCCCACGCGCGCATGCAAACCTTCATCTCCGTCGGCTCCACCTTGCTTGGCGCTTTTCTAGGACGCAAGGCCATCAGCTCGTCCACCATTAGCAAGGCCGCGACTGCAGCGAGAGGAGTCGGTCGCAGCATTCAGGAGGGGTCAGAAGCTGCGACGGCGGAACAGAGCGCGGAGGCGATCCGCGAGCAGATCGCTGAGATCGAGACCGAAATCGCAGCCGAGAGCGCCGCCCTAGCGGCGACCGAACCGGCTATCGAGACCATCGATGTGAAGCCGATTCGCAGCGGAGTGTCCGTGCGCTTGATTGCGCTCGCTTGGATTCCTTAAAAAGAACGGCTTAGCTTGTCTAAAACTGTTAAAACAGTAACAAATAAAGAAGGTCTTCCTGGTCGAATCCCAAATAATGCAGTGTTTTAATCCAGTTGGTTGCGGCCTGATATCCGCATGCGTGCGCTTGCTTTTCCTGAGTCTGGGCGTGGTGAGTGTCAGGGCGAAGCCCGAAGAAAGGCGTCGTGTTGTGTTTTTGTGGAGGCGGTTGTGCCAACCGCCTGTCTAGAGGCCCTTGACACAAGCGCCTCTACAACTAAATCGAATGTCTTGCCATTGATTCTCGGCATCTGCCTTTTGTATCAAGTGGACGCGGAAGCGAGGAGGTCCCTGCAAACCTGGCAATAGGCCTGCGGGTCGGGAGCTCGGAGGATGCCGGAGACGATAACCACTCTTTGCGCGCCCGCGGCAAGGACGCCCGGTAGATTCTCGCGCTTGATACCGCCGATGCAGAATAGGGGAAGAGAAACGAGGCGCTGTGCCGGCGTGATCTCGTTCAATCCAATCGGCGGGTAATCCGGTTTGGTCGGGGTGGCGAAAAGCGGGCCGAAGCCGATGTAGTCGGGTCCTTCCCGCTGGGCGTCGAGAGCTTGTGCCAGGCTGTGGGTGGACTTGCCGATGATCGCATGCTTGCCCGCCAGCGCGCGGGCTTCTGCAACGCGCACGTCGTCTTGCCCGACGTGCGCCCCGTCCGCGCCGGTCTCCCTCACGAGTTCCGGATGATCATTCAGGATAAAGGGAACTTGATGTGCGCAACAGAGCTGTGCCAGGTTGCGTGCCAGCGAGCGGATGTCTTGAGGACTCCTGCCCTTGGCTCTCAATTGCAACAACTGGACGCCTCCCACGAGCATCTTCTTTGTAACGGCCAGTGCATCTTCCTCGGAGACGTAACCGAGATCGAGTATGCCATAGAGCCTTGCTTCCTGAAGAGCACTGTGTTGCCAGCGGGAAGTCATGGGGGAATCATAACGGCTTGCCGGCACCGGCCACTTCGCCACCCGAGAGAACCTGGGAACATAGGAACAGCATCGCTCCAAGTCCGGCAAGCCGCTATTTCCATAAAGGCGTCGGATACACACCCCCTGAGTGGAGTCTCTCGAGTGCGCGCATGACCTGGGGCTTGTCCTCGCGGTATGTAACGCCGAACCAATCGGCGGCCGTCGGCAGCACGTCAAGTGTCGCCTGGCCGCGGGCGATCATCTCGCCAATGACGACAGGAATGTAGCATTCCGCCTTGGGATCGGAGCAACTCGTACTTAGAAATGCGGCAAGCTGATCCTCGATCAATGGAAAAATGGCCGGTGTCAGACCCCAGAAATTCATGGAAACAGGCTCGTCTCCACGGAACTTCCGCGTGCTTCCGCCGGCGTCCTTTTGCAGAATTTCGCTTTCGAGGCGCTCAATTCCGGTGCATTCGCTGATCGTGACGAGCTTCCCGCTGGCGTCAACCTGGCAGACGCCGCGCGCAACAGAGCCATGCTCGGAGAGAGTGTGGTCGAGCCGGTAGCCCGCCATTGCGAAGCGCGGACTTGCCGGCGCGGCGACTTTCAGGAACTTGCCAATCACTTCGTACGTTTCGCGGCCGTAAAAATCGTCGGCATTGATGGCTGCGAAGGGCTCGGTGACAGCCTCTCGCGCGCACCAGATGGCATGCGCGGTTCCCCACGGTTTCGTTCTATCCGCGGGAACCGAAAATCCATTGGGAAGAAAATCAAGCTGTTGAAAGACGTAGTCGACAGCGACGTTCCCTTTGTAGCGCGAGCCAATCCTCTCCCGGAACTCCGCCTCGATGTCGCGCCGGATAATGAAGACGATCCGCTCAAATCCCACCCGCAGAGCGTCGGACACCGAGTAATCGAGGAGAGTTTCCCCAGAAGGCCCCATGGGGTCCACTTGCTTCAATCCGCCGTAGCGGCTGCCCATTCCGGCGGCGAGAACAAGGAGAGTGAGTTTAGGCATGCCGTGAAGTCTTGTTGATTGCCTCTTGCGAATCAAGCCCTTCGGTCAGCGAGAGGTTGGACGAGCCTTCTGCGAGCCGAAGGCCGGCCCAATTTGGAAAAGGAAAGCTCGCAGCGCATCGCGAGTCCGCGTTGACGCCCCTGTGAGCCGCGCCGCTGTGAGTCGCGTTCCGCGACAACGCGGTCACGCGATTGGCCACGCGGCAACGTGGCCTCACGCGGCGGAACGCGACTCACTCCGGCGCGTGCCCGCGTGCAATTTCCGGCGTCCCCCGGAAAACCTTGTTCGGCGAGCCGCCGAACTTCACACGCGGAGGACGCGTATGCTCCCTGAGTCCCCTTCTCCCCATCAACGCTGCCACCATTTCAGAATTTATTTCGGCAGTCGCTCTAACAGCGCGCGGGCGTGCGCCAGGGCCGATTCCGATTTTCCACCGAGCATTCTTGCAATCTCCTCCTCGCGGGATTTGCCGTTTGCCTCAACCAGGCAGGTGCGGGTGCGTTTGTCCCTGATTTCCTTGGTGACCACAAACTGGCTGGAGGCGGCGGCGGCGACTTGCGGGAGGTGAGTGATGCAAAGCACCTGGCGTGATCGTCCAAGCTCACTCATTTTCATTCCGACTTTCGAGGCGATCCCGCCGCCGACGTTCGCGTCAATCTCGTCGAAAACGAGTATGGGAACGTCGTCCTGATCGGCAAGAGCGCTCTTGAGAGCGAGCATCACACGGGAGATTTCGCCGCTGGATGCAATCGCGCGCAACGCGTGCGGTGGCTCCCCGGGATTCGGCGAGAACAGGAATTCCGCGGTCTCGTTTCCATGCGCGGAAGGAGTCTTCTCTAGCTCTATGGAGAAGTCGGATTTGATGAATCCCAACGCCTTCAGCCCTGCGCGGACCTTCTCGGCGAGCTTTCGCGAAGCCCTCAGCCGAAGGGCGCTGAGTCGTTCACCGTGAGCGTTCATTTGCTCCTGGGCAGCGGAAATCTCCGCATCGAGCGTGCCCCGGCGTTCGGACCGGCTAAGAAGCTCGCTCAACTTGCGGGACGCTTGTTCTCCGAACGCGATGATTTCTTCAATTGTGCGGCCGTATTTTCGCTTCAGCGACTGGATCGTGTCCAGGCGAGCCTCGATCCCGCCGAGATCAATCGAATTGTTTTCGAGCGCAGAAGAGTAGGTCTGGACGGCGCGAGCAAGCTCGTTTGTGGCGACGAAAAGCGCTTCGCTGGCCTGCGCAATCGGTTCGGCGGACGAGTCAAGACGGATCAGTTCGCGCGTGAGCCGCGAGAGGTTCTCGAGCTCGGACGTGAGGGAATTTTCGTCGCCGGTGGTTCCTTCTGCGAGTTGGGCGCAAAGCTCTCCGATGCGCCGCGCGTTGGTTCCCACTCGCTGGCGGGACAGCAAAATTTCCTCTTCACCGGGTTGCAAGCGGGCGGCCGCGATCTCGCCTTCCTGGTGCCTAAGGAGATCGATTTCGCGGGCGACGCTTTGTTCATCGAGAAGGATGGAGGTTTTCTCATGCTGCAAACTCAGCAGGGTCCGGCGCGCGCTGGCAAATTGATCACGAAGGTCTTCCGCGCCCGCGAAGCTGTCGACCAGATGGGTCTGCTGATCGCGCGAAAAGAGGCTTTGGTGGTCGTGCGGTCCGTGGAGATCGACGAGAAGGTTCCCCAAGGAACGGAGCAGAGCGAGGGTGCAGTGCGAGCCGTTGACAAACTGCCTTGCTGCGCCTTCAACGGGCAATACTCGCTTGAGAAGGAGGCGTCCTTCTTCGCAGGTTTCTGCGCCGTGACTGGCCAGGAAGGTCGCGATCCGTTCATCGCTGGCGTTCTCAAAGACGGCCTCGACCGCGCAAGCGTCCGCACCCGGGCGAATAAGATCCTTATCCGCCCGCTCTCCAAGGACGAGCGACAGTGCGCCAAGAATGATGGATTTTCCCGCGCCGGTCTCTCCGGTGATGGCGACGAATCCCGCTCGGGGCTCCCAGAGCAGTTCTTCGACAAGAGCAAGGTTGCGAATGCGCAGCGAGGTGAGCGTTGCGGACATAAGCGGACTATGCCATGAAGGGGTCGCAATGCGGGAGGTTGAAATTACGTTTCTTGGCACAGGCACGTCGCACGGAATCCCAGTGATCGGCTGCCAATGCAACGTGTGTACCTCGATTGATCCGCGAGACAAACGTTTGCGCAGCGCAATCCAGGTGCGAACGCCGGAGATGGTCATTCAAGTGGATACGCCGCCGGATTTTCGCGCGCAGTGTCTGCGCGAGGCGGTCACGCGAATTGACGCTGTGATTTATACGCATTCGCACACTGATCATATTCTCGGTTTCGACGATCTCCGCAGATTCTGTGAGTTGGAAAACAAGTCCATGCCGATCTATGCCGCCGAGAGAACCCTCAACGACCTGCGACGTGTTTTTCAATACGCCTTCGAAGGCGAGCATCGCTTTTTCAACTACATTCGGCCGGAGCCAGTCCTTATCGATGGGCCGTTTTGGCTCGGTGAGACGGAAGTCATCCCATTCGATTTGCCCCATGGACGGACGATAACGACTGGTCTGGTTTTTCGCCGCGGGGGGCGCAAGTTGCTAGCTTACTTTACCGACTGCAAACAAGTTACTGAGGACGCCGAGGAGGCGGCGCGTGGAGTTGATACGCTGGTGGTCGATGCGTTGAGGCACGCTTCTCATATGACGCACATGTCGCTGGGAGAGGCTGTCGAGGCCTCCAACCGCATCGCGCCTGGCAGAACGTTTTTCACGCATATGTGCCATGATCTTGGACACGCCGAAACCGAATTGTCGCTGCCGCAAGATATCCGTCTGGCTTACGATGGACTGGCGCTTACGATTTAGTGTGCGCGCCGTGGATAGCCGGCTTACCTGGAGGTGCGCGCTCCCGCCCGGCGCCACGCCCGTCCGGAGATGAATGCGGCAAGAGAATCTCCGTATGAGCAGCTGCGAAGGGCGCTTGGAGGACTCCGGCTGAGCGAATCCACTCCCTGTCGCATCCCCGAGCTGGAGTTGCAGGCAAGAATTTTCAGCGGAGAGTTCGGTGTTTCGTGGCTGGGCGAAGACGGAGAGAAAGTGGAAATAACCCATTTTGGGATTTGGAACCGTGAGCCAGGTCCGGATTTCTGCGGCGCTCAGGTGCTTATCAATGGTGTGAAATTCACAGGGGACATCGAGATCGATCCGGACGTAAGGGACTGGGAAAACCACGGGCATTCCCGTAACGCCTCTTATGAGAACGTTGTCCTTCATCTCTTCGTTCGCAGGGGACAGCGCCGTTGCTTTACGAGTACGCGCGAACACAAGGCCGTCACTCAGGTTTGTCTCCCGCTGAGGAAGGCGCCGAAGCAAGCTGAACCTTCGCGGGATGGAGCGATTGACGAAACGCGGGCGGAAAAACTGATTGAGGCCGGGGCGGCGTTTCGTCTTCATCGAAAGCGCGAAATCTTCGAGCGAGCAGCCCATCTTCGCGGACGGGATGCGGCCCTCTTTGAAGCGGTCGCGGCGGCCATGGGATTCAAGAACAACAAAATCCCTTTTCTGCTCGTTGCACAGCGGACGGGTCTGGCGCGGGCGAGATCGGTGGACGGAGAAGCCCTGCTTTTTGGACTCTCTGGATTTTTGAAGGCGGGGCATTTCGACCAAGGCGAGGATGAGGCCCGCGCGTACCTGCGAGACCTCTGGGAAAAGTGGTGGGTGATCCGCGACCGCGAGCGGCGCCTGGTCCTTCCCGACAACGCTTGGACGTATTCCGCCGTACGTCCGGCTAACCATCCCCACCGCCGTATGGGCGCGCTTGCGGCGACCGTTCGTTCGTTCGCGCCAATCAGCCGGGCAGTTGACAGGGGGAATGGCGCCGATTTCACCGCGGGATTCTCTTCTCTTCACCATTCTTTTTGGCAGCGGCATGCCACCCTCATCGGCGATCACTTGCCGAGGGCAACGTCGCTGATCGGTGACGACAGAGCTCTGGACCTCCTTATCAACGTCTTCTTGCCCGCGCGCCCGCACGACGACGCATGGACCAAACTGTGTTCGCTCCCAGGCCCAACGCCCAGCCGCAAGGTCTTGAGAGCATCGGAGTGGCTCCTCGGCGTGGCCGGGAAGGCTTATTGCCGCTCAGCGATGCGCCAGCAAGGGCTCTTGCAGCTTGCAGAGGATTTTCGACACTTGAGCCCAAACGAGGTATGGCGGAGTTTCGCTCGCGGTTGGACGCCGCCGGAAATTGTGCGACATGTCGAATCATGAATCCTAAGCGCTAATGGTAGAATCCCTCTCCCAAGCGATGGAGGCTTTGTGCGTTGCGGCTGAAGCATACAACGCATCGGATCTGCTCCTGCATGAGGGCCGCCCTCCGCAAGTCCGCATTGGCGGAAGTCTGAGGCCGCTTGAGTATGCTCCCCTCGATAGTCTCTTCTTCGATGCGCTCTGGAGGGCATGTGGCGCCCGTACGGAAACGCAGGATCATGATTCAAGCCTGACATCAGGGGGAGGTGTTCGCTTTCGGGTGAATTTGCTTCGTCAGCTCGGGCGGCGCGCGGCGGTCCTTCGCCGCATCCGCAGCGAAATCCCGGATATGGAAACCCTTGGCGTTCCCGCCGAACTTCTTCGCGACTGGATCAGGAGACGGGCCGGGATGATCCTGGTTTGCGGGCCGACCGGTTCGGGAAAAAGCACAACCCTTGCGGCGGCTCTTGAATGGTTGAACGAAAACTTATCCCGCCATGTGATCACGATCGAAGATCCGATCGAATATCTCTTCTCCAGCCGAATGTCTCTCTTTACCCAGCGCGAGGTCGGCATTGACACGCCGAGCTTCGCCGAGGGACTGCGCCGTTCCCTGCGACAAAATCCTGATGTGATCTTTGTGGGCGAAATTCGGGACGCGGAAACGGCAACGACCGCCATCCAAGCGTGTGAGACTGGGCACCTCGTCCTGGCCACTCTGCACTCCTCGAACTGCATTGACGCCATTGAACGCCTTCAGCTCCTGTTTCCTTCCACGTCGCGTGACGCCGTGCGCCGAACCCTCTCCGGACAGTTGCTCGGCATTCTCTGCCAGCGCCTGCTTCCCGCACTTCCGGCAGGTGTGGTCCTTGCCGCGGAGTATTTTTCCAACATCGGCGCCATGCGTAAATACATCACCGATGGAAAGCTGACGGATTTGGCCGACGCGATTGGGCGTTCCGATCCACGCAGCGCGCAGAGTTTCGTGTCCTCCATGTCGCAGCTGGTTCAAGCGCAGCGTGTCTCGGAAGACGCAGCCGCTGCCTCATCCGACAACCCTCAGGAACTTCTGCGGGCGCTGCGCGGCATCAGTTCGTCTTCGCAAGCCACTCGGCGATAGTGTATTCTAATGAATGAGATTGATCTGGTCCAATTGCTTACCAGCGCGGTCAACCAAGGAGCGTCGGACCTTCACTTGACGGCGGACTGCCCGCCGCTTGTGCGGCTCAACGGAGACCTCACGCCTCTGAACGGAGCGACCATCGGATTGGATGTCTGCAGGAACATGATTCTCGGAGTTCTGACCGAAAGCCAGCGTTCGCGGCTCGAACACGAATGGGAGCTGGATTTTGCGTTGCAGGTTGAAGGCGTTGGACGATTTCGCGGCAACGCCCACTATTGCCGCGGAGCGCTTGAAGCGGCCTTTCGCCATATCCCCCATCACATTCCGGAACTGGCTGAGTTGGGACATTGCGCCGCGGTCCATCAACTTTGCGAGCTTCAACGCGGCCTGGTCCTTGTAACTGGCGTCACCGGTTCAGGAAAAAGCACGACACTTGCGGCGATGGTAAAGCATATCAGCGAGCGGCTTGCAGGGGTGATCATCACGATCGAGGATCCCATTGAATTCGTCTTCTCCAACGCGCGGAGCATTATCAAGCAGCGTGAGGTTGGAAACGACACGCGTTCGTTTGCAGAGGCGCTGCGTCACGCATTGCGCCAAGATCCCGACGTGATTCTCGTCGGGGAACTGCGCGACACCGAGACCATCAGCGCGACGATTACCGCGGCGGAAACCGGGCACCTTGTCTTAGGAACGCTTCACACCATTGACGCACCCAAAGCCATCGACCGCATAGTAGACGCTTTCGCGCCGGAACAGCAGTCGCAGATTATTGCGCAGCTTGCAAATGCCCTTGCGGCCATCGTGTCTCAGAGACTTCTTCCGAGCGAATCCGGCGGCAAGCGTGTCCTCGCCACTGAGGTGCTCGTGGCAAACACGGCCGTGCGGGCGACCATCAGGGAGCGTCGATGGGAGCAGATCGTCGGGCTTATCGAAATCGGCGCGAAGGATGGGATGCGCACATTCGATGAGTCGCTAGCTGAGCTATATCTCTGGCGCCAGATCAGCAAAGAAGAAGCGATCGCGAATGCGCGCGATAAGACGCGCTTTGAAAATCTGCTCCGGGTGCAATCTGATAAGAAGCGAGGCCTCGTTTGGTGAAGAAGGCATTTCTCATCCTGTTCTTTGCGAGCTCTGTAGCGGGGCTCGGGAATAGCTTCGATCTTCGGCGGGCGCCTGCGCCCGCCGATCGCGCAAAAATTATTGCAGACGGGTGGGTGGCTTCGCGTGATGCGCTCGGAAGCGCGCTGATTGCCGCGTACCAGCCCGGCGGACCCCTTCGGCCCGGCAGCACCGGCGTCACGGCCTATCGCGGCTGGATGTCCTTATGGAAATGGTGCGAACTTTTGTCCCGAAATCAACGGCAGGAAGCCGCCCGTCTCCTTGCCGATCATTTAAGAGTATCTCCGAAGGATGGGAAGTTGATCGTCTTCGCTCCGGGATACGCTCCGAACTCTGGCAAATCGCCCGACATCGCGGAGGTGAATAAAACCTTGTCAGATCAAGCTGCCGCCGAACAGGTTCTGCGCTCGTTGCTCCCTGCCGATTTGGCGAATTTGCAAGACAAAACGATCGCAGAGAATTTGAATCCGGAAATTCTTGGCGAATGGATTAACGACGACGAGTTCTCTCGTTTGCTCTTTGAAAATCTCTCAGACCGCGACTATTTGCCGGGAGTTCTTGTGCGCTTGCAAGAACTCCGCCTGGCAGACCCCCGGAAATTCAAGGAATACAGTGCCCTCGCTGTCGCCCTTGCGCTCGTTTACGACCAACGCTTTCCGCACTTCTGGCCACATCGCCAGGTTAATCCAAGGTGGGTCCCGATCGCGGAGGTGCCGGTGGCTGATCGCTTCAAATTTTGGACGGAAAGCAACGAATCGCGTGCGCTATTGATCGACTTGCGTAAGCTTAGTCCGGGACAGATCAAATTTATCGTGGATGCCCCGCTGGCTTCGTCGGAATTCGAATGGGCCAGAAAAAACGTCAAGTACCAACGTTCGGAGTTTGCCAGGGCGTTCGATGCGGTCAGCTATTCGTTTGACCGGATGAAATCCGGAAGGTTCGAGTGGACAGGCGGCGAATACACTTTGCATAATATCCACCAGCAAACGGGGATCTGTGTGGATCAGGCATACTACGCGATGATTGCGGGCAAAGCCCGTGGACTGCCAACCCTGTTCTTCGCCGGGCAGGGATCCGATGGCGGTCACGCATGGTTCGGCTACATGAAATCAGACAACCGTTGGGAACTCGACTGCGGCCGGTATAAGAATCAGAACTATGCCGTCGGGCAAGCCTTGGATTCACAGACGTGGCTTCCCGTTAGCGATCATGAGCTCGAAGTTCGCGCGAAGGGGCTTCGCGAAGGACTGGAGCTGTTCTCGTCGCGGGATGATATTTTGATGGGGCGAATGAGCGAGCGCGCCGGAGAGCACACGAGAGCGCTGAAAGCTTATGAGAGTGCCATTCAGGTGTGTCCTCAGAATGAGGCCGGCTGGGACGCGAAGGCCGACTATCTTCGACGAACCGATGCGCCGTTGAATGTACTGAAATCCCATCACGAAGCGGCTCTGCGGCAATTCGCTACAAACCGGGACATGCTCGTTCAACAACAGGTGGCGCTTGCGCAGATTGCCAGGCAACAGGGTGCTTTCCAAGAGGCGGAGACCTTGGAACGGCAGATGGTCGCGCGGAACAAACGCACGCGCTCGGACCTGAGCGTGAGCATCGCAGCGCCAAAAATCCTTTCGCTCATCGATGCGAAGAAGCTTGATCAGGCCTTCACCGAATATCGCAGGCAAGCCGCGACCCTCGGAAAAACCGGCGGCGGCAATTTTTTCTATGACATCGTTCAGCCGCTTGCACAAGCTTTGGTTGCCACCGGTGATGTGCGCCGGGCTAAAGAGGTCGTCGCGCTGGCGCGCAAAGCCCTAAAGCCGGAGATCGGCAGCATTCTCGATACTGAGTTGAGAAACCTCGAAAAGTTTGCTGCGGATGGCCCCAGAGGATGAGAGTCTCCGCGCTCCTCCTGGCCAGCATATCTCACACTCTGGCGGCCCATCTTGCTAATCCCTCACCCCCTGGCGACCAAAGTATTACGCAATCTGAACCACCCGAGTGTGAGACGCGGGCTAGTGGAAATGCCGGAGGAATTTCGGCACATGCTCTAATCGCTCAAGCCTTCGCGAATCTTTTTCTTCTTATCTTCTCGCTTCTCCTCAAGCCTGGCGATTTCCATCGCAAGTTGCTTGCGAAGTTGCGCCTCCGAAGCTGGATCTCCTGCAGCCTTGACGATCTCCCCCTCAAGGAAGACTTTCCTCTCGGCGATCTTCGCCGTGATCTCAGCATCGATTTCTGCAAGTCGAAGTTTCTGGTCGTCAGTCAGTTTTTGGGTCGGCGACTCTTTTTCGAGCCGGCTCATTGCGAGTTCGAACGCGGATTTCATGAAGCGAGTATATTCATCGAACGCTCGCGCACACAGAAAAATTGCCGGTGCCGAGAAGATGTGTAGCGTGAGGGACAATGTCTCGCATTCGACTGCTCAGCACCGATTTTGACGGCACCCTTATCGCGATCGGATCCCACGGTCGCTGCCCGCCGGATTTCGTGGCCGCTCTCGAAGAACATTCCCGACATGGCGGATTGTGGGCAATCAATACCGGCCGCAGCCTGGACCACGTCCTTGATGGCTTAAGGCTCTTCAATGCGCCGCTGGAGCCGGACTTCCTGCTGACAAATGAGCGTGAAATCTACCGCAAAACGGCTAACGGACACTGGATGCCCTACGGGGATTGGAACTCGATCTCGCGTCGCCGGCACGGAGAGCTCTTCGGGCAGGCGCTCGAAATGTTCGCCTTCGTGGAAAGGCTAGCTCAGGAGTCGGACCAAATCACCATTCTTTATGAAGAAGAGCTTCCGGCCGGATTGGTGACAAGCTCCGAAGAAGTGATGGAAATCGTTGCAAACAACATCCAAAGCGAAGCGGAACGCATTCCTGATTTCAGCTTTCAACGAAACAGCATCTATCTTCGCTTCTGCCACAGGGACTATCATAAGGGCTCGGCTTTGGGAGAATTGTGCCGCTTGGAAGGAATTAAAGCCGGCGCGGTTTTCGCGGCCGGCGATCACTTCAACGATCTCTCCATGCTGGACGGCTCGTACGCTAAGATGACGGCCTGTCCGGCGAACGCGATCGATCCAGTGAAACAACTCGTGCGGCGCTCCCGGGGATACATAGCGGACAAGTGCTGGGCGGAAGGGGTCGCGGAAGCGCTAGACCATTATGAGAAGTCTCTCGCGGATGGAATTCTCGTCCGCGGTCTTCCGGCCGAAGCGGGCACTATGCACCCGGTTTGAGACGATAGCGGCCCGCTCCGACACGCTGGATGGTCCCAAGCTTCTTGCCTGTGCTGCTGAACCAGACATGAACGTTTTGATTTTTTACACCAAGCTTGGCCGAGAGTTCCTTTACCGCGACGCCCTTGTCGCCAGCAGTCCGCAGCGCGGCAAGGATCCGGGCTTTAAGCGCACCCCGTCTTCCGCCGGTCTGGGCTTCGGAGGACTTTGCTGTCCTGGTTTCGGCAGCCGCGGCGGCAGAGCGCCGTCGTCCCATCCTCGTTCGGCGCCTGACGATACCAGATTCAGCCTTTCCGCCGGAGTAGACGCTGGTGATTGCCGCTTCAAGCTTCTTGAGTTCATCCAGGAGGATGTCACGCTTCTTCGTCAGCTTGATGAGGCTCTCAAGAGTTGAGGTATTGATTTTTGAAAGGTCCATAAAGTGCATAACTTTAGCTAACACCTTTGCCATCGCGCAAGCAAATAATTAGGCATGGACTCTTTTTTGCAGCCGGAATGGAATGACTATGAGGTTGGGGATTTAGAGATTCCTGCGCGCGGAGTCCATTTTTGGCAGATTCTCCCGTCTCGCGTCTTTATTCGGCATTTGAATCCGGCCGAATCGTTGCGTTACGAAAGGATTGTCAACGAAGAAGCGAAATGCAGCTATGGTTCTGCTCAGGGCGGGCTTCGGAGAATCGTCGCCTCTTACATGGGCTGCGTGCCTGAGGAGGTGGATATGTGCCGCGAAGGGCGGGGAAAGCCTTATGTCCCTGGCGCTCCGGAGTTCAATCTATCGCACACGGCGGGCAGGATGTTCGCGGCGTTTTCATCGAGTCCCGTGGGCCTGGATGTCGAGTCGGCGAGCCGGACAGTTCGTACGGACGCGCTGGCGCGGAAGTTTTTTTCGCGCGAGGAGGCAAACCGGCTCAATACGTGTGAAGGTCTAATCAAAGCCCTAACATTTCTTCGCTATTGGGTCTGCAAAGAGGCCATCGTAAAGCTGAGCGGGGATGGTGTCTATTATGGACTCAGATCTGCGCGAGTGGACTTGGCGTCTGACGGGCGGTCGCGTGGGGACTATAAAGGGCGGGAAGTCCGGCTGTGGGAATTTCGCCCTGCGAAAGATTTGGTTGCCGCTTTGGCGTCATGGGAACCTCTTGAAGCAAAAGGCTTCTTTCGGATCTGAAAAGCTGCTAATAGAACTGAGCTATATGTCGTTTCAAAACCTGGGTTTGTCTGATTCCGTGGTTCACGGAGTTCAACGCATGGGCTACGTGGATCCTACGCCGATCCAACTCCGCGCAATTCCGTTGATTCTCTCGGGCCGCGATCTTATAGCGTCCGCGCAGACAGGAACCGGGAAGACAGCGGCGTTTGGACTTCCCTTGCTGTCGCTTTTGGATTCACCCCGTCAATTGCCCCGTTGCCTGACCCTTGAGCCGACACGCGAGCTTGCGATGCAGGTTGAGACGGCTTTCAGGGACTTTGCCCGGTTTATGCATGTTCAAGTGGCTTTGATTCACGGCGGGGTTGGCTATGGCAAGCAAAGGGAGGCTTTGGACACCGGTTGTGATGTGATTGTGGCCACTCCCGGGCGGTTGCTCGATCACATGCAAAGGGGCGCAGTGAATCTTTCAGGGCTGGAGTTTCTCGTGCTTGACGAGGTGGACCGGATGCTGGACATGGGCTTCCTTCCCGACGTCCGCAGGATCGTTGAGCAATGCCCGAAGAAAAGACAAACTCTGCTTTTCTCGGCGACGATTCCCGAAGAGATCGAGCGTCTGGCCTCGTGGTGCTTGCGTGATCCGATCAAGGTTGAGATCGGAGTAAGGCGCTCACCGGCGGATACGGTGAGCCACGCGTTCTATCCTGTGGCCGTGGCGCAGAAGTTTGAGCTTCTGCTCGCCTTGCTCGAGCGGACGCAATTCGACAGTGTTTTAATCTTTTGCCGCACGAAGGAAGGGGCCGATCGCATCGCGCGCCAGTTGAAGCATCAGAATCATTCCGTGGCCGTGTTGCATTCCAATAGAACGCAGCCGGAACGCGTAGAGGCGTTGGAGGGATTTAAGAACGGACGCTACGAAGTGATGGTTGCCACGGATATCGCTGCGCGCGGCATCGACATTGCGGGAGTAAGCCACGTGATCAACTATGACGTCCCGCAGCATCCGGAAGATTACGTGCATCGGATCGGGCGTACAGGTCGCGCGCAGAATGTCGGCGACGCCTTTACTATCATGACGGCCGAAGAGCTTCCCCACGTAAAGGAAATCGAACATTTCATAGCTCAAAAAGTTCCCCGGCTTAAGCTCGAGAAGTTTTCTTATGTTTACTCCGCCATCTTTAACGAGGAAGGAGTCGAAGCCTCATTGCGCGGCGCGAAAGGTGTGCGGACGCACCGCGGGATGTCCTTCGGAGCGCGCCGACGTCGCCGCTAGTTGGACTATCGACCATGCGCGAACTCGAACGCTGTCCGCAATTCTGCATCGGAAATATCGTGAAGGACTTCGTTGTGTCCGGAGCCTGGAACGCGCCAGAGCTTCTTCGGACCGGAATATGATTCGAAGAGCCTGATCGCGGAATCCACCGGGATCACGGCGTCCTGCTCCGCGACAATAATCGCGAGCGGTGCGCGCAACTTTTGCAACGCATGAGAAGACTCATAGCGATCTCTCAGCAAAAGACTGACCGGCGCCCAGGGGTAATGTTTTTTGGCTACTGCGATCAGCGAATCAAAGGGTGTGATGAGAAGAAGTCCGCGGATGGATCCGGGCCTCTGCGACGCCGCTTGGCAGGCGACGCCCGTCCCCAGAGACTCGCCTGCGAGAATCACCGGTTGATCCAGGAGATCGATGGCTTTGACTGCGGCGGCTACGAGGTTGCTTTCAGTGGGTTTCCCTGGTCGAGCGCCGTAACCTGGATACTCTAGAATGAAAATTGGCGGGGCGACCTCCGCGTCACGCAAACGTGAAACGAAGTAGCTGCGATGCAATGAATGACCCGCGTTGCCGTGAAGAAGCAGGACGGGAATTCCCGCACCTTGCGTGCTGCGCCAGCCGATGAAGTTTCCGTCGACGTCGAGCCATGGGGCAAGCCCTTTCCGCGTGGCGTGCTGTTTAAGGGTTCCGAAATCTGCCGTTTCCGGATAATAGATGAGCTTCCTTTCAAAGGCGTAGGCGAGCACCGTGGCCGTGGCCAACAGAATCAGTGACAGACCTGCGATTCGTGCCGCCATTTCCGGCAATGCCATGGCCAGAAGGCTTGCGGAATCCTACCGGGGGGACAAGACAGAACATCTTCACGATGCGATAACGGCGCACGATTCTCAAACGGCGAAACGGTTGGCCATTGAGAAACGTGATCCGTTCCGCGTCTGGAAAGCTTGAAATTGCCGGCGCTTGGGATAAATGAGGCTAAGCTTTGCGCGATTAGCTCAGCGGTAGAGCGCCTGCTTCACACGCAGGAAGTCGCAGGTTCGAACCCTGCATCGCGCATGTTTCGTTACTGTCTTGTCCAGGCATGACAGGCGCTGACAGAATATGCGCAATCTCCTCTTTTTCAGTCTCTTGTGGCTTGACTTCCCCTGTCAGATTAGTGACGGAGAGGGACAGGGAGTGACTGCGACGGAACAAACTTTGTGAGTCTCTTTGTGAGTCTACTGTATCGGAATCGGCGAATGATGGCAGTTTCGTGACTGCGTCAGCGAGAGGCAGCAGCCCTGCATCCGTATAGGTCTTCGAGGTCAAGCGCATGTCACTGTGGCGCATGACTTCCATGGCCACTCGGGGAGCTGTGCCGGCCAGTGCGAGGTTAGTCGCAAGCGTGTGGCGAAGCGCGTGAAAGTCGGTTCGTTGGCCCCTTCCATCCACAGGATCAATCCTGGCCGCCCTGAGATCAGCTTTGAAGATGTTCATGCGAGGTATACTCTTGAAGACCCGACTGCTCACCGAAGAACATTGAGCTTGCAGCTCTCGCAATTCGGTCACCACGTCACGATGGAGTGGAATCACTGCTTGTCGATGGTTTTTGGTTGTCGAGGCGCGTACGTTCAAGAAGGGGTTGGGATTGTTCAAATGGACATCGCCCCATTCCAGCGCTGCGAGTTCGCCGCGGCGTAGACCGGTAAAGACAGCTGTGAGATAAATTGCCTTTCGAGGCCCAGCAACCGCTAGAAGTCGTTGTATTTCCGGCCGGGTAAAGGCGCGCCGCGCGTAAACTTGGTTTCCATTGCTCTGCACCTTCTGAACATTGTGCATCGGATCGCGTTCTATGCGTTCATGCATCTTCATCCAGTTGAGCAACGACCGCAATGAAGTCAGATATTCGTTGACGGTCTTGGGAGCCAACTTCTGTTTGACTCTCCATGAAAGGAAAGAATTCGAGGTCACGTTCTGAACTTGCGTCCATCCGCACTCCCGCATCAGTCGAAGCACCCGCTTCTTGAGATCGTGAATATACTTTCCGCTCCTACCAGTGGCTTCGAGGTCGGCCACGTATTCGCATAGATGCCTTTCCAAGGCCGTCCGCGAGGCTGCGCGTATGCTCTGTTTCGGTAGAAGGCCTACGGATTCCAGTTGTTTTTCTCGCACGATCTGTTCCAGTCGTTCACGGGCCACCCGCTTGTCCGTGGTGTAGAGAGGAATATCGCTGATGTTCTCTTCTCCCTCCAGGCGGTATCTGCCGCGATAGCTCCGGGCGACGCAGGGTTTGCCGTTCTTGACACGCCTGGGGCGAAAAATGGTCAAGATCATAGAATTTATCGGTGGTAGGTGATTCGTTTCGTTTTGAGCTTTTCAAGATAAGCGAAAACTTCGGAGCGGTAGAGACGGGGTGCGCTCAGGACTTTGACCGGCTGGGGAAGATCGCCGCGCGAAATGAGGCGGCGCACCGACCGCTCGGAAATGTCGCCCAGCAAGTGGGCGGTTTCCTTGAAATCAATCAGTCGGTCCTCTGGAGTGGAAGGGATATTCATTGGGCCTCCGGGACTTGCTCATGCCTTGTTGTGGAGTTTTTTGAGTTCCCTTTCGTGGGCGATGCGCTCCATGTTCATGCGTTGGGCCAGTTTGCGGTAGCCCTTGAAAACCTCCGCCGTCAGACGGCCTTCGTGCTTGTTGACAAGTTCCATCAGGAATTTCTGTTCCTGGGCGTCGATGTCGTAAACTTCCGGGACAAGAGCACCCACAAGCGTCATGACAGCCTTTGAGTTGAGAAAGGTTCTTCCTTTGACTTGGTTATAAAGGGCCAGAACGGGAATGTCATAGCCCGTTCCTGGGGCGTCCATCGCGTCAAGAATACCTTCCACACAGAGGTTCACGAAATTGTTCGGCCCCTGCTGCAAGACCTTGGCCTTTTCCAGAACACGATCGATCAGTTCTACGCGCAAGACCAGGGTAATGCGCTTTCTTGGTTTCTTTTTGGAGTCCATGCGCAAAAACCTAGCGAAGCCGGGAAGTAAGATCAAGCAAAAAGACGTGCCAAGGCGTGCCACGCACGCCACTTCTTACGCTGGCAAGTCTGGACCGGACAGGTGAAAAAGCTACGCATCGTCTCAGGCTGCATTGTTTGCGCACCGGAGCAACGCCATCCTCACGGAAAGCTTTTCCGTTTTTTTCCTAGCAGCCCCCGCCGTTTCTTCGGCTACATCTTCATTCCGGGCGGCCTGATAGAGGGCTTTTCGAGGGCAGGCTTTTTGGTCTGAACTACCTGCCAGCGCTCGGTCATGGCGGCTTTCAATGCCGAGTCTTCGACCTGTTCAACAAGGCTGTTCAGAGCCGACGGTTTAATGAAGTGGTAGCGGGTCAATTCGACAACGTAGTCAAGGTCTTTGGGACGACCGGCAGCCAGCTTTGCGTAGGCGAGATCAAGGGGATCGAGGCAGTGAGCGACAGCCCCATTTGTGTTTTCATTGGAAAATCGCACGAGGCGATCTTCCCAGCCGCGAGGAAGAATCGCGGTCGTTGGACTTACTCCATCGGCGTAATAGTCGAATGTCGTGTGGAATGCTGAAAATTCCCCCAGGCATCCATTGATGAGTTCGGCCAGTTCGGGGTGCTCCTTGGGATAAATATCGACTTCCATCGAGTGCCGCAATGAGTGCGGAGCATCGGGAAATTTTCCCAGGATTGACTGACTGCCGAGAACGATGAATTCCTTTTCGCCTGTGATACCTGCGGCGGCCCGCACGATATGCTCAAGTTCCTGTCGCTTCATGACGACGGAGCACGTCCAGACGTTCCCGTTGGCTC
Source organism: uncultured Verrucomicrobiae bacterium (assembly GCA_963847295.1). Lineage (GTDB taxonomy): Bacteria > Verrucomicrobiota > Verrucomicrobiia > Chthoniobacterales > Terrimicrobiaceae > DASTFP01. Next base: position 40,041 of record CAWJZG010000006.1, read on the forward strand.
AAGATGCCGGAAAAGGGTGTGGAGTGGCGCAGGCGCTGACCCTCGTCGGAGTCTTGCGTGATAAGATCCAAAACCTCGTTTAGTGGCAGGCAGGAAAGAATGGTCTGCCATTCCCGCAGCGCATCCTTGCACGAATCCGAAAGACGGGACTCGCTCAAGGAGCGGTTGAGTTTCTCGCGGACAAAATCCATCAACTCCGGCTGCTGGCGGATTTTCCCCGCGACGAGCCGGTGAAGCTCCAAACTGCGTTTGTCGATGAGATCGTGCCTCATACTGAAAAGGATAGACGAATGCGCCGAGCTAAAGCAAAGCCCAAGGGTGGCAGGGTAACGGCGAGGATGGCGCGCCGTTTGGCGCGGACCTTGACGAAGGAAAAGACGGCGTTAGCGCTAACCGGAAGACCCTTCTCTTGGGTGATAACTTCGGCGATTTTCTGGTAGCTCCAGCGTTTGGAGCGCCCCTCACGAATGAACTCGTAGAAGGGCTCCAGCTTGGATTGGAAAGGTTTTCCGGGCATGGGAATCATCCCAGGTGATGCGAAGTCCTCCCAAGCAATCCCAAGTTTTTTGGGAATTTCGGCGAGAGCGCGGGGCCGAGCTGGGATGAGTTGTGATGAAGCCAGGGTGGCATCCCAACATCATCCCAACGGGTGCAATCCTTCAAACGGTCGTTTGACATATTGCGTCTCTCTCCATGGACAGGGTTCCAACAACGAGGATGCGGCATTACATTCATGGTAGTATGTCTTGACGTGCGATGCACGCTATCCGACATTTCTGGCAAAGTCAAGGAACACGATGTTTACCTCCGCCAAAATCCGCAATGGATCGACGTATCTGGAGAACCATCTTTCGGCCAATGACTATTATGCCAAGGGTGAGCGGGTGAAGGGTCAGTGGATTGGACGGGGAGCGGAATCGCTCGGGCTTTCGGGCGAAGTCCGCCCGGAGGATTTTGAAGCGTTGCGGGTCAACCAGCGTCCCGGCACGAGCGAACGGCTGACGCCGCGAACCAAGGGAATGCGCCAGCCTACCTTTATGGAAGCGGCGCGGACTTTCCGGGAAAAGGAAGGGCGCGCTGGCACGGCTCAGGAGGTCGCCAATTTTCGCCTCACCATGAAGCCGGTTTCAAACCGTGTGGCGTTCTTTGATTTCCAGTGCTCGGCGCAAAAGTCGGTGTCGATTCTGGCCGTGCTCGGCGGGGACCCGCGTCTCCGAGCTGCACACGAGCGCGCGGCGCGGATTGCCCTCGGCGAATTGGAGCAGTTCGCCTCGCGGCAAAAGAACACCCCGCTTGAAAGACGGTCCGAAATCACGGGGAACATTTGCGCGGCGGCCTTCACCCACGATGCGAGCCGCGCTCTCGATCCGCAGCTTCACACCCATTTTGTGATCGCCAACGCCACACGCGACCGGAATGGAAAATGGTATGCGCTGAGCGAATACGAAATGATCGGTGCCGTCCGCTATGCGGGCAAGGTCTATCAGAACGAGATGGCCCGTGCCGTTCGGGAGTTGGGCTACGGGGTCCGGCACGTGCGGCAAAACGGCGAAGTCACCGGTTTTGAAATCGAAGGAATCTCAGACTCGCTTTGCGAGCGGTTTTCCAAACGGCGGGAGGAAATCGAACGCGAGATCGAAAAGTTCGAGGTGAGGCAGGCGCGAAAGCCCACGGTCAGGGAAATCGCGCTGATCACGCGGGAGACACGCCCGGCGGAATTGCGCGAGATCGCCACCGGCGATGTCCTTGCCTCGCAACGCTCGCAGTTGTCGCCGGAGGAATGGAATCATTTGCGGGCTGTCCGCTCCCAGGCGGAAAAACGGGTTGTTAAAGCGAAGCAAGCCGATGACGAACACGACGCGCTCCGTGCCAGTGTCGCTCATTTGTTCGAGCGTCAGAGCGTTTTGCGCGAGCACGAGGTTTTGGCCGAAGCTCTCAATCAGTCGCTTGGTCATCTGGATTTGGAAACCTTGAAGCAGACGGTCGGCAAAACGCTGGTGCGGCTTGCCCCTTCTGCGGAAAACGGGTTGCTTTCGGAATGCTGCACCCGGCAGGGTTTGGAGTTGGAGCAGTGGGCGGTGAAGTTGCGACCCAGGGCACATGCCCGGCGCTGAATCCCCCCTTTGTCCCTGCCGGGCATTTGTCCGAGGAACAGCGGGAGGCCGTTGCCTCCATTCTCGGCACGCAAGACCGGGTGTTCAGTTTTCGGGGCGTGGCCGGGGCTGGAAAGACCACGACATTGCGGGAAGTGCGGCGCGGACTGAAGGAGGCCGGGCATTCCGTTATTGCCATCGCACCCACCTCTTCTGCGGTGCGAATTTTGCGCGATGAGGGATTCGCCGAGGCGACAACCGTTGAGGATTTTTTGCGCAATGGGGAGAAGCGGGGCGAGCTGCGGAGGACGGTCGTGATCTGCGACGAGGCGGGGCTGAAGTCGAACCGGCAGGGAGCGGAATTGCTGCGACTGGCCCAAAAGCACGACTTGCGCGTTCTGCTGGTGGGCGATGTGCGCCAGCATGTTTCCGTGGAGGCGGGCGACTTTCTGCGGGTGCTCGAAGCCCACAGCCAGCTTGGGCGCTGCCGGGTGGAAACAAATCCACCGGCAAACGCAGGCGGCTTATCGCGGGGCCGTGGAGCAAATGGCGGCGGGCAACGCTCGCGGCGGACTGGAGGCGCTGGATCGCCTCGGTTGGCTCAAGGAAAGCCAGTCAAATTATCTGAAAAGGGCGGCGGCGGATTTTCTGCGGCTCACCGATGACGGCAAGAACTTGGATCGGTGCCTGGCCGTCTCGTTTACCTGGGAGGAAAATCATCGCTTCACGCACGCGATACGCGGCGGCTTGAAAGAGCGCGGCATCCTTCCGGCCGAGGGAACGCGCCTCGCCGTCCATGAGTCGCTCCGCGGGACGAGTCAGCAGAAAAAGGACTGGCGGCGGTATGAGCCGGGGCAGGTGATGACGTTCTCACTTCGGCGGCGAATCGGCCCGCGTCTTCCGCAACCGTGCTGCGTGTGGAAAAAAGGAAAATCGTCGTCGCGCTTGCTTCTAGGAAAGAAATGGTTCTCGACTTGCGCCGTGCGGATTCGTTCGACGTGGCGCGGCTGCGGCACATCGAAGTCGCTCGCGGTGACAAGGTACTCATCCGCACGAATGACAAGAGGCTTGGCCTCATCAACGGACAGGTGCTGACGGTTGCCGGGATCGCGCCGGATGGCGCGTTGACAACGAAAGAAGGGATGTCCGTCCCCGCGGAATTCCGCCAGTGGTGCCACGGATACGTGGTCACCTCCCACAAAGCCCAGGGCCGGACGGCGAATCACGTCGTCGTAGCGGCGGAGCGTCTTACCACCAAGAGGGCCTACGTGGCGTGCTCCCGCGGCCGGAGGTCCTGCATGATACATACCCCGGACAAAGCGCGACTGATGGAAAGATTGCCGGAGGGAGATCGTCGCGCCGCATTGGATGTGCTTTCAAAGATACGGACGACAAATGCGCCTGCTCTTCAACCGTGTCTCGGCGTGGAAGCAACTCGCGGCATACTTGGCGCTGCAGATCGCTAGCCGACCAAATCAACGCTTGGCAAACAGTGTTCAGGACCAGCGTCATCGGCAGAGCGGAGTAATAAAGATTTAGAGTAGGGAGTCACTATTTCGGTTCGACAGCCTACTCAATGCCCAGTGCGGTTTTGGATTGTGTCTTTGTGATGAAATAAATTCTGCTTTCCGAAGGCGATAGTGGAAGGAACCTGCACTTCGCCCTTATGCCTCGCCAAAGCACGGATATGGGGGTTGTGACGAACGACAGCAGCGGAGCCCAATCGACCATCGTCCTTACAATTGGAGCTACTATCGTATCCCGAGCCGGCCTCTGACAACCCCTCCAGCAAATGCGCACAATAGCCGACCTTACTTTTGTTGCAGGCCTCTCTGCGGGATGAGAGCGCAGCCGTGAGTGAGGATGCGCTTTTCGAGCAGATCACCGCAATTTGCGATCAATCTTCACCAAGTTCTGAGAAGTTGAGATCGGCGGACGGGCGATAGTTGCGACCGAACTCTCGAAAGCTCTATTTAATCAATCAACCATCTTAAGTCCGTTGCCTGCGCGATCGGCGGCGCCCTCGCGATGCGGATAGGAAACCTTCAAGCGCAGCAGGTCCCGATTCCGCAGAGCGCCGCCGAAGTTCCCGGTCCGATGACCCAGGCGTATGTGCTACGGCCCGCAGTCGTGCACCGCCGGGAACAACTCCTATGAGAAAAATGTGGTTTCCGGGAATCATGGGCGCGCCCTTCGCGCGCAACCTCCAGCAGGCGGGCGTTGGCGGTGTTGACAGCCTCCTTTATCGCACTGGCGGTAGCCGATCCAAACCATCCTCAATCCTCCTATACCTAAGTATAATAGATCCGCCCGTTATTCCGTGGTTAGTTCGCGAATGAAAAACACAATTAAGATGGGAATATCGAAAATCAAAACGTTATTCGGTCTGCTTCGGAGTTCGTTACCGGCGTTCGCGCCTGATCAGATACCTCGATGGAAAGCGTATGAGCCGCCCGCTCGCTATTAAGAGGAGGCGGACCTCCTCAACTTTCTCAAGATACTTAATGACGGATACACCAAACCGAGCCCTGTCTCCCCGTGAGATTCCTGTTCGTCGGAAAGACGGTTGTCGATTTGAGCAGGAGATTCTTGGCCGAGAGCTTCATGATTTTGGAGGACTTGAGCCGGCCCAGCAGGCCGCGTAACACACTCAGACGCTTGGAGCGTTCCTGGCTACACGGTCGCGGCTCCTGGGAACCCTCACATTGGCCGGCGAAGGCGCCCGGCTCGTCCTCACCGCCCGTCGCCAAGAACGCCTCGACGCATTGAAAAAGGAGGCTGAATCGCTCGGAACAGACGCCGTCACTGTCACAGGCGACGCCCGTGAAGAGCAGACGGCGGTTCGGACCGTCAAGGCGGCGACCGATGCATTTGGCCGCATCGACATCTTAGTCAACAACACGGGCACCGGGAACTACAAGAATCTCGTAGACACCAGCGCGGAGGATTACGATGAGCTGATGGACATAAACGTGCGCTCAACCTTTCTCTTCACGCGTCACGCGGTCCCCTTAATGCTGGCCCAGGCTTCCGGCACCATTTTGATGATCTCGTCAATGGCTGGCGTCTACGGCTTCGCCGGGGAGGCCGTTTATTGCATGACAAAGTTCGCTCAGGTCGGGTTCGCCCAAGCACTGGACAAAGAACTGCGGCCGAGCGGCATTAAGGTGGGTGTGATTTGCCCGGGAGGGGTAAAGACCGAATTCGCATTGGGGAAAGGGCGCACCGAGCAGAGTGTGGCCCAGTCGGACATGCTGGATCCGGGACGTTGCGTCTGCAGTCCTCCTAGCTTGTACGCAGTCCGCCAAATCGCGGATTATCCAGATCCAGATGCGCACAATGGCCGAATCGCTCGCCTAGACCCTTAAGAGCTAGACGAAACAAGAAAAGGCGATTTCAGCGGACGAACAAAATATTAGCATATCGCGGAAGCGAACAACAACGACTATTGAATATGGCAATCGAACATAAGCGTTTGGGAAAACACGGGGTCCTGGTGAGCAACATTTGCCTTGGCACTATGAACTTCGGCTGGCACACCACGCAGGAAGAGAGTTTTAAGATCATGGACCGGGCTCGTGAGCTCGGCATCAACTTCTTCGACACCGCAGACGTCTACGGCCGGGGTGGTGAGCCGGGCGACACCGAGGAGATTTTGGGGCGTTGGTTTGCCCAGGGAGGCGGCCGCCGCGACGCGGTGATCCTGGCCACCAAGGTCTTCGGTCATCTCAAACGCAAGGCCAACCTGCCAGAACCCAACACAGACGGCCGGGGCCTTTCGGCGTACAAGATCCGCAAGCACTGCGACGGAAGCCTGAAACGGCTCCAGACCGATCACATCGACCTGTACCAGATGCACCATATCGACCGCAACTGCCCCTGGGACGAGACGTGGCAGGCGTTTGAGCAATTGGGCAACCAGGGCAAAGTGGTCTACGTGGGATCCAGCAACTTTGCGGGATGGGACATCGCCACTGCGTGCCAGGAGGCCTCCAAACGTGGTCTGGCCGGTCTGAGCAGCGAGCAAAGCATTTACCATCTCAACAACCGCACGGTGGAACTGGAGGTAATCCCTGCCTGCAGGTACTACGGCCTGGGACTGATCCCGTGGAGCCCTTTGGGTGGAGGCCTTTTGGGCGGCGCGTTGGAGAAGCTGGCAAGCGGCCGGCGTGCCAGCGAAGAAACACTCAAGGAGATCAACCAAAATCGAGCGAAGCTCGAGCAATACGAGAGCCTGTGCAAACAATTGGGCGAACCTCCCGCCGCCGTAGCCCTGGCCTGGCTCTTGCACAATCCGATCGTGACAGCGCCAATCATCGGCCCCCGAACTATTGAGCAATTGGAATCGACTCTGCGCGCCACGGAAATCACGCTTGATGAAGGGACCTTGAAAAAGCTCGATGAGATCTTTCCTGGTCCGGGCGGCGAGGCCCCAGTCGCCTACTCCTGGTAACCTTCAAAGTTCGGAAAGACAGACCTATGGAAATGATAAAAATTCCCCACACCGATCTGGAAGTCTCCCGCCTAGCCTTGGGTTGCATGGGCTTGGGGGGAGGGTGGGCCGCGGACACCCAACTAACGACAGACCACGAGCGGCAAGCCCGTGAATTCCTTGATGCGGGCGAGGAGATCGGCGCGAATTTCTTCGACCACGCCAATATCTATGGCCGTGGAGGGCGGAGGAAGTGTTCGGCCGGGTGCTGAAGGAAAGGCCGTCCTTAAGGGACAAGATCGTGATTCAGTCAAAATGCGGGATCCGCTGGGCGGACGATCCGCCCGGAACATGCCAGCGGCGATTTGAGAATCGTGTAAATCAGCCGGTTTGAAAATCGTCATAGAACAGCCATTTTCTTCACCCTACTTCCGTCGAAATATCTTCTTCTGCCATTTTTCTTCTGTAACCAACGCGAGGCGCACTGGCGCTTAATAGGAATCCTGCCTCGGACACAACGATTTTCACGCCGCCGCTCGCAGGAACACCACAGCGCTTTGATTTCATCCGCGACCACATCCTGGAAAGCGTCGATGCGATCCTGGCGCGACTGCGCACCGACCGGTTGGACATCCTCTTGCTCCACCGGCCCGACGTGCTTTGGGAAGGGGAGGAGATCGCTGAAGCTTTCGGGAAACTCCATAAGGCGGGAAAGGTGCGCTATTTCGGCGTTTCCAACCAAAACCGGTTCCAAATGGAATATCTGCAATCGTTTCTTCCCGAACCCCTGGTGGCGAACCAGGTGGAAATGAGCCTCTTGCACCACGGCTTTGCCGAGGTCGGTATTTCGTTCAATCAAAACTCACCGAGCTACCCCGATGGCTGGGAGGGAACCCTGGAATACTGCCGCACGAAGGGCGTGTTGCTCCAAGCCTGGACTCCCCTGGCCCAAGGCGTCTTGATGGGGAACCTCGACGCCCAACCCGACAACGTAAAGGCGACAGCCGCCTTGGTGAAGGAATACGCTCAGCGCCACGAGACCACCGCCGAAGCCATCCTGCTAGCCTGGCTTCTCAAGCATCCGGCTAAGATACAGCCCGTATTGGGAACTACACGGTCTGACCGATTGCGGGCTTGCACCAAGGCGCTTTCGGTTTCCCTGACCCGCGAAGAATGGCACTCCCTTTTTGCCGCGGCCCGGGGAGCACCCATGCCTTGAAAACGACGAGGAGTTCGTGGCCCATACTGAATTCGCGCCACCAATGGAACTCCTATGCACCAAACCCAACCTATGAAACGCAGCGAAATTAATTCTCTCATTCGATCGGCCACACAATGCTTTGAAGCTCATCTTTGGACATTGCCTCCAAACGCGCGCTGGGACATCACCGACTTTGGCCTGGGTGATTGGCGGCGCTTTGGACTTGTCCTCGTAAATCTCGCGGATGAACCCGAGTACTGCGAAAAACTCATGTACGCGCAAAAGGGCATGACGACTCCCGCCCATGCACATAAAAAGAAAAAGGAGGATATCATTTGCCGTTGGGGAAAACTTGCTGTGCAAGTGTGGGCGGGCGAGCCAGCGAAAAGTTCCGGCCAGTCACTGCGGATTCCCCTGAATCATGAAGAGCAGGAGGTTTCCTCAGGCGCGATCATAGAGCTGGAAGCCGGATCACGGGTAACGCTGGTTCCCGGTGTTTATCACGAATTCTGTCCTGTTTCGGATGAATGCATCATTGGCGAGGTTTCGACCGCCAACGACGACTTGCACGATAACTTTTTCGTCAATCCGGACGTTGGGCGCTATCCCGGCATCCAGGAAGACGAGCCGCCAATTTTACGCCTAATAAGCGAGAAGCCAGCCTGAGCGTTTCCGGAGTGACCAATCGCCGAGCCCCTGGCGTGACGCCGAGGGCAAAAGAGGCTGGGGCCCGATTTCATAAATAAGCGCTGGCCAGATCCAGTTTTTCTTTTTCTTCCTCCGTCAGGGAGACGTCCGCCGCTTTCGCCAGTTCGGTAAGCTGGGCCACGCTCGTCGCACTCGCGATCGGCGCGGTGACGGCGGCGCGCTGCATCAGCCAGGCCAGCGCGATGACGGCCGGAACCGTCTGATGAGCTGCCGCGGTTTCATCCAGCGCGGCCAGGATGCGCCAGCCGCGTTCGTTCAGGTATTTTTTGCCGATGCCGCCTCCCCGCGCGCTTTTGCCCAGATCGGCCTCGGAGCGGTATTTCCCGCTCAGGAAGCCGCTGGCCAGCGAGTAGTAGCAGATGACGCCAAGCTCTTCCTCAAGGCAAAGCTTTTCCAGCGATTCCTCAAAGCCGCCGCGATCGTAGAGGTTATATTCCGGTTGCAGGCTGATGTAAGCTGGGAGATTCGGTGTCTTGCTCACCTCGAGCGCTTCCTTCAACCGACCGGCGTCATAGTTGGAAGCGCCGATTGCCCGCACTTTCCCTTGCTCGATGAGGGTTTGGTAAGCGGAGAGGGTTTCGTCCAGCGGCGTTTCGGGATCGTCCCGGTGAGATTGGTAGAGATCGATGTAGTCCGTTTGCAGGCGTTTGAGTGAGTCCTCGGCGGATTTCAGGATGTAAGCTTTCTTCAGCCCTTTGGAGCCATCGCCCATTTCCATCCCGACCTTGGTGGCGAGGACGATTTGGTCGCGCTTGCCGGTGGCCTTGAGCCAACGGCCGATGATGGTCTCCGATTCGCCGCCCTGATTGCCCGGCGCCCACGTTGAATACATGTTGGCCGTATCGACCAGGGCGAAACCTAGATCGACGAACGCATCCAGCAGATCGAAGGAGGCTTTTTGATCGACCGTCCAACCGAACACATTGCCGCCGAAGGCCAGCGGCGCGACCTGGATGCCTGATTTTCCCAAGGAACGCTTTTTCATAAGATATTTTTGTTGGAAGCAATGAGACACACCGATGTTACATCGCCGGTCGGAACGGACGCAAGGAGCCAGCGCAGTAGGAATCCAAAGAAGCGGACGCAGCTTATGGCGTTCCAGCCAAAAGGAAAGAACTGTGACGTCTACCGATGTTCATTAACGCAAGGCTGGCAGCCAGCCAGGGAATGCCCTTTAGGCCATCCCCCGAACAATGCGCCGAGGCCGTTGCCGAAATTGAAGGCGCCGATGTTCAGGGCGGAGGCGAGATTCGGCCCGTTGTGAGCCTCGTTGATCAGCGCGTTTGCAACATGGGGCCACACAGGGGCGGCTACGATAATACTCAATAAGATCTTCGCTCACCAGCTTACCAGGGTCTGTGCGAGAAAGCTGTTCGTAAGAAATCTCTCACGAGACTCACGACACGCCATGCGCAGATGTGCAAGAAGTGGCCTGAGGTTGAAGCGCGGTTTCGCTTCTCCGACATAAAGGACATGAGCAGTTACTTCGGAAAGAATGCGCGCCGGATGGAGAGCGCCGAGCCGTTCCGGTAGAAAGCGCAAAACGGAATCCGGCGCGGCACACATGGTGCGGATGATTTCTTCACGACACCCCTCGCGCTCGGATGGCAGTCTATAAACACGGGTCAGCTCGGATTTCTCAGTCGGGAAGGCCAATAAGGCGGAGCGTTCGGCGGCGGTAAGGATGCATTGACGAGGCATGGGGATTTTTTTCCGAACGCACAGCTCTTTTTAATCGCGCGAGGAACAGTGATTCCCTTGCAATTGACGCCACGGTCAGCCGGTGCGAACATTCCGCCGGCCCGCCAGAGCAAGGACAAATCACTTCCAAGGGAATCAGGCACACTGGAACAAAACTCCGTCGCCTTCAAAATCATGACCACCGAAGCAAAGACCATGCGCTCATTGCGATTCCACAAAACAAGTTCGTTGGAAGATTTGGGGGTTGAAGAGGTCCCAGTACCCACACCTTCTGAGGACGAGGTGCTCGTACAGGTCAAGGCGGCTGCCATTAATCCCAGTGACGTCAAAAACGTCCAGGGCAAAATGCACGAGACCACGGTGCCGCGCATACCTGGCCGTGACTTCTCGGGCATAGTCGTTGACGGTCAAGGCGTATTGTCCGGTCAGTCGGTATTTGGCTCAGGCGGTAATCTTGGCTTCGGACGTGATGGCAGCCATGCCGAGTTTGTCGTGGTTCCCGCGAACGCGGTGGTTTCGCTCCCCAGGAACTTGAGTTTCGAGCAAGCAGCCGGCATTGGCGTTGCGTACCTTACGGCTTGGGCGGCGCTTGTGAACGCTGCCCGTATCCAACCTGGAGAAACCGCGCTGATCCTTGGAACAACAGGAGCGGTTGGAAGCGCCGCCGCCCGTATCGCGCACAACCTGGGGGCCCGGGTGGTCGGCACGGTGCGGAAGGCATCGGAGATTCCCCCTGCAGAAAGTCTGCCGGTGGAAACATGGATCGATCTCGAAACCACCGACCTTGCGGTTGGGGTTCGAGCAGCCACCGACGGGAAGGGCGTAGAGATCGTCTTCGACGTGGTCGGCGGGGCGATGTTTGAGAAATGTCTAGGTGCGCTTGCCTGGCGCGGACGGCAGGTTGCAATCAGCTCCAGCCCAGATCCACGAGTCAGCTTTAATCTTGTGGATTTCTACCACAATGAATCGCAGCTGCTTGGCGTCGACTCCCTCAAAATTAGTTTTGAGGAAGCCGCAGTAATTCTTCGCAAACTGACGCCCGGAATTGAATCGGGCGCATTTCCCCCGCCCCGAGTGGAGACTTTTCCGCTGGAGAAAGGCCCTCAACTTTATCGCAATCTCGCCGAGTCCAAGATCAAAACCAAGCCTATTCTGATTCCGTGAGGATGGCCAGCTGCTGCCTCCGAATTCTGCTAATGACATGTGCCGGACTTTCGGCGTGGAAAGCGAGGGCGGGCGAGGCAATTCCCGATGGAGATCCATTTCGGGCTTACCCGTGGTTTCCTACCCTGACGCCGTGACCCGGGAACGGCCGGACGGAGCCCTGGCCGGACCGCCAGTGTCGTTCCGCCGCCCTATGCGCTATTCCGCGCGGGTTTCCTCGGGCGTCGCGGCTTGGAGACAGGAGGGAACAGTGAGACCCAGCGCCATGTTCAGGGTGACTGACAGAATGTCACGTCATGTCGGTCGCCCGGGCGGTGTAAGCATTTGTCCTCGAAATGGCGGCCGAGTCTCTGTCGCTTGAGACTCATGGCGTCCTTCTTGGACAGACGTGCCCCACTTTTATGCCGGAACGAGCCGGCCCGCTGACCCGGCCAGTCAATTCAATCAGGGAAACTACGTGCAGCAGCTAAAAATGGAACTTACTGACTTTCCCGTTTGAGCCGCTTTTGGGTCTGATCGCAGCGTGCCTTGTGCAGCCCCTCTTACGCTTCTTCTGAGCGATCCGTTGCCGGTGGCGGGGCGATCGATAACGCCGATATCTCCTGCCGCCACTCCGGGGTCATGTCGATGCTTAGCGAATCGAGTGAGGGCTCTAGCTGCTCAATGTTGCGGGCTCCAATGATCGGCGCCGTAATCGCGGAATGCGATTTCACCCAGGCAACCGCGAGCGTAGCGGGATGTATGCCTCGTTCGCCTGCGTAGGCTGTGAATCTATCCGCCACTTCATAATATTGTTCCTCGCGGTATCGGCGAGCATAATTGTCTTGTTCGATGAGACGGCCGGAAGGCGGCTTCTTGCCGACGCTATACTTGCCCGTCAGTAATCCGCCCCCCAGCGGACTGTAAGAAATCACGCCTACCCGTTCCGACTGGGCAAGCGCCAGCAATTCCACCTCCGCCTGCCGTTTCACCAGGTTGTACATAGGTTGCATGCACTCGAAGCGAGCGAGGCTCTCCTTCGCAGAGATGCCGAGTGCCTTCGCGATCTGCCAGGCCGCCCAATTGCTAACAGCGGGGTAAAGAATTTTCCCTTGGCGCTGCAGATCGTCCATAGCGCGCAGTGGCTCTTCAATCGCTGACGCAGCATCGAACGCGTGAACAAAGTATAGTTCAACACGGTCGGTACCTAGACGCCTCAAGCTCTTTTCTACGGCAAGCATGATATGTCGGCGGGACAATCCCTTGTCGTTCACACCTGTTCCCATGTTGCCGTACACCTTAGTGGTAAGCACCACTTCATCTCGGTGGCCCTGAATACATCGGCCTAAAATCTCCTCCGCTCTTCCTCCGCTATACACGTTAGCGCAATCGAAGAAGTTGATGCCGGCTTCGCGGCAGCGACGGTACATCTCCATCGATGCTGACTCATCGGCAATGCCTCCAAAGGACATCGTGCCGAAGCATAGACTGGACACTTGTATTCCTGTTCTCCCAACTAAGCGGTACTCCATCTGTAATTGCCTCCACAGTTGACCCTGAAGGTCGGGCGATCAAGAAAAGAAGCTGGTCAAATGAAGAGGTATTCGGCCCGGTCACCTGCGTCACGGATCTGGACGAGGTGATCGAGGCCGCTAACAGCCTTCCCTTCGCCTTCCAGGCGAGTATTTTTCACGCGATGGAGAACAGGACCAGGCCCGGCAAAAGGAAGCAGATTGGTCCCTCATAGACTGGTTGAAGGGCGAAAGGTTTGGCGAGTACATGCAGCCCCAGATCGACGCTCCGATGGCGGCAGGGATCGCATAGGGCATGAAGAATACCGCCCGGCACACCTTCCAAAATAAGCCTTTCGACTGGACCGAAAGGAGCGCCAGCGCAGTCGCAACGGGGTCGGTCCTCACTACAAGAACTTCCGCGAACCTGCCTCCTGTATTTATAAGCCTCCGCGCGCGAACGAGCCTGCCATGCTGGTCGTGCATGGGATCGGTTTTCGCACCAAGGAGGACTTTGGGCAACTCAGGGCGAGCGGCCTGGCTTAGCTGTCAACATGAATAAAGCTCGCGGCTGTGCCGTCGGCGGGATTTACGAAATGCACGTCTCCCGGCTCTCGCCGCGGCGTGTCGATGGAAAGAAAAACCAGTGGCTCTTCCAAAATCTCCGGCAGAGCGTGCACGGTGCCGCGCTGGAAGAAAAGAAGCTGCCCTGGGCCGAATTCGGCCTTCTTGCTTTCGTCGCCCATCCAGAATGTTCCCCTCCCGGAAAAGACGTAGAGGAGGTATTCGTCGCATCGCGAGTGGTAATGCGGAGGCGTGCCTTGGTAGACGCGGAAAACCCGCGCGCTCGCGACCTCCCGGTCGATCAGATAGTGGTCGACCAGCAGCGTCGCAGCTGTGGGAGGAAGCGAGGCGGCGATGGCCGCAATGTCGAAGCGGCCCATCGCCGTTGGGGAATTGTTTTGATCGGTCATAACCTTGGTTCTCCGGTTGGTGCGGCAGGTTGTCGCTTTGAACACGGGTATTGGGGAGCAACGACCTCAGCCCAACCACAGTGGATTGTGCGCCGTTCCGTCGTATCGGTTTGAAGTCTTGAACAGTTCGTATTTGCCCGTTGCCGCCGCATCGGCTGTGCGGGCGAGTAACCTCGCGACGGTTTCCTTGCTCAATGGGGTGAATGTGCTCGCGGCCTCCAGGGCTTTGCTCGAGAATCTCCATCGTGTCGATCCCTGTGATCACCGTCGAAGTCGGCAAGTTCATCGCGTAGTGCAGACACTCGATCGGCGTCACGGTGTTGCTGCGGAGAATAAATGGATCACCTAGCGCCTTCATGCCGAGCACGCCGACCTCGTCCTTTAGCAGCAACGGGAGAAGCTGGTGCTCGAAGCTGCGAAAGTGTGCGTCCATGACATTCAAGGGCATCTGCACAGCGTCGAAGCGGAACTTGTGATTGGCGGCGATTTCCAGCATGCGCAGATGAACCAGCGGATCTTTATGCCCGGTAAATCCGATGTAGCGAATCTTGCCGGCTTGTTTTGCGGCCTGGATTGCTTCCACCGCTCCGCCTTCGGCGAAGATGCGATCAGGATCTTCCATCCGGATGACTTCGTGGAACTGCATCAGGTCGATGCGATCGGTCTGCAGCCGTTCCAGGGACTCGTCGATCTGTAGGGCCGCGGAGTCCTTCGTGCGCCCATCGATCTTCGTCATGAGAAAGACCTTGTCGCGGTATCTGTCGCGCAACGCCTTTCCCATGCGGATTTCGCTGGCGCCACCATTGTAGTCCCAACAGTTGTCCATGAAGGTGATGCCTCCGTCGATGGCGCTGCGGATGAGTTGGATGCTCCCCTGTTCATCAGCCTGTTTGCCGATGTGATAGCCGCCGAGACCGATGGCGGACACCCTCTCGCCGGTGCGTCCGAGGATGCGATAGGGGCATCCCGTCCTGCGTCTCGGCGGCCCATGCCAGGGATCCAACACCCACGGCGATACTTGTCGCGGCACCCAGTTTCACGAATTGGTGCCGCGTTACACCCGCGTCGCTCTCCATTGTTGAGGATTCTTGAGCTATCATAATTGCAAAATCCGTCTGAAAACCCGAGATATCCAGTACGACTGTAGAGTCGGCTTGCCGATGACAGCCAGAAAGTCAGGCGTAGCTGACGAGTCGCGATTTAGGCGAACTTTGGCTTTGCGACCAACGGAATGCCCAAGGAGCTGATATTGAAACAACTGTACCGGTCTCGCGCTCTATGGAACGGGTGGCTAAACGTGCGTAAATCTCCGTTTCTTGAGTCCCCCCGAATACGAAAATCCCTTCGACGTCGGGATGACTGGACTGATCGGTTTCTCTTCGGGCCGCTACGCGATCATGGATTGCGATGTGCTCCATGCATCGTCAACGCAGCAAATCCGTCTTCATTGGCTATTGAATGAGAACATTCGGTCTTTTGTGCGCTGGGTCACGACCGCTCAGGAAGTTCTCCAGGTGTTGCAGTGCGATATTTGCCTTGGCTGACATCGCTTCGGCAGTTTCAAAACCAATGTGCGGCAGGAGAACAGTGTGAGGTGCCTTCAAAATCGGATGGTCTGCCGGCAGCGGGGGCTCTAGATCGAACACATCGAGGCCCGCGCCGGCAATCCGATTCTTGTCTAGCGCTTCCACAAGGGCCGACTGGTCGACGACCGGCCCCCGCGCCGTATTTATCAGGATGGCCGAACGTTTCATTCTGGCTAACCGTTCGCGTCCAATAAAGCCCCGCGTCTCGGCGGTCAGCGGTAGATGCAGGGTGACAATGTCGCTTCGACTCAAGAGCAGATCGATCTCGATCTGCTCGATAGTCACATCATTAGTCCGAATCCCATGAGGTTCGAAACCGAGCACATGGCATCCAAAGGCGTTGCCCAGGCGGGCAACCTGCAACCCGATGCTACCGCATCCAATAACTCCCAGGGTCTTGCCGAATAATTCGATCATCAGGCCAATGGCTAACTCGCTTACTGCATGGACGGCGTAACCTGCCGCATTATGAAGAATGATCCCCCGAGCCCTACACGCCTCTTGATCCACGTGATCGATACCGGTAAATGCCACGCAAATCAGTTTTAGCTTGGGGCATGCCTCGATCACTGCCCTTGAAATCGAACGGTTGCTCAGCAAGAGGATGTCAGCGTCGCTAACATTTTTGATTAACTCGGCATCGGTCATGTCACGTGTATCGCAGATGACGAGCTGATGACCGCCCACTTCGAGGAAATCACCGAGCCGAGAGCGGATCGTTGCGTTTGATTGGCCGATGGGTTCAATAATTTTGACAATCATAAGTCGTCTCTATTCTTTGGGTTTTAAGAAGCGCGTTTGCATCAGGGCTCCCGGTGGGATCGGCTTCGCGGCGTGGCAGTTTGTGTTTGCGGGATCCCGAAAATTCCGTCGCGAAGAAGAGCAGGGCCGCGACGGGCATGGCGGCGCCGAGCCGGGACGTGAGCGGCCAGCCACCGTGTTCATAGGTCCATGACCCGAGCGCCGAACCGGCGGCGCCACCAAGGAAAAAGAGAGCGATGAAAATGCCGTTGAGCCGGCTTCGCGTTTCCGCCCCGAGTACAAATAATGCGCGCTGCCCGGTGATGAGGCTCGCGGACACACCAAAATCGATCACGATGCCCGCCGCGGTCAGCCCGCCGAGCCCCCACGGCGCACGGGCGTTTTCGGCGACGTTCGCGAGTAGGAAGCCCGCGCCCGACAGTGCGATTCCGCATCCGGTCACGACGCGGTCCCATCCATGGTCGGCGAGACGCCCGGCGATCGGCGCGGCCACCGCCCCGGCCACGCCCGCGAGGGCGAACAGCGCGATTCCATGCTGGGAGAGCCGGAACGCCGGCCCCGCAAGCAACAGTGGCGATACGGTCCAGAACACGCTGAAGGATCCAAACAGGAGCGCCTGATAAACCACCCGACGCCGCAGCAGGGGAGTTGTTTTCCACAATGTCCCCAGTGAGCCGAGCAAGGCTCCGTAGCTGGCAGGCGCCCGTGGATGCCGATCCGGCAGCGCGCGCCACAACGTTACCGCCAGCGCCGCGATGGCCAGCGCCGACAGCACGAACACCGCATGCCAGCCCCACCATCCCGCGATCAGGCTTGCGACAGGCCGCGCCAGCATTATGCCGATCATCAATCCGCCCATCACGTTGCCGACCACCTGTCCACGCGTTTGCTCCGTCGCGAAATGCGAGGCATACGGCACCAGCACTTGGGCGGACACCGAACTCACTCCGATGCCGAAGGCCGCCGCCAGGAAAATCGGCGCGCGTCCCGCGAATGAGGCCAACGCCAGCGCACCGACCGCCGCGACGAGCGATGTCACGACCAGCCGCCGGTTTTCCACCAGATCCCCGAGCGGCACCACGAAGATCAGGCCGAGGCAGTATCCGATTTGGGTGAGAGTCACAATCCATCCCTCCGCGCCCGGTGCGATTCCCAGCGAGCGGCTGATCGGACCAGCCAACGGCTGGGAGTAATACAGATTCGCCACGATCAACCCGCACGCCGCCGCAAGCAGAGGTGTGATCCAGGCGGGGATGTCCTTCGTTGTCCCTGGGGATTTGCTGTCAGGCAGCGAGTCGTTCATTCTTGGTAAATTCCAACAACGGTTATCGGCGACGGCGCCGACCCCTCGGGCCGAGGCGGATTCTTTCATGGCAGTTTGCGTTACGCGTTTTGAGGAGGTTTGCGGTTAGAAATCGCTTCCGGCTTTGACAATTCTGCGAGGAACTGTGAAAGGGTCAGGAGCGGTGTTTTGCCGGGGAAATTGGAGGCTCTCCCGGATCCCTCCGCCAATGGCCGGATACCTGGAATGCTTCCGATAAAGGAGAAAAGACAGCGTCAGACCTGAGCCAGCGAGAACTGCCGCGAAGAGAAAGATCGGCGAGTATCCCAACTCACTCACGATGACACCCGCCATCGGTCCGGAAATCCCAAGCGACAAGTCCACAAAGGCGGTATAGACGCCCAGCGCCGAACCACGATTCTGAGCAGGAAAACTCTGCACTGCCTCCGTCCCTAGGGCTGGGAACACCAGCGCAAAACCAAAACCGGTCAGCGCAACGCCTCCCAGGGCCAAGAGGGGTAGCGTGGCGAGCCAAAGCACGAGCAGTCCGAGACACTCGATCGCCAGCGAAACGATGGCGACCCGGTATCCGCCCCATCTGTTGATGGTGTTCGCGAAGAGCAACCGGGCGGCAACGAAGCAGATGCCGAAAAGACTCAGCGAGAGCCCGGCATTCTGCCAGTGCCGGCTGGCAAAGTAGAGCGTGATAAACGAGGCGATGGTGCCGAATCCCACGCCCGCCAAGGCAAGGCTGAGTCCGTGGGGAAACACTTTCCCAAAGACTTGCCGGAAGCCCAGTTCCTTGCCGGACAATATGGGAATGGCCCTAATGTTCGAAGCCCACAAAAATCCGGCAGCCGCCGTGCCCACGCTGACAAGGCCGATGGCGCCAGCGCCCATGCTGTTTTCAAGCCACAAACCGGCAGGCGCTCCGGCCGCAAGCGCGCCGTATGAGGCAATACCGCTCCACGAAATAACCTGTGTCGTGTACCCTGCTCCCACGCGACCCATTCCCCAAAGCGTGGCACCGGTCGCAACACAACTTTCACCCACGCCAAGGATCAATCGGCACAGCAACAACAAACACAAGCTAACCAGGGGAAGATCACTCAGAGTGGCGGATAAAAAAAAGAGCCCGCCGCTCGCAGCGCAAATCACCAGGCCGGAACAGGTAGTAAATTTGCCGCCCACCGTATCACCCATTCGGCCGGCGATGGGCCGGCTCAGCAAAGTGGCCACATACTGCACGCTAACGGCGAGGCCCGCGGCCACCGGGTTGTAGCCAAGGCGCCAATGGACAAACCCCGGCACTACGGCCATTTGAAGCCCGACGATGAAGTAGCAGATAAGAATCAGAACGCACGTAGCGACAATTCGAAGAGTCATGATTTGGCAGTCTGCGCTGTGGTTCGAACCTTCGTGCCACCGGCGGGCGATCGGAACGATCGACAACGATGCGATGTTGTTTCGGCTGCCCGGATGCTTTTCATGGCGGCAAACTAACTCCGGAACGACGGGCGATCTATTATACCTAGGTTTGATCTCACTCATCCCAAGAATTGAGAGGGAACCTGGCAAAGCTGGCGACGCTTGAAGCCGGCTTGGCGACGAGCGTAGAAGCTTACGACGCCGTTTCGCTTCGCAGTTTTTCAGCCATCCGAACCAAATCAGCGAGCGAAGCGGCTTTCATTTTGCGCATCACTTGGCCGCGCTGAATTTTCACGGTAATCTCGCTCGTGCCTAGTTGGCCGGCCACTTGCTTGTTGAGCATGCCTTGCACGACCAAGGCCATCACTTCGCATTCGCGCGGTGTAAGCGACTCGTACCGGTCTTGCAGTTCTGCCGACTCGGCCCGCTGTGCAAGTGCTTCGCGGTCGCGCTTGATCGCTAGCTGAATCGCATCCAGCAAATCTTGGTCGCGGAAGGGCTTTGTCAGAAACTCGGACGCGCCAGCCTTCATCGCGCGGACGCTCATCGGAATGTCGCCGTGGCCGGTGATGAAAATGATTGGGATGTGACTATTCGCCTCACCCAGCTCGCGCTGGAGGTCCAGTCCGCTCAACCCCGGCAGGCGCACATCGAGCACGAGGCACGCGGGCGCTTCCGGCGCTTTCCGCCGCAGGAATTGCCTCCCGGCCATTCGTTCGTGTTCTCCTTCGACTGGATGAACGAGACGCGCAAGGAATTCCCTTGCGGACGCAAAGGCTTCGACGCGCAGCCGGATGGACCGGATTAGGCTGCTGAGCGCCTCACGGACCGAAGCGTCGTCATCGACGACGAAAACGATCGGGCCGGCGGTCTTCTCGGATGGCTTCACACTGCGCCTCCCTGGTCGATTGGTAATGTGAACTGAAAGGTCGCGCCGGGGCCGTCGTTGGGCGTGGCCCACAAGCGCCCGCCGTGCATTTCGACGATCGAGCGGCTGATGGACAATCCCATGCCCATCCCCTCGGGCTTCGTCGTGTAGAACGCCTCGAACAGTCGCTGCATCTGCTCCGGGTCAGCCCGACGCCGGAATCCCGGAAGGCGACGAGAACCGCCGCCGATTCGTAGGTGCTTGTGCGAATGCGAAGGAGGCGCGGGCGGTCCGTCACCGCGCTCATCGCATCGAGGGCGTTCATCATGAGGTTCAAGAGTAACTGTTGCAGTTGCACACGATCCGCCGACACGGCTGGCATCGTTTACCACGCAGGTTCCTCACACGGTCGAGGTGGCGCTTCCCATACGGCACGCGTTCCACGCCTCGATCATCCACCCATCAAGACATCGAGACCGACCTTTTCAATACTTGAAGATATCGGCGAGAGTCTTTTCACGGCAGTAAATCCGGAGGGGAAACGCCGTCGAAAGTATGAGTTTCGATCCCGGCATTGATCCAGCGTTATTCTTGATAGCTCGAAATGCAAAGACATGGAACGGTCATTCTTCACGGCTTGAAGAAACGATTGCGACGACGGCTGTTTTCAGGCTGGGTGGTAGATTGTCCCAAGCCTTAATGACCATCCTTAAATCGTCGTCAAACTCGCCAAACGGTTTTTGTGAGTCTCCTTGTGAGTCTTGCTTCCCAAGTTCCTGGTTATCAACCAACGGAGCAGAGTTCGAACCGTGCATCGCGCACGATTCCCCACTGTTCTGTCCAGGCATGACAGGCGCTGGCAGAATATGAACAAGTGACTATTTATTAGAGGATTGCGATTTATCTTTGTTTGCCTCTTTAGTGACGGGAAGGGACAGGGCAAGGCCTTTGAGTTCATCCCTTAAGGCGTGGAGTAACCGACACTTGCGCCGAGCCAGCTGGCCCGGTCAAAAACGAAACATCAAAAACTGTTAGAGAATATGAGTAAAAACGGAGCAACAAAAGGAGATCATGATGGGCGCTCCCTCACCAGAACTCGCTGACCTCTGGCTCGCGAGAGCCTTCAACACGCATGACGTCGAGGCCGCGGCAGCGATGTACCACCCGGACGCGAGTGTCGTGCGCCTGGAACAGGTGCACGGCAGCACTGCCGTGGCGCGTGGTGCCGAGGGAATCCGCGAGACGATGGCGGGTTATATTGGGATCAAACCGCACATGGACGTCGTCGTTCACCATACGACGGTGTCGGGCGACTTTGCGCTGTGCCGGTCGCAGTGGCGGATCACGGGCACGGACCCGCACGGCAAGCCCATTGAAATCCACCACCACGGCATGGAGGTCATGCGCCGCCTGCCCAACGGCGAGTGGGTTTTCTTCATCGACCACCCTTGGGGGGTGGACCCCTCCTGGGCAGTAGACCGGCCGCGCCACACCGAGTGACGCGCGCAGCACTCGTCGCCACTTGATCACTGGACGCCAGCGAGGCGCGCTGCCTCGAGCCCACCGAGCGTGCGTTCAACGAATTTACGCCGCCTGTTGCAGTGCGTTGCCGTTCGCCTGCAGCTTCACCTCGATATTGCCGCGCGTCGCCTTAGAGTAGGGGCAAATGGTGTGCGCTTTGGCGACGAGCGCCTCGGCCTGCGCCTGGTCGACGCCGTTCAACTCGGCGTTCAGCGTCACATCCAGGAAAAACCCGCTTTCGTCTTTGTTGAGGTTCACGGTCGCGGTCACCTTGATGTCATTGGCATTCAGGGCGCCGAAATCTCGCTTGACATGCGTGTGGTCCACGGCTCAAGCGAGTTTTCTGTTACGTTGCTCCCCTGCCGGACTTTATTTCCCCTTTCGTCAAAAACCCCTACGAATACGCTTGTGGCGGGGTTACTCATTTTTCTCTCTTGAACCAGAAATTAACGCTGCGACCAGCTCGCGGCAGAAGGCGGGGATATCGGCGACGACCCGTCCCCAGACAAGATGGCCTTCACGGAAGGCCGGTTCGTCGACCCACGATGCTCCGGCATTGAGCAGATCGTCCTTGATGCCCAGTGAGCCGGTGGATTTACGCCCGTGCAGGATGCCGGCCGAGATCGCCACCAGCCCGCCGTGGCAGATGATGCCGATGATTTTGCTCTGTTTGTCCATCTCGCGCACCAGGTCAGTGACGACGCTATAGCGGCGCAGCTTGTCAGGCGCCCAGCCGCCAGGCAGGACGAGTGCGAACAGATCGTCCGCGCGCAGGGTTTCGATTTTTACAGACGGGGTGACTTCAAGCCCGTTCTTGCCATAAATAGGCTTCAACTCCAGACCTGCGCCAATCACCTCGGCCCCTTCTTCCTGCAGGCGCATGAAAGTGACGTAATATTCCAGGTCTTCAACCCCCTCCGCGACCAGGATGGCAATGCGTTTACCGCTAAGTGCTGAGGGCATAATGGGTTCCTTTCAAGAGTCCTTTTTCTATAAGAATCAATAATCTTTGGCTAATCTTCTCAATTCATAAAGCACGATTGGAGTCCACCGGCAAAAGCGCTTCCGCCGTCCCAGACGCGAGCGCGAGTCGCACAAGAGGAGCAACACGCGTCCCAAGCAGTTCGATCGAGCGCATCAGTTTTGCGTGCGGCAACGCCGCGACGCTCATCTGGAAGGTAATGCGGGAGATGCCGCCTAAGGACTCGTTCACGCGCACGATTTTTTCCACGACGGTTTCCGGATCTCCCAGGAGGAGCGCTCCGGTGGGTCCGAGCAGGGCGTCGAAGTGTGCCCGGGTAACTGGCGGCCAGCCGCGTTCCTTGCCGATCTCAGAAAAGCTTTGCGCATAACCCGGAAAGAAGTCGTCTGCCGCCTTCGCCGCACTCTCGGCGACGTAGCCTAACGAATGGATGCCGACCTTGAGCTGATCTGGAGAATGGCCAGCGCGCAGACCGGCCTGGCGGTAACGGTCGATCAACGGCCGGAACCGATGTGGCTCGCCGCCGATGATCGCGACCATCAGCGGCAGTCCGAGTGTGCCGGCGCGATTGAAGGAGCCGGGCGTGCCGCCGACACCGAGCCAAACCGGCAGCGGGTTCTGAAGCGGGCGCGGATAAACTCCTTGCCCGGTGAGTGCCGCGCGGTGCTTGCCCGACCAGTGAACATGCGTGTTTTCGCGGATGTTCAGGAGCAGATCGAGCTTCTCCGCGAAGAGAGAATCGTAGTCCTCGAGCTCCAGGCCGAAGAGCGGAAATGCTTCGATGAAAGAGCCGCGCCCGGCGACGATCTCCGCCCTTCCGTTCGAAAGTAGATCAAGCGTCGCGAACTCCTGAAACACGCGCACGGGATCGGCCGCGCTCAACACGGTGACGGCGCTCGTCAATCGGAGGCGGAGTGTTCGGACCGCGGCGGCTGCGAGGATCACAGTCGGCGCGGAGTCGAGAAACTCACGCCGATGGTGTTCGCCGATGCCAAACACATCTAGACCAACCTCGTCAGCCAGCGTGATCGCTTCGAGCAACTCGCTGAGATGTATTGCGGGGTCGACTGCGCGATTCGCGACACGGTCAAACGTTGCCGCCACGAAACTATCTATGCCGATTTGCATCACTGGCCTTCGTTGAAAGTCCTCGTGGTCCGCGCAGCCATTCGCACTTTGCCAGCGGCGCCCTATGCTTGTTTCTCCCGCAGCGCCTTCAACGCGCCGCCCCAAGCGATGACCTGGTCGAACAT
>CAWJZG010000007.1:0-107047 GCA_963847295.1 uncultured Verrucomicrobiae bacterium
GGCAGCGGGAGAACCCCAATCATGGCGGCAAGAAACTTGTCGGGCATCATTCGCATGATTGGCGAGTCTGCTTCAAAACGCGGATATTTGCTACGCCGGATTGCAGGAGCTGCTCTAGCGAAGCTGCGCCTCAAACCGAGGGGCATTGGTGGAACAATCCGCAGATGGAGCAGATGGACGCAGATTGAAGACCGGACATCTGTAATCGAGTCGCGGGCACTGGGCCTTTGTAGAGGCGGCTGTGCCAACCGCCTGTCTCTCACAGGCCCTTGACACAAGGGCCTCTGCAACTGTCGAACGCCTCGCCAGAACCGGCGGGTGGACGAACAGACGCCGATTTTTTTGCTGGGATTCTCTTGTGACAATTTGCAGTTTGCCTCATGGCTGAGCGTCCCAAGGACCTTATCTACGCGCTCAATGAAAGACCGCCTGTGCTTCAGTTGCTGGCTCTTGGCTTCCAGCATGCCGCGGTAATTTGCCCCTATCTGGTAATGGTGGCGCTCGTGGCCGGCGCAGCCAAACTTCCCCACGATGCGGCGCGCGATGCGATGGGCCTCGCCATGATCGCCGTAGGCTTCCTGACAATCCTGCAAAGTCTTCGCCTTGGTGGAGTCGGTTCGGGGTACCTTTGTCCGCCTGTCGTCTCGGCAATTTACCTCCCTTCGAGCATGGCCGCCGCGTCGGGTTTCGGATTTCCCGTCGTTTGTGGGATGGTGATGTTTGCCGGAGGATGCGAGGTCCTGGTAGCCCGGCTCGTTAGGAGGCTGCGAAAGCTTTTCCCGCCGGTGGTTTCCGGCTTGGTGATTATCGCCGTCGGTATCGAGCTCGGAAAAATCGGTCTTGGGGTGCTCTTCGAGGCGGCGATCGAACACAACCTTCACACTGGGAGGATGTTCGTGACCGCGTTTTGTGTGCTCGTTACAATGACCGGGCTCTGTGTTTGGGCCGGAGGACTTCCGAGGCTTCTTTGCGCGTTAGCCGGGATTCTTGTCGGTTACGCAATGTCGGCGTTGTTGGGGGTGTTTCCTAAAGACTTCGCTTCGCAGCTGTCGGCAAGCCCGTTTTTCGCCCTGCCAGATCCTCGCTTTCTCTCCTATGGATTTGAACCCTCTTTCATGATTCCCTTTGCCATCGCTGGCTTGGCCTCTGGTTTGCGGGTGGTGGGCGTGCTGACGACATGCCAGCAGATGAACGACGCGGCATGGCGCCGTCCCGACATGAAAAACATTGAAGCCGGCGTGGTGGCTGATGGAATTGGGTGCGCGGTGGGGCGTGCCTTGGGTACGCCCGGCATGAGCGCAAGTCCAAGCCTCGTGGGAATTGAAAAAACAACCGGCGCGACCAGTCGAGTGCCGGCATGGACACATCAGTTCACAGGGTCCGAGATCACTATGGCTGTAGTTGCCTCAGTCGTTCTCAATGCCATCTTTCTAGCGGGGATATGGCGCTACAGTCAGTTGAGGCTGGGTGGCGACGGATCGCCGCTGTCGGCCGGGACATTCAACGATTTCTTTGTCAATCAGGCGAAAGAATGGAGAATTCCGGAGGAAGACGTCAAGAGGGTGCGATCGGTTGTGGACGAAGCGATTGAACTTGTTGCCGTCAATGCACAGGGACCGGTGGATATCAGGGTGAGCAGCGACTCATTCGACGTCAGGGTTGCGCTCAGCTATACTGGAAACCTGCCCTCCTTGCCGGATGCCCGCCCAAAGCGGAAAATGGTTGAAGAACAAAGCTTCGTCAGCGGGCTCACAGGATACCTATCCGGGCTGCATGCCGACCGGATCGAGCGCAGTGCGAAAGGCGAAGCTTGTGAGATCAGACTCCTCTTCCGTCTTTAGCTAAAGTCACCTCCCCCTTATTTGGGGTTCGATTTCGGGAAAACGGCTTGAAGCAATTCCTGGAGTTCTTTCCAGGATTCGGTGTCGGCTTCGGGGTTATAGGCGACATCGAGGCCAAACTTCTTTCCGGCTTCGTCTGATGCCGGATTGCTGAAGCCGTGCTTGGCGCCAGGGTACGATACGAACTTGAAGCCGGCGCCGGCCTCCTTCATCTCTTCCTTGAACGAGGCGACTTTTTCGGGCGGAATAAACGAATCGGCTTCACCATGGCAAACGAGAACCTTTGCTTTGATTGGCTTCTTGATGGGCAGAAGAGCGCCAATCGAGCCATGAAAACTCGCCACTGCATCAAGATCGAAACCCTGGCGCGCGGCGTTCAGAACGATGGCCCCTCCCATGCAATATCCGATGGCGGCGATCCTCTCAGGATCGACGGTGGGCTGTGACTTGAGAGCGTCGATCGCCGCCTGGAGGCGAGCGAGAGCGACTTGGGGATCCTTCATGACGGAAGCGGCGAAAGCGCCTGCGTCTTTCGGGTGATCCGCCGCTTTGCCGTCGCCATACATGTCCACCGCCAGCGAAGTGTAGCCGAGTTCCGCCAATTGCTTCGCCCGGCTGCGCTCATAGTCGTCAAGGCCCCACCATTCATGGACTACGAGGACTCCCGGGCGCTTGCCCGAAATTGCGTCGTCCCATGCCAGGAAGCCTTTCATCGCAGTATCACCTGCGGAGTAAGTGACTTCCTGAGTCTTGATCGATGCTTTCAGGGGAAAAGAGAAGAAAAGGGCCGAAAGGGCGCAAGCAATGAGAGTCTTCATAGTGCCAAGTTACTCGTCATTTCGGTTCCTCAAATCAGTTTCATGCGATATTCGTTGGGTCGTTTCTATGTCCGATGTAGCTTCTCAGCAGGCGCATGACGATCCTAACAAAGGTCTGATCGAGCGCCTCAATCCCGCAATCGACGCGCTCATCGCTTTCTCCTCGGGAGTCGAAAAGATTTGCGAGGGATTTATTTGGAGTGAAGGCCCTGTGTGGAAGGACGGCGCGCTGTTTTTCTCTGATGTCCCCGCGAATATTCTTTACCGTTGGGCTCCGGAGTCAGGGCGCACGGAGGTTTTTCTTGAGCCAAGTGGAGGAATTTCCGCGAATCCGGATTTTGTGGAACCGGGGTCAAATGGTCTCGCGCTCGATTCCGAAGGCCGATTGCTTCTCTGCCAGCATGGAGCCCGGAGGGTGGTGCGGCTTGAAGACGACGGCCGCACCCAGACCGTGCTTGCCGACCGCTTTGAGGGGCGGCGCCTGAACAACCCGAACGACCTTGTTCTTCACAGTTCCGGCGCCGTCTATTTTACCGACCCTTCTTACGGCTTCAAGGAACGCGATGCTTCCCCATTGAAGGAAATTCCGTGGAACGGCGTCTACCGTATTGCTCCGGATCGGACGGTCGCCCTTCTCACAAAGGATCTTCCCTTCCCCAACGGCCTCGCCTTCAGTCCGGACGAAAAGACCCTTTATGTCGCGGTGAGTGACGCGGCCTTCCCGCGCATCATGGCATTTGACATGCTCGGTGACGGATTGCTCGGCGCGAGCCGTCTGTTTTTCGATGCCGTCCCGTTGTTGAGGCGAAGCCAGTCGGGAACATGCGATGGGCTCAAGTTGGATGTTCACGGAAACATTTTCACTTCGGCGCCGGGTGGTGTCGCCGTGCTTTCTCCGGAAGGCGAGCATTTGGGAACGATCCGCGTTGGCCTCGCGTCAAACTGTTGCTGGGGCGACGACGGCACGGCTCTCTACATAACCGCCGACGATCGCGTTTGCCGAATCAGGACCACTACGCAAGGGACGCCGTTTCGTTCGTGACAAGAGAGATCTGAAGCCAAATCACGGTTTCGCGGATCTTCGTGTCGTGGAGTTAGACATGCGGGGCGGAAATCCAGTCCGGGGTCCTTCTCATTTCGGCATTTCCTCGAGCAGGCGTCCTCCGCCGGCGGCCAGCACTGCGAACAGGACGCACCACGGAATCACGCCGACGGCGATCCATAACAGGAGCCGCGCAGGCTTTTCTCCAAGCGCAAGGGCGATGAGCGCAGCGAAGTAAGGACCGCAGGTGACCGGCGCAAGCAAGGCGAGACCTGGCAGTCCCCAACGGGTCCAGACGCGCCAGAAGAGCTTCTCGGGATTCGGACGAGGGGAAATCTTGAATTTGTTCTCCAGCCATTTGCGCGCGGGCGTGCCGATCACCAGCATTGCCGCGGCGATGGCGGTGTAACCCGCCCAGGCAGAGAATGCGGCGATAACCGGATTGAGGTGAAGTGCGACCCCCGTGGGGATCGCAGCCAGGAAGTAAACGATTCCCAGACCGAAGACCGTCAGCATGGCCCAAAGTGTTTCGCTCATGAATTCCAATCCATCGCTGAGAAGTGTGACGGCGTGATCCCAGGCGCTCAAGACGGTTGTGCTTTGCCGGCTCAGAGGCGTAAATTCTGCTCGTGCCTGCCATGCTCGAGAACGTCATCAAGCCACGCATTCGAGAAGACAAGATCCTTCGGTTTCTTGTCGAGGGCACTTTATCGGGAGTTCAGAATTTTTCCAGGCGTTGGCCCGAAATCTCAGCGAGGCGCTTCAGACCTGTGGCGCCTGGGTCACTGAGTATCTGCCCGAAACGAGACGGCTTCGTGCTTTGGCATTCTGGCTGAACGGGGGCTTTCTCGAGCACTACGAGCATGCCATCGATGGAACACCGTGCCAGCCGGTGATTGAAACCAAATCCCGCGCGCATTTTCCCGAGCGCCTGCTGGATTTGTTTCCGCACAACGCGGATCTGGCGGCTCTTGGGGCGGTCAGCTACATGGGCACCACGTTGTTAGACGCGGACGGAACCTTGCTCGGGCATTTGGCCGTGCTGGACAATAGTCCGATGCCTGCCGAGCCGCAGCTTTATGAGTTGTTCGATCTTTTTGCCGTTCGGGCCGTCGCAGAACTTCGGCGGCTGCGAGCGGAGGCCGCGATGCGTGAGCGGGAAGCACAGCTCTCGTTGCTGCTGGATACGGCGATGGACGCAATTCTGGTGCTGGACGGCGAGTTCAGGATCACGCGGTTGAATCCGCGCGCCACAGAGCTTTTCGCCTGCACGGAGGAGGATTTGGCGGGCGAAAACTTTCGCGATTTTCTTGATCCTGCGGCAGCTGCGAAATTCACGAGGCTCGTCAGGGAACTTCAAGCCCGCCCGGGTGAGCGCCCCTTTGGTTGCCGGAAGGGTTGGAGGCGATCCGCTGGGACAAGACATCTGTTCCCGCCGAAGCGGCGATTTTCGCGCTATCTCTACAATGGGGAGCCGTATTACACGGTGTTTCTTCGCAGCATGAGCGAGCGGCTGGAGGCCGAGCGGCGCATCCGGGTGCTTGTGGAGGAGGCGGAATCGTTGCGCGCGGTCGTCGGAGAGGCTCCTGGCGAAATGGGTATCATCGGGCGCAGCGCGGCGATCCGAGGCGTTTGCAATTCGATCCGCCAGGTCGCTGCGACCGACGCGACCGTCCTCATCCTGGGCGAGACCGGCACCGGAAAGGAGCTGGTGGCCCGCGCCATTCACGATGCGGGCGCGCGCCGCGGGGAAGCGTTGGTGCGGGTAAACCGCGCCGCGATACCGGAGTCCTTGATCGAGAGCGAATTCTTCGGGCACGAGAGGGGAGCCTTCACGGGCGCCACGGCGCGGCGGGAGGGGCGCTTCGCGCAGGCGGATGGGGGCACGTTGTTCCTGGACGAGATCGGAGAACTCCCGCTCGATCTGCAGGCCAAGCTGCTTCGCGTGCTGCAGGAAGGCGAGTTTGAGCCATTGGGAGGAACGAGAACACGGAAGGTGGACGTGCGCGTGATCGCCGCGACCAACCGCAATCTGGAGGAGGAAATTTGCGACGGACGCTTCCGTGAGGACTTGTACTATCGCTTGAATGTCCCCGATACGGGTTCCCTCCCTGCAGGAGCGCGGAGAGGATATTCTGCTCCTTGCGGCAGCCTTCGGACGACGCTTCGCCGAGCGCATGGGGCGCCGCTTTGAAGAGCTCACCGAGGAGGACAAAGGGCTGCTGAAAGCCTGCGCCTGGCCGGGGAACGTTCGCGAGTTGCAAAACGTTATTGAACGTGCGCTCATCCTGTCCTCCGGTCACAAACTCGAACTCTCTCGCGCAATGCCCCAGGCCGATGGCGGTGAATGGGCCGGGAACGTGCCGGCTGCCGCAATTCAATCGGCGAAGATTCTTTCCGCCGCCGAACTTGAGCAATTTGAAAAAGGCAACCTGCTTCGCGCGCTGGAAACGTGCGGGTGGAAGATTTCAGGCGCCAAGGGCGTTTCCGCCCTCCTGGGTTTGCCTCCCTCCACTGTCTCCTCTCGCATTAAGGCCCTCGGCATTCGGCGCCTGTAGCCGGATTGGCGTTTATCCCGAATACAGCGAGTTTTCGCGAGAGGCTTCGCGAGATTTGGTGGGGTCGCGAAAACTCGTGCCTACCCCTCCTGCACCCTGATGGCGTAATACACTCAACATCAACTCCTTGTTGATAAAAACTCTCTTGGCACGCCTCTTGATAGCGCAGAAGTGCCATGAAAATTCCTCTCTCCCAGAGACTATTGCTCATGCCGAGGAGCTACAGTTGGTGGGTTTGGGCAATCACGGCGCTATGCTTGGCGGGGGGTTTGAAGGGGTATCCCTCTGGGTTTCAGGCAGCCATTCTCATTTCGGTGATTCAGACAGTCGTCTATCAACTCCGGGAAACGTGGACATTCACTTTCCCTGTCCAAATCCGTTTCGCGTACACGAGCCTCTTGATTATTTGCCAAATTCCGGCCCTCGGATGGCTCTATTGGGTGCCAGCGGTGGGAACATTTGCGCTCGTTCTTTTCGGTTACTGCCTGATGGCCCGGATTCTCTCGCTCTTGCCCGGGAACCGCACAGAGCCAATGAGCCTGGATCTGCTCCGGCGGACGTCGGCATATTAAAAACCGTGGGATGCGCACCCAACAGGGCTATTTTAGTCTGGCCACTCTCGTATAGTGAAAGTAGCCGTCACCTCACTACCGCGATCTGGGTGAGCATGTTGATAAACATTTAGTATCTTGTCTTTTGAAATAGCACAACGGACGCGGACTCCACCGTGGTGCGGCACCAGAATGGTAAGCCGACCCCTTCCTACAAGAACCATCGGGCTCTTGACGATAAGGGGGGGGTTATTACGGCGGTTAAGACAACCACGGGAGCCATGGACGAAGCTAGCGAGTTGTTCGACCTTATCGAAAAACACGAGCGTGTGACAGCCTCAATGACGAAAGTGGCCGTGGCCGACAGCCGTTACGGTAATACGGCCAACTTGATCGCCTTGGCTCAACGCAAGATCCGCGCTCATGTCGCCGATCTACGCAGCAAACTGCGTAACCCGCGAAGCGTGGGAATCTATTCGCCGGAGCGCTTTGCCTATCAAAGAGAAACCGATTGCTACAAGTGCCCAACGGGAAGGACCCTCTCTCGCCATCACTTTGTTCCCAGTCGCGGCTATTACGAGTATCGCACCAAGCGAGGAATCTGCGCACGATGCCGACTTCGCCACCTTTGCACACGAGATAAGAGCGGACGCACCTTAAAACGCTATGCCGGGCAAGAGTTGCTGGACAAAGCCCGCAAGCAATCCCACTCCCCGGCGGCTCATTGTGACCGAAAGCGTCGCCAGTGGTTCCAAGAGCGCAACTTTGGCGAGGCGGCCGTTCAGCACGGCTTTAAGCGCGCTCGTTGGCGCGGACTTTGGAAACAAAGCATCCAGGATTACCTCATCGCGGCCATTCAAAACCTCAGGATCATCGTCAGAAAGATAGAAATTGCCTATTCTCCTTCGGCAGCCAGCTCCTCGTCGGCTTTGTGCCAGACTATCAGGCTGGACGCGTTCCTTTCAGTCAGTCTTCGCCGTCGTATTCCATCGCAACTGATCCCCGAAACATCGACCCTTCGGGCAACAGCCCGTCAAGACGTGACCCCATTTCCCTCGTGAAACATTCCTCCGTCGCGAAGAGTATCCCTCACGCGGATTCTTTCCGCCCGGACAAGGGCTGCAAACTCAACCAACCAACAAACCACCAAACTATTGAGAAGAACAATACCATGAACGCAACACTCACTCGATCAATCGTGCAGCAAGCCATGTCCGAGTTCACCAGCGCGGCGCCAAACCATTTGGCAAAAGCGTCCTCTGGCCGGTGTCCGGTCGATGCGACTGCGCCCATCCGATCCGGGCTTTCCTATACCGCGGTATTGAGAGCAAGTGCGCCGCTGGAAACGTATCAGCGGCCTTGTCAGCACGTTACACACTTCCCGGAACTCGTCGTCGCATTCGGTGAGCGGGCATTCGCCGACTATTGGAACTAAATTGGCACCACGGAAAGTCGATGACTGAGGCCACCGCAGTCCGGACCGTCTCCCAAGCGCTTCCGAGGGAACTGCTTGGGAGAGGGCTGGAGCCCGGGGCATCGTCCCGAGGTCTTTCGGGACCTTTCCACACCATTGGGGTTAAGAGGCGCGTCCAGGGCGGAGATCGTCCTGGAGGCCTGCCTCGACAACCGCCATATAATCGGCTTCAGTTTCGGTTACCTCTATGAGCTTACGTCTAAAGATACCAACCTTGGAACATGCCGCTGCCGCGCTGACCCTCGCGTTCAGCGCGGACCCTCCATCGCGTTGGGTTTTCGCAGATCCGCACGACTATTTGACTCACTTCCCGGAATTTGTCAGGGCTTTCGGCGGGAGGGCATTCGAGCACAACACGGCCGATTCTCTGGAGGGTTGTGCAGCCGTGGCACTCTGGCTTCCCCCCGGCGTTGAGCCGGACGAAGAAGCGATGATTGGATTGATGCAGCGAGCTGTGCCTGAGAGCTTCCTTGCCGACGCTTTCGCCGTCTTCGAGCAGATGAGTGGTTTTCACCCTCAGGAGCCTCATTGGTATTTGCCTCTGATTGGCGTCGATCCAGCCCGTCAAGGCGCGGGCCACGGCACGGAATTGATGAGGCATGCGCTTCGGAGGTGTGACGCCGACCACAAACTCGCTTATCTTGAGTCCAGCAACCCGAGAAACACCCCGTTTTATGAGCGCCTCGGTTTCGAACGGCTAGGCGTGATCCAGGCGGGAACGTCTCCCCAGATCGTTCCGATGTTGAGAAAGCCGGTGACGGCGCGGGACTGACGCCGTCTTGCAATCCTCAGGGGGATCGATAGAGTGGTCGATCCAACCCATAGCGGTTTTTGAGATATGAGTAAAAGCATCCTGGATCCGGCTCGGCTCGAAGACATCGAGTTCAGCAATGATGAAATCGCCCGTTATTCGAGGCACCTCATCATGCCGGAAGTGACGCTTGAAGGGCAGAAGAAACTCAAGGCGGCCAGAGTGCTTTGCATTGGGACCGGCGGGCTCGGCTCACCGATTGCTCTCTATCTTTCCGCAGCCGGGGTCGGCACCCTTGGGCTCATCGATTTTGATATTGTCGATTATTCAAATCTCCAGCGCCAAGTGCTCCATGGCACGAAGGACGTAGGTCGCAAGAAGCTCAACAGCGCGCGCGACCGGATCAAAGACGTGAATCCGAACGTTCATGTCGTTCTTCACGATGCCATGTTCCGCAGTGAGAATGCCGCTGAGATCGTCGAACAATACGACTTGGTTATTGATGGCACGGATAATTTTCCCACCCGGTATCTCTCGAATGACGTGTGCGTCTTTCTGAAAAAGCCGAATATCTACGGCTCGATTTTCCGGTTCGAGGGCCAGTGCACCGTCTTTGCGCCGAGCCTTGACGGGCCGTGCTATCGCTGCCTGTATCCAGAGCCGCCGCCGCCCGGGATGGTGCCGAGCTGCGCCGAGGGTGGCGTGCTTGGCGTGTTGCCGGGGGTGATCGGGGTGATGCAAGCTATCGAAGCCGTAAAGCTGATCGTGGGAATCGGCGAGCCGCTGGTCGGCCGGCTCGTGCATTTCGATGCGCTCAAGATGAAGTTCCGCGAGTTCAAGGTCCGCAGGGATCCGACGTGCCCGGTATGCGGGGAGAATCCTACCATCACCGAATTGATCGATTACGATCAATTCTGCGGCATTCCGCAAGCGCAGGCGGCAGAAGAGGCGGAGCCACCCGTTCCGGAAATTTCGGTCGAGGAACTGAAAGCGAAAAAGGATCGCGGCGAAAAGTTTGTGCTGCTCGACGTCCGTGAGCAGTACGAATACGACATAGCCAGTATTCCGGGCTCTCAGCTAATTCCACTGGGAGAGTTGCCCTCGCGCATGAGCGAGCTCGATAGCGCGGATGAGATCGTCATCCACTGCAAGAGCGGCATGCGAAGCGCCAAGGCTCTCCGTCAGCTTCAGAAGGCCGGGTTTGCCAAGTTATTCAATGTCGGAGGCGGAATCAGCGCTTGGGCAGATCGCGTCGATTCCAGCGTGCCTAAGTATTAGGTTGCCGCTGAGCATAACAGGGTGTGGATAAAGAATTGCTGGAAATTCTTTGCTGTCCTCTGACTCATCAGGCGTTGCGAGTTGCAGACGAGGCAGCGCTCGCAAAGGCGAGCGCGAAGGCCTCCAGGCTGATTTCTGAAGCGTTGATTTGCGAAGATGGAAAGATTCTCTATCCGATCAGTGAAGGCATTCCATTGCTTGTTCCGGAAGAGGGCATTCCTCTTTGATTGATCTCGGTGTCCCTGTGTTCTCTGTGGTTAATTCTTCATCCCTATGACTGAAATTGAAACCCTTCGTCATTCCTGTGCGCACGTGCTTGCCACGGCGATCCTGCGCATCTGGCCGGAGGCGCAGTTTGCCGCCGGTCCGCCGGTCGAGAACGGCTTTTATTACGATCTCGACTTGCCGCACCGGATCACGCCGGAGGACTTTGCGCGCATCGAGGAGGAGATGAAGAAGGAGGTCAAGGCGAACCACCGTTTCGAATGCGTTGAAGTCTCCAGGGAGCAGGCGCTGGAGCTTGCCCGAAAAGGCCAGCTCGCAGCGCTCTCGGACAGAGCAGAGCCCTCGAGGTTCAAGCTTGATATCGTTCAAAACATTCCGGACGGCGAAGTGATTACGCTGTATCGCAATGGCGACTTTACCGATCTATGCGCGGGCCCGCATGTTTCTCACACGGGCCGGATCGGCGCTTTCAAACTCACGCACGTCGCCAGCGCGTACTACAAGGGCGACGAACGGAATCCCCAGCTCCAGCGCATCTACGGCACTGCGTTCAAGAACAGGACCGAGATGGAGACCTACTTCAGAATGCTGGAGGAGGCCAGGAAGCGCGACCATCGCAAGCTCGGGCGCGAGATGGAGTTGTTTTGTTTCGATGAAGACGTCGGTCCCGGTCTGCCGCTCTGGCTCCCGAAGGGCGCCGTTCTCATCGAGGAGCTCGAAAAACTCGCGAAGGAAACCGAGTTCGCCGCGGGCTATCAGCGCGTCCGCACGCCGCATATCGCCCGCAAAAGCATGTATGTCTGCAGCGGGCATCTCCCTTACTATGCCGACTCCATGTTTCCTCCCATGGAGCTATTGGAAGAAGAAGAAAAGCAGCGCAAAAACGAGCTTAGTTTAGAGTTGGATCAAACAAGGCAAGAGAAGCGCAAGCTCGAACTTGCCGGACAGCTTGCTTACAGTCTATCGCATTTAAAAGACCTTGACGATCGTATTGAGGCACTTGAGCAAGCGGTTGAAAACTTAGGCTCTCGCTACTACCTCAAGGCGATGAATTGCCCTCATCATCATAAGATCTTCGGCGCGGTTCCTCGCAGCTACCGCGAGCTGCCGCTCCGCCTCGCCGAATACGGGAACTGTTACCGCTACGAACAGAGCGGCGAGCTTTTCGGCCTGATGCGCGTGCGTTCGATGCAGATGAACGACGCGCACATCTACTGCACCGAGGAGCAATTCGAGGCCGAATTTAATGCGGTAAACGAGATGTACCTTAAATATTTCAAGGTTTTCGGAATCGAGAAATATCTCATGCGCTTCTCGACTCACGATCCTGAGAAGCTCGGCCAGAAATTTGTTGGCGAGCCCGATCTTTGGGTGAAAACGGAGGAGATGGTGCGCAACGTCCTTAATCGATCGGGCATCAACTACGTCGAAGTGCCGAACGAAGCCGCGTTTTACGGGCCTAAGATTGATGTGCAGGTTTGGAGCGCCATCGGCCGCGAGTTCAGCATCGCAACCAATCAGGTGGATTTCGCCGTGCCAAAGCGCTTCGGCCTCGTCTACAAGGACCGTGACAATACGGAAAAGACCCCGCTTTGCATCCACCGCGCTCCGCTTGGCACGCACGAACGTTTCATTGGGTTCCTTATCGAACATTATGCGGGTAATTTCCCACTCTGGCTGGCGCCCGAGCAGGTGCGCATCATGACCATCGGCGACGAGGAAGCGCTTGTGGAGCATGCGAAGGCCATCCACGTCGAGCTGCGTTGCCACGAGGTGCGCGCCGAACTAGACCTTTCGAGCGACAAGATCAACGGAAAGATCCAGCGCGCCGAGCAGCAGAAGGTTCACACGATGCTCGTGATCGGCAAACGCGATTTGGAAACCGGCTCAGTAAGCGTGCGTGTGCATGGCAAAGGAAATCTTGGCGCCAGGCCACGGGCCGAGGTCGTCGCCGATATTCTCGCGGCAATCAAGGAGCGGCACGGGTAGGAAGTGAGCGATTCAATGCTTCGATCCAGGCGCCGCAGACCGATCAAGGCTGGATCGCTGTCGCGGCGCTCTACGAGCGTCGATGAAATGCGACAGTCGACAACCTTTCGGCCGGATAATCACCTGATCCAGTTTTCCACCTGGACGCCGTCCATGCGCTCGAAGTGACGCGTGTTCGCCGTTACGACAGTTGCTCGAGAGGCACGGGCGAGGGCGCCGATCCAAAGGTCGGCATCCGCAACACGTTTGCCGGAGGATTCAAGATCCGCTTTGAGCAACCCGAAGAACTGCGACGCCGGCAAGTCCGGTCCCAGCACCGGAAGGGTTTCGAGGAACCGCTCCACAAGGCTCTTATTTCTGAAAGCATCACTGGATTTCGCCGCTCCGTAGAATAACTCGCCGGCTGTCACCCATGTTGTGGCGACCCGATCTGGAGTTCGACGGCGGCGCTCCATGACCGCAGAGTTGCCGCGCAGGATGGCGACACACGTGTCCGTATCGAGGAGTTTCACAGATTTACTTTTCGTCCGTGGCTGCGCGCCTTGTAGAGGCGGTTGATCTCCTCCTGAAGTGTCAGATCGGATTTCCACTTCGCGGACAATTCCGTCCAGGCTTCAGCCTGCCGGTCGGCCTCGTCCCGATTTCCGCTAGGATCAGCCAACTGGCCGGAAAACGAAGCTTCAAGGGTGGCCAGCATCTCCTGGGTTGCGCTTCGACGGGCCGATTTGGCCCTGGTTCGAAGCTGTTCGAGAAGGCGATCGGGAAATTTCCTTATTGTAACGGTTGCCATGTTGTTGCATGCAGAATACCTGCAATGTGCAGTCATTGCGAGCTGAAAAGAAACCCGATGAGGCAACTCTTCGCCGGAGAAGGGCAGCCAATGCTTTGAATCGGTGCAAACCTGTGTAATCTGTGGCCCATGGAACTTGATCTTGAAGGCAAGCATGCCTCTCGTTCGTACGCGGTGCTTGCTTCGCTGGTCACACCGCGACCGATCGCTTGGGTGACGACCGTTAATGCTGAAGGCGTCATAAACGCAGCACCTTTCAGTTTTTTCAATGTGCTTGGAGCCAGACCGCCCATTGTAGGCGTTTGCCCAGGGGATCGGACTGATGGCACGCCGAAAGACACGGCTCGCAACATTCGGCTCACACACGAGTTCGTGGTCAATCTCGTCGATGAGGACCTTGCTGAGCCGATGAATCGCACGGCTGCGTCGATGCCATACGGCGCCAGCGAGCTGGAGGCCGCGGGATTGTCGACGCACGCGTCCTCAGCCATTAGACCGCCACGCATCGCAGAATCGCCAGCCAGCCTGGAATGCAGGGAGTGGGGGACATTGCAGATCGGCGACAACCGGCTCATCATCGGATTGGTTAAGCGCCTCCATGTGCGCGACGGATTGGTTGACCCCGAAACGTTGCGGATTCGGAGCGAGCTCTTTCATGTGATAGGCCGAATGGCCAGCCCGCATTGGTACTGCCGCACGGGAGACCGATTCGAGATGATTCGACCGGATTGAGGCGATTTGGAACGGCACATGAAAACTGCATTGATCACTGGGGCGAATAGAGGAATCGGATACGAAGTCGCGAGACAACTTGCCGGGAGGGGATTTCACATTTTTGTTGGAGCGCGAGACCCTCAGAACGGCCGCGAGGCGACGGAGACGCTAAGAAAGAATGGCGCAATTGCGACGTTCGTTCCTCTCGATGTGTCCGATGCCAAGAGCATCTCGGAAGGTGTGCATGTAGTCGCCGAGGTCGCGGACCATATTGATGTGCTCGTCAACAACGCTGCCGTCCTTCTGGATGAGGATGTCGCAATTACGCAACTGAGCGCCGACACCGTGAACAAGGTCCTTCGAACGAACACGCTCGGCCCGCTGCTTGTGACGCAGGCCTTTTTGCCTTTGCTCTCAAGAAGCAGTGCGCCGCGCGTTGTCAACGTCTCGAGCGGCGGCGGGCAACTCAGCGAGGGCATGGACACGTGGGCGCCGGCCTATTGCCTCTCCAAGACGGCCCTCAATGCAGTCACCAGCCTCTTCGCGGTGGCCCTCCCAAACATTTCCATCAACTCCGTTTGTCCCGGTTGGGTTCGCACGGATATGGGAGGGGCAAACGCAACGCGTTCTGTTGAGGAGGGCGCCGATACCATCGTATGGCTTGCGACCGACGCACCCCAAGAGGTCACCGGACAATTCCTGCGAGACAGAAAACCAATCCCATGGTGAGAAAAGAATCCGCGAAAAGCAGCCGCGCCCAGTAGCGTCTCCTAGCCCGCTTATCTCGCACTCCGGTGGTCACATTGCGCGATGCTTTGGTCGCCAGGGGATGAGGACGACCAAGGCATATCACGGTGATATGGTGCGGGAGGACGAATTCTGGCTGGCAAACGATATGTTGGCAGCGGCCGAAACGTATGGGGAGCATACGCGTCCTCGCGTGTGGTGTTCGGCGTCTCGCCGAACAGAGTTTTCCGGCGGGACGCCGGAAATTGCACGCCGGGACGCGTGCGCTCCCCGGAGAGATGCTAGCAAGATGGGCTGCGAGAGTGGCAAAATGGCCTGTGTCTGCCAGGAAGAGTCAAAGGCCAATGTCCATAGGCCTCGAGAGCCGCTCGCGTCCGTGTGGGCGGGTAAAGTCCAGCGCCGGACCGATCGGAACAATGCGGGTCGGGTTGATATCGTCGTGCGTGACGTAGTAGTGCCGCTTGATGTGATCAAAGTTTACTGTTTCGGCGATCCCGGGTTGCTGGTAAAGATCGCGCATATAAGCGTCGAGATTGGGATAGTCAACGATACGGCGGACGTTGCACTTGAAGTGGCCGTGATAGACCGCGTCGAAGCGAACGAGGGTGCAGAAGAGCCTCCAGTCTGTTTCTACGATGCGATTGCCGAGGAGATACCGGCGCGCTGACAGGCGCACCTCCAACTCATCGAGCGCCGCGAAGAGTGTGCGACAGGCTTTTTCGTATGCTCGCTGTTTGGTTGCGAAGCCTGCTTTATAGACTCCGTTGTTCACGTGATCATAGACAAAGGCGGAGATATTGGCCTGCTCGTCTTCGAGATCTCCCGGGAACAGATCGACCGAGGGATTGCCAAATTGATTGAAGACGTCATTGAACATCCGGCAGATGTCGTCCTCGGAGTTATTGACGATCCGGCGCGTTTCCTTGTCCCAGAGCACGGGTACCGTGACGCGGCCGTCAAAGCTTGGATCCGTCGCGGCGTAAGCTTCACTGAGGAACGCGAATCCGTTTGCCAAATCGTGGCTGTAACCCGGACCCTCGCGAAATGCCCACCCACGCTCATCGCGCACTGGGTCAACGACCGTTACGCTGATTGCGCCTTGCAGGGCTTTTAACTCTCGCACGATCAGCGTGCGGCTTGCCCAAGGGCAAGCGAGCGAGACATACAGATGGTAGCGGCCCGCGGCAGTCGCGTAAGGCGTCGACCCATCTACAGAAACAAAGTCGCGGAACGCATCTTCCTGCCGATCGAACTCGCCCTCCTCGGACTGCTCATTTGGAAACTGTGCTTTGGTTGGCATGACACAAGATAGCTCATGCTGACAGCAATTGATCAAGAGGAGCGTTCATTCTCGCCGTGAGCGTTGCCAGGCGCCGGCTCAATGAACCGATCCTGCGTCCGCTATTTCCGATGCCTCGCTCCGCGCTTCCATACCACTCGTGCGAAGGCGTCGTGGGCGTGAATGCTTTCCTGGTTTACGGCCTGCACCTCGAACGACGAAATGCGGGGGTCATCCTTGAGAAGAAGCGCGACGTTGCGCACGAGATCTTCGACAAATACGGGGTTATCGTGGGCCTGCATGGTGACATGGCGTTCGTCAGCTCGCTTTAGCAGGGCGTACACGGGAGCCGAGGCGGATCTCTCGGCAATCTCAACGAGCTCTTCAATCCAGATCCAAGCCCAGCCCTCTTTCGTCATACCTGGGCGAACTTCGATCGTAACATGTCCGCGTTGATTGTGCGCCCCATAGTCGCTGATCTCCTTGCTGCAGGGGCAAAGGGTCGTGACAGGCACGACGACGCGAAGCGAGACGTCATCCTTCCTCCCGTTGCAGGACACTGAAAAGGTGCATTGACAGCATACCTTCGCGCGGGCTCCGCTAACTGGTGCGGCTTTGTCGATAAAATGCGGGAACGACAATTCCATATGAGCGCTCTCTGCATCCAGTCGTTTCTTTAGCTCGTGGAGAATCGCCGGCAAACTACGCAAGGTAATTTCCCCTTCGTGCTTTGCCAGGACTTCAAGGAACCGGCTCATGTGGGTGCCCTTGAAATGATGCGGAAGGTGCACCGACATCGAGATGTCAGCCACAGTGGCCATTGGCTTCCCGCCCCGGCTCTTCACACTGATGGGGTAGCGAAGGTTCGTAATGCCGACCTGGTCAATAGCGATGCCCCGAGTGTCCGCGGTACTTTGTATGTCTTTCATGCCTGGTTGGGGTGGCGACCGCGCTAGGAGACTGATGAAAAACCCACGCACGTCACGCTCACGCCCTCCGGGTTGCGCCAATTTTCGGCCCTC
This sequence comes from uncultured Verrucomicrobiae bacterium, assembly GCA_963847295.1. GTDB lineage: Bacteria > Verrucomicrobiota > Verrucomicrobiia > Chthoniobacterales > Terrimicrobiaceae > DASTFP01. Next base: position 17,080 of record CAWJZG010000007.1, read on the forward strand.
GCTATGTCGCCAAGCTTGTCCGTAGCGCTGCGGCTTGCGGGGAGATGGGGACCCCGCAACCCCATCAAGCCTGCGCTTGGCTTCTTGCGATCTTCCGAAAATTGACAGCAACGTGACATGCGTGGGTTTCCAACATCCTTCTAAGGCAAATAATACTCCGCCCATGAAGAGGATGTTTCCCAAACTTTGACCGAGACAAGCCGGACTTCCCTGTCGAGGGGGTAGCTCCTATCCAGTCGCGCGAAGTCGTCGGTAAGTTTTTTGGCGAACGTTTGAAAGATTACACGTGCCATGACCTCTGTGGTTGGGTCCTCATCTTCGAAAGAGATAATCCTGTCTCCATAGCGCGCTCGCAATTCCGGATAGGCCGGGTCAGCAGTGTTGACGCATATCGAATGATCCAAAGTTTCAAGGTAATCGCCGATGAGCTCCTTCACGACCAAAAAGTCACACACCATTTCGTTCCGATTGAGATGCTCGGCCTCGAGGATGAACTCCACTTTGCGCGTGTGACCGTGCGGAAATTTGCACTTGCCGGGATGCTTCGACAGCATGTGGCCGCTTTCGATATCGATTGTCTTGCAAACGCGATATGGCATTTTGGTCAACAAATCGACCTTCCGCGTCCAGGCAAGCGCAATCTTGCCACATCAAACGTTCCAATGATACATGGAAGCAATCCAGTCTTGGGAATATCCTTCAAGGAAAGAGCCTCGGTTGTCCAAGTGTCCGTGGGTCTGACAGCGAAAACCGTTTCTTTATTTTTACTGACATCGCAGCAATTTTTTGTGTCAACTGAAGGGTTCCGGTATCCATGCCATGATTTCATTGTCCGTTCCGATTTACAACGAAGAGGGCTCCATTGAGGAACTTTTCGAGAGAGTGCGTGTGGTGATGAATCGGCACGGTGATCCGTGGGAGATCATTTTTGTCAACGATGGAAGTCTGGACCGAAGCGAAGAGATTCTGAACAGGCTCGCGACAGCGCATCGCGAGGTGAAGGTGATCCACTTTCGCCGAAATTTCGGCCAGACCGCGGCTATGATGGCGGGCTTTGATTTCGCATCGGGCGATATCATTGTCCCCATGGATGGAGATGGGCAGAATGATCCGGAGGATATTCCGCGCATGCTGGCCAAACTCAAAGAGGGTTACGATGTCTGTTCGGGCTGGCGGAAGGACCGGCGGGACAACGCCATCCATCGGAATATTCCGAGCATCATGGCGAACAAGCTGATTTCCGCGGTTTCCGGCGTTCGCTTGCACGACTTTGGTTGTTCGCTAAAGGCCTACCGTGCGGAGGTAATCGAAGGAATCCGCCTCTATGGCGAAATGCATCGCTTCCTTCCGATTTACGCGAAGTGGCATGGAGCGCGGATTGCCGAGATTCCTGTCAATCATTTCGCGCGGTCGTGCGGGTCGTCGAAGTATGGCCTTGAGCGCGTCCTGAAAGTCTTGATGGATCTTGTAACCGTCAAATTCATGGACAGGTTCATGCTCAAGCCGATGTATCTCTTCGGCCTCTGGGGAGTCGCGTTCTTTGCGGCGGCCTTCGGGTTTAGCGTTTGGACGCTTTACATGCGCACAAAGGGGTATTTTTTCACGAACACTCCGCTGCCGATGATGGCGGTTTTTTCCTTCATGACCGGCGTGATCTGTATCCTCATGGGCTTGCTTGCAGAAATGATCACCCGCACCTTTCACGAGTCCCAGAACAAGTCGATCTATCTCGTGCGTGAAACGCGCAACCTAAAATCGTTTCCGAAGGCGGCTTGAAATGTGCGGAATCGCCGGATTCGTCGGCGAGGGGGATCGGTCGGATCTCGAACGCATGACCCGCCGGCTGGCTCACCGCGGTCCGGACGCCGAAGGGTTCTATAGCGAGAAGTCTGACGCAGTGCATCTCGGGCATCGGCGACTTTCGATCATCGACCTTGCCGGCGGGGGACAGCCCATGGTTGAGGCGGACGGGCGTTGCGTCATCGTTTTCAATGGAGAGATCTACAACCACTTGGAGTTGCGCGCCGATTTGGAGGCGCAGGGCCGTGTGTTTCAGAGCGATCACTCGGATACCGAGGTGCTGTTGCATGGTTACTGCGTCTGGGGGGAGGAAATTGTTCGCAGGCTGAATGGCATGTGGGCCTTTGCGCTTTGGGATGCGGCGAAGAAGCGCCTGTTGCTCAGCCGGGATCGCTTTGGCAAGAAGCCGTTGTTCTGGTTCCGGCGCGGAGGCACGTTTGCGTTCGCTTCAGAGTTGACGGCATTGCTTGAGCACGGGCGCTCTCCCCGCAGCATCTCGCGCAAAGCTCTCCAAAAATTCTTCGCCTATTCGTTGGTCCCGGCGCCGCGCTCGCTTATTGAGGGAGTATGGAAATTGCCCGCGGGTCATAACCTGATCCTTGAGGGGGCAGGGGAACCTGTCCTCAAGCGTTACTGGCGCTTCGAAATCGAGCCGGACGAAAGCATGATTCGACGCTCAGAGACGGCGTTGGCAGAGGAATTGCTTGAGCGGCTTGATCGCGCCGTTAAGAGGCGCTTGATGGCGGACGTGCCGCTCGGTGTTTTCTTGAGCGGGGGAATCGATTCGACGGCTGTGGCGGCGCTGGCGGCGAAACACGCCGGCCCGGAACGCTTGCGGACGTTTTGCATCGGATTCAACGAGCCGAGTTTCGACGAATCGGCTCAGGCCCGCCGCGCGGCTGAATTTCTCGGAACGGATCACCAGAGCGAAATCCTCGACCTTGATAAGGCGTGTGACGTTTTGCCCGAAATCTTCCGCAAGCTGGACGAGCCCCAGGGTGACAATTCCCTTCTGCCAAGTTGGTTGCTGAGCCGCTTCACGCGGCGTCAGGTCACCGTGGCCTTGGGCGGCGATGGTGGCGATGAGTTGTTTGCCGGGTACGATACGTTTCGTGGATTGAGAAAAGCGGAGTGGTATGCGCGCCTGGTCCCGCGGCCCGTGCACCACGCTCTGCGCGCTCTGGCTGGCCGTCTTCCCGTATCGCACGCGAATCTCAGCTTCGATTTCAAGATCAAGCGGGGAATGCGCGGGGCGAGTCATCGACCGTCTTATTGGAATCCCGTGTGGCTTGGCGCATTGGAGCCGCATGAGATCGAGCAACTCTTCGGCGAACCGGTGCATGCGGAGGATCTGTATTCCGAGGCTGTGGAAGCCTGGGATTCGTGCCGGCAGCCGGATTTGGTGGACCGCACCCTGCAATTCTATACGGAACTATATCTTCAGGACGGCATCCTGCCGAAAGTCGATCGCGCGAGCATGATGCACGGCCTTGAAGCGCGTAGCCCGTTTCTTGATTTGGAAGTGGCGGATTTCGCGCGCAGACTGCCGCATCGCTTCAAGATTCGCGGAGGGACCACGAAATATCTTCTCAAGAAGGCGCTGGAACCCCTTCTGCCGCGCGACATCATTCACCGCAAGAAGAAGGGCTTTGGCACTCCGGTCGGAGCATGGTTCCGCTCGGGGCGTCTGAAACCGCGGGGCGACGGTAAATTTCTCGAGGAAAAACTTTCCTCTCATCGCGCAGGGGGTGCCGATGAACGTATCTATCTCTGGTGCCAGCTGTGCTACGGCGAGTGGCTGGCAAAGCTGGGTGCAGAGGATGTGACGAGGTGAAGGTCCTCGTTCTCTGCTACGAGTATCCTCCGATCGGCGGAGGCGGGGGAAGAGTCGCGGCGCAGGTGGCCGCTAGCCTGGCTCGGCGGGGACATGAGATACGCGTTCTGACCGCGGGCATGCGCCATCTTCCGAGGCGTGAGATTCGCGACCAGATAGAGGTACTGCGTCCCGAATCCTTTCGCCGGCGCGAAGATACCTGCACCGTGCCAGAGATGGCCCTTTACCTTGCGACGAGTCTCTTGCCGGTCCTGAGAGAGGCTCGAAACTGGCGCCCGGATGTCGTTCATGCGCACTTCGCAGTTCCGACCGGGCCTCTGGCGCTTGCGGTGAAGCTCTTCACAGGCATTCCGTACGTGCTGACGGCGCACCTGGGCGATGTGCCAGGCGGTGTGCCGGAGCAGACCGATCATTTGTTCCGGCTCCTCGGCCCATTTGTGACGCCAGTATGGCGTCGTGCGCGGAGCGTTACAACGGTAAGCCGCTTTGTCGCAGGGTTGGCGGCAAACGCCTACGGGGTGAAGCCCGTCGTAATTCCCAATGGTGTCAATCCGATCGCAAGGCCCGAGTTGCGCGTCCATTCTCCGCGTCGCATTATCATGGCCGGACGATTGAGTATTCAGAAAAATCCCCTCCTTGCCATCAAGGCATTGGCGTTGATCAAGGAAATGGATTGGTCGTTTGACGTAATTGGCGATGGTCCGCTGGCGCCCGACGTGAGGGAACTAGTCTTGCGCGAGGGCATCGGCGGACGCGTGATGCTGCACGGCTGGATCTCCAGCGACCAAGTGGCGCAGTTAATGGCTGAGGCGGATATTCTATTGATGCCTTCGTTGCACGAAGGTTTGCCTATGGTCGCGATCGAGGCGCTTCAGCGGGGCCTTGCAATAGTTGGCAGTCAGATCGGCGGCATGCAAGACGTGGTCGACGAGGGCCGAAACGGCTTCCTCTGCGAGCACTCGCCAGCCGCCTTTGCGCAAAAGCTCGGCGCACTATTGGCTTGTGCGAACACATTGGACCGAATGCGTCGCGCTTCGCGCGAAAAGGCCGGTGAGTTCGATCTTGAGAAAATCGTTGCTGCTTACGAAATCGTCCTTGAAGGGAGTCGTTTGCCGTATTCGACGAAGAACGACCCTCCGGGTTGCTGACGGGAGTCGGACAGGCGCTACTCCAGCAGGAGAAACCGGCAACGGCGAATATCTTGGTTTCAATCCGCGCTCCGCGCCGAAGCGCGGAGCGACTGCGGCTCTTCCAAAAGGAAGAACCGCAGGAAATTATATGCCACGATTCGCGAACGTCCGGTTTCATGTGGAGGTCGCGAACGCTGATTTGTCAAAGAACGGAAGGGAAGCCTTATGGAATCAGGCTTCCGAGGTCGCCGCGAAATGATGGGACTCGAGCCGGCGCTTGAGGTTCGCGGAAGGAGGTTCACAAAATGAGTGGTTCGGCGAGATCGGCCGGTTTTTTGTTCCATGGTGTTCAATACGTTGAACGGCTTTCTCATCGAGATAGTAGAACCGAAGCGAGTGCTCGTCAGGCTTAATTTCACTCAAGAAGACGATGGCGCAAAGCTGCCCATTCTTTTTGTCCGACCTGGCATTCGAACACGGACTTCTACACGCGCTGACCGAAGTCTTTGCAAGCTTGCGCGACACGCCGCAAACGGCGCCGGCCGTCCTTTTCGACGGTGGAAACATCGTAGGTGATGAGGATGAGCATGGGCGGCGGGTCGAAGAGGAGTGGCGCAATAAGCGCATCATTTGGGAACGAACGGGATGTAATCGGCGACATCGCCTCGCAAGTGCCGCGCGAGGAGACGAGCCTGGACAAACGGCAATTGCGCGATGCGCAGGTTTTGATCGAGCAAGGATGCGCCAGCGTGTCCTGCTTGCGCCCTGATACGCCTTGATCACCGCTTGCGGCCGGCTTCGGTAAATTCGACGGCGCCGCCTTCGCGGTCCCGAAAATCACCCGGTCCGATCGCTGCCGGTGCGGCTCGCACGCCGCTAAAGGAGGAGCAGGCGATGAGCGTCACAGCGAGACGATCCGCAAGCCAGGGACGGAATTCTTCCTCAAGTCGAGTGCCAAGGATGGACGGTTCGGCGGTCGGTGTGAAGAAATCCGACGAAGGGGTCAAAGCCGGCGGCGGTAAGGGCGGCCACGCAAGGGAAAATACGCCGAAGTATACACTGGATGCCATTCCCTCCGCACCGCGAATCACGTCAAGCGGCGTGTCTGCCGTCGAAAGCTGCGCAAGGCCCTGGATCTGGCGGGCAGGGAGTCGGCCGCGGCCTCGAGACTGGTGCGTTCGCTTTCCGAATCCATCTCGCGCGCGGCGCGCAGGAGGCTATTTCGGCTGTTTTGAATCTTCCCTGCTACGATTTGCCGCGAAATCGCCGCGCATTTCTTCGGGTCGTCGGCGGCGCGGAAGTCGGTGCGTCGCAGGGTTACGCTGGTATCGGCGACCCCTGTCATACGCGCCTGGAGTTGGCCATTCTCATTGAGAAAATTAACAGCGACACCATGCTCCCAGCACAGATCCAGCGCTGGCGGACTAATCGTGCTCGGACCGAAGACGCAGATCGACTCCAGAAGGTGGATGGGCACGCTCAGTTTTCGCCATCCAATCGCCGCCTTCGGATTCCGGCCTTCCTGCGGCAGATCTGCCGGGTACTCCGGCGTCTCGATCTGAAGCGTGAGATGGTCGCGCGCGACGTAACTTCCGGGTGTCGCGAGATAGAGCGTGTTCTGCTGGATGCCTGGCATTTCGGAATTTCAAATTTGAGATTTCAAATTTCAGATGATGCCACGCTTCACGGCATCGAGCCGGAGGGGATGGTCGAGCGGAAGTCCGCGAAGCAGGTCCTTTTGCGTGAGCTCGGCTCGCTTCTTCTGCTCATCATAGCGGCGCGAACTGGAGGAGCTCATTCGTCGTGCCGCGTTCAAAGCCCTCAGCGATGTTATTGGAGACTGACAATGCGGCGCGGTCGAGTTGGTCGCGAAAGCCACGGCTGGCATGAAAGGACTCGTTCTCGAGCAAGTCTTCTGCGGACTCGTACAGCCGGGCGGCCTCCTGCCAGACGGGAAGATCTTCAAAGCGGTCGTATGTCATGGGCCGGATTTTGAAATTTCAAATTTGAGATTTCAAATTTCAAATAGCTGCCGGGCCAGCCGACCGGCGCGACTCTCTGCGCATGTTGCCTGCGGCAAGCACGCCTCGAAAAGCGAGCACTCTTCGCAGGCGAGTTTGCGGATCGCCAGCGGTATGCAGGAGGATTTAAGAAGCGCGTGAAGATCGGCGATGGCTGTTCGGTGAGGCTTCGCAGAGCGGGATCGAACTCGACTTCCCTGCGCCGCTTGCTCTGGCATGAAACACAGCCCCTTTGCGTACTGCGGAGCCGAGCATTTCCTCCAGGCACAGCGCCTGCGCACAAAGCTGTGCGTCGTCATTCTCGAATGTCCTGCGCCGGCCTTTTTTGTATTCGACCGGAACCAGACTGCCGTCTGCGTGGCGTTCCACGATGTCGCATTTGCCGGAGAGCCCCAGCCGTTCGGACCACACCGGCAGCGCGCGAAGGAGCGTGACGCCACGTGCCACTTCGTATCCCGGAAGGTCGGAATGCTCGTGAGCCAGCGAGCCCAGCACGGTATGCTCATTCTCGCCCCACCAGCCTTCGATGGCTTTGAGCGCCGCGCGACGCGGGCAGTAGAGGTAGTCGTTCAGTAACGAAAGCCGAAGGGAGTCCGACATGACTTACCCTCGTCTTGGAATTTGTGGAAATCCTCGCGCTGCGTGCCAAATTCGGACAACTTCAATCCTTCTGTCCGAGTGCATGACGCGGTAAATGATGCGATACGAACGGAAGGATTTCCGAATTCCGGTCGTCTGAATCCGGGCAGCCACGGACCAGCTGAGGAAGGCATTCAAGGCGAGTCGCGATCGAACGGAAGGAGATGCGGCATCGATGCTCGGAGTTGGAATTCGGAGATCGTGGCAGAGCATGTTGGATGGTGTATCTCCAGACGTCGTAGAGCGCGATCACAGAGACGACAATTTGAGAGAGATTTGAAATCGCAGGCAGAAAGTTTTCGGCATTGGCGCCGTTGTGGAAGATTTCGATCCAGGCTGAACTGTCGAGTGAGTTAAAATTCACGGCAGTTCGCGATCCTTTTCACGCTCAAAAGGGATGTGCCGGCAGTCCGCCAGAATACCAACGAGTTGGTTGGGAGCCAGGATCGGACGCAGCTCGATATAGTTGTCGCGTTCAGTCACTTGGAGACTTTGTCCCGGTCTGAGGCCAAGTCGCTTGCGAACGGCTTTCGGGATAACAATTTGATATTTGGCGGAAATTTTAGAGACAGTCATACGATTTCTATTGTGTAGTCCAAGTATGAAGGGAACGACCTCGAAGCACGTTTCCTGATCAAATGCTTGCATGGCAGCATTGTGATAGCAGAATGCAGTCATGGCGACCTTGACAATTCGGAATTTACCGGACGACTTGCATGCGCGGTTGCGGGAGCAGGCCCGGCGGAACCGTCGCAGTTTGAATCAAGAGATCATCGCGGAATTGGCACGGGTTTCGGGACAGCCGGAGACTGACCAGGTCGGTATCGCCCGGGAGAGAATGCGCCGGGCGGTAAGGGAAACCGAAGAGATCCGGGCTGGGATGAAGCGCTTCATGACGGCGAAGGAGATCGATGAGGCGATCGAGGAGGGCCGGCCGTGATTGTGGTGGATGCGATGGTTCTCGCCGACTTTCTTGCGGGCGAAGCAGCTCTGCGGAGTTCGGCGATCCGATTGTCTGAAGAGGATCCTGTATGGATTTCCTGCGGCCTTTGGCGATACGAACTCGGTAATGTTCTTTGGAAGAAAGTTCGATTTCAAGACATGCCGTCCGACGCCGCTCACCGCAGCATCGAGCAAGGGGAAGCGATGCTGGCGGAAACCGTCGAAAACCTCCAGTGGCGGGCTATCCTCGACCTTGCGACTGGCAGGAGGCTAACTTTTTACGACGCCTCGTATGTATGGCTGGCACACTCCCGCGGACTCAAGTTGCGCACACGGGACGCGGAGATCTTGCGAGAATGTCCGGATGTCTCGGTAGCGATGCCCGAGGAATGATCGCGCTTGATGCTCGGAGCCTCACCACATGACTTCAACGTCATAGGCGGCGAGATCCGCAAGCGGCTCATCAAAATCGGGAGCCATCCAAATCTTCCCTTTCATCCATCCCATCCGGCGCTCCGGCTTTCCGGATTTGATCGGATGCAGATTTAGTGAGCAAGGGCCTGAAATCCTACGACAGGCCGCCGAAGCTCGGCAAATAGAACTTCTTGAGAAGAAAGGCTGTGTCCCGGTTTCCGCTCCAACGTCTGCACAAGGTTCTTTTTCATCCGTGTCAATCTGAGTAGATCTGTGGCTCAAACCGCTTTTCTTTGGTTCTTCTGGCAGGTTCCCGCGCACCATTTGCCTCGCGCGATGAGACGGGGATGCGAGAAGCCTGCCGCTTTTAAAGCGCAAGCAACGTCGTGCGCCTGGTTTCTCAGAACACCAGAAAAAATCAGCCAGCCGCCCGGCCTTGCAGCGTGCGCGATACGCGGGGCGGCGGCCATGAGGACGTCGCTGAACAGATTGGCGAGAACAACGTCAAAGGGCCGGCGGATGGCCAGCTTCAACACATCACCGCGGGAGACTTTGATGGTTCGGAAGCCATTGGTTGAGGCATTTGTGTTAGCGATCCGCACGGCGACCGGATCGTAATCGACGGCCTCGACGCGGCTGGCGCCAAGCGCTTTTGCGGCGATGGCGAGGATGCCTGCACCCGTGCCGAGGTCAAGGGCTGTGAAGCCTGCGGGAAGCTTGGTGGCGATGTCCGCGAGGAGACGCAGGCATGTTGCGGTGGTGGCGTGCTCGCCGGTGCCAAAGGCCATCCCCGCGGGGATGAAGATACCGTCAGGTTTCCGGGTCGCTTTTTGCCATTCGCGCCAGGACGGCTTGTCGGAGAAGATCTTGAGCTTTCCCCGGATGGACAAGGGGCCGCGCGGGCGGGCGGGATCGCCCGTCCAGATATGCTCGGCCAGCATTGCGGCGCGTCCGCCGAAGCGCTTCACAAGCTTTCGCGCGGTGCGTTCGTCGCAATAGGCCTCAACTTTTAGAGCGCGTGAGCCGGACCACGTGGTGAATGCGATCTTTTCGGGACCGAGGAAGCGCAAGCGCTCCGTCCACGCGTCCTCCCACTTGGTCGAACTCAGGCGTGTCCAGCGATGGATCCGAATCGTCCGATTCCCCCTCAATTGATCCCCCGGGTGATTCGAGGACGAAGGGACGAGGACGAGTTTGACGCGTAATTCTCATTCCGCCGCGCTCCCTTCTACTCGGACCCTGCAGAATTTCATGCCCAATTGCGAAAAAGTGTGAGACAGGAAGGCAGAGCTTGCGCAAAGTGCGGCGTTGTGAAACGCGCAAGACTGATTGTTGCTGCCAGCGAGGTCTCTGCCGACATGTTGTATGCCACACGCTTCCGCGCGCCGGACGCCTTTGCTTTTGTCGAGAAGCCCGGGCGAACGGCGATCTTGCTTAGTGATCTGGAGGTGGATCGCGGACGTCGCGAGGCCAAAGTGGATGATGTGATAAGCTATTCGAGGGTCGAAAAGGAGGTGCAGGGCGCCAAGAAGAAAAAGCCTGCCTATGCCAAGGTGGTTGCGACGTTTTTGAAACATCTCGGCGTCCGGCGGGTCCTGACACCCGCTGATTTTCCTCTGGGTCTTGCGCGCGCGCTGAAGAAGGAAAAGATTCGGCTTCAGCCTGCGAATGGCTCGTTCTGGCCGAATCGTGAAATCAAGGCGCAGCAGGAGATCGAGGCTCTCGACGCGGCTGCGCGCATTGCGGAGGCAGGGATGGCGCGCGGGCACGAAGTGCTGAGGGCTGCCAAAATTGGCAAAGATGGACGACTCTTATGGAACAGAAGAATTCTGACAGCTGAGATTCTGCGGAGGGAAATGGAGATAGCGGTTGTGCGGGCAGGGGGCGAAGCGCGAGGAGATACCATCGTTGCCTGCGGCGAACTGGCCTGCGATCCGCATGAGCGTGGAAGCGGTCCTCTCTTTGCCGATCAGCTTCTCATTCTCGACATTTTTCCGCGCGACGCACACAGCGGCTATTTCGGCGATCTGACCCGCACGGTGGTGCGAGGCGCGGCAAACGAGGCGCAGCGACGGCTGTGGGAAACCTGCCTGAGCGGCCAACAGCGCGCCTTCCAGGCATTGAAGCCCGGCGCGAACGGAGGAGAGATCCACGAGGACGTAAAGGCATTCTTTTCTGAAGGCGGCTATCCCACGCAGATCAAGGACGGGCGGTGGCAGGGCTTTTTCCACGGAACCGGCCACGGGTTGGGACTTGAGATCCATGAGGAACCGCGCTTTGCGGCGGCGACTTTTCGGCCGGGCCAGGTGTTCACGGTCGAGCCCGGAATTTACTGGCCGGGTGTCGGGGGCGTTCGGCACGAGGACGTTGTCGTGATCACTGCAAGGAGCCATCGGTTGATCAGTAATTTCCCCAAACAACTCGAGATCTGACTCTCATTGCCGACCATGAGAACGGGCTTGCTGCAGTCCCGTCATTCGTCGCAGCAGAGAGGCACGTCGTATTCAGGCTAGACTGTCCGATTCTGTTGAACGCCGGATCGAGTTGATTGTCGGAGAGATCGTAACTACATTGCTTGAAAATATGATGACTTGGCTTTTTCTAATTGGTGTGCCGATGCTTCTTGGCCTTTGGGCTCAGATGCGCGTATCCAGCGCTTTTGGGCGTTGGAAGCAGGTGGCGGCATCATCGGGTGTCACCGGTGCGCAAGCCGCCCGGGAAATTCTCTCGGCGGCGAACATTGGCGACGTGGACGTCGTTGAGATCAACGACATGCTTGGCGATCATTACGATCCGACGCACAAGCGCCTTTGCCTCTCGACCGATGTTTATAACACGCCTTCGGTTGCCGCGTTGGGCATCGCAGCCCACGAATGCGGACATGCTATTCAGCATCAAAAGGCGTACGCGCCGCTGAAATTGCGCATGGCGATTGTGCCAGTGACTCAGTTCGCTTCCAGCATGCTTCCGTTTATATTCCTCGGCGGCTTGTTCTTCGGGCTCTTGAAGTTGGCAATGGTCGCGGTCGCTGTGTACCTCGTGCTGACGCTGTTTCAATTGATTACTTTGCCGGTAGAGTTTGACGCCTCGCGTCGCGCAAAGATCATTTTGCAGCAGATGGGCATCATTCGCCCGGGTGATGAGGCAGCAGGCGTGAACCAGGTGCTCGACGCCGCAGCGCTAACATACGTGGCCGCTTTCGTCGCTTCCCTTGGCACTCTGCTCTACTTCCTGTTCATTGTTTTGGGCAACCGCGAGCGCTGAGGCAATTTGCTGCGGGTTGATGCGGAGGGTTCGGAGGGAACGATTCGACAAGGCGAGAACGCGCTTTTCGGGCAAATTGCCACTGCGGCACCCCGTGCCAGAAACGAGAGACATGATTTTTCCGCCGCAGGCGGAACCCAGCAATCTGCCGGCGGAGAGTTTCCCCCTCGAATAATCTGGCTCTCGCGCCGATGATAGCTTCATCTCAAGCCCGGCAGGCTGCCCGGCGCAGGCCGGTCGTCCTCACAATCGCCGGCTCCGACAACAGCGCTGGAGCCGGCGCTCAAGCCGACTTGAAGACTTTCTCGTATTTCGGCTGCTACGGGCTCACGGCCATCACATGCGTGGTGGCCGAAGTTCCCGGCAAGGTCGCTGCGATTCAGGCGATCCGGCCGGCGATCGTTGCTGAGCAGGTCGCATTGAGCTTTACAGCTTTCCCGGTCGCTGCGGCGAAGACAGGAATGCTCCATTCGGCGTCGATTGTCGAAGCGGTGGCGGAGGCGCTCGCTGCCAAAAAGATCAAGTTCGTCGTCGATCCCGTGATGGTGGCGAGCAGCGGGGAGCCGCTGCTGAAAAAATCTGCGATCCGGGCGTACGAAAAAGCGCTGTTTCCCCATGCAACACTCGTGACTCCAAATCTGGATGAACTAAGAATGCTCACGGGACGGAACATCCGCAACCTTGACGAGATGAGAGAGGCTGGAGGCTATCTCCTGGAGAAATACGGCTGCGCGTTTTTACTCAAGGGAGGACATTTGCGGGCGAAAATGGCGGTCGACCTTCTCGTGACCCCACAAGGAGTCGAGGAGTTTTCGGCGCCTTTCGTTCCCGGCATCAAAACGCACGGGACCGGTTGCACTTATTCCGCAGCGATAGCGGCGAATCTCGCCTTGGGATCGTCCCTCTCGGAAGCCGTCTCAGCCGCGAAGAAATACGTGACTCTGGCGATTGGAAACTCGCTGCGCTGGCAAAAAACGCACGCTCTCGAGCATTTTCCCTCGTCTAAACGATGAGGGTCTTGATAGCGTCGAGAGCCTTTCTGTAGAGCGGATGCTTGCCGCCGCGAGCGAGTTCCATCACGAGCACGTCTGCAGTCGTAGCCTTCCCCCCCGGCAGAAGCATCAGCGTGTCGGAAACTCCCTCGCAATCAATGCGGGCATGGACATAGTCGGACTTGGGCTCGCGAACGATCTCAAGGATGGCGTCCGCGCATTCAAAGGTGCACCGACTGATTGCGGGTCCATCGGCGACTTGAATATCGAAATCAATTTCGGCGCCGTCGGACGCGACGAAAGATTGCCGTCCGGACACCGCCTGGAGTTTCCATTCAAGTTGTGCAGCGAGCCATCCGAGAAGGAGGAGACCTGTAGTACGCGTGACGGAGGAAATGGACACGCGCTTGATTGCTCTGATGCGCGCAAGCGCACACGAGTGGTCGAAAAGTTGTGCCAGCGCGAATCGCGTGCCAAGCAGCCGCGTCCAATTCAGGTCGCAAAGAATAGTGCGGATTTCGGTGAGAGTGCGGATCTTTTGAACCAACTCGAATTGCTCTGCCGGCGCCTCCCAGTCCGCGCTGTCGTAGATGAGGCGGTCCACCCATCCCCAGAGCTTTTCGTCGAGGGGTTCGCGAAAGTTGCCCTGCCACCAAAAGTAAAGAGGCAGATCGGAATCGAGATGCGAAAAGACGATATTAGGGAGCGCGCTTACCATATCGCCATCCAGCTCAAAGGTGATCTGTTCCGAGCAGATCTGGTGCTCACCCTTTCCGGCGAGGTGGCAGTGTGCGTTGATCCACGCTTTGGCGCTTGGCTCTTTGGCGTCGGGATTTGCGAAGATGAGAAGCGCGCGACAGGCGTGTTGAGTCGCAATTTCGGAGATCAGGCTCGTGTTTTCCGCAACCGCCTTCGCGTTTTCGGTGTATATGGCAAGATTAATCAGTGAGGCCCTCGTCTTGGTGTCGCCGACTGTTTCCCAGAGCTTGCCTAGCTCCTTGTCGATTCGGCCGATTTCCACCGGCAGGCCCGGCTCGATTGGCGCTTCTGCCGTGGCGCTCATAGCCGCCTCCATGTTGCGCCGTCGCGTTTGATAAGCTGGTCCGCCTCGATCGGGCCCCACGTGCCGGCAGAGTAGAGGGCAAGATCATCGGAGTTCTCGTCCCATTCGGCGCGGATCGCATCGACAAACTTCCAGGCTTCCTCGACCTCGTCGCGGCGTGCGAAGAGCGTGGCATCTCCACTCATGGCATCGAGGAGAAGGCGTTCATAGGCTTCGGGGGTCGCCTTGCCGAAGCTCGTTCCGTAATGAAAGTCCATTTTCACGGGCTCAATGCGGAGGCTGGAACCCGGGAGCTTTGCGCTCATGCGCAGCGAGACGCCTTCATCGGGCTGGATTCTGATGACCAGCGCATTTTCATCAATTGTCTGCCCGTCGACATTGAACAGGACAGGCGGAGCTTTCTTGAAATGGATGGCGATTTCCGTGCCGGCTTTGGGCAGGCGCTTTCCGACTCGGACAAAGAAGGGCACTCCCGCCCAGCGCCAGTTGTCCACATTGATGCGAAGGGCGACGTACGTCTCGGTGACCGACTCGATGCTCACGTTTTTTTCATCGCGATAGGCGACCACGCGCTTTCCATTGATGGTGCCGGCACCGTACTGCGCTCGCACAACGTTTTTTCGCACCTCGTCGCCCTCGATTGGCCGAAGAGATTTGAGCACCTTCACCTTTTCGTCCCTTATGGCGTCGGCATCCAAGCCAGCCGGCGGCTCCATCGCCGTGAGGCACAGAAGCTGGAGGAGATGGTTTTGCACCATATCGCGCAGGGCGCCGGCTTTTTCGTAATAACCCGCGCGGCCCTCGACGCCCAAAGGCTCACTCGCCGTGATCTGAACATGGTCAATATAGCGCGCGTTCCAGAGCTGTTCGAAAATCGCATTGGCAAAGCGCAGCACCATCATGTTCTGCGCAGTTTCCTTGCCCAGATAGTGATCGATTCGAAAGGTGTCCGCTTCGCGGAAAGCCGCCTTGACGAGTTCATTGAGCGCCTGTGCGCTGGGCAAATCGCTTCCGAAAGGCTTCTCAACGATGACGCGCGCCCAAGCTCCTTCCCGTGTGCGGTTGAGACCGCTCTTGCGCAGGTTCTCCAAAATTGCAGGGAACTGATCGGGACCGGCTGCGAGATAAAAGAGGCGATTCCCTCGTGTCCCGCGCTGGGCGTCGAGCTCGTCGAGGCGCTTGGCCAGGGACTCGTAGCCTTCCAAGGCGTGGAATTCGCTTCGGTGATAAAATATCGACGAGGCGAACCCAGCCCAAAGCTCATCGCTAATCTTCTGGCGTGAGAATTTGCGTGCGGCTTCTTCGAGCTCTTTCCGGAAAACCTCGTCACTCTTCTCGCGGCGCGCGAATCCGACGACACTTACCGCGGGCGGCAGCGCGCCGTCGGCGGCAAGATTGTAGATCGCGGGAACGAGCTTTCGATGAGTCAGGTCGCCGGTGGCTCCGAAGATGACTACGGCGCACGGTTGCGGCATTGCGCGGCTCGATAGACCTTCGCGGAGAGGATTGACTTCTTTCGTGTCAGGCATTGGTTATCAATAGTCGAACGCAAGACGTATGCCAACGCAGAAGGCGAAATGAATCATTCGATGCTTTCGAAGATCGCGCAGGCGGAAGTTCGCGCCGCGGTCCTGAGCCTTCCAATGGAAATTCGCCCGGTTGTAGAAAGGGTGCCCGTTTTCTTCGAGCGGCGGCCGGATGCTGCGGACATCGCCCAAGGGGTTGAGCCCGATACGCTGGGGCTGTTTGACGAGGGCGCACCGGAAACACCAACTCCGCGCATTCGGCTTTGGCTGGAAAATCTCTGGGATTTCGCGGAAGACGACACGGAGGTCTTCCGGGCGGAAGTCCGCACCACGCTGCTTCACGAAATCGGACACCTTCTTGGCTGGGACGAACAGGATGTTGAAGAGCGCGGGTTAGGGTGATCCGAGCGCTGAGCGGAGACAGAACCGAGTTGGATTGTTTGATTAGCCCTCGGAAGACTTTTGCTCCGCGCTCCCTGCTCCCTGTTCGTATTGTCCGGCCCGGTAGAGTTTGGCATAGACGCCGGCATTCGCGAGAAGTTCCGGGCCGGTTCCTTGTTCCGCAATGGTTCCATGCTCGAGAACCACGATGCGTCCGAGGGAATGAATGGTGGCGAGACGATGGGTTATGATGAGCGTCGTACGCCCGCGCATGAGTTCCGATATGGTCTCCATGAGAGCGTGCTCGGTGCCCGGATCCAGCGCGCTGGTCGGCTCGTCGAGCAGGAGGATTGGCGCGTCTTTGAGGAAAGCGCGCGCGATGCCGATGCGCTGGCGCTGGCCAACGCTGAGGTGACTGCCGCGCTCTCCCACTGCGCTTTCGAATCCCTGCGGCATTCCCATGATAAAGTCATAGGCCTGTGCACGCTTTGCAGCTTCGATGATCTGTGGATCAGTCGCCCCGGGTCGACCGTAAGCGATGTTTTCCTTTATAGTCGTAGAAAAAAGCACGGTATCCTGCAAGACCATCCCGATTTGCGCGCGAAGCGATTTCTTAGTCAACTCGCGCACATTGCGGCCATCGAGAAAGACCCCGCCGGTTATCGGATCATAGAAGCGCGGTACGAGGCTCAGCAACGTGCTCTTGCCCGCTCCGGTGCCACCCACAAATGCCACGCTTTCGCCGTGCGCGATCGAAAGGTTGACGACTTTGAGGATGAGACGGTCCTGGGAATAGCCGAAGCTGACGTTGCGGAACTCGATATCGCCACGCGCATTGGCGATCGGCCTGGCGTTCGGAGCGTCTGGCACGTCGTCTTCGCGATCGAGCACCTCGAAGCAACGCGCTGCGCCCGCGGCCGCGCCCTCCAGCGCCCAGGCGGTGTAGCTGAGCTGCTCGAGCGGCTGGTAAAGCATGAGCAGATAGGTGGTGAAGACCGTCAAGTCTCCGAGCGTGAGCGCGCCCGCCAAGACTTGCCGCGCGCCGACGTAATACATGAGGGCGGTGCCCGCAGCCATGAGCGTGCCCACAACAAGCGAGCTGACGGTTGAGGTGATATTGAAGCGCAGCCCGGCTTCGAGGCTGCGCGCGGCTCGCTTGCGAAATTGCCGGATCTCGAAGGATTCGCGGCCAAAGGCGTGGACCATCCGGATCTGGCTGATGCCCTCCTGTGTAAGCGCGAGCAAGTCGCTCTCGCGCTCCTGGATTGTGGTGGACTGCCGGCGGACCCGGTCGGCGAAATAGCCAATGGCCCACGCGACGAATGGCAGCACGGCAAGCGAAGTCAGCGCCAGCGGCCAGTTCATCCAGACCATGATGCCGAACGTCCAGACGAGCATGACGATCGAACTGAGGATCGTGGCGAAGCCTTTGTTGTAGATGGTCTGGATGCTTTGCGAATCGTAGGCGACACGGAAGCTCGAGTCTGAGCTGCGGCGCGCGTCGTGATACTTGAGCGGAAGCGACTGCAGGCACGCATAAAGATCCGTGCGCAGCCGCAGAAGAGCCTTGAGACCGACCCGGATAAAAAGGAAATTCGCCGCAAGATTGATCAAGCCTCCCAGCAGGCTCACCAAAACCAGGATGAGACAGAGCCAGAGGGCGACCTGGGCGGGAGGCGCGGCGCCGAACCAATGCGTGATGAATGCCCGTGCCTGCTCGGTGCCATGGGCCGAGTCGATCGGCAGCACCCCGTCGATGATATACTTGAATGGCCAGGGCTTGAGCGAGTTGACCACGATCGCCCCGAACGTAAGCATGACGCCTCCCAGCGTCGGCAATAGAAAAGGCCGAAAATAGCGAAACGCTCGGGTGTAGGTGAACACGGGCTTCCGTTGCTACCCCAAGCGGCCCTGATTTTCAACGGGATTGCGTGAACTCGCGCAAAGCCGTAACAACTTGTTGTCAATGCCAGCCGCTCAAAGCGCTCCGATTCGGACGATGGTCGCGCGGGTTTCCCTCGACGACATTATCATCTACGCGAATGGGGCTCTCGCGGATTATTTGGGCGCTCCAAAAAGAAACCTCGTCGGCTCATCGCTGGAGGACGTGGCCGTGCTCTGCAAGGGCGAGGTTTCATCCTGCTTTGCACGTCCCGAAGGCGGACGCACGAGCAACCGGCTTGTGTCCGACGGTGATGGCAGGATCTTTGAGGCGCAGTTGTATTCCGAAGGTGGAGTGCTTGACATTGTGCTGGACGAGGTCGCGCCGGCCAATCTCATCGGGGGTGAGTTGAGCGAGTCCAGCGGAACGCTTCTGGAATCCCTGAGCGAGGAAGAACTTCGCACATTGCGCCACCCCGAGCGGAGATATCTCACTGTTACCTATACGCAGCTTCAAGGCCTGACGCAAATCGCCGATCGCTTTGAGCCGATGGAGGTGAAATTGGCTGTTGATTCCTTTGTAGAAGAGGCGTGTGACGCGGTGCGCCAGACAGGATGCACTGTGGGGGAGACGTCTCGAGACGCTGTTCTCGGAATCTATGGAGCGCCTCGTTATTACGCTGACCATCCTTTGCGAGCGATCCTGGCGGCCTGTGATCAGATACAGAAGACGTCGCAACTCCACGCCGGTCTTTATCGCGGCGGAAAAGATCTGCCTCCCTGCTCATGCGGGATCTGGACGGGCGACACACTTGTGGGCATTCTGGGAACTTCGATTTGGCGGCGCTACACCGCTGTCGGCACGCCAGTTGATCTTGCGGCGAGGCTTTGCCGGCTGGCCCGCCCCGGGGAGACGGTGCTTCCCGAGCACACATTGACGCACATGCTGCGGACGCTGCCGGAGGGCTGGCAGCACATTCGCGCCGAGAGTGAGCACGAGCCCGACCTGAGCGACATGGATTGGACCCGGGAGGAGATGGCTCCCGTTCCCGAGCATCTAAGAAAGGTCGTCTATCTGGTAGGCCGCGGGGTTGAGGAGAACACGGACCGCACCGAGCTCTATTTCGACTACCTCTGGTCATACCGCGTTCCGGGCAGGGATCAACCCACACCCATACTGCGCGTGGTCCGGCCCGCGCTCGTGGGCGATTCCTTCGATCTGAGCGAGGACAATATCGTCACCAATCAGGCCACACAGGCGCTGGGCAAATACAGGCTTATGGAGGTGATTGGCACGGGAGGAATGGGCACTGTCTGGCGGGGCGTGGACCGGTTTGGCAATGCGCTCGCTATCAAAATCTTACATTCCAGTCAGACGGTGACCGAATCACAGCTCAAGCGTTTCTGGCGCGAAGCAGAAATCATGGCGCGGCTTCCCCATCGCAACATATGCCGCGTCTATGAAATGAACGAGTTCGACGGCATTCAATATCTTGCCATGGAGTTCGTAGACGGTCTTCCGCTTTCTGATCTCTTGTACGAAGACGCCTCGACTGAACCCGCGGAGGCAACGGAAAGAGAAATCGATTTGCATGCGCTTATTCATTCCTTGCGTTCGAGGAGGTCCCTTCAAGATGAAGCTGCCAGCGACGCGGAAGCTCCTCCGCGTCCGAAGAAGACTCGAATTCTTCCCATTGAACAGACACTAAGCATTGTCATCAAGGTCTGCGACGCGATCCAGTTCGCGCATGAACATGGGGTGCTTCACCGGGACCTCAAGCCGGGAAACATCCTGCTCCGCGAAGACGGAGAACCTCTCGTCGCTGATTTTGGCCTGGCGAAGTTGAAGAGCAACGAAGCGTCACATTCCTTGTCATTGACGGGCCACGTCGTCGGCACTCTGGAGAACATGGCACCGGAACAGGCTGAGTCCAGCAAGGACGTGGACGAACGCGCAGACGTCTACAGCATCGGCACGATCCTTTACCAGATGCTCGCCGGACGCAGACATTTCGAGGCGACGGGCAATATTGTGAAGGATGCCCAGACGCTAAAAACTCATGAACCGGCCCGCCCGCGCGCCTTCAACCCGCAAATCCATCCCGATCTCGAGATCATCACACTCAAAGCCTTGCGGAACGCTCCTGCCGAGCGATATCGAAGTGTGGCCGCTCTCCGGGCTGACATTGATCACTATCGGCGCGGCGAGGTCATTAGCGCCAAGCCGGTGTCGCCTGTGGATCTTCTTAAAAAGCTGGTTTTGCGCAATAAGGTGGTTTCCGCGGTGAGCGCGGCGTCTTTCCTGATCGTTGTCTGTGGCGTACTAATCTCCCTCTATTTTCTCAACGCAAGGCTTAAGGACGCAAATGATCAGTACGCTCTGGCCGAGAAGCGGCTCCAATTGGCCAGCCAGAGGGAGCAGGATGCCAAGCTGGCGTCAGGGCTTGCAAAGGCCGAACAGACGCGCGCCGAAGACGCTCTGGCTGAAATGCAGCGCGCCATCAGCGCTTCGGAGAAAGCGCAGGAACAGAGCGAACGGGCCCGCGTCGAAATAAAGCCCGGCCGCGATAGTCGCGACGATGCCGTGCATTCCGCGGTTCTACCTGAAGAGGCGCCCCAAGAGGAAATCGCAAACCTGCAGGCTCAGAAGCCCCCTCCGCCAGCGGTCGAGCCTTCCGTCTCAACCGACTCTATCTCCGGATCTGCCTACGCGGCTCAGCAAGCCATGCTCGAGGCAAGCCAAATTTACAATCGCGGCGTCTCGCAAAGCGAATTACAGCGTCTCGACAAGGCTCCCGATGAAGTCGTTCGACGCTTGGTGCAAGCCATGGACAGTGTCTCTCGTGCTCTGACGGAGCAACCCGGTTTTGCGGCCGCCTGGATGCTCAAGGGGCGGCTGCACCTGGCGCTGATGGAGTTTGATTTGGCTATTGAAAGCTTCAGCGAGGCTGTGAAATTCGAAGAAAGCGGCGCTACTTCGGACGAGGCGGATTCTGCCGGGGAGACGCTCGAGCTGGCGACGATGATCGCCCGCGCAGGTCCGGACAAATTCAGAAGGGCTGCAGAGGTCCTTCGCGCGTCCTCGCTCTCTCAGAACCAGGCCGCCGGCGTCATCCTGCAATTCCTGGATGAAAGGCCCGGTCTGCGCAAGGCCTCCTCCAGCTCTCCGGGACCTCTTCGCCGGCAGATTACAGCAAACGAAGCCGCTCTGGAGCTGATCCAAGGGAACGGCGCCGACACGCGCGTCTTCGTAAAAACTTCAGGCGCCGGGCGCGTTGATATGATTGTTTGGGGCTCCCCGGAGGTGAGAGACCTCAGAGCGCTCCTAGACATCGACCTCTCCGGCCTCGCGGTCATCGGAGCGAGGACACTCGACTGGCCAACGATCCTTACATTGCCCGTTGAATCGTTGGATTTCTCGAAGTGCCCGATCGAAGGCCTTCCCCAGACGCGGCGCGGCTTTCTTCGCGTTCGCTCGCTGAAGCTGGCCGATTCGGAAGTCGCCAGTGTTGAGTTCGCCCGGGGCATGCCCCTTCTTGAAACACTCGATCTTTCCTCGACTCATGTCACCGATCTTTCGCCGCTCCTGGCTTGTCGCGGCCTCCGTCATCTCGATCTCGCGGGGCTTAACCCAGCAGATCCACGCGCCTTGATGAAACTGCCGATCGAGTCGTTGACGGTGAGCCCGATGCTCATCACGGACAGGCAGGGCCTGAATTCATTGCGTTTTCATCGCACCCTCAGGATTATGCGTTCTCCAGACGATCCTCCCGACCAAGCCGCAAGCGATTTTTGGCGCAAGCTCGACGACGGCGCCTATAACCAGGTGCAATGAGATTCGCTGGATCTCGGGCGAAAATTTGACCGGGATTTTGAACAAATTGGGGCCTCGGCACGTCTAATGACTGAATATCCAAATTCTGGAAAGCCATGAAAGACCCATATCGCAAAATCAACCGGAAGCGCTACTCGTTGGGTGATCTGATCAGCATCGTTTCCTCTTGTGCACGCGACAGCCGTGAAACTCTTGCAGCGGTGGTGGATCTCTTGGAGAGCGGCCGGGTGCGACTGGAGAATCACGGGCGCATGAAACGCGTCCGCGTCGGCGCTTAGGTTCCCGGCGAAGGATTGTTTGGATTTTTCTTTTCGGCGAAAGCCCAATCGGGAAAGTGAAAGTGAGGATCAATCACACGGCTATTTTCGTCAAAGATCTGAAGGTCACGAAGAATTTTTACGAGGACATTATCGGGTTGGACACCATTCCGGAACCGTTTCATGATGGTAAGCATGCTTGGTATTCCATCGGGCCGGGAGTTTCAATGCACGTGATCGAAGGCGCATCTTCTTCTAAAGAGTACTATAAAAATCAGCATACTTGTTTCAGCGTCGCATCGGTAGAAAACTTCACAGCGGTTTTGAAGGAAAACAAAATTTCGTTCGAGGACGTCGCCGGAAAAAAGAACGCGATCACCACACGCGTAGATGGCGTCAGGCAGATATGGCTTCAGGATCCGGATGGCTATTGGCTGGAGATCAACGACGCGAAGGAATAATTCATCGGGTGCATGGTTCAAATCTCAGTTGAATACGAAGGCGATTTACACTGCCTCTATAGCAACTGGCGGCGCCGGGATTTGAGGTCGCAATATAAATAATTTAAACAATGAGAATCAAATTTACTTTTACATTGTAGTATATTTTGAATATAACGTCCGGTGCATGGTTCAAATCTCAGTTGAATACGAAGGCGATCTGCACTGCCTCTCCATCCATGGTCCGTCCCAGGCGGCATTGTCAACGGATGCGCCAAGAGACAACCTTGGAAAGGGCGAAGCGTTCAGTCCGACCGATCTGACTGCGACTTCACTGGGCGTTTGCATGCTCACGACGATGGCGATCGTGGCGGCGAAGCGATCGCTCGACGTCGAGCTGTCGGGAACGAGGGCGATAGTGAAAAAACACATGACCGCGACGGCTCCGCGCCGGATCCAGAGGATCGAGGTGAACGTCGAAATTCCGCTGCCGGAATCGCATGCTGCTCGCGAAACGCTCGAGGAGGCGGCCCTTAATTGTCCTGTGGCATTGAGCCTTCACCCGCAGATCGAAAGAACGGTGATCTTTGACTGGACGCGGTAGCTGGTTGGTTGATGGTTGAGAGTTG
This sequence comes from uncultured Verrucomicrobiae bacterium, assembly GCA_963847295.1. Taxonomy (GTDB): domain Bacteria; phylum Verrucomicrobiota; class Verrucomicrobiia; order Chthoniobacterales; family Terrimicrobiaceae; genus DASTFP01. Next base: position 40,128 of record CAWJZG010000007.1, read on the forward strand.
ATGGTTGATCGACCAGGAAGGGAACCTTCGCTTTTCAGCCGACAGGCTGCGTGCCAGCATTTCTGTTGGCCTTCGACGCGTCGTCTTCGTTAAGTTCTTCAAGTGATTGAGCGTTACTCCCTGCCTCAGATGCGCTCGCTTTGGAGTGAGCAGCGGAAACTGGAAATCTGGCTCGAGATCGAAGTCCTCGCGTGCGAAGCGATGGCGGATCTTGGAACAATTCCGAGGGAGGATGCCGCCACCATTCGCAGAAATGCGGCGTTCGAGATCGAAAACGTCCGCGAGATAGAGAAACGCACGAACCACGATGTTATCGCATTTCTCGAAGACGTCGCATCACATGTTGGTCCCGCCTCACGCTGGATTCACCATGGACTGACTTCCTCTGATCTGCTGGATACGACGCTGGCTGTGCAGATGAATTCCGCGTGCGCGATCCTGCTCGACGATCTGAACCATCTGCGCGAGGCGATCGGCCGGCGAGCAATCGAGCACAAGTTCACACCGATGATCGGTCGCAGCCACGGCGTTCATGCGGAGCCGATCAGCTTTGGGTTGAAGCTGGCGCTGATGTTTGACGAGTTCTCGCGCGCGACGCAGCGTCTTGTGCAGATGCGCGAGCGGATCCGCGTAGGAAAGATTAGCGGCGCAGTTGGCACTCACGCGCATCTGGATCCGCGCGTGGAAAAGTTTGTTTGCGAAAAGCTTGGGCTAAAAGCTGCGCCGCTTTCGACGCAAATTATCCAGCGAGACCGTCACGCGGAATTTGTAACGGTGCTCGCGCTCATTGCGAGCTCTGTTGATCGCTGGGCGACGGAATTCCGTCACCTCCAGCGCACCGAGGTTCTTGAAGTTGAGGAATACTTTGCCGCTGGGCAGAAGGGCAGTTCCGCGATGCCGCATAAACGCAATCCGATCACGGGCGAACGCTTGAGCGGCATCGCCCGGGTCATTCGCGGACACGCGGTCGCAGCGTTTGAGAACGTCGTTCTTTGGCATGAACGCGACATTAGCCACAGTTCCGTTGAGCGCATCATCCTGCCGGACTCCAGCACGCTGTTGGATTACATGCTGGTGACCCTGCGCAAGCTCATCGACGGATTGCAAGTGTATCCAGAAAACATGAAGCGCAACATGGAGATGACTCGCGGACTTTACGCGAGTCAGTCGGCGCTTCTCATGCTTACTGAAAAGGGACTCGATCGCAAAATTGCTTACGAAGCGGTCCAGCGCGCCGCGATGAAGACCTGGAAGGAGGAAGGCAGCTTCAATGCGAACCTTGCCGCTGAGCCTACCGTGGCGAAATACTTGACCGATCAGGATATTGCGGAGGCCTGTTCATCCGACCGGCACTTCCGCTACATCGAAGAAAAATTTCGAGCGGTCGGAATTGTTGGGTGAGCAGCGACTTGCCCGCTACCGCTGCGTGCTATCGCTCGTGTCCCGAATTTCCTGGACTATTTTTGCCGCGTTCAGCTGTTTGATGACCGTTGTCAGGTAGACGGGTTCGGGGTGCTTGTCGCGCCACTTCGTGATCTCGCGCTTTTCAACGATGCGGAATCCGTAGCGTTCGAGCACCTTGGCACCGCGACGGGATTCGAAGGTGACCATCTGTCCGAAGACGGCCTTTTCGCCTTTTCCACGCAGGTAGTCAAAATAGGCATTCATCATTGCCCCGGTTCTGGCGACGCCCTGCGCTTCGGGCAGCACGTTGAAATGGAAATGTGCCGTCCGTCGCGGGGCGGCAGGCACTTCGCGCCAGGAGTTACGGAGAATCCAACCAATGAAATCGCGTGTGGCCCTGTTGTAGCGCGGATAGCGGCTCATGCCTTTTAGGAAGAGGCGGAGGTTTTGAAAGAAGCTGTGGATTTGCTGCCGGAAAGGTCTGCGCGAACCAAGAAGGTAGCCTACCACCCGGCCATTGTGTTCCAACACGAAGCAGGACTCCGGCTCGGCGTCTGTGTAGTAACTTGTAAGGTAGTCGGCGAAGAGCTCACGGTCTTCGAAAACGGGGTCGATCGGCTTGCCAAGAAACCCTGTCTGGCAGCAGAGACAGCGGACGGCCTCGCGGTCCCGGGGCTCGAATTTTCGGACAACCATTCCAGGGGGTAAAGGCATGACCCTGGTTTTAAGCGGCAAATGGCCGCCGGTAAATCGAAAAGAAAGGCCGCTGGGATCCGCATCGGCGGCATGGCGACGTACTATTTTATGAAGCGAGAGATCACGTCCTCATACAGCGAAAAGAGGCGCTGGAACACGATCTTCCACGAATAGTGTCCTCGCGCGGCGATGCTGGCTTGCAAGCCGCTTTCGCGCAGATCTTCGCTGAATTTTGCTTCAATGGCATCCGCCAGCGAATACGGCGTATTCTCAACCGCCCAGTGCCGCTGGTTCGAAAAAATGATGCGGTCCATGTAACTGCCGCGGATGCCAATGACCGGGGTTCCACACGCCTGGCTCTCGAGAGTGACAAGTCCGAAGGTTTCCTGGATTCCCGGATGAACGAACAAATCGGATGTCCGATAAACGGATGCGAGCTCGGCGGGCTCTCTGCAATACTGCAGCCAGGTGACGCTCTGGGTTTCTTTGCGCAGCCGCACGAGAGCCGGGCGCAGCGCGCCATCGCCAACGGTCAGAAGGTGATATTTTTTTGGCGCTTTTCGATGAAGGATCTCGAAGGCATCAAAGAGAGTGCGAACGTTTTTTTCCGATGCCAGCCGCCCGACGTATAGGAGAAGCCGGCGTCCTTCTGGAATTCTGAGCTCGTGCCGGAGCAACGCGGAAGGAGCGCCATTCGGATGAAAAACATCGGCGTCCACGCCGAGGTCGATACTCTCGACGCGTTCGACGCCCCAGTGACGAAGGAGAGTCGCAAGAGTGGGGCTGGGAACGAATGTGCGTTCGAGGCTGTTGTAGAGAGTTCTCACATAGCGGCGGCTTATGTCCTCGGCGATCGCGATTGCGAGCTGGCCGAAATATTTGGCCACCGACCGGATGTAAGCTTCCGGGAAGTGGGAGTGGTAAAATCCGACCACCGGAATATCCAGGCCGCGACCCGAGGCGACAGCCTTCCACGCGAGTTGATAGGGGTCGCCGGATTCGATGATGTCTGGTTTTTCCTTCTCGAGCACCTCCTCGACGAGATGGAGCTTCAGCAGCGCTCGATAGCGCGAGGTGCGTGAAACGAGCGGCGAGGCAATCGTGTAAACGCGTGAGACCTCATCGCCGCTGGATCCTGTCGTCTCGCCAGGAACGACAAGGATGTGCTGGCAGTCGGGACGAGCGTTTCGCACGTAGGCCACTTTCTGCTCGACGTAGCGCCGAACGCCCCCGCTGACAGGGGAATAGAATTGCGTGAGGTCGCAAATTTTCACACAAGCAAATTACGCGATTGTGCGTTCGGCAGGCCGCCGGGAGCGGTATCGGTCAATACGTGGTTTTCTTGGTTCCGGCCGCTACGAGCTATTCGCAAGGGGGGCAAGGCAGTCACTCCTGTTCCGCCAGCCAGCGCTCGGCGTCAATCGCTGCAGCGCAGCCCTCGCCGGCGGCGGTCACGGCTTGCCGATAGACGTGGTCGGCGACATCACCGGCTGCGAATACGCCCGGCAGATTGGTATGGGTGCCGTTTCGTTGGATCAGATAGCCGTTTTCGTCCATTTCCAGCTTGTCGCGAAAGGGGGCGGTATTCGGCTCGTGCCCGATGGCGACGAAGACGCACTTGACCTCGAGCTCGCTGAGGGAACCCGATATCGTGTTTTTCAGCTTCACCCCGCGAACCTCGCCGGAAGCATCGGTTAGGTAATCCGTGATGACGGTGTCCCAAACAGGCTGGATCTTTGGGTTTGCCAGCATGCGATCGGCCATGATCGCGGAGGCACGCAAGGCCCGGCGGCGATGAATGAGGTAGACCTTTGAGGCGAAACGCGTGAGGAAAATTGCCTCCTCGCAAGCGGAATCCCCGCCTCCCACGACGCAAACGGGCACGTTGCGGTAAAAGGCGCCGTCACAAGTCGCGCAGGAGGTCAAACCATGACCGATCAGCTCGTTTTCGCGGTCAATGCCCAGATATCGCGGAGACGCGCCGCTCGCAACGATCAGCGCCCTGGTCTCGCGCCACTCGCCATCTACCTTGAGCCGGCTGTGCATGCCCGCGTGTTCGAATTCCTCGACCGTGCCGTATTCAAACCGGGCTCCGAACTTCTCGGCCTGCTGATGCATCCGCATGATGAGCTCGGGCCCGTCGACTCCCTCCGGGAATCCGGGGTAATTTTCCACCGCGGTGGTCGTTGTGAGCTGGCCGCCGGGTTGCCGGCCTTCAAGGACAAGGGGCGAAAGGTTGGCACGGGCCGCGTAAATCGCGCCGGTCAACCCGGCGCACCCCGTTCCCACGATGATCACATTTTCCATATTGCGAGGGAATAAACGCGAAGCACACGGCGTGCAAAACAAACATTCTCAAGGGGTCTTCTTGAGGAGGATTTGCGTGCCGCATCGGGCCACGGGAGCGAGGGATACGCCGAGGATCTTTCGCCAATCTGCGAGCTTGCTTTCCTCCGTGATAAGCACCGTCGGCGCTGCCGAATTCCAAAACGCGACAAACTCGGAAATCGTTAGGAATCGATCGCGTCCTATTCCGAACTTGCGAACGATGAAGTCTTTGTCGGGATTTTGATCAAGGAGGATTACGGGCGAATCACTGTAGAAAAGCAGGCTGCTTCCCGTATCGATTCCGCCGTCGTAAACGATCGGAGCGTCCCTATGGATATCTCCCGCCACCGTCGCCAGTGAAAAGTACGGCGAGACCGACGATGTTCCACTCACTGCACCCAAATCAAGGCAGACTTGCCGAGGCGGCAATGGCAGCCAGCTTAAGCTTCGAGCGTCGGGAAGAGAGCCCAATCAATGCGAATAAGAGCGCTGTGCCAAGCGCGAACCAGGCTGTGGTTCGCAGGCTTGTCCAGACCGCTCGGTCGAACTTGATGATTGTCGTCCAAGCGGTGGCTCGTTCCGCGAGCGCCGCGGTCGCAGAGGATGCGTCAGTGAAATAAGGAATCGCATGGGACCAGGCGAGCCCGGCGAGCCCGGCGCCAAGCAAGATCGCGAGGAGGACGATCGCGGGCTGAACCCGTGAGCGTTCCAGCGTCCATGCGACGGCCAGCGCAAAGGCGGGCCACATCGACATGGCGTAATAATCTTGTCGCTGTCCCGTGAGCAGCACCGAACCGGCGATGACTGCCATCCACACAATGACGATCAGTGCCGGGAAACTCGGCTCGACGTAACGCTGCCGACGGAAATGAATCGCGATGAAGGGGGTGGCGCCGATGAACGCCAGCGACCAAGGAAACAGCCAGGCCAGCTGCAGGAGCAAAAACTGCCAGCGAGGAACATCCGTATAGGACGTAGCCGGCGTGAGGGCGCCGGCGACATGGCCAAGGTGCTCGGCAACGAGAAGATTGTGAAGGTAGCCGGGAAAACGAAATTCCACGTAAAGAAACCAGGGAAGATTGATGATCGTGAAGAGCAGAGCGCCCTGCCATGACACCAATCCGCGGAGGCGTGTGCGGGCCTGCCTGCACAAAATGGCGGCTATCCCGACGATCGCCAGCGGATAGAGCAAACCGTGCCAGCCTTTTGTGAAACTGGCCAGCGAGGCGAAAAGCCAAAATCCGAAAAACCACCCGCTGCGATGTGGCGCCTGATCGGCCCCCCGCAGCGCGCAGTAAAGTGCCGCGGCGATGAACGCCGAAAACATGGGCTCTGGCATGACGATTCGCCCGAGGGTGAAAGTCCCGAGCGATGTGAGCAAGATGATGCCCGCAAGAAATCCGCGCCATGTTCCACCCATTTTTGCGCCAATGAGAAACGTCACCCCCACCCAGAACGTCACAGCCAGCGCGTTGGGCACACGTGCGGCAAATTCGTTGACGCCGAAGATCTTCATCGAAGCGGCAAGAGCCCAGTAAAGGAGCGGCGGTTTGACAAGTCGGGGAATTCCGTCGTTTTCGGGAATCAACCACGAGCCCGTCCGAACCATCACTTTCGCGGCCCCGCCGTATTGTCCGTCGGTCTCGTTGTACAGGTCGCCCCACCCCGATGTGCCCAGCGTGAGCGCGGCTGCCAGCGCGATCAAAAGAATCAGCTGCCATCGCCCGTGAGGATTCACGAGGCGAGGGAAAAGGATTCCGGGAATCCGACCGGCAAGCGCACCGGCCGGCCTCCTGGCATCCGGATCAGGGCCAAGACTTGGCGGCAGGTGACCAGCAAGCAATCGTCCGAAACACGGACCAGCTCAAAGTCGACCCAAAAGCGAACGCCGGAAGATTCGGTGATTCGCCCATTGACGGAGATGGTATCACCGAGGAAGGCGGGTTTCCTGTAGTCGATTTCGGTGCGCACGACGATCGGGTGAATCTTTGTTTGTGCGATTTCCTCGAAGCTCATCCCCATTCGCAACGCCAGAAGCGTGCGCGCCGTTTCAATGAAGCGAAGATAGGCAATGTTGTGCACGACACCGCTGGCATCGGTATCGAAATACATGACGCGGATTTCGGTGGAAATCCGAAGGCGATCAGGGCTTTGCATCCCGCGGATAATGTGCTGACAAACCGCCTCCTCAAGCCGATTTATTCCACTTTCTGAGCGGAAGCCGATATGTCCTGCTTAAGCTGCGCGATTTGCCGGCCAACGTCCGAATCGGGAATCACAGAAAATGCCGCTTCAAACCTTGCTAGCGCCTCGGGTTTCTTGCCCGAATCGGCCAGGAGCTTTGCTTCCCCGCGCAGGCGTGTGAATTGCTCGATTTTTCCAACTGCCTGGCGCTTAAGGCCGGAAATGGCGCGCCTTGTTTCTGGTCCAAACAGGTCGGCATTGCGGGCCAGGTCGTCCAAGATGTCCTTGGCTTCCATGTAGCGCCTCTCCTCAAAGATAGGTTTAAGTTTTTGGAAATCTGCTCCTGCAGCGCAAACGGCTACGGCTTGGCGGACAGCGCTGATCAACGGGATGGGGGGATTGGTGGCGAGAAAGCGTGTGATCGTGACGCTCATCGAAGAAATCTGCTTTTCGAGTTCTGGCGAGATCTTGGGCGGCGCGTCGTCGACGCCAAGTGCGACTTCGCTCTCAAGCAGTCTTGAGATCTCTTCGGCCTCGCCCGACGTTGCTTTGACCGTTGCGATTCCTGAATCCCAAATCTTGACGCATGCCGCGCTTTTCGGATCCTCCTCAGGCTGCTGTGCCTTGAGCTGATCGAGAGTGTCTTCCGCCTCAGCCAGCGATGTGCCAGATCTGCCGAGCCTCGCAACAAGAACGCTCCGCTTCTCTGCTCGTACGAGCCCTTCGAATTGCGCGGAAAGCTCCATAGCGAGCCTCTTTGCATCGGGATTCGCTTCCGCAAGTTCCTTCAGGCCGATGAATTTTGGATCGGCTTCGAGATCGAGGCTGCTTGGCGGCTTGGCACGGACGATCTCCGCCTTCAAGAGGCTTGCAAGCTTCATCGCCTTGCTCTTCACAAACGCTTGCCTTGACACCCAGACGCCGTCTGTCTTGACCTTTCCCGAGTCGTACTGCGCGAGTTCCTCGTTGAGTTTCTTGATGGAAGGATCCAGGCAGGCGCGCGAAGCTGGAAATTTGGCGACGACAGCTTTAATCTCCTCGGTGCGCGAGATCAGCGCTTGACGATCCCGCGCACTGACGATCTCTCCGAGCTCTTGAACGTCAGGGTAGACAACGAGCTTGACTATGCGCCCAACCTGCACCTGACGGCGATCAGCATTCTTAGTGCGAAACTCATAGTAGCCTGCACCCGGTGTGCCATCAGCCGTCCGATTAATGAAGGATTGGAATTCGAGCACTGTTGCCTCGGCGTTCTTCGACCATGGCTGCGGCTTGACGAGAACCACTCCGGCGCGCTCCTGGACGTTAAAACCGTCTCCCGGCTGGCTTCGAAGCGTCGCAGCCGTGAAACACAGCAGGATTGCCGTGCAGGGGTGAGTTATGCGTTGGAGGGACATCATAACTTCGTGGAGCTTATTGGCTGTCACCCGCTCCCCTCAACGGGATTTCTCGCGTTGGGTCGGGCGCAAGACCCGTCTCAGACCCTAATCATCGGCGGCGGGACCTCTTGATTCGGCGATACTTTCCAGATCGCCGTTTGTTGTGAGGGTAGGATTCTGCGCGACTAATCACGGGGGATTTTGTTGAGTGGCTGCGCGCGTCATGGGATGCGGAATGTCGGCTATCACCGTATCGAACGAAATCTCCACCTCGCGCTCCATGCCGAGAACCTCAAGCAGGACAGCGACGCGCTCGCGTGCGGGCATCACCCGACTGACCACGGCGCGCAACCCGCGAAATGGCCCTGCGATCACGTTGACCTCTTCACCGACTTCGATCCCGGGTTGAATGACGATTGTCTCCTGGTCCTGCACGGCGCTTCGGAGTTCGTTGATGATTTCCGACGCCACGCAGGCGGGAACTTCTCCAAAACTAACGATTTTCACCACGCCGCGCGTCGCCCGGATTTGCCGGCACTGCGAGACATAGCGAAACCGCGCGAACACATAGCCGGGAAACATCGCTTCGGTCACCCACAGCTTTCCCGAACGGCGGGCACGCTCAAAGCGAACAAAGGGACAAAACACTTCGACACCATTCTCCACTCGCAGAAAATTGCTCGTCAGCCTTTCGTTCCGAGGCTTCGTTCGAAGGCAGTACCATTCAAGATCGTCTGTCATTTTGTAAACTCATTCTAAGCCTTTTCCGGGAGTGATTCGAGTGTAAAGGGAATTTATCGCGCTGTGTGTGGCGGAATTGTCACAAAAAGCGGGTTGATTGCCAACAATGCTGTGAACAGCTTGTGAATAAACCCAAACCCCATGAAGTATTACAGAACCGGCTGGATTTCCGACGTGCATCTGGGGACGCGAGGGAGCAAGGCGGTGGATCTTCTGAATTTTCTGCGAGAGGCCGAATTTGAGACACTCTACGTCGTGGGAGACTTGATCGATATCTGGGCGTTGCGGCGCGCAATCTACTGGCCGCAGGAGCACAATGACGTGCTTCAAAAACTCCTGCGCAAAGGCCGCAAGGGCACGGAGATCATTTACATCATCGGAAACCACGATGAGTTTCTCAACCGTTTTCGGGGCCATTACGGAAACATGGCGCTTCAAAGAAATGCCGTTCATTTGACCGCGGATGGCCGCCGTTTGCTTGTGATGCACGGGGATGAACTCGACGCCGTGGTGCAAAATCTGGGCTGGCTGGCGCATCTCGGAGATCTCGGATACAGGCTGCTGCTGCGCTGCAACGGTCTGGTCAACTTTTGCCGGCGCCGCTTTGGCCTCGGCTACTGGTCGCTAAGCGGCTATGTGAAAGCCGAGGTGAAGAATGTCGTTAGCTTTATCGGCCGCTTCGAAGAAGCCGTTGTACGCTATGCCAGGGACTTTGACGTCGACGGTGTGCTCTGTGGACATATCCATACTGCGGCAATTCGCGAGATTCAGGGCGTCGCTTACTACAACGCGGGGGACTGGGTAGAGAGTTGCACGGCCATCGTCGAGCGTTACGACGGCACCATCGAACTGCTTCGCCTCGCCGAGCAACCTCTGCCTGAAGATTCGATTGCCGATCCGTCCCGAGCGAGTTTCCCCTCTATCGATCGCTACGAGGGAGTTGAGAGTTGATAGTTGAGGGGCGAAGCTTGTTAGCCGGGAAAATTTCGACATCCGATGAGGCGTAGCCCCTCAAGGGTGAGGGATGGTGAAACTGCGGAAAAAAGCCCGGTAGTTCCCGCGATGAGTTTTGCATCGCCGCCAGTAGCGATGAGGTGCGTGCGGGATTTGGAAGGAATCTCCTTCAGGATTTGGCGCACGATTTCGGCGATGAGTCCCCTGTAGCCGTGAATCGCGCCGGAGCGCATCGCCTCCGCGGTGCTGCGTCCAATGGCCTGACGCGGTTCACGGAGGCTCACGCGCGGTAGAAGAGCGGTGCGATTGTGCAGATAGTCTGTCATCGCGCCGAGGCCGGGCGCGATGACACCGCCGGCATAGTTGCCCGCCACCGAGACGACATCGAAAGTGACCGCTGTGCCAAAATCAACGACAATAGCCGGAGAGCCATAGAGCGCCGCCGCGGCGGTCGCGTTGGCCAGTCTATCCGCGCCAATTGTCTCCGGCTTTGGGTAGTCGATGCCGACGCCGAGAATGATCTTGTGGCTCACCCAGCAAATCGGCGGCGGAAGAATCTTCGCGACGAGCGCATTGCGGGCGGGGACCACCGACGCGACTACCGAGTGTTTTGCCTCTCGCTTACCGAGCAGGCTGGACAACGATTTCGGAGTCAGCTCTTTGGTCGGTAAGCGGAACACGCGGCCGAGACGGTGCCGGCTGGAGAGCGCTATCTTTGTGAAGGAGTTGCTGATGTCCACGAGGACGAATTCCGCGGCTGGCATGGGGCGAGAATTCCTCCTGGCCTGTGCTTGGGTCAAGCCGGCGCGCAGCAAGATCGAACAGACTCACGCAGAGGACTGAACGTCGCTTCAGCGCCGCATGGTAATCGCGCGCTTGTCTGCTCGTCCCGGTTGTTCCTCGTAGGCTCCAGCGGCTAGCGCCAAATCCGCTTCTTCGACGGGCAGGAAGGATTTGAATCGATGCTTGTCGATGGCTTTCATGTAGGCTTCAAGCGGCGAGGCGGTTCCGGAGACCAATTGTTCCCAAATTGCGTCGTCCATGAATTGCATGCCCTCGCCCTTGCCTCCGACAATAACGTCCTGAAGCTTTTGGGTTGCTCCCTCGCGGATGATTGCGGAGACGGCGCTGTTTGATATGAGAATCTCATTGACCGCAACGCGGCCAGTACCGTCCGCCCTTTTCATAAGAAGCTGAGCGACCACGCCCCGCAGCGATGTGGCCAGCATGGTACGCACCTGCGCCTGCTGATCGCCCGGGAAGACGTCAATCATTCGGTCCACCGTCTTGCGTGAGTTGTTGGTGTGAAGGGTGCCGAAGACGAGCAGTCCGGTCTCCGCGGCCGTCAACGCGAGGGAAATGGTTTCCAGATCGCGCATTTCGCCAACCAGGACGATGTCGGCATCTTCGCGAAGGGCGGCTTTCAGGCCCGCGGGAAAGCTGGGAGAGTGCTCCGGGACATCGCGTTGGGTGATGATGCTCCGTTTGTTGCGGTGAACAAATTCGATCGGCTCTTCAATCGTGACGATATGGCGGGAGAATTTGCTGTTGATGTAATCCATCAACGCCGCCAGAGTTGTGCTCTTTCCGGAACCCGTGGGTCCGGTAACCAGGACGATTCCGCCGCGCATTTCGCCAAAACTCTTGATAACGCTCGGAAGCCCGAGTTCCTCAAGGGTTTTGATCGTAGTGGGGATGTTTCGAAAGACTGCACCGTAGCCGTTGTTCTGTTTGAGATAGTTGACGCGGAAACGGTTCTCCTCGTCCATCTCGTAGGCAAAATCGAGATCGCCGGTCTCTTCGAATCTCTGCCAGCGGGCTGCCGAGCAAATTTCGCTGAGCATGAAAGACATCTCCTCGCAGGTGAGCGACTCTTCGCGAATCGGGAGGATTTCGCCATGGCGGCGGATTTTTGGCGGCTGGCCCTGCGCCAGATGAAGGTCCGAACCTGCGGACTGAAGGAGAACGTGAAAGAAATGGTCGATGTAGGCCATGGCTACTTCAGTTTCAGCGCTTGCCTCATTAGCGTTTTGTTCTCCGCCCGAAACATTGCCTCTTCCACGCTAATTAAGCCGGCTTCGAAGAGTTGCAAGAGGGAATCGTCCATCAATAGCATGCCCTGTTTTTTGCCTGTCTGAATCACTCCGGGAAGCATGAAAGTCTTGCTTTCGCGAATGAGATTCCCGACTGCCGGATTGTTCATCAAAATTTCCATGGCCAGGCATCGGCCCGTGTTGTCTGCGCGCGGCACGAGTTGCTGGCTTATGATTCCGCGCAGAGATTCGCTGACCATAACGCGAATCTGGTCGCGCTGGTCGGCGGGAAATACATCGAGAACGCGGTCCAATGTGCGGGCGGCATTGCTCGTATGGAGAGTGCCAAGCACCAGGTGGCCGGTCTCGGAAGCGGTGATCGCGAGAGAGATCGTCTCCAAGTCGCGCATTTCACCGACCATTATCACGTCGGGGTCCTCGCGCAGCGCCCCGCGAAGCGCTGCGGAGAAAGAGGCGGTGTGCGTGTGGACCTCGCGTTGCGTGACGTGGCAATTCTTTGAGGAAATAATGTATTCAATAGGATCCTCGAGAGTGATGATGTGGTCGCGCCGAGTCAAATTGACTTCCTCGACCAACGCAGCCAGCGTCGTGCTCTTGCCGCTGCCAACCGAGCCGGTTACCAATACCAGGCCATTCTGGTACTGGGTGAGCAGCTTAATCTGCGGAGGCAGGCCAAGCTCGGCCATGGTCGGCACTTGGCTGTTGATGATGCGAAAGGTGAGATCGTACCCAAGCCGTTGCTTCACGACGCAGGCGCGGAAGCGGCCAAACGAATTCGAGTAGGCGAAGTCCACGTCGCCGCGGGCAGCAATCGCCTGCCACTGGGCATCCGTCAGAAAACTTGCGGCGAGCCGCTCGGTATCCGCCGCCGTCAAAACGGGCGCTTGGAGCCAAATGGGCTCGAGAATGCCAAATCTTCTCCAGGCGGGCCGGGAGCTTACAGCGAGATGAACGTCGGACGCACCTGACTCCCTTCCGATCATCAGGTATTGATCTACATGGTCGAGTGGCGAGGCTCCGTTTTCCGCCACTATTCCGGCTCGGGGTTCATCAGCGGTATTGGAACTCACGATGAGGGATGGATAGGATGATTTCGACGCCGCCAGAAAGGCGGAATGTAGAAATTTCGGAAGAATGCGGTTCTCTTACACCCAAGGCGCGATCCGCGGCTTATCCCGGAAGTTTTTTTACCATGTCGGCGACGCGCCGTCCCGCGTAGGCCAGCATGGCGGGTCTTATCACGGGGATGGCAAATCGAACCAGGGCGATGAGCAGCGCGATTAGCCCCGCGCGGGGCCTCTTTTTTTCTACTTTGACCGCCGGCACGCCATTCGGCGTGAGGGTCTTGGTTATGACGCGGGTTTTTGTTTTCGGCCCGGCAAGGACCCAGCCAAGGGCCGTTGCGCCGCTCAGCCACGCGTAAGGCATTCGGCGCACGAGGTCGTTAAACTTCGCTTTGAAGTCCAATTCGGCACGGAGAGCCGAGCATCCCTGGACAATCGCCGCGCGGCTGGTCGCGAGCTCGGCCAGAATTTCCTCCTTCGTCATGGCTTGAAGTTTTTCAAGGCTTCGAAATCCCTCTTTAATTCCGCCGCAGTGGCCTTGAAGACAGGAGTGCGGACGTACTTCCAAGCCAGAATCGCGCATACCGCGACTGCAACAAAATGCAGCACGGCGAGACCGAGCGAAATCCAAATCCAGGAAATTTGAAACGCGATGGCCAGCAAAAATGCGACAAAAAATAGCGCGAGCACGTATCCAAAGATCGCTGAAACGGTGGCCGCAACGAGCAGGATCAGCAGACGCAGACCCACCAAAGCAGCCTCCTTGGTTTCAAGACCCGCGAGCTGCAGAAGTCCCTGGACATGCCGTCCGGAGGAGCCCGCAAATCGCACGAGCTCAGGTATCACGCCCTGCGGCGTCTCCCGCGCGTCGGCGGAAGGCGGTAATACAGTTTCCGCCATCCCTGCTAACGTTAGCGGCGGAAGATTACCCCCAGGACAAAGCCGACGCCAACCGCAACCCCTAATGCTTTTAGCGGATACGTCCGGATATAGCTCTCCGTTTCGCCCTGGAAATTTTGGGCTTTCGAGGTCGCGTCAGATAAAGCCGATTGGGCCTTGCCTTTATATTGCTCGGCGGCTGTCTTTGCCTGCCCGCGGAGTTCTCCATATTTCGCGGCGGCAGCCTCGGAAACGTCCTTGGCCGCGGCCGTAAGATGCTCGCGACCGGTCTCATAAGCGGACTGAGCGTGTTTCTTGACGGTTTCGCCGACTGCCTTGGTGGCTTCGCTTGCTGCGTTGAGCGCCTGTTTGGCGTGCTCTGCGCTGCTTTCCAACTTCACGTGCGCGACGTCGGTCTTTTCTTCGCTGTTTGTCTCGGACATATGCCTATTAAGGTTTCGAACGCAATCTGCCAGAAGCTCGCGTATTGGCAAGCTCGATCCCCGCTATTGTCGTCGCAAGGTTAATCATGTAGCCAGAGGGACATGCAGTCAGCCTCTTCCTTTGCACCGGGTCGCGTGGAACTTCTCGGAAACCACACCGATTACAATGGCGGTGTCGTTCTCTCGGCAGCCATCAACCTCGGAATCTCCGCCCGCGGCCGCCAGCGCAATGATACCAAAATCGCTCTCACAAGCGAGGGCATACCCGGTGTGGTGACCGCCGACTTGGAGAGACTCACGGCCAACGACAGCTGGGCTGACTATCCCTTGGGCGTTGCAAAAATCGTCAAAGACGCTGGCCATCCCGTCGCAGGCTTTGAGGCCGATTTTTCCAGCAACCTTCCACTCGGCGCCGGTCTCTCGAGCTCTGCGGCGATCGAGGTTTGCACGGCCGTTTTACTGACGCGGCTTTTTGATTTTCAGGTGCCACCACTCGATCTTGCCAGGTTGTGCCGCAAGGCAGAAAACGAATTCGTCGGGGTAAGTTGCGGCTTGCTCGATCAGGTGTCCTCGATTTTCGGCAAGCGGGAGCATGCCATCTTTCTGGATTGCCGTGCCGAGACCGTCAAAAACGTTCCGTTTCCGCCGAGCGTGGGTTTGCTCATCGTTCACTCTGGCGTCAAGCACGCCCTTTCCGGCGGCGAATACAATGAACGGCGCGACCAATGCTTCGAAGCCGCGAGGATACTCGGTGTTCCTGCCCTTCGCGACGCCACGAGCGAGCAACTTGCCAGCGCAAAAATGCCCGCCATTGTGAAACGGCGCGCCGCGCATATCATCGGCGAGAACGAACGCGTTTTCGAAGCAGTTGAGCATTTGAAGCATCACGATGCAGCCGCTTTTGGAAATCTCATGAGCGCCTCGCACCGCAGTTCCATCGACAACTTCGAGAACAGCACTCCGGAGCTTGACGCGTTGGTCGAAATTTCCTGCGCGCAAAAAGGCGTCTACGGAGCGCGGCTCACCGGTGGCGGCTTCGGCGGCGCCATCGTGGCCCTGGTCGCAATGAGCTCTATTGAAAAGGTCGCCGAGGCCGTCGAGGCAGCCTACTGCGAGAAAACCGGCCATAACGGCAAGGCCTATCGTTGCCTTATTGGAGACGGCGCTCTGGCGCAAGCTTAAGTCTTCCACAACCCGCCCGCATGGGGGCTTACTGGCCTTGTTCTGCGCGGTCGATCAGTGCATTCGATGGGATGCGCGGATCCATGGCCTTGCGCGCGCTTTCAGTCGGAGCAATCCCGGGCAGCAGCGAATCTTGGGCAGGTAAGGCTTGAGTCCGAGTATTGTTGTTCGTTCGTGATTTTTCACAAACATTTTGGCCCTCGAGTTGTCTCCGGTGCGCGTGAACACGGTCTCCCCTGGCATGATCGTGACCCGCTGTGGGGACGGCCTTCCAGATGACAAGCGACGAGCGAGTTTGACGCCACCGCCGCACAGCTGCCAACCAAGCGCGTAGGGCAGTCAGTGGATGTGGCAAACGCCATTCTCTACCTTGCCGCAACGCCTTTTGCGTCGGGTTGCACGGTTCTTGTGGACGGGGCGGTGCGATCGCTTAGGGAAATGACAGGATATCTCCGGACTGTTGACATCATTTTGACGCGCCCCCGCCAGTCGTCTGAGTTTCGATACCAATCTTGTCGCATAGCCAATCTTTATTCCAGAACCTTAATCCAACGAGAGGAACGCGTTGATTACCTTTGCTCCGTCGTACTCTCTTGCCCGTCCGGGAGATCTTCGGAGCAAGGATGCGGGCACCGAGTTCGAGACCGCGGAAAAGACGTTTGAGGGGGCCTTGGTCCACCTCAGCGGTCCGCTTCGACGGTTCGGATGATATGCATACTTGACCAACTACATGGTTAAGTTGATGATTGGTGACGTGACCAAAATCAATCTTCACGAGGCCAAGGCACGCCTCTCGCACTACGCTCGGCTTGTCAAGGCGGGGGAGACGGTCATTTTGTGCGAGCGCAACAAGCCTTTCGCGGAAATTCGCCCCATTGGGGAGGCCGCCACACGCAAGCCGAAGCGCATACTCGGGCTGATGAAGGGTCTGTTTCCTTATCCTCCCGATTTCAATATCCCTGATCACGAAATCGAGGATATCGTCGAAAGCGGCCCGATCTTCCCGCCGAAGTCCGGAGATCCTCAGAATCCGAAGCCGTGACACTTCTTCTGGATACGTGCGCCTTTGTCTGGCTCGCCGACGAGCAGCACCGTCTATCGGATTGCGCTCGTGAGATGCTGGCCGACTCCTCCAATACTCTGCGTCTTCATCAGGTCAGCGCGTGGGAGATCCAGGTTAAATACAGCCTTGGCAAGTTCCCGATGCCTAGCCCTCCGCGCGTTGCGATCCCTGCCGCTGTGGCGCAATTCGGTCTTGAATACCGGACACTGGGTGATGAGACGGTGTATTTTCTCGAGCGGTTGCCGCACCTCCACCGAGATCCATTCGATCGCTTGCTCATTGCGCACGCCCTCCATGAGGGCCTACCCATCGTCTCACCCGACCCGCTGATCCATCAATATCCGGTTCGCGTCATTTGGTGAGCGCACGAGGCGTCTGTTCCAAACGACCTCGAAAGAATCCGTCCAAATTGGTGGCTCTCCCGACGGCTTTTGACTTCCACGAGCTGCTGCGTTGCGACAGTCCATTGGCGCATCTCTCGCGCGCTCCCAAGAGCAACCCGGAGAATCACGCCGCTGAAACGCTTTTCTGTCTTAACAGCCTAAGGTATTGGCGGTTCCTCGAATCCAGAGAGCTCGCAATTTTCGATTGCGGGAATTCCGCGCGGCGATAAAGTTCGCCGGATGGTTCTGGCGCGACTCCTTTCCTTGGGCGCGATCTCATGCTGTTCGCTTCACGTTGCAGAGCGTTAAAGCGGAACGGAGTGTAGCACGTGGTCAAAATTAGAGGTAAGACCGAACACGCAATATTCTGAAAATCAAAACGTTCGCCAGAGTAGCTCAGAGGTAGAGCAGGGGACTCATAAGCCCTTGGTCGGGGGTTCAATTCCCTCCTCTGGCACCCGGCTTCGCAACTCTCAACTCTCAACTCTCAATTGTTCTCTCATGGCCAATATCAAATCCGCAGCAAAACGAGCCCGTCAGGGCGTAGTGCGTCGCGCGCACAATGCCAGCGTGCTCAGCGCGCTGAAATCCGGACAGAAAAAATTCCGCACGGCTCTCGCTGCAGGAAAGCTCGATGACGCGAAGTCTGAATATGTGAAGGTCTCGGCTGCGCTCGACAAGGCTGCCAAGCGTGGGATCATTCACAAGAACAGCGCCGATCGGCGCAAAAGCGCATTTAATCGCGCACTGAAGCCCTCATAAAGCAGCGGAGCCGCATCGAGGCGGCGGTTTGTTTTCCAAAAAGGCGTGCGGGAGATAAGGGAGTGCCGGGGGCGCCGCTTTATCTGATTTTGCTTCGCAAAATACGGTGTTGGAGAAGCGACTTCCTGAAGCGCTCGCATGAGGCTCGAAGCGGAAAAATTTACCATACGGCTGCGGCGTCCGTTTCGCATAGCACATGGTTCGAGCGCGACACGAGAAACGATCCTGGTGCATCTCCACGATGCAAAGCGGGGTATCGTTGCTCATGGCGAGGGAGCTTTGCCTCCGTACTACCCTTCAACCCCGGAGGGCTGCCTCACGTGGTTGAACGAGGTTGCCCGGTCGGGTGACGCCGGTGCCTGGGAAGCCGCATGCACCGCGCAGGCGCCTCTCGAGGCAGCAGCGGGTCGTGCGGCTCTGGAGATCGCTTTGCAGGACTTGCTGGCGCAAAAAACTGGAGCTCCCCTTTGGCGCTTGTTGGGCTTGGATTCTGCGCGAATCCCGCCGTGCTGGAGGACGCTGTCCATACCGTCCAGCGAAAAGGAACTCGGCGACATGTTGGACGAAGGGATGTCGCGTGGTTCGACACGCATCAAGCTGAAGACCGGGAGCGGCGATCTGGGTTGGGATGAGGACTGTGTGCGGCTCATCCGTGAACGGCCTGTTCGGCTTGCACTGGACGCGAATGAAGGATGGACACCTGGGGAGGCGGCGAGTTTTTTTTCACGCTTGACGCGTCACGAGATTGCATTCGTCGAGCAACCCGTTTCGCGGGACGCTGCCTGCTGGAGCGAATTGCGCTCACGGGTTCGTGGGATCAACGTTCCACCTCTTGTCGCGGATGAATCGCTGCAAACCGAAGACGATCTTGCCACCCTGGCGGGACTGGCCGACGGGGTGAATGTCAAGCTGCTCAAGGCGGGAGGCTTGAGCGCCGCCCGGCGGTGGATCGCCCTTGCGCGCGATTTAGGCATGCGTGTAATGGTTGGCGGAATGGTTGAGACAGGAATCGGCCGCACGGCCGCTGCACAGCTCGCATCATTGGCGGATTGGCTGGATATTGACCCTCCGGACAGCATTCCCGCCGGGCCGATGATCGGCTTTCGGATCGAAGGAGACCGCATGCTCCTTTCGGATCGTCCAGGCCTTGGATTGCGAGAAGTTTGAGTCTCGAGCATTGGGGGCTGGCAGGCCTTGAAAGTGCCAATCGAAGCCGGGTGTTTGTTGCGGTTCCTCACCGAAGGGGTCTTTCGGCCAGTGCCTTGGCGAGCGCGCCAATGTGGGAGGGAGTCGTACCGCAGCAGCCACCGATGATACGCGCGCCCCGTGCGGCCATCAGGGCTCCTCTTTCAGCGAAATATTCAGGGGAAACGTCATAAAAGAAGCGGCCCTCGTGATAGCGTGGCCGCCCAGCGTTAGGGAAAGCGGCGAAAGGCAGTTCGGGCGGGGCAAACCGCTCGACGAGCCGCAGGGTTTCGTGCGGACCGTTGACGCAATTGATGCCTAGGATCTCGGCGTCGTTTTGCAGGAGTTTTGCAAACGCGTCGCTCAGGGACATGCCATTGGGGAGCTGCCCTTGTTCGTTTGGAGCCAGCGAGCAGATCGCTGGGCAGTGGTGAAGCGAGTGCTTCACGCGAAGGGCAAGGAGGAGTTCATCGAGATCCTGGAACGTCTCAAGGAAGATCAGATCGACGCCGCCGTCGAGCAAGGCGCCCATTTGTGTGCGAAAGCACTTCTCCCGGTCGATGCCCCGGCCGGCGGCGTCTTCAGCGGAAACGCCCAAGGGACCAATGCTGCCAGCGATAAATGCCCCCTTCGCCGCCTGCCTGGCGAGTTGCGCCGCATGCCAGTTGATCTCATTGACACGGTCTGCAAGCCCATGGCGGGCGAGGCGCACGGCATTTGCGCCGAAGGTGTTCGTTTCGATGAGGCGGGCGCCGGCCGCGAAGTAATCTGCATGAATTTTGCGGATCAACTCTGGACGGGAGAGGCAGAGTTCCTCAAAGCATCGGTGCGCGGGCACGCCGTGTTCCATGAGGAGCGTTCCCATGGCGCCGTCGCCACAGAGCGGATGATCCTGGATTTCCTCAAGCAAATTCACTCGCGATATTTTTGGCAAACTTTCCGCCTAGTCGAAGCTTCGCGCAAAACAAGGCGCGCGTGCTATGGGACCGCTTCATCGTCCGGACGCGTTCATCCGTCAATGTTGAGAGCGGCGATTGCCTCCATCACGCGGCTGCTGATACGTTGATAGGTCTCGCGATTGCCGGGCATGGATTCTTCACGGGTGAAGCGGAGAGGTTCGCCGATGACTACAGTGATTTTCGTGAGGCGCAGGGCGCGAGAGCCCTTTGGAAACGCGTGGTAGGCGCCGAAGATGCGCATGGGCAGAACGGGAGCGAGAGTCTTTGCGATGACGAGGCCAATGCCCGCGCGGGCGGGTTGAAGGTTTCCATCCCTTGATCGCGTTCCCTCTGGAAAAAGGACAACCCCGTTTCCCTCGCGGACCTTTTTGATGACTTCGCGCAGGGCGGACATGTCGTTGCCATCACGCTCAACGGGAATTACGTTCATCGCGGGAAACAGTGGACCGAAGAACGGCCATTCCAGCAGGTTCTTCCGTGCGAGATAGTAAACGGCGCGCCGTGAGCAAATGCCTGCAAGCGGCGGATCAAAGTAGCTGGAGTGGTTGACGGCGAGAATCAGCGGACCATCCTCGATCATGCGCTCGGGATGCACGATCCGCAGCGAATAAAAGCAGCGGGCGAAGAGCTTCGCCAGGTTGTAAAAGATATTGTAGACGATACTCATCGCCCGGGAACGGAGAGACCCTTTGCTTTAAGGTGCCGGATAATCTCCTCTACCACACGATCCACCGGGAGATGCGTGCTATCGATGAGGATCGCTCCGCGTGCAATCTTGAGAGGAGCGTTCGAGCGCGAGGAATCGATGCGGTCGCGCAGCGCGATTTGGTCGTCCTGACCCTCGGCTTTCCGGCGCCGCTGGCGGACATTTTGCGACGCATCAATGTAAAATTTGAACGGTGTCTCTGGAAAGACGATCGAGCCGATGTCGCGACCTTCTACAACGACGTCCCGCTGGCTGGCGAGGTCTCTCAGATGATTCGTCAGTCTTTCGCGCACGGTGGGAACAAGGGAGACCGGTGAAACGGCGCGGTTGACTTCGTCCTCGCGAAGGTGCGGTGTGACATCGGCACCACCGATGTGAAGGAATGCTTCGTCATTTTCGAAGCCTGATGCCAGCTGAATGCCAGCAACCAAGGCGGCCACCTGGCTGGCGGAGTTGGGATCCGCATTGCGACGCAGGATCCACCACGTTATCGCACGATAGAACGCGCCGGAGTCCACATAGGAGTAGCCCAGCCGCAACGAAACCTCCTTGGCCGCGCTGCTCTTTCCTGAGGCGGCGGGGCCATCGATGGCAACCACCGTCTTCATTGGTCAAAAGATTTCTGCGAACGATGCCGGTCAGCCAGCGAGGAGATGACTGGTGTGGGCTGCCACAACGTGTTATTGCCTCTTTGAAGATGCGTTAGAATCGATCCGAATTGGGGATACGAAGTGCGCACGCAGGCGGTGTCTTCAATAATGGTTGTGCCTGATGCGAAAAGACCAGCAATCGCAAAGGCCATCGCGATCCGATGATCGCCGTAACTAGGCAATTTGGCACCCTTGAGCTCGCTCCCTCCGTAAATCATCATGCCGTCCTCAGACTCAAGAACGTCCACGCCCATAAGCTTGAGGTTCGACGCAATTGCGGCAATACGGTCGGTCTCCTTTACGCGGAGCTCCTTCGCGTCTCGAATTATTGTTCGACCTTCGGCAAGCGCGCCGGCGACGGCGAGGATGGGGATTTCATCAATGACGTTTGGTATTTCACTGCCTTCAATGACCGTTCCTGTGAGGCGGCTTCCTTGGATGCTGATCGCGCCGTACGGTTCCCCCTCTTCGATGTTTTCGACGATCTCGCGGACGTGGGCGCCCATCCGAACGAGCACGTCGAAAATGCCGGTGCGCGTGGGATTGAGACCGACATTCCTAACAAGCAGGCGGGAACCAGGCTGGCAGGCGGCGGCCACCAGCCAAAACGCGGCGCTGGAAATGTCGCCCGGCACGGCGAAATCGCGAGACTCGATCTGCTGCTTGCCAAGCATGGAGATCCTGCGTTCCTTTGGTTTTTGTTTGTGATCCGAGCGGGTTTCTTCCCGGCGGAGATTGACAAGAAAGTACTCAAGCATGCGCTCGGTGTGATCGCGGCTTGGAGCGGGTTCGATGATGTGGGTGACGCCGGTGGCGTAAAGGCCGGCGAGCAGTATGGCGCTCTTGACTTGCGCACTGGCAATCGGCATCTGGTACGAGATCGCGTGGAGTGGGGCGCCATGGATCACGAGGGGAGGAGCGTCGTTTGCTCCCAATGCGCTGATCTTTGCACCCATCTGCGTGAGCGGCTCGATAATTCGGCGCATCGGGCGCTTTGAAAGCGAGGCATCGCCAACTAAGCGCGAAGCGAACGGTTGCGCGGCAAGAATCCCCGAAAGCAAACGCATCGTGGTGCCCGAGTTTCCGCACTCGATCTCGCGCTCGGGAGCGGTGAGCTTGCCATGTGAACCATGCACAACAATGAAGCCGGGCTCGGGATTTTCAATGGTCACGCCCAATTGCTGGAACGCTCGCGCCGTGCACAAACAGTCGTCCGCCTCGAGAAAATTCGTGATTTTGCACACGCCGTTTGAAAGCGCTGCGAGCATGATGGCGCGATGCGAGATGCTCTTGTCGCCGGGCACGGTGATTTCGGTCTCCAGTTTTGGGGCCCGCCTGACGCGAAAGACGTCCGTGCTCATGGCAAGACTTCGCGGATGGATTTCGCGCGCTCAAGAAACGACTCCAGCGCCGCAGCATCCCGGGAAAGAATCATTTGCTTCATCTTGTCGAGCGCGGTCGAAAAATCCTCCAACCCCGCAACCAATTCGGCAGAGTTCTCGAGAAGAATTTCCCGCCACATAGCGGGCGACGCTGCGGCGATACGCGTGGTGTCACGGTATCCACCGCCGGCGAGGGCGCCAGCGTCCGGCACACGTGAGCTGACCGAATTGACGAGGGCTGCAGCGACCGCATGGGGAAGGTGGCTGACGCGCGCAACGCATTCGTCATGTTCCTCAGGAGGCATTTCCACGAGACGGCATCCAACACTCTCCCAAAGGTTGTAAACGGTTCTCGTGGATGCGGGAAAGGAGTTCGTTGTGGGGGTGACAATGCAAACGGCCTTTACGAAGAGATTTGCACGTGCGGCATCGAATCCGCTCTGTTCCGATCCGGCCATGGGATGAGAGCCAATGAACCGTCCTCCAAGGATCGTTTCCAGGCTCCGCACGACCCCCGCCTTGACGCTTCCGACGTCCGTAACGGTCGCGCTGCTTGAAAGTGCCGGAGCAATTTTCTTAGCCAGGGAAGGCATGGCGCCTATGGGTGTGCAGAGCACGCACAGGTCGGCTCCGCTGGCGGTCCCGATCTCGTCACTGGAAACAGAGGGAAAGGACTTGAGCGCTCTTTCCACGGACTGTTTAGAACGAGCCCATATCCGCAGATTCCAATCCGGCCGCAATTCTTGCAGAGCCAACGCCAGCGAACCGCCAATCAGCCCCGGGCCGAAGATGGCGACCGTGCTCAGGGGACAAGGAAGATTTTATTCGTGTAGGGGCACTTGACCTCGGTGCCTGGAGGAAATCCGCGCACGTCAACATAGCCGGCATAGGGCGCGTGCGGGCTCGTCACGAAACCTGATTTTCCGGGAACCGGCGTGCCGTACGGAATGTCGCGTGCGGTCGTGGAAATGGTGGTTTCCGGAGTCGGGCTGGACGCGGCTTCCGGAGTGGCTTCTGGGGTCGGCACGGAGCTTGGGGTTGGGGTGGGCGTCGCGCCGGCAAATTGGGTTTGCGCAGATTGGCTGCCCTGATAGCCGAATCGGTTTTGGCCCGAGGACCGGGGTGATTGCATTTCGCTCCCGCTTTGGCAGGCTGCAAGCACGATCAAAAGTGCGGTGGCGGTGACGATCCAAGGCGAGGATTTCATAGCAATAACTTCGTTAGAAACGCATGATTGAAGGCCAACTTGCAATGCAAATTTTTGTCAACGCAAGGTGGGAAGAGAGCCGCTTATTGACCGCCGACAGTGGGCTTAAGGAACCACGCCCCCGCGGCAACGCCGAGAAAGACGGCCTGATTCATCGTAATCGGGCCGCTTGATTCAACGAGGTATCCTTCCGGGATGCGGATTTGGTTGTAAACGATAGGCTGAAGGTGCTTGGCGATGGTTTCCGTTTCAGGCAACTTGGATCCATCGATGATGGCGCTCGCACCTGGCACCACGGCAGCTCCAAAAACGATCACCTGGCGCAGCATCGGAAATCCGCGTTCAAAAATCACCTTGCTGTCCGCGTACCCGAAAACTTCATTTGCCGCTCTGTAGGCGGAGAGCGCAGGCGCAAAAATTGGAGACTTTTCAAGCGTCCCGCCGGTCTTGAAGGATTGCAAGGAATGGCTCAATTCGTTGGGATCGACGCCCAAGACTAAGAAGTCCTCAAGGAGGGCAAGGGAGGGATTGGCGAACGCGCTTTGCAGCCAAGGGAAGCTGAAACAGCGGATTCCTTCCAGTTCGGTCACGCTCGCCTCCGGAAAGAGAGCTAGCAGCTCCCGCAGTGAGTCCTCTGCCTTCGCCCGGTCCCTAATCTGGATGGCTATGAGACCGGTGGGTCTTAGTTGCTGCGGCGCCCACGAAACAGAAATTGCGCAGTCCGGCCCGAGTGCCTCCGGGATGAGTTGCACAAGTCTCGTGCTTTGAATGGCAGGAGCGCTCAGCAGGCCCGTGGAGGCAGCGTTGGACGCCGCGGTTAGAATTTGCCGGAAATTGGTTACGAACTCGAAGTAAGCCACCGTTTCCTGCGAAGTAAACTTCAGGGCACTGTGGTTGAGCGAGCCGACATCCGGAGGATTTCTGCGCAGCACAAAAATGCTATCGCGGAGGTTGGCCTCATCGAGCGTTGTGGTCGCACCGATGGCCTCAACCTTTCTCAATTGCTCGACCTGCTGAGGAATCGGTTGCGCTCCCAAGGAAGATCCGACCTCCAGCAGAGTTTCCAGCGCGCTCTGAGGCTGGCAGAATAAGAGCAGATCCGCATCCTTCGCCACCTTGCTGAGAACTTCTTTGTAACGCGCGCTGTCCGCGAGACTTCCCTCTTTCTTTCGGCCGGCGGCGCGATCAATGGCGTCCTTAAGGGATGGGAGATTGTTAGAGAGGAAGCCCCATTGACCCTGGCTGGCGTTGTAAAGCGTGAGACCGTGGTGCACGCTCGATGCGATCTCGACGCCGTTGTAGTTCTCGCGCACGACATCCGGAGCAGGACCTCCGCGGGAGAGTTCCTCGCGCAGGCGTGCAACCGCGAGGTCGTGTCCGCTCTTTCCACCCCAAAACTGAAAACCGACGATCAACGCCGCGTCGTTCGAGGTGACCGAAAGTGCAGCGGCGAAGATGCGTCCCGGCTTGAGTTTCCACAAAATTCCCGACGCCTCATTTCCCCCTCGGTCTTTTGTGAGATATTGAAAAGGTCTTTCAAGGAACGCCTTCATTTCCGGCTCAGCGCCGATCTTGGCGAGAATCGTTTTCGGCCAGCGCGAGGCGGTGCGTGGGAGGTCCGGAAGGCTGGCCAAAACGACCGTTTCGGCAGGCAACAGAACGGCGGCGTCCGTAGGGCCCGTCTCCCGCACGATCCAGAAAGTGGAGGCCGCGGCGAGAACCAGAACAGCAAGAAGAATGAGGAAGATTTTTTTCATCGGGGATTTCGATGCTGCAGTCATCGAAGCGGCTAGTTAGGGCAAAGCTAGCGACGGGGCAAGCTTTGCGGTTAGGCACCTTCCACTCTTAACCGGGCTGCGTGTGCCGAGCCTTTTCGTTTTCTCGAACAGCCTCCCACGCGAGGCGGAAGAATCGCCCTATGACGCCGAGGAGTGTGGTCGCCGTGCGCTTAGCCGGACTTCGGAGTCGAGAAAAATTGAGGTGGATTCGGACTAGCGTTTTCTGGCTGCAAGGATTTTTGGAGCTCTGCGGACGCCTCTGGCGCCTTTTCATCGCCGGTTTCAGCCTGTTTGAGCACAGGATGCATTTCGCAGCCGAGGCCTCCGACGCACAGGGCCAAGGCGAGAGTGAATGGCAGGATTTTCATTCGAGAATTTCGAGGCTCGCCTTGAGGCCGCGTCTGTGAGCGGAGGCGTTCAGTAGCGTGCGGATCGCTTGAATAGTGTGGCCGCCCTTGCCAATGACTCGCGGTACGTCGCTCTTGCGCGTAGTGAGATGAAAAATCACTTTGTCCGGCGATTCGGTCTTCGAAAGGACAACCTCGTCTGGAAATTCAACGAGCTGGCCAATGACGAAGCGAAGGAACTCCTCCACGCGTCAGAGCCCGCTCAGGCGGTGGCTTTCTTTCGGGCTTTTGTAATGATGCTGCCGACGGTCTGCGAAGGCCGGGCGCCAACGCCCACCCAATAATCGGCTCGTTCGAGCCGAAGCGTGAAATTGTCGCCCTTCTTCTTCGGATCGTACGTTCCGATGATCTCGATGAATTTTCCGTCGCGTGGCTTGCGCTGGTCAGCGACCACGATCTTGTAGTAGGGGCTATTGCGAGCGCCTTCGCGCCGGAGTCGGATTGCCACTGCCATGTTTGTTATGCGTAGAGTTGGTAGCTAAGCGCGTCCGCAAGGGGAGCGCGATCAGCCTAGTCCTGGTATTCCGGCCCGGCGAGCCTGGGCCATTAGTTTCTTCATTTGTCCCGCCTTCTTCATCATCTTGCGCATCTGGTTGAAGCGCAGGAGGAGGTTGTTTACCTCGGTAACGGTGGAACCGCTTCCGCGGGCGACCCTCTGGCGACGACGCGCGTTCAGGGTGTCTGGACGCGCTCGTTCCTTTGGTGTCATGGAGAGGATGATCGCCTCAACCCGTTTGAGCTGCTTCTCGTCAATCGAGGAATCCTTTAGTTTATCCATGCCCGGCAGCATGCCAAGCACATTTTCAAGCGGTCCCATGCGCTTGAGCAGCTTGAACTGTTGGAGAAAGTCGTCCAAGTCGAAGGAGGCTGTCCGCATCTTCTCTTCGATGCGGCGGGCGTCCTCCTCGGTAATCGCTTCGGCGGCTTTTTCGACAAGACTGACGACGTCGCCCATACCGAGGATGCGTCCGGCCAGACGTTCGGGATGAAAGGGTTCGAATTGGTCGATTTTTTCGCCGACGCCTGCGAATTTGATGGGCTGCTTGGTCACCTCCCGCAGAGAAAGCGCGGCTCCGCCCCGGGCGTCGCCGTCGAGTTTTGTGAGGATGATACCGGTGAGACCGAGGGCATTGTGAAAATGCTCTGCGACGCTGACGGCTTGCTGTCCGGTGGCCGAGTCACAGACGAGGAGCACTTCTTGCGGGACGAGGAGTTCCTTTAGCTGTTTGAGTTCCTCCAAGAGAGGCTCGTCGATTTCCTGGCGTCCGGCCGTGTCGTAGATCTCGACATTTCCACCCTCTTGTTCGCACCAGGTCGCGGCCTCCCGGCCTGCGCGAAGAACGTCGGTCTCTCCGGGCTTTGGCTGGAAAACCGGAACTCCGACCTGCTCGCCCAGGGTGGCAAGTTGTTTGATAGCGGCCGGGCGTTGAAGGTCGCAAGCGACCAGCAGGGGCGCCTTGCCCTGGGATTTCAGCAAGCGGGCAAGCTTGGCGCACGAAGTCGTCTTGCCTGCACCGTTGAGACCCACCATGAGGATTCGGCCGGGTTTGGCGAGGTTAAGCGGAGCGGAATCCCCACCGAGCAAATCAGTGAGTTCATCCTGAAAGATTTTGACGATTTGCTGGCCTGGCGTGACGCTGCGCAGAACGTCCTCTCCGAGCGCTCTGCTCTTGACGCGCGCGATAAATTCCTTGGCGACCCGGAAATGGACATCAGCCTCGAGAAGAGCCATCCGGACCTCGCGCAGGGCATCCGAGATATTCTGCTCGCTGATGCGCCCGTGTCCGCGGAGGTCTTTGAAAACGTCCTGTAGTTTATCAGAAAGCCTGGAAAACATAGAAATTGTCAGTAGGCTCAGGATCAGACGTCCCGTACCGTGACGAGGACGACTGTCTTTGGCCGTCGTAGTTATACTCGCGATTCGCGAGGAATCAATGGAGTGTCGCCTTTTCGGCGCCGAGGCCCGTATTGGCACGAACGGAAAGCTCCGTGAACTGCTCATCGGCGGCTAGGCTCGCGAATGAGAAAAGAGCCAACAATCGCAGCCAGGAAGCCGAGTGGAATGCTCACAATGCCGGGGTTGGTCAGCGGAAAGAGCGGTGCAGCCTGAATAAGGTGGCGCTTGGCGGCGGGAACGTCCACGGCGTCTATGCCCATGATCGAAGGACTAAGAATGATCAGCAAGATACTGGCGGCGAGACCCACGGCCAGTCCGCAAACTGCCCCAGCGGTGGTAAAACGGCGCCAAAAAATGCTTAGCACGATGACAGGGAGATTTGCGCTGGCAGCGACGGCAAAGGCCAGGCCGACTAGAAAAGCCACGTTGATTGTCTGAAGTTGGATCGCGAGGAAGATTGCAAGGGCGCCGACTACGAAGGCGGTGAGCCGGGCGACGCGGACTTCCTCACCCGGCGCTCGTTCCCTTCCATGATGAATGACGTTGGTGTAGAAATCGTGAGCGAAGGAAGTGCTCGCTGAAATGGTCAAGCCGGCAACCACCGCCAGGATGGTGGCGAAGGCCACAGCGGAAATAAAAGCGAAAAAGACTTCTCCGCCCAGAGCCTGAGCCAGGAGCGGAGCGGCCATGTTGTCGTTTGGCTTGCCATCGACGACGATGCGATCGGGGGTGAGTATTGTGGCCGCGCCAAAGCCGAGAAACGTGGTCATGATGTAAAAAAGACCGATGATGAGCATCGCCCAAACCACAGAGATGCGGGCGGTTTTGGCGTCCGGCACCGTATAGAACCGCACCAAGATATGGGGAAGCCCGGCCGTGCCAAAGACAAGCGCGAGACCAAGCGAAACCAGATCGAGGGGCCCCCAGCCCTTTGTGACAGACGCGCCGAATTTCAACCCCGGTTCAAGGAAGTTCTTCGTTACTTCCTCGCCCTTGACGTGATAAGTGACGTGAGAAATCGCCTCGAAGAACTTCGCGAAACTGAATCCAAAGTGGCCCATCACGAGCACGCTCAGCAGGAGGCTTCCGGCCATGAGCAGGACCGCTTTGATGATTTGCACCCACGTCGTGGCGAGCATTCCGCCGAAAACCACGTAGATGATCATTAATACGCCGACGCCGATCACAGCGGCATTGAAGCTAACTCCCGGAAGCAGCAGCTTGACTAAAGCCCCTGCGCCAACCATCTGCGCGATCATGTAGAAGGTGGAGACTGTGATCGTGCTCAGAGAGGCCATCGCGCGCACCGGACGTTGCTTGAGGCGGTATGCGAGCAGGTCGGCCATGGTGTATTTTCCGGCATTGCGCAGCGGCTCTGCAACGATGAGCAACACAGTGAGATAGGCAACGAGCCAGCCAACCGAATACATGAACCCGTCATATCCAAAAAAGGCGATCATGCCCGAGATCCCCAGAAAGCTCGCGGCGCTCATATAATCGCCTGCTACTGCGAGGCCGTTCTGCCAGCCGGTAATCCGGCGGCCGGCGGCGAAGTAGGCGGTAGACCCTGAGGATTTTCGCGCGCTGAAATATGTGATGACGAGCGTCGCCGCGACGAAGGCGAGGAACATTAAGAGCGCCGTGCGGCTCTGGGGGGCGGGTGCCGCGGCAAGGATGTGCGGGGAGAACATATTGGAGAACGAGGAGGATGAAATTTTAAGGAATGACTTAGTCTTCCGGGCGCTCTTCGGACGAAGACATGCGGAGCGGCGCTAGCCCGCTTATCTCACACCCGGGTGGTTCAGATTGCGTAATACTTTGGTCGCCAGGGGGTGAGGACGACCAAGGCATATCCAAGTTGATATGGTGCCGGAGGACGAATCCGCTGGCGGCCAAATGATTAGCAAGATGGGCCGCCAGAGTGTGAGATATGCGGGCTAGGAATTTGCTCGCGAGAATGCGCTGATTCTGAGGCAGAATTCCGGGAGCACGCATCGTTGCCATCTTACGGCTGCTAGCGTTTGGTGAATTTGGCAAGCAGCGCGGCCGCCTGGCGGTCCCACCCCGCCGCCGCGCCAAGGTAAAGGAAGGCGATAATCCACGCCATGAAAAATTGTGAAAGCGCGAAGAGATAGGCCAAGTTCACTTCGCCAAACACCCTCTGCTCCATGAACTTGGGAAACCAGCCGACCAGAAGAGGGAGCGTGAAGTAGTAAATGATGAAGAAGAGAGTGGCGGGAATGATGAATCGCGCTTTGGAGGCGAGGAGACTCTTGAATTGAGCATCGGCTGCGATGGCGTCCCAATCCGTTGCATTCTTCTCTTCCGCAGCCGTCAATTCGTGGGAAGGTTTGGAGCCGGTGCGCCCCAGCGGAGCAACATCGGTTGGCGCTGCGGATTCAGGCGTGAGGTCGGAAGGATCCGGGGAAGGCATGAAGCGGGACACTAGATAAAACTCCCGCAATGTCGAGTTTTCGGTCCTCAAATCTTCGCATGCGGACTGAAGTCCGTTATTCCTTTCAGTTTATGAATCCTTGCCTGGTATCAATTCGTCGTTTCTTGAAGTGTAGAGCCTTCGCACCCGCGGTCCGATTCCAGTGAAGATGTCCCACGAGATCGTCCCCGCCTTTTCGGCCAATTCCCGCGCCAGAATCTCCTCGCTTCCCTGTTGCCCGATCAGAACGGCTTCGTCTCCCGCCGCGACTTCGGGCACACGTGTTACGTCCGCGAGAATCTGGTCCATCGTCACTCGCCCGAGAACCGAACAGCGTATCCCGCCTATCAGCACGTGAGCGCTCCGCCCGGAAGCTTGCCGGGGGAAGCCGTCGGCGTAACCGACAGCCAGCGACGCAATGCGCATCGGATGCGCAGTGACGAATGTCCTTCCATAGCTCACGCTGCGGTTCGGCCCGACCCTGCGAACGAGCAATACGCGGGCTTTCCATGTCAGCGCGGGGCGCAGGAGAGGCTGGAATTTCGCGGGATATGCGCTTCCGTAGAGCATAACACCAGGGCGGACCAAGTCTTGCGCGTGCTCGGGAAACCCAAGAATACCGGCGCTGTTGAGGGCATGAATTTTCGCCGCGGGCGCGAGCGTCCGGAATTTCTTGGCCAGCTCCGCGAAACGTCCAAGTTGGGCAAGCGTATAGGCGGCATCCTCATCCGGGACGGGGAGGTGTGTGGAGATGCTATGAACTTCGACACTGTTCAGGCGCAGGATGGCGCCCAATTCCTCTAGCGCGCTTTCCTCCCAGCAGCCGATACGGCCCATTCCGGTGTCCACCTTGAAGTTCACCCGGCCTCCCGCGAAATCCTCAGCCTCCTTCGCAGTGGAAACTGTGGCTATGCAGTGCCGTGCGACGACTTCGCGCCGCTCGCCGGGCGCTGAAGGACTTAGAAGAAGAATGTCACGGTCCAGATCGATGAGTTCGCCTGCCTCCTCGACGCTAGCCACTCCGAAAAGCTGCACCATTCCAGCGATGGTTCCCGCGACCTTTACTGACCCGTGGCCGTAAGCGTTGGCCTTGACCACCGCGAGGATTCCCGGCCTCGGGCCGATCTTCTTCCGGACAACACTCAGGTTGTGACGAATGGCAGACAAATCGATCTCCGCCCAAGTACGGGCATCATCAGGGATGATCATGGCGCGACAGAATCTGCAGGAGCGCTCTCACCGCAACGGTTGTGAGAGACGGAGGCCTTTTCGATGATCTGTTCGCATACCTCGATGAGACGTTCGCGGAGCGGTGCCGCGCAAATTGCGAACTCGCGTTGCAAGGCCTCATATTCGGAGCGGCCCTCTGGCATTTCGATTCGGACGGGCAGATAGCCCAGCGCCGTGAAATCATACGGGCTCGCGCGCATGTCGAGCGCCCGGACGTTGCGTGCGAGATCAAAGCAATCCGCGGTCAGTTCAGAGGCGGTGAAGGGCGCGAGTTTGAAGGCCCACTTGTAAAGATCCATGTTTGCATGCAGGCAACCAGGCTGTTCGAGCGCGGAGGTTGCCGCGCGTGTGGGTTGGTACTTGTTCAGAGGGCGCGCGGCCGGCGTAAAGAAGCGGAAGGCATCGTAGTGAGTGCAGCGCGGGCGGAGGGATTCAACGAGATCGGCAATTTCTCGAGGGCTCACGCGTAGCGGCCATCCCGCATGGCGGATGGTATCGGCACGGTAAACCATCGCCCATTCATGAAGTCCAAAGCAGCCGAAGGAACCGGGCCGCCCAGTTGTGCGGCAGAGCATTTCACGAAGCCAGCGTATGGACTCGATGCGTTGCGATGACAGCTTCAGAACATCGGCAGTTATTCCACTTGGGCCTTCATCGTAATCTTTGTGAGAAAGATATTGTCGTGCGGTTTCTCCCTGCAGCGCGATGCCGGCGCCCGGATGCCACTGGAGAAGCTTGGCGGGACGGTACGCATAGTACTCGAACAGAAAGTCTTCCACAGGATGCCGCTCGTGCCTCGAGGCGCGGGCGAGTCGCGGCTCAATCCATCGGCGCACCCGTGTCTGATGCCTTTCGCGGCGCGCGTGCCAGTCGTGTTCGGACAAGACTTCCATGGTCTCAGAACCTACACGCTGGCCGTGATGCGAGGAAGGCAGGAGTGAGGAACGTGGCCCGGCGTCGGCGGAAGTGGTGAGCCTTTTATTTCGCCAGCACAATGTTAACCAGCTTACCACGCACGATGATGATCTTGGATACGGGCTTTCCGGCGATGGCTTCACGAACTTTCGGTGTTGCGAGTGCGAACTCTTCCAATTCGGCATTCGAGGCGTCCTTTCTCGCCTGCATGCGGTCTCGCACCTTGCCATTGACTTGCACGCCATACTCCACCTCGTCCACCGCAAGGAGCCTTTCCTCGTAAAGCGGCCAGCGTTGTGAAGAGGCGCAATTTTCGAAGCCGGGGAACTTTTCTCCAAGCTGCTCCCAGAGTTCCTCGGCAATATGCGGAGCAAATGGCGAAAGCAAAGGCAGCAAGATGCGCAGACTGGCGGCCGGACGGGGTCTTGAATTAACGAACTCGTTGGTGAAGATCATCAGCTGCGAAATGGCCGTATTGAAGGCGAAGGACTCGATATCGCCGGTGACCTTCCTGATTGTCGCGTGAGCGACCCGCAACTGCTGGCTGGTGAGTTCGATCTCGGCAAGTTCGGGAGAAAGTGTCCAACCGCCCTCCTGCGTCTCTTCCATGACGAGCCGCCAAACGCGCCCAAGAAAACGATAGACGCCTTCGACGCCCTTCATGCTCCAGGGCTTCATTTGTTCGAGTGGTCCCATGAACATCTCATAAAGCCGAAGGGAGTCCGCGCCATACTCGGCAATGACGTTTTCCGGATTGACCACGTTGCCGCGACTCTTTGACATCTTTTGGTTGTCCGGGCCGAGAATGATTCCTTGGTTGACGAGACGTTGGAACGGTTCGGGCGTCGAGAGATATCCGAGATCGTACAGCACCTTGTGCCAGAAGCGCGCGTAGAGGAGGTGGAGGACAGCGTGTTCAGTGCCGCCGACGTAGAGGTCCACGCCGCCAGGGGGTTTTTGAACGCGGGCATCCGATTTTGGATGGCCGGTCATCCAATAAGACTCCGGTTCCGCACCGACGAAGCGTCCGGCGTTTTTTGGGTCACAGAACCGGAGATAGTACCAACACGAGCCGGCCCATTGGGGCATGGTGTTGGTTTCACGCCGCGCCTGTTCGGAATAGTTCAACCAATCACAGGCCCTGCTCAGTGGCGGTTCCGGCGTGCCAGTGGGTTTAAAGTCCGCCATTTCCGGCTGGACAACCGGCAATTCGGTATCGTCAAGCGCGCTATGTTTACCCTGAGTCCAAACGATGGGGAAGGGTTCGCCCCAGTAGCGTTGACGCGAGAAAAGCCAGTCGCGCAACTTGTAGTTGATTGTCCCTCGCCCCAGACCTTTCTGCTCAAGCCAGGCGACGATCTCTTTCTTTGCTTCTGCGGTTGGGAAGCCGTTCAGCAGGCCCGAGTTGATTGCGATGCCGTCGCCGGTGTAAGCCGCGTCGCGCGACGACTCAACAGGGAGCGCCGCCGCCGCGTCGGCTTTTTTGCCTGTCTCCTGTACGACTTGACGGATTTCGAGGCCGAATTTCTTCGCGAACTCGAAGTCCCTCTCGTCATGAGCGGGCACGGCCATGATCGCCCCCGTCCCATAGCCCATCAGCACATAGTCTGCGATCCAGATCGGGATTTTCTCGCCGTTGACCGGGTTTATCGCAAACGCGCCCGTAAAGACGCCCGTCTTTTCTTTGGTCAACTCCGTGCGTTCCAGATCCGATTTCGAGCCGACTTCCTTCTGATAGGCTTCCACCTCTGCGCGCTTGTTCAGCGCGGTGATTTCCGTCACCAACGGGTGCTCGGGCGAGAGCACCATGTAGGTGGCGCCAAAGAGCGTGTCCGGCCGGGTCGTGAAGATTTCAATTTCAAATTTGAAATCTGAAATTCCAAATTTCACCAAGGCGCCTTCGCTACGGCCGATCCAATTCCGCTGCAGCAATTTGATTCCTTCCGGCCAATCCAGCCCATCGAGTTCATCGATGAGACGCTCCGCATAGGCGGTAATCCGCAGCATCCACTGGCGCATCGGGCGCCGCTCGACCGGATGTCCGCCAATTTCGCTCTTGCCGTCAACGACCTCTTCGTTTGCCAGCACTGTGCCGAGGGCCTGGCACCAATTGACCGGCATTTCGGCAACGTATGCCAGCCGGACATTGTCAGCGTCCTCGCCCGCATAGGTCTCGATGGGTTCGGCCTTTTGCGTAGCGGGATTGAACCAAGAATTGTACAGCTTGAGAAAGATCCACTGCGTCCAGCGAAAGTAGCCGGGATCGGTGGTGCTAAATTCGCGCGCCCAGTCGTAGCTAAAGCCGATGGATTGAAGCTGCGCCCTGAACCGCGCAATATTGCGCTCTGTCGTCAGGCGCGGGTGCTGGCCGGTTTTGATGGCGAATTGCTCCGCGGGCAGCCCGAAGGCATCCCAACCCATGGGGTGCAGGACGTTGAAACCGCGCATCCGCTTGAAACGGGCAACGATATCGGTTGCCGTATATCCTTCGACGTGGCCCACGTGCAGACCCTCGCCGCTCGGGTAGGGGAACATGTCGAGCACGTAGAATTTCGGCTTCGCGGGATCGAAATCTGATTCCCCTGGGTTTGGTGCACGAAAAGCTCCATCGGCCAGCCATCGAGCCTGCCATTTGGCTTCGAAATCGAAAAAGGGAAATTGCTTGCGTTGGGATGCCATATCGGGCCGTACAGGACATGACGGCTTTGCCGCAAAATCAAGATCTCCGTTTTCCGGGTGCGGTTCTCAAGCCGGGGATCGGCGCAGACCAAAGTGCAGATACCGGATTCCCTCCACAATCCAGTAAGGAAGATTGACGGCGTAGAGAAAGAAGATCCACTGGTGTTGGGGAAAGCCCAGGCCCATCGTGATGTCGACTAGCATGTGCATCGCGATGACTGTCAATCCAACGACCAGAAGCCACGCGCGGCCGAACAGCATGAGAAAGGCAAGCAGTTCGACAATCAATCCCGGCGCGTAAACCAACATGCACAGCCACGGGTACTGGATGCAGAGTTCGTTCAGAACGCCCCCGAGGCCCATATCCACGGGCTCCAGGGTCGTATAAAACTGCTGGGCCTGAATTTTCGCATATTGCACGGGCATATACTGGCTGTTCCAAATCCAGGCTCCTTTGCTCGCGATGAGCTTGGTCAGTGCGCAAAGAACGTAGTTTCCGGCAAGAATTTGCAAGGTCACGCGTGTGGTGAAGGAATGCAAGGCGGCCGGAGAACGCGTCCACGGCTCCAGACGGTTTCGCGCCGTGGCGGTCCAAAGCCAAGCCGCCAGCGACTGCCCGAGCAGCATCAGCGTCATTACTTGGTAATAATGGCTGATCGATCCCAGGGAGTTTTGCAAAGTGCCGGCGATCAAGTAGCAAAAAAGGAGAACGGTCGCGGACAACGGGAAGGCGAAACCTGTGATGTAAAGCGCGGCGCCTACAGTGAGGAGGACCGTGATGATTGAATAGCCGGCCGGATCGAGCGCCCAGCTCATGTCGATCCATTTGGCGAGTCCGTTGGGGAAGCGCAGTTCGGCACCAGGAGCGGGAAGGGAGGCAAGCGTTGGAAAACGTACGAGCAAGAGGATGGCGAAACCCGTTCGCATCAGAGCGGTTTCCCACCACGCGAAGTCGATGCGCGGGACAATGTGGGTCAAAGCGCGGGGGTTCGCCGGGGAAGTTTGGCTGGCGATCAAAGGGAATCCCCCGGCTCGGCGCCTTCTTGCGGAGGCGGCGTAAATGGTATTCCATCAAATCCGATCATTGCAACGGTGTGTTCCGAAACTGTGATGTCGCGATCCTCGTCCATTTTCAAACGCGCACTGACAAGTCCAAGGCTGCCCACGACAGCGCGCTCCTCCGGAGACAATCGACGCGCCAGCCGTTTGAGCATGCGGGTAGCTGCCTCCTGCTCGATCTCGGCGCGGCTCCTGCCTTCCTTCTTCCGGCTCTCGCGTTTCCATTCGGCTTTCCATTCTCGCTCGAACTGCCGTCGAAGGCGCGGCGCGGTCTCGAAAAAGTTGGCGATGGCAAGAGGTTCACCGTTGCCGTTGATGACGTAAACGTAGCCTGATTCCCGCGCGAAGTTTGAATACATCGGCCAGTGAGAAAACGGGAAGTTCTCCCTGATCAGAAATCCGAGCACGATGCTGGCCACGAACCATGGCCAAGCCCGCAGCCAGCCGAGGCCCCGGTTCGCCAATCGTGCTCCGCGTTCAAGCAACTGATGCATTGCTGACTATCTTAAACGAATGACCGGCCGCACAAGAAAATCAAATCCTTGCTCTCCACACGTTCCAAGGCAACACAGAAGGGAATGTCCTGTTCGCCGATTTCCTTGCTGGTTTCCACCAGAAACATGCACAAGGTGCGCGAAATCAGGGCGATTCTCGGTCCTTCGTTTCGGGTGTCCGACCTTTGCGCGCTAGCCGCAACCCCGGAGGTCGAGGAGACGGGCGAAACCTTCGAGGACAATGCGACTCTCAAGGCTGTCGCTTTATCGCAGATTTACGAGGGATGGGTTATCGCTGACGACTCCGGCCTGGAGGTCGATGCGCTTGGCGGCGCCCCGGGCGTGTATTCCGCACGATATTCGGGGAAAGAGGCCACAGATACCGAAAACAACGCATTCCTCTTGAAGAATCTCGAAAACGTCCGCGGGAAGGACCGCAAGGCGCGATTTCGGTGCGTGATTGCCTTGGCGCGCGCCGGCCACAAAGTCGCTGCTTTCAGCGGCGCCGTCGAGGGAATCATCATCAATCGACCGAAGGGTGCCGGGGGCTTCGGCTACGATCCCTTGTTCGTTCCGCGGGGCTTTTGCAAAACTTTCGGCCAGCTTCCCGCGGCGACAAAGAATAACCTGAGCCACCGCGCCATGGCGCTCGAAAGGCTTCGTGAATGGGACGGATGGAGGTGAATGGAGCAACCGCGTCGGTTCATCAAATTGGTCTGACGCGAGTACCGGAAGTGTGGGCGGCAACATCATGGCCCCACTCCTGCGGCAAATGCCCTGGTTTCCGTTTCTAAAGCGACTTTTGCTTTCTAAAGAGAAGGCTTTGCTTGCGAGACATCGCAACTTCTTTTCCATCCAGTAAGACAAACAGAAATCGCTTCGCGTCGAGCATGCGCATTTGTTTCACCTGGCTAAGATTGACGATGCAGTCCCTCCTGGTGCGGAAGAAGATGGATGGATCCAGTCTGCACTCACATTCTCTAAGGGGACGCCTGATCAAAGCGGTGGCATCGCTTAAATTCACGCGCGTGTAGTTTCCACAGGCCTCGAGAGTCGAGATGTCAGAAGCGCGGACCACCCAGCACTTCACGTTGTCGCTCAGAAAGATGAAGTCGTCACATCCAAATACTTTACTGCCCTCCTGCGAGAGATCGTCCTCGATTTCGTCGTGTGTAATCTCGCTCAGGTGCGGCGACGTTTGACGATGGCGTGTGCTCGAAAGACCTTGAAGACTGTCCGTACTTCGCTGGTTGAGCGAGTGTTTGCGG
This sequence comes from uncultured Verrucomicrobiae bacterium, assembly GCA_963847295.1. Lineage (GTDB taxonomy): Bacteria > Verrucomicrobiota > Verrucomicrobiia > Chthoniobacterales > Terrimicrobiaceae > DASTFP01. The sequence goes on from CAWJZG010000007.1 coordinate 77,894, forward strand.
AGATTATTGAAGATCATGAATCTGTTTGGGACGCGGTTTACCAATTCGCCCGAAGTTTGTTGTCTTGCTGTTGCGGCACGCGTTTCACGTAATTATGCAACCCCGACGAGGTTTGCCTGCCGGCGTGGAATCCTTTCACTCGGCACAAGATTTTCGCGTGCGTATCCGCGCGGCGAGGATTGCATACGATTGATAACGCTGATGACGTTTGGCAGATCGAGGCAGTCGACCGTCCGAGCGAAGCGCTCCGTACTCACGAAGAAGGCTCCGGGGGGCGCATGGATCGGGTCAAGCGTGTTGGCGTCTTGAATCTCGGTAATTACGACTTTCCACATATGTTTGGTCCTTTGAGGGTCAGGTTCATTTCGAGCGGAACTCCAGCCGGGCGATCGTGCCCGCTCGATTCGGCTTGGCTGGAGGCTCCTCCGGATGCAAAAAGAGCCTTCACCAGCCGAGTCGAGAGGCGGTGATTCCCATTGAATGTTTCGCTCGTTGGGGTCATGATGGAGAGAGCTTTCGAGATGAACTATGGGATAAAAACTTGAATTGCCTATGGTACAAACGAACCAAAAGCTGTCATTTCTCACATCTCAAAGAAAGCGGGACACCGAGGAAATGTTGGTGCGGCTTCACGAGGTCAATGATATCGCCAAGCTCGCGAAAGTGACCTTCGAGCTGATAGAAGCCTGCCTACCCTACCAGTTTCTGATTCTCCTTTTCCGGCCTCTTGAGTTTGAACTACCCTGCCGCTTCTTTCCGTTGAAATACAAGGCGCTGGTCGATCAGTATATGGCTGAAACCCACAAGGAGGACATCTGGCTTCAGCGAAGCCCGATCAATCCGCAAGTCACTATTGTGCGCCATTCGGATTATACACCGCAGAAGTTGCTGCACCGTTCCACTTTTTACAAGAAGCTCTTACGCCCGAACAACACCGAGCACGGAGCCTCAGTCGTAGCTTGGCGAGACAATACCTGGCTTGCCACCCTGACCTTGATGCGCACAAAGGAGCAGGGAGAATTCTCCGATGGGGAAATGCAGGAGTTGCAAGCGCTGCAACCCCACTTTGCCTGCGTGATTCGGCGGATGGCCGGGCATCAGGAAACCCGTCTGGTTCACTCGTCTCTCCGTCACTTCATGGCCTCGCTTCCGACAGCGAATCTCATCTTGGACTGGAATTTAAAGGTCTTGCATTTCAACTCCATCGCGAGTCATCTCTGTTCTCAGTGGAAGAGAGGCGCCCGTGGGTCGCCCCTCAAGGATCCCCGCCGGTTTCAAGTGCCGGGCGACATTTTGGCGGAGATCGAACGCATGCGTCCAAGCATCATGAGCCAAAGGTTTGGTCGGTACCTCGGGCACCGAAAGCCGTTGCTTCTCAACTATCGTCATCCCTCCATTCCTTCGTTGGGTGCTAGTATTGAGTTTCTGCCTTCCCGATCGCTTTCTCTCTCGAAGGGAACTTTTCTCGTTACTCTCGAGGAAGATCATTCTTCGCATCGAGGATTGGACTTGTCTCACAAGCTTAACCAGCTGACGAGACGCGAGCGGGAATGTGCACTCCTCGCCGCGGAAGGCTTGCACAACGGAGACATAGCCAAGAGGCTGGGAAAGAGCCAGATTACCGTACGCAACCAGTTGAGTTCGATTTATAAGAAGCTTGGGATCGATTCCCGTAGCAAGCTGATCGCGGCCCTGGCCCAGATTGATAAGTCTCAAGCTAAGTAGGCATCGCTAAACCGGCAGCGTACCGTGAATTACGCGGCTCAAGATTTCTACAAGCACTGTTCCGCGCTTGGGGCCATAGTGGCGATGGCACGCTATGTTTATTGCGTCTGTCAGATCCTCGAACACTCCTCCGCGGTTTGCGATTTCGTCTGAGCGGTCTACGACGACCAATTCAGAATCCGTGCTTTGCCAAAGCGCTTCGAAAAATCGAAAGTCGAAGCGGCTCAGGATACTTGTCGTTGCAACGACCAATCGCGGAGTCCGCTTCTGAATCAAGCGCGCCAGTTTTACTCTCTGAGGCCCGACGCCGGGTGCAACCTCCCGGACGATCTTCGTGATTACCCATCCCCGGGCTACGCAAAAGGATCGGCACGATTCGATCTGGTCGTTCATTGCGGATTGGTTCTGGCGGGGATTGATCCGCGCATAAATTACCGCTTCGTTCGCAAGTTCGCCGCTTTTTCTGAGGAATCGCTCATCCCTGACCAGAATAGTTCCCGTTGGCATTTGTTCGGCCTCAACGTCTTCCGGGAGTTTGTCACTGCGAAACCAGCGCCAGGCCGTCCGATACGAAATGCCGCAACGCCTCGCCCAGCGACCGAGGCTTTCAGTATGTAAGACGCTTTCCATAAGTGTATTGCATGTAATTCAGATGTGATACAAATGAGTTATGTTTGAGTTATACTTGTCCATTTTAGGGCCTAAAAGTGCACATCTGACAACAGAATATTCAGGATGACTGACGGGCCATTGCGGCCTATGGACACAGCATGGAACAGAGTTTTTGTCATTCGGCTTTTCAGCCTCCGCTGTTTCGCAACACTCGCGTAGATAGCCAGATATGCAGCGAATGCCTATACGGTGAATCACTTTCTCGCTCCTTCGATTTATGAACGACCGGAGAACGATCTTTGAGAATGAGGTTTCGCGCTGGCTGAAACCCGGCGGCGTCGTGGAATCTTTGTGCGGAAATCGTCGAGTGCGGTCCGGTGTGATACATCCCGGGAACGTGGAGGACGTTCAGCGCATCCTTTTCGCCGCTTCCAAAGCGGCGGGAATGGTGAAGATTCAGCCGATTTCCTGCGGGAGAAATTGGGGCTTTGGATCGGATCTCGCGACCGAGGACGGAGTCTACACGTTGGATTTATCCGCGCTCGACAGCATCCGGTCGCTGGATTTGGGAAGCCATTGTGTCGAGTTGGAGCCTGGAGTTACACAGGGTCAACTCTACGAAGCCTTAAGCCGGCGAGGGAATAGCCACTACTTCAACGTTACCGGCGCAGGGCTCGGAGCGAGTATTATTGGAAATGCTCTCGAGCGCGGTATTGGATACTCAGGGCAGCGTCATCTTGATTTACTCGATCTTGAGATTGTTTTGCCTTCTGGAGAGCGAACGCGAACCTCCCGGCTTCAGACCGGCCTCGCGAAGTGTCCGCATCTGGGCGGATTGGGTCCGGATCCCACCGGCCTTTTCTGCCAAAGCAACTTCGCCGTAATAACGTCGGCCACCATTGCTCTCCACCGCCGTCCAGAAGTTCTGGGAGGTATCTTGTGCGGTATTTCCCGTCCGGAGTCTTTCCCGCCCTTGATCGGTGCCATCTCGGATCTGATCGCCGAAGGAGCCTGCTACGGAGTGCCTCATATCTTCAACCGCGAGAGGATTGTGACAACGCTTTCTCCTCATCTCGAGGAAGCCCGGGCAGCCGAATTGGCGTCGAGCGTGGCACCGTGGACGGCGCTGATTCCGATTCGGGGTTCTAAGGGAGTCTTCGCTGCTTCTGCGCAAGAGTTCGAAACTCGCCTGAAGCCGCTCGGGAACACACAAGTCGTCGGTGACCTTCCGGACCGTGATTCCAAGCTAGGCAACCTTATTCAAGGCAGGCCTTCCGATCTTGCTTTGGCCAGCGTTGCCTTCAGCGTCTTCGGCCATTCCTCGCCCCTAAACGCACCGCTTGAAGCGAGTGGAGCGGGTCTCATCCACGTTACGCCGATCGTGGCGTTCTGCGCAAAAACCGTCGCCGATGTGGAGAGACTGACACGCGAAACGCTTTGCCGCCACGGCTATAAGGCTGTTCCACTTTCCCTTAATGCTCTCAGTGCAAGGACTGCGGCGCTAATTGTTTCCCTCGGCTTTGATCGAAGGTCTCCTGAGAAAACAAAGGCGGCCCATCGCGCTGCGGACGATCTTCTAGAAACGTATCTTCGCGCTGGCCTTCTGCCTTACCGGCTTGGACTCGGGCAGGGAGACCACTTACCGCAGGTGGATTGCCCATGGCCAGAAATTTTTCGGAGGATTCAGCGGATCCTCGATCCCTGCGGTTGTATGGCGCCTTCGCGTTATGAGTCGCTCTGGAGAAAAGCTTCCGCCACCGATGTCGCAAGAACCCCCAAGGAGGTGGAGTTATGCATTTCGTAGACGAAAATCGTGTCGCGGTCATAACCGCAATGGGACTTGCGGCGCCAGGCGCTCTCGATCCGGAAAGTTTTTGGAGAAAGGTTAGGGCCGGGCAAACGGCCATTGGTCGCATAGAGCGCCTGGATACTTCGGAAACGGGATGTTGCTTTGGAGGCGAAGTTCCGCCTTTCGATCTCTCACTTCTTTCGGCCGAATTGAAACCGAAGAGATTGGCGCGTCACACGCAACTTGCTCTTTGGGCAGCGCGCCAAATCAAGGGTGAGGTTGAACGACTGCCTAAGAGCCCTTCTATTCGTCTCGGGGTGGCAACCAGTTGCATCTCGATGATCAGCAATTCTGTCTTAACCCAGTTTCAGAAGGGAGCCTCTGCCGCTCCGCGTTACACTGTTTCCCAGAGCCCGCCTCACGCTGCTTCGAGTGCGATCGCCAAATACTTTCGGACTTCGGGAAATGTCTTGACGGTCTCAACGGCTTGCGCCGCCGGAATGGACGCAATCGGTCTGGCGGCACGAGATATTGTTTCAGGCGCGGCCGACTACGTTATCGCCGGAGGAGCTGATTGTGCAATCAGCCTCAATATATTAGCCGATTTCGTAAACGGTGGTCTGTCTTCTGTAAGAAATTCCTGTCCGGAGAAGGCCAGCCGGCCCTTTGACGTATTCGCCGACAGCGGGGTGTGCGCGGAAGGCGCCGGATTGTTCTTAGTTGAGGAAAAAGCAACGGCTCAGGCTCGAGGCGCCACGATCCTCGCAGAAATCGCAGGCTACGGCTCTTGTCTCGATACCGATGCGCGCGTGCCTGGAAGCGGATGGTCCACCTGCATTCGTGAGGCTCTTGATGATGCCGGATGGACCCCGGCGATGATCGATTCTGTTTCAGCTTGGGGTGCAGGACACCCAGTGATAGACCGGATTGAGGCGAAAATTCTCGCTGAAATTTTCGGAGGCCAGTCATCACACGCTCCGGTCTATTCAATTAAAGGGACCATCGGTAATCCCCTGGCTGCGGCGGGACCTTTGCAGGTAGCCGCGGCGATCTTTTCTTTCCGTGACGGAGTAGTGCCTCCAACGGCGAATCTCGATGTGCCGATTCCCGAAGCCACGCTCGATTACGTGCGGGGAGAGGCTCGATATTGCTTTCCGGAAACCGCTTTGCTCAACGCGCATGGAATCGCAGGAGCCAACGTCACCTTGCTTTTGAAAGCGCCGCAGATGAGTCAACTTCGCCTGAAGCAGCGCAATCCCCTTCCACCAAAACTTGAACTATTAGAATACGCACCAATATGAACCCCCAAAACTTTGTCCTTGTCGCTCACTCTCGGAATGCCCTTCGCCAGGCCTTGAACGTGGCCGAGATTTTGAAGCCCTTCGCAGAAGTTCAACTCTGCTCGTATAACCTATCAAGAGAACAACTTCCCCAGGATCCGGACGCCGTACTGTGCATTGTCACAGATGAAGAATCGATAGAAACGGCGCACGATTTTCAAGGGCGCCTCGAGGATGTGCCCACCTTTGTTGTTGACAACTCCGGCAGCCTCAAGATCGAGCTCAACGGCTATGCCGGAAGAGTTTCCTCCTCGCCGGATCAAGTGCTCGGCGCTGTGCGGCAATTCTTGGCTGCCAATGGAAGAAGGAATTTCAGAATGACGCGGGGGGAACGACGCCAGGCGCCCCGTAAAATTTCGACGCCCTTCAATCATATTCTTGCACGGGCGGCGGGCGGCGGGCAGACGGCTCAATCCATTCTCATCGCCTCGGCCCGGCAGCTCTCCTCCGATCTTCGGGCAGATTGCGCCGAGGTGTTTCGGCATGTGGCGGAAACCAATGCTTTCCGAAAGATTTATGCGGAACCGGAAACCGACAGAGCAAAGGATTCGGGTCCTTCGCTCGAGGTGATTCGCCTGATCAAAAAGCGGCTCTATCCGACGACTCCTGACGACCTGGACTCCCGCTCATTTTACCCATTGCATTGCTATTTGACGAGGAAGAAGCTCAACCTGCTTGTTCCCTTAGTGAAAGACACTCGCTTGCTCGGCTGGATGGCCTTTCGCCTGGAAGCGGCACGATGCACAGATGATCTTCTCGATGACATTCAGGTCGCTGGGCATCTCCTGTCAACCAGCCTCGCAGAGGCTCTGAGGCATGAGAATGAGAGTCGAGACGCGTACAACCTGGAGAACGCACTTTCAGCCCTTAATTCAGGGATCGTTATTGTCGATCAGGAGGGGCAAATCGTTTGCATCGCAGGTGCGCTAACGCTTATAGGCAGCGATCCTCAAAAGGGAGATCATTTCAAGGCCATTCACAATAGCCGAGTGCGTGAGGTTGTTGCCCTCGCACTCAAGGGCAATTTTGTCGAAAGATCGTGGGTTGACTTTGACTCGCAAGAAACAATCTTCAGCTTCTCCGTCAAACTTCCGGACGGGCGAATCGTGCTGTTCTGGGGACCTCGGCAAAATCAACATGAGGCTGGGCGAAAGCAGAGCGGTTTGAATCTAAGGGAAGTCCTCGAGTCATTGCCGGTTCCGGTCCTCTTGGACAATGAGGTTCTACCGGGGACCGTTGTCGTACCTCAAGCGCGGATTAGCGACGAGGACGGCCAAGCCATTAGGGATTGCGCCATCCAGGCTCAATTAAGAAAAGTCAAAGCTCTGAGACTGCGGTGGGGGAATACACGGTCAGCGGACAACGCGGTACTTTTCTATGACACGGATGCGGATGAAGGGAACGATGAATTTGCTGACGATATCGAACACGCGGTTCGCTTCTCCTTGGTCGCGGCGTAGTCGATCGGCTTATGAAAGATTGCAATTGGGACCTTACTGTATCTAAAGTTTAGATGCCTAAGAGCAGCCAGCTACGGGTTCGGCTCGAGGATGGCCAGCGCGAACGTTTGCTTGAAATGGCTTCTGCGCGGGGCAAGGGCGAAAGGCTATCGGACATGGTTCGCCAGGCAATCAGCGAGTTTGTCAGCCCTGACCCGCTCGATCTTCGCGGATCGCATTACGTTAATGTGACTTCCGCAGTGCAAACGCTCGGTCATCGAACTGGCTGAGGAGCTCAACCGTAGTCAGACTCAAGTATTGGAAGCTTGTGTCGAAGGCATTGAGGATCTTCTCGAAAGAAAACGAACGCCGCTGATCATCTATGAGGTGCACCTGCGCCGCAAGTATCACAAGAAGAGTCCCTTGAAGCCGTCGTCGATGCGGTAGATGCACACTCGGACACAATGAGCTTTGCCACTCGCGGAAATTGCTTTCAATGCGGTCGCATCCTGATAGAATTCCTCGGTTTCAGGCGGCAGGAAATTTTGTTGGTTGCAGGAAGCGAGGCGTGCCCGGATGGCGGAATTGGCAGACGCGCCAGACTTAGGATCTGGTGGAGCAATCCTTGTGGGTTCGAGTCCCTCTCCGGGCAATCTCTTAGAATCAACGTGTTACAGAGAAAGAATATTTCGCGAAATTCGTTAAAGACGGTTGGTTTTAGCTGGTGGCTTCGGATCATGAGCATATTGAATGAGGTGAGAAGGCCAATCAACTATGGCCTAACCAGAAAATACTTATGGATCAATTAGTCGCTCCAGCCGGGCTTAGGCTTGAAAGTCAAGTGGCGGTCGTTACAGGCGGCGCCAGAGGAATTGGAGCGGGCATCGTCAGACGTTTCGTTGCGGAAGGTGCCCGAGTTGTCTTTAGCGACCTCTTGAACGAGAAAGGGAAAGGTCTCGAAGAAGAACTCGGCAAAAAGGTCGCATTTTACCGGGCAGACGCTGCGAGTCCAAAGGATACCGAAGGGCTGATGAATTTCGCCGTGGAACGTTTCGGCAGGCTTGATTGCGTCGTGAACAACGCGGGAGCGGGCGGCGAAGGTGGACCTATCGCGAGAACTTCAGTCGAGGGTTTTGATCGATCCATTGCGCTTCTGCTCCGCCCCTTCTTGGGAATCAAGTATGCTGTCCCGCACATGGAAGGCGGAACCATCATAAACATCGCAAGCATATGTGGAATAAGGGCTGGCTATTGCCCTCACGCCTATACTGCCGCGAAGTTCGGTGTCATCGGGTTAACGAAATCCGTAGCTTTGGAGCTCGCCGAACGCGGCATAAGAGTCAACGCTGTTTGCCCGGGCGGGATTGCGACGCAAATCTGGGCCCCTCCGGAAATGCCGGCGGAACTGAGTGAGCTCACACCAGGGATCGTGGAGCCATGGCTAGCCGGAACTAATCCGATGGGCAGATCCGGGTTTCCATCCGATATCGCAAACGCCGTAATTTGGCTTGCAAGTAACGAGTCAAGCTTTGTAACCGGGCACGCTCTTGTAGTAGACGGCGGTTCCATTGCGGGTATTCGCTGGGCCCAGCAGCTCGAAGAATTCGATCAGCTCGGGGAGTGCTTTCGATCTGCGCTCGGTCAGACTACGGTCACGGCTTAGTGGTTGCTTGGGCTCGAATCGTGCGGAGAATCCTGCCGCGCACCCGCTCGCAGTGCGACACTGTCGGGAAATCGGCACACAGACATCTGTCACCCAACCCTCCACACTCGGGCGCGTCGCCTTTTGGGCGAACAATTTGCAAAACCAAAAGCCAACCGACAATCTCAGCGAGCAAGAAGCGAACTGGGATCTGCAGTTGATGGCGCTGCTACGAACCAACCAGGCAAAGCCGCTCACGGTGATCTGGTACGACGCACCTGTCAGCGGCGGCTATGCCAATGAACTGAATTCAGACGCCGTTCCGTTTCTTCAGGCCGCCGGGTATTTTCATACTAACTACTGCTGGGGAAACGCAAACCCCATCGCCAACCCGCAGAATTCGTTCCAAGTGCTAAAGCAAAAGTTTCCCACAGATTACCTGGAGTGGCGGAACAAGGTCTTTTCCGCGCTGGGGCCTTATTGTGACAGCAGCAGTTGCGCGGGCTGTGAACATCCCACGCAACCTTACAGCGGATACTTTTTCGAGAATTACGAGTTAATCTCCGATCCGAATTTGGACTATCTAACCGGCATCGGGGTCTATGCGCCCGACTTTACTATGTATTGGTGCTTAAACTCTACGGACGCGAAACTGCCGGACGTGATGACCTTTCAGAATAACGACCAGGCCTTTTGGGCCGGCACCACCGATTACATCAATTACGTACCGGACTGCGGCCGGCCAGGTAAACGGGTTACCCCCAAACCGAACCAATCCATGGCCCATTACATCCAACCGCGCACGGTTATCGTGTCGACCCCGTTCGTGACCGACTTCAACACCGGCGAGGGAAGTTTCTTTAACCTGGTCGGTTTCAATGAGGCACGGAACCCGTGGAACAATCTTTCAGTTCAGAGCATCCTGCCGACCTGGCGTTACGAGCAAACCGGCAGCCCGAAGGTCCAGATCGTATTCAGCTATGACCAAGCGTTCAACGGCGGTTCGTCCTTGCTCTTGTCGCAGCCGGCGATGCCGCTGGGAGCGGCGTCTACGATCAAGCTTTACTAGACCGAACTGATGCTGAGCACTACGAACCAGATCACTCTGACGACGCAGAACACCGGAGTGTCCTATCTGCCGACGGTACACCTGGAACTGTATTTGGACGGCGAGTCAACTCCTCAGTTTCTCCCGTTCACGACACGAGGTACGGTAAACGGTTGGACCACATTGGTGTACGCGGTGCCTGCGAAATTGGCGGGTCATAAGCTAAGCGCCGTAGGGGTTCATCTCATCAATAACTCGGGTTTTGTCCAACCGATCGGGCTGGCATTGGGTCAACTGAAAATATTGGATGCTACGCAGACCGGCCCGACTCCGATGGTGCGGGCTTTTCCCCCGGCAGAGACATTCTCGTGGAAGAACACGTATGATGAGAGATCTTCGTACCGCGTCTACGGCCTGTTGGCAGACGTAGCGTATCTGCTAGGCATCGTGCGGAATTACGTCTACAGCACCCGCGGGAATATTCTGAATACCGGAAAGACGGGCTTCACCCGATACTTCGTTCAGGAAGTGAACCGTTTTTGGCCTGAGTTCGCCGATTTAGTGGGCATCAGCGCAGGTGACCGTGGCGGATTCTTTGGTGGCCGTTGCCTCCTCGAGCTTTCGCCCTTTGGGGGTCCGCCGCCGTCCGGCTAGTGAGAAATATGCATGTAATGATCAGAGACGTGCTGGAGGGGTCCGGTCAACGCATTAGGCTTTGCTTTGATTAGCGAGGAGCGACGTAAATCATACGTCTCTTCCATGCATCGCCGTCACGAACATAGATCACCACTGTGTGAACCATCCCCCTCCGACTTCCGAGTCCACGATCTCGCATATGGCATTACCGATCGCATGAACAAGTTTGTTGACCATCTTGCGGGATTTGATGCGAAGTCGGCCTTAACATCTCCTCTTGTCGACCGGAAAACAAACCCGCCGCCCGCCGACACCCACGACCGGACCTCAATAGCGTCTTGAGTGTGTAGCGCTGTGATAGCAGCCGCGTCGCGTTTATTAAACGCCTCCTGAAACTTCGGGAATGCCTCTTCAATCTGCTGACGATCCTGTGGATCAATCGCCCTTTCCGCTTGGGCAACCATCGAGAACTCCTAGAACTTATGGATCCAGCGAAAAGTGAGCCGCACTCCCTCCGTGCGGTTTCGCGCCCCGACCTCAAAATAGGTGTTAAAGAAAAGCACATCTTTGTTAGAAAAGATGTAAAGTGCTCCCGGCCCGATGCCAACCACCCTTTCCTTGCTATCGGGTACGGGCGAGCCGTCAACGCGCGAATCTGTAATCTGCTGCAGGTAATAGCCGTTGATGCCCAGGTGCAGCCTGCTATTCAACACTTCGACCGAAGTGGCGAAGTTGAGATGAATTGCCTGTCCCGGCTGGACGTGAGTGTCTGGATTCGTTGAGTTCCATAGATAATGGAGGCGCCACGACACGTTCCACTTGGGATGCAGGAACATCGTTGCGGCCCAGTAGGGATTGAGGCTGAAAATGTTGCTTGCGGCATTGAGCTGTTTACGAGAGTCGTAGGTCCCGGTCGGGAAGACCGCGTCGAACTCGACACGCTGGGCAAAAAACGGTCCGCGTTTTCCGACGGTAGGATCCCATTGGATGAAGGGGCCAAAGAAGATATCGCCGAAAGAGTAAGATTGCTCCTGAAACCCGATGAAATCGCCGGGACTCACGTCGGTCACCACGACGGGAACCGTGAGGCTGATGCCCCACCGGCCTTTCGGTAGGATCTGCTGGTTTGATTGGTAGACCAATTGGGTGAGCATCACCCAGGTTTGCAGGTGGGGAGTTTCAAATTTTCCGCGTGAGGTTGGCAACGCGATCTCGTTCCCGTCGTTGTCGAGCAGGCGACTGCTGTTGTAATATTGAAAATACTCCTCGATATAAAAGCCGGGTCCGCCGGGCGGAGGCAACCCGTCGAGGAAGCTGGTGGCACCCAGGTTGACGCCGGGAAGCTGAGCTTTGCCTGGTGTAATGAAGCCCAACCCGCTCATCACAGAGCAAACAAGAAATAATTGACTGAAAGGTAGGCGTTTAGCGCGCCTGCACCTGCGGGTCATAAGAACACGCGCGGCTGCTCCATAGTCTCTTGCAAGGAAACTTAACCGCGCGAAGCAACGTCCAATTACGCGGTGCTGCAATGCTGCTTTAAGGCGAATTCGGTGCGTTTTCTCACGATTACAAGACACCACCTCAATATCTTGTGTCGCTGGCACGGAATTGTTGAATTTTGTGATCTTTCTGAAGGTCCGCGAAGACATACCCGGCCCGATGGCTCGCTTCACATCCAATTGTGATGGGCAGGCCAAAATCGGGCGAAATCCAGCGTTTTTCGTACGCGAACAGACTCAGGGCAAAGCTGGCACTGTGAGATGCGGAGACTTTTCGGGCGTCGATAACGTCCGCTGGTGGGACAATCGCCCGGCGATCGTTTTCGGCCTGTGGTAACCAAACAAAAAAGACCATTGAATTCCATGATTTCTCTCGGATATTGACTCATACCCCCGTCATCGAAAGATGAGTTTTATGGTTTTTTCGCGCGCTGGCTTCATCCTGGGCGGTGCGATAGCTCTCGCCGTTTTTCTGGCCGGTAATGTCTGCAACCGGCAATCAATCGCGATTCACCAAATCACCAGGACTTTCAGACAACGGTTTATCCTTTCTCAACAAAGTAGCTTAATAAATTAGACCTAAAACCCCCCAGAAGACGATCCTATGAAAAAGATGAAACGTTCCTCCCACACCACTCAAGAAGGCGTGGGGATATCGCGGCGCGAAGCGTTACGCCGCGCCGCCAGCGTCGGAGCGCTGGCTTCGCTGTCCTCGCTCGGACTTGGAATACCTACAAGCGCGGAGGCTGCGGAGGGCGAGGGCTCCGGCAACTTTCCGAAGCATCCAAAATGGAAGTTCGTCTTCGTAAATCACGTCACAACGAACCCTTTCTTCGTCCCGACCAAGTACGGTGCCGAGGATGCGTGTGCGCTCCTAGGGTGTACCTACCAGTGGACTGGATCAGAGAAATCCATTGCCACAGACATGGTCAATGCCCTGAATACGGCGGTCTCGGCGGGCGTCGACGGCATCGCCGTTTCCCTGGTTGATCTTACCGCCTTCAACGAACCAGTTGAAAAGGCCCTCAAGGCGGGCATCCCCGTGGTGTCGTACAACGCCGACGCGAAGGACAACAAGCGACTATGTTACATTGGCCAGGATCTGTTTCTATCAGGCAAGGCGTTGGGCGATCGAATCGTGGAGTTGGTGCCGGAGGGCGAAGTGGTTGGATTTATTGCCACGCCCGGGCAACTGAACATCCAGCCGCGCCTGGACGGCGCCAAGGAGACCATCAAGGAATCGGGCAAGAACATCAAGTTGAACGAGATAGCCAGCGGACCCACCCTGAACGAGCAGGTTTCCCGGGTTGCGGCCTACTATACAGGGCACCCGGACATTAAGGGCATGTTTGCTGTGGACGCCGGCGGAACCTCAGCCGTCGGAAAGACCATGAGTGAGAACAAATTAAAGTCGAAGGGTGTTCATGCCGGTGGCTTTGATCTTCTGCCAAGTACGCTCGAATACGTACAAAAGGGCGATTTGGACTTTACAATCGACCAGCAGCCTTACCTTCAGGGATTTTATACCGTCATGGTGCTCTTTCTCTACAAGATCTCAGGAGGCCTGACGGGTCCGTCTGACATCAATACCGGTCTGAGCTTTCTGGCGAAGACAAACGTCGACCCTTTCATAAATTCTCAGAGCCGCTACCAAGGTAATTCTAGCGAGCAAAAAGTGCTTACGCGGTCTGGCCCGATCTAAGGATCGGGGGTGATCGAGGCAGACCATGGCAACAGACAAAGCGGATCTTCTTCCGCAACGAAAGGATGCCGTCCGGCGTGCTGCGCCCCGAAGCTTGGTGAGCCGGGCCGGCCTTTTCCTCCTGCGCTCCCGAGAAGCGAGCATCGCGATTGCCGGGATCGTGCTGATTATCTACTTCCAAAGCACGGCGCCTGCATTTCTTTCGCCAAGCAACATCGGGAACCTCGCGGAGTACACCGCCATGACCGCGATCATCGCAGCCGGCCTGGTGATGGTACTCATCTCGGGCGAGGTAGATTTGTCCGTGGGCCAGGTTTACGCGTTGTCGCCGTTCGTGATGTATTTCGCGCAGCAAGCGGGTGTGCCATTTGTTCCTGCCGTCGGGATTGGGCTCCTGGCAGCTGCTATTGTAGGCATTGTCAATGGAGTTTTTACGGTGGTGCTTCGGATACCGTCCTTTATCACCACACTCGGCACACTGTTTTTAATCAACGGCCTCACTCTAAGCATCTCTGGCGGCTTTCCGGTACGGCCGAAAGCGGGGCCGGTACTCACCGAAATCTTCGGTGGCAACCCGGTCTCGCAGATTCTGTGGGCGATCGGCGTGACGCTCGTTCTCCAGTTCGTGCTCGTGAAGACACGCTGGGGGTTACACACGATCGCCACCGGAGGTAACATCATTGGTGCCGCGGAAGTAGGCATCAAGATTGGTCGCATTAAGATTGGGAATTTCATCATTTGTAGTGTCCTGGGCGGCTTGGCGGGTGTCTTGGACACCTTTCGCATCGGTTCTATCGATCCGCTTGCGGGTGGAACCGAGATTATGTTCATGGCCATCGCATCTTCGGTCATCGGCGGAACGCTCCTTACGGGAGGCTCAGGCACAATCATTGGCGCATTCCTCGGCGCAGCGGTGCTTGGCATCTTGAAGGATGGATTCACGCTATCCGGTGTTAGCGCGTACACTTTTAACATGATTTTGGGAGTGGCAATCCTCATAACCATGCTTATCAACGTGCACTTGAGCCGTCTGCGCGCGGCGGGAGGAGGATAATGAGCGAGGAAGTATTGCGGACGGAGCACATCTCCAAATCCTTTGGCCGGGTGACAGCCCTTAAGAACGCTTCAATCCGTCTTGCCAAAGGAGAAGTGCTGGGCCTTCTCGGCGACAATGGCGCCGGCAAATCCACTCTGTTGAAGATTCTTACCGGGTTTCATCGGCCAAGCAGCGGGAAGATCTATTTTCAAGGTGAGGAGATCGAGCTCAAATCTGTCAGCCACGCCCGATCGCTGGGAATCGAACCCGTTTACCAGGACCTTGCGCTGATCAACGAGTTGAACGTCTACCGCAACATGTTCCTGCAGCGTGAAATTATGTACAACCGCTTCTTCGGCATTCTGGATGACCGCGCCATGCGCGAACGCGCGATCGAGCAACTCAACGGGATGGGCGTGAACATACCGAAGGTCGATGTCGAAATCTCCAAACTCTCTGGCGGTCAACGGCAAGCCATAGCCGTCGCGCGCTCGGTCTTTGCGAATGCCAAGGTGCTGCTGTTGGACGAACCGACGGCGGCGATGGGCGTGAAGGAGAGCGCCATGATTTTGGATCTGATACGCCGCCTCAAGGAGAAGGGTGAAGTATCGATTATCCTTGTGGCGCACAACTACGCGCACGTATTCGATGTTTGCGACCGGGTCAGTCTCTTGCAGAACGGTGAAATTACCTTCGACCGGAAAACGCGAGATACTTCCGTTGAAGAATTGATGAATCTCGTTTTGCATGAGATCCGCACTGCGCGCGAGACCGTTGGGCGCGTTTGATCCACCGATATCGGCTCTAAATCGCTCTTGAGGCGCTGACAAACTTCACGCCTCGTCCCGGAGAATCGAGTGAACGGCGCGTCGGAAGTGCAATGTGCTTCCAGGCACAACCCCAAGCGAATGTAGCGTCTCGGTTGGATACGCCAGGCGGCCCAGGCGCGCACGATTTGAATGAATGAGAAGCGCTCCGGGTAGGTGCGTACCTTCCAACTGGCGGGCGCCGCGCCCAGCTTGTCCGTTCCGCCCGCGGCGAGGAGTTGCATTCGGATGCACCGATACCGCTTCGCCACATGGCCGAAGAGGCCCATCGAAGCATCGTAGATATGCGAGAGACTCCGTTCATCGCTCGCCGTCCTGGCCCGTACGGCGAAGACATTTCGTTTTGGGTACTCGCCGAGATACTCCGAGACGCGACTCGGAATCTCTGTGGTTCCGACCCCCCACCGCTTAATAGTCCGGCGGATTCCAGCCGAGAAGTGGAACGCCTTCCCGCTGCCGCCCGCACTCACAGCCAGGCATTCATTCCAACACCTCGCCGAACAACTCCTGAAGGTAGGTCTCCTGGATACCCGCACCAAGGAAGAGCAGCGAGCGTTGGCGAAACACTTCGGCAAAGGCGCGGCGAAAGTGCACATGGCGATAGGTCAGAGAGCGGTATTCCTCGTGTCCAACGACCAGCTGGTGTCGAAGTGACGAGCTGTGGGTGACACGGGGTATGGAGCGTCGAGGTATCCCTGCAATGCCCACAGCAGCGATCGACCTGCAACGGAAAGAGAGTTGAGGACTCGCTGACAGTCCTCCAGCCCTCGGCCAACCACGGCCAGCGGCCGGTCGGGTGCTTCTTGGCGGAGGGCGGCCGGGTAGCAATTGTCATAGTTCGTGGATAATACGAGAGACCAGCGAAGTTTGGCGAGAGCGAGCGTTTGCGCCGGAAGGGAAGGGGTTCCAGTGCCTCTAAGGAGCGCTTTCTTGACTGCACTTTCGAAAGCACCGGTCTGCCTAGCCTTCAATGAACGCACGGCTTCGTTGGCTCTACGGATCAGCTCATCGCGCTGGATATCCTTCGCGAGTGGGCGGACTTCTTTTCGCGTGGCAGCAACTTCCAGGCGGCGAATGAACTCCCACCAGTCGGTGCACACCGGCACGCTCATTCCAGATCCTATGAACGGCACTAGGCGCCCCGACTCGTATGTCGCGGCAAGACGTGGAAGGATGATTGTTTCGAAGGTGTCCTTGTTCAAGGGGAGGTCCGATTCTTGATTGCACCCGGCGGGGCTCGAACCCACAACCTACAGCTCCGGAGGCTGTCGCTCTATCCAATTGAGCTACGGGTGCGCAGGACGCGAGGCTCGCTTATTTAAGGCGGCGAATCAAGGTCGGAGCTTGATTTTGGGGAATTTCGGAGGTGGAGTGTTGTGCTGTGAAGTGGTTTCTCCTGGTATTGGCGTTTTCCGCCGGCGCGGCTTGCGCACAGGACGAAATATCTCTTTCCTCAGCCTTCGGATCTGGCGAGGGCGTCAATGGCGAAGTGCTCGCGGCGGCCATTCAGGCCGACGGCAAGATCGTCATTGGAGGACGTTTTAGCGCAGTCAATGGGATCGCGCGCAATAACATTGCGCGTTTGAACGATGACGGGACTCTCGATCGCACGTTCGCGGATCTATTGGCGCACGGGGT
Source organism: uncultured Verrucomicrobiae bacterium (assembly GCA_963847295.1). Lineage (GTDB taxonomy): Bacteria > Verrucomicrobiota > Verrucomicrobiia > Chthoniobacterales > Terrimicrobiaceae > DASTFP01. Next base: position 94,827 of record CAWJZG010000007.1, read on the forward strand.
TAACGGGCAGGTCAATGCGCTGGCCATCCAACCGCAGGGCGGCATTATTGTTGGAGGCTCGTTTACGCAGGCGGGTCAGGTCGGGACGTTGAATCTCGCTCGATACGACGCGGATGGAAATGCCGATAAGACCTTCGGAGGCGCGAACGCTACCGAGCCTGGCGCAAATGGCAACGTTTATGCGCTCGCCGTGCAGCCGGACGGAAAAATCGTGGTCGGCGGAAACTTCAATGCCATCTTCGGCCAGCCGCGGCGCGGCATCGCACGCTTGAACGCCGATGGCACACTTGATTCTCCAGTGACAACTGAAAATGCCCTCTCCGGATCGGTGCGAGCGGTTGCGTCGGCCTCCGATTCTTCCTTCGTGGCAGGGGGGGAGTTTACGCTTTCCAGTCAGAATTCGCGGAGCCTCTTGAAAATACCCGCGCGATAGGCGCCGTCTGCGGGAATCCTCCCGGTCCGTTCTTTCTAGCGCGCTTCGATGACCAGTGCGGTCGTGTTATCGCGGCCCGCCTGAGTCACGGCTGCGTGCACGAGACGCTGCGCGGGATTTGATTCGGGACCAAAAGGTTGGGAGGAGTGCAGGATGTCCAGGATTTGAGCGTCGAAGAGCCCGTCGACCAGCCCGTCGGTACAAAGCAGGAAAAGATCTCCGGGCTCGAAAGCCACGGCTCCGACTTGCGGGTCCACAAACTGGTGCCCGGCACCCAGTGCCCGTTGGAGCGCGTTGCGCCTGGGGTGCTGGCGAGCTTCCCATTCGCTGATCTTTGCGTTGCGGAAGAGCCAGCCCACATGAGTATCGTCGTGGCTGACCTGTTTGATTCTTCCTTCCCGCGCGGGAAAATAATAGATCCGGCTGTCTCCGATATGGCCGAAGTACATCCAGCCGGGAGTAAACCAGCACATACTCAAGGTGGCGCCCATGCCCGAGCAATCCGGATCGGCGGAGCCGAGGTACATCAGGGCTTTGTGAATTTCGCTGAAAAGCTCTTCGAGCACGTCCTTGAAATCCGTGGGAAGCCCTACTGCGGATCGCTTGAAGGCCGGCGGAAGCAGCCGCGTGATCTTTTCCACTGCGACTCGGCTGGCGAACTCCCCCGCCATTGCCCCTCCCATTCCATCGCTTACGGCAAAAACGAAATCGACGCTTCCTGAGGCCGCTTCACCGATTTTACCGAGATAGTGCAGTTCCAGGGCATCGAACTGAAGGCAGAGGAACGAGTCCTCATTGTTGGGACGGATCTTGCCCCTGTCCGTCAGCCCGAACCACTGGAGGCGGGTTGGCCCGTTGTGTTGTTGATCCATTATCCGGTTCTTCGAAACCTGGAAGGATCGTTGCAAACTCGAAATCGATCAAGCAGAAGCGGCCATCGGATTGACGATAGGTGACATTGCGCGTTTCCGCATCGTCGTGCCTGACCCCGTAGGGTTCCAGCTCCGCAAAGAGCTCGCTGGCACGCTCCTCATCGAGATGCTCAACGTGGCTTCCACAGTTGGTTGTCACTATCTTCAGCCGCTCAGGTTCTGCTTCCAGCAGCCTCGGCACGAACGGACATCCGCGGGCTTCGAGGTGCCGCAGAACCCGAACTTCGTTCGCGAAGCGTTCTTCCGCCTTCGGCCCGCGGAAGGTCTTGTGCACCCGGCCATCATACCCGATACGAACCGTTGCTCGGAGAGTGTCTTTGACTTGGTTCATATCGTGGAAAACATGGCCCACTAGAGAACGCAGGCAAGTCCCGAAGCAACGGTTCGGGCGGGCGCTGCGTCTTTTCAGTGATCTTTTTTCCAATCCGATGGCAAAATGGGCCCGCCTTGATCGGAAGCTTGTTAACCCCCATTCCTGGCTTGGGGTTGATCCGGTTGCAGGTAGAGCCTTCAAAATCATTTTGTTGGCGAAATGGCATTGTTCCTGCTTTGGTGTCCGACACGCCTGAAAGGCTAAGAAGGTGAAAGAAATCAACAGTGTGCGGAAAAAGCAGGCGGATTCCGCTCAAAAATAGACAACCAAAGACAATATGGCGAAGTACAAATTGGAATACATCTGGCTCGACGGTTACGAGCCGATTCCCAACATTCGAGGCAAGACGCTGATCAAGGAGTTCGACAGCTTTCCGGCGTTGGAACAGGTCCCAAACTGGGCGTTTGACGGCAGTTCGACGAAACAGGCCGAGGGCCGTGCCTCCGATTGCGTTCTTAAGCCTGTCGGGGTTTATCCGGATTCGACCAAGACGAACGCCGCCATTGTGATGTCTGAGGTGCTATGGCCCGATGGCACGCCTCATCCGACTAACTCGCGCGCGACAATTATCGACGACCCCGACAGCTGGTTCGGTTTCGAGCAGGAATATTTTCTCTACAAGGACGGCCGGCCGCTCGGGTTCCCCAAAGAGGGATTCCCTCCGCCGCAGGGCCTATACTACACGGGTGTGGGCTATGGTGCTTTGGGAGACCTCGCTCGTGAAATTGTAGACAAGCATCTCGACCTGTGTCTGTATGCGGGCATCAACCACGAGGGAATCAATGCGGAGGTTGCCAAGGGTCAGTGGGAGTTCCAGATCTTCGGCAAGGGTTCCAAGAAGGCTGCCGACGACGTTTGGGTTGCACGGTATCTCATGGCGCGTCTCGGTGAAACCTATGGCGTGGATCTTGAGCTTCATTGCAAGCCTATTCGCGGCGACTGGAACGGTTCCGGAATGCACTGCAACTTCTCGACCAAATACATGCGCGAAGTCGGCGGGAAAGAATACTTCGAGAAGCTGATGGCCGCATTTGAGAAATACCGTAACGAGCACATCGCCGTGTATGGTCCGGATAACCATTTGCGGCTGACCGGTCTGCATGAGACGCAGTCAATCGACAAGTTCAACTACGGGGTGGGAAATCGAGGCGCTTCCGTCCGCATTCCCCACAGTTTCGTCAACACCGGTTACAAGGGATACCTCGAAGATCGCCGCCCGAATTCTGCCGGCGATCCGTATAAGATCGCAAGCCGGATCCTTCAAACAATCGCTACGGTACCGACTTCGTAAGGTTTCCTAAGGTTGATTCCTGGCGTTTAGCACGACGCCGCCCTTTCGAGGGCGGCGTCGTTCGCTTGCGGAGATCAGGCCTCGGTCGAGTTCGATTTCTGGGCGCTGGAGCGGAGATCGGCCAGTCCTACCGTGGTAGGGCCAGGGCCTCGGCTACGACACGCTCGGGCGTAATCCCTTCAGCCTCGCCCTCGAAGTTGATTATGAGGCGATGGCGGAGCGCCGGCAGCGCCCAAGCGTCGATGTCGTCCTTCGCCACATGATAGCGACCGTCGAGCAGGGCGCTGACCTTCGCGCAGAGGACAAGCGCCTGGGCTCCGCGCGGGCTTGCCCCGTAACGCACGAATTTCTTTGCAAGGGGAACGGAATCTGGGCGACTGGGGTGCGTGGCGAGAACCAGCTGGACGGCTCTGGCTTCGATCTCACGCACGACGGGAACGGCTCTCACCAGCTCGCGCAGGCTATCAAGATTGTCCAGAGGCACGGTTGAGACCGTCGGTGAGTGCTCGCGTGTTGTACGGTTGAGAATCTCGTGAAGATCGTCCGCTTCCGGATATCCGACATTCAGTTTGAGAAGGAAGCGGTCGAGTTGCGCTTCGGGGAGGGGGTAGGTCCCCTCCATCTCGATCGGGTTTTGAGTGGCCAGCACGAGGAACGGGCGAGGCATCAAATGTTGCTTTCCAGCGACGGTGACGTGTCGTTCTTGCATCGCTTCAAGAAGAGCGCTTTGAGTCTTTGGCGTGGCACGATTGATCTCGTCAGCAAGGAGAATATTGGCAAATACCGGTCCGGGCTCGAAGCGAAACCGCTTAGTTCCGTGCTCGTCCTCGACAATGAGGTTGGTGCCGATGATGTCGGAGGGCATCAGGTCGGGCGTGAATTGAATCCTCGAAAACCTTAATCCCGCCGCGGCCGCCAGCGTGCGGACGATGGCGGTCTTTCCAAGTCCCGGTGCACCCTCCAAGAGTGCGTGACCTTCGGCGAAGAATGCAGCCAGCACGCTCCGGATGATGTCTCCCTGGCCGACGAGGACTTTTTCCATCTCGGTGCGCAGTCGCTGGAAAGCATCGCGAAAGTCCGCCGCGCGCTTTTCATAGTCTTCACTCATCGATTCATATCCCCTGCACGGAGGCGTTCGAGTTGCTTATTCCTTTGGCCGGATGGCTTCAAAATATCGTCGCACGAGCAGTCGGGAACCGGCGGGGATTTGTTCCCTGCTCACGGCATCGAGTGCTGCAGGTGCCGCGGTTTGATAAGCGGAACGATAAGCACGCCGTGCTTTCGGATCATCGTTGCCGGCAGCGCGAAAGATCTCGACCAGAGACGCGCCTTCCCCGATTTCTCCGGCGACGAAATCATCGCTGCCCTGAGGCGGAACGACCGGCCCGGTTTCCTCGGAGCGATCACCACCGCGTCCGAGATCGCTTTCCGATCCAGGTTCTCCGGCGGGTGGCGCATTGTCGGCGGCCGATGCCGTCGATTTTTCGCTTCCTGGCGCACCCCCCGCGCTTTCCAGGCCCTGAGTTCCCTGGTGAGCCGAAGTCTGCGTGCCGCTCTTTAGGTCGCGCAACACCGAAACGAAGCGGCGTCCTGTCTCATTGCCGCTCCCGCGCGAAGAGCCAAGCATCATGCCAACCTGTACCTTCGCGGCGGCAGCCGGCTGCTCTGCAAGCTCTCGCAGGCGCCTTGTCCTTAGATGGCGCGCCGCTTGTTCCAGCGCGTTCGCGAGGTCTGCCGGATCCAATTGCGCGACGCCTCGTTCCGCATCGGCATTTTTGCCCGAGCGAAGATTCGAGGCCAATTCTGCGTGATCCCGAGCAAGGGCTTCCGCGAGCGCGATGGTCTCAGCGGCGTCCAATCCGGATGGCGGCGAGAGTTTTTGCTCCAACTCGGCAAGAGTGCGGAGAGCCTCTCGCAATGGCTCGGGCGAATGCGTCAGTTGACGCTCGGTATCTTGCAGCTGTTCGAAAATTTTCTGAAACTCTTTGTCTTTTTTTGCCTCGAGGTCCGCGGCGCGCCGAACTTGTTCTATTAATTTCTGAGCAACCGCAAGCTCGGGAGCGAGGCGGTTTGCACGCCGCTCGTGCAACCCCGCCAACAAACCCAACGCGGCCAGCGGCAGCAGGAGCCAGAGCGCCTTCTTCCCAGGCGCTTTTAGGCGGAGGTGTTCGCCGAGGCGGAGGGTCGAGGCGAACTGGGACGTCTCCCGTCTCGCCGCATCGAGCAGAAGGCCCGTTTCGTTCACAGGCAGGGCCAGCGCTGTGACAAAACGATCTTTGGTTTTTGCTCGCGCATCCAGCTCGCGTGCCACGGATCTTAATGAAAGCCATCGAGAGACTCCAGCCAGGGCCGCCAAAGCTAGCGGAGGCGCAATCGCGACCGGCCAGGAGACTTCAACTCCTGGGAAACTCGGCGAAGTCGCGCCGCTGACAGCGAGAACTGCAAGCCCGGTAAACAGCCCCCAGACAGCGTAATCTATGAATTGCTGCAAAACCAGCCATCGGCGCGCTTCCTTCAGTTGCCGCAAGACGTTCCCATCCACAGCGCCCAACAAGAGCAGACCCACGAAGAAATGCAAACGTAGCGAGATCGGTGATCAAATCTAGACAATCCAGTTACGCCAATGCCGACCAAATATAGCGCTGCCTGCTTCGTTTTTTTGGCGCCGCTATTCGAATCTCGTTTGATCCTTGGTTTAAGCAGACTGGCATGGTCAATGCTGCAGACGAGTGGTAAATGAAAAAGATCGAAGCCGTTATCAAACCGTTCAAGCTCGATGCTGTTCAACAGGCTTTGGCGGACGTGGGCATTGGAGGGATGGCAGTAACGGAGGTCCGTGGCTTTGGACGACAGAAAGGCCGCACTGAGCCTTCAAATGGCAACTCGCCTGGGACTACATTTCTACCGAAAGTAAAATTGGAAGTCGTCGTTGGCGATAGCAGCGCTACCAAGGTGATGGAGATCATCGTCTCGTCGGCAAGAACGGGCAAGTACGGTGATGGAAAGGTTTTTGTTCTTCCCATCGAGTCCGCGATGCGAATTCGGACTGGAGAGCAGGGAGACGCAGCAGTTTAGAGACTAAGCGGGGAGGAACCGTCGGGGGGTGAGAGGTCCGGCGGTATCCTCCCCAGAGGTCTTGCTTCGGAGGTTCGCGATTCGGATTTCTTCGGATGTTTGTCTTTTGCTGAGCGGATCGCTACACTTTGCCTCCCATGGAATTTGATTGGGCGAGCTGGCAGCCGAAGGAGTGCGCGACACTGCTTTTTGTGATCCATGACGGAAAAATCCTCCTTATCCGCAAGAAGCGCGGTCTGGGAGCTGGAAAAATCAACGGACCGGGAGGCCGAATTGAGCCGGGGGAGACATCGCTTGACGCAGCCGTGCGCGAAACGCGCGAGGAACTCGGCATCGAGGCTCTTTCCCCGGAGTTAAGGGGCGAACTTCATTTTCAGTTTGTCGACGGCTATAGCCTGCATTGCAGTGTATTTGTTTCGGGGGACTTTGTCGGGGAACCGGTCGAAACCTCAGAGGCGATCCCGCTTTGGACTCCGTTGAACGCAATCCCTTATGAAGAAATGTGGGCGGATGACATTTGCTGGCTGCCGGCCGTACTTGCAGGCGGGAAAGTCCGCGGTTTCTTTCACTTCGAACACGAGAGATTGGTATCTCATCAAGTCGTTGCAGAGGTTTCATGAAGATTTTGAGCGTCATATTGAATTGCGAGTCAATTTGTTATGTGCTGGCTCTCAAAAATCTGCAAAAATTGCTTGCGGAATGGATGACGGCAGCTAATCTCACTGCCAATAAAGATTGTTCTGGGGGGAACAACAGCCCGTCGCAACATTCGTTGCGGCGGGCTGTATCTTTTTCGGCAATGGTCGAGAACAGAGGCTCGTGATGGACAATGTTGAGGTTGTCGCGTTTGGACCAGTAGCTTTGCTTATTCGGTTCGCAGAAGAAGCTAGTCGTCAGTCGTTGGCTCGATGCCGCGGCCTCCTTCGTTGCCTGGAAGAAAACCCCTTGGAGGGCTTGCACGAGGTGACCCCTGCATACTGCTCTTTACTTTTGGAGTTCGGCAATTCTAAGCAGATCTGCGGTCAATTGGGCAAGCTTGATGAGTTGCTGAAATCCGCTCAGGCTCAGCCCCTGGAGGAGGCCCCCTTGCATGAGATTTCCGTGTGCTATGACGGCCCTGACATTGAAGAATTTGCGCGACGCAATCGGCTTTCAGTCCCTGATGTCATTGAGTTGCATGCTTTGCCTACCTACAGCGTATTTATCATAGGCTTTTCGCCGGGTTTTCCTTACCTGGGTCCGTTGGATTCTCGATTGCACGCTCCTCGCCTCGATAGTCCACGGTCTCGGGTGCCGGCGGGTTCGGTGGCGATCGGAGGCGAGCACACCGGAATCTACAGCGTTGCCTCTCCGGGCGGTTGGTGGTTGATCGGGCGGACTGACAGCGAGGTTTTCTCAGTCTCGAAAGCGCGGGATGCCGGGAGCAACGAGGCTTTCCTCTTGCGACAGGGTGATCGCGTGATATTTCGGGCCGTCGGCGACCTGCCGGACGTGAAATGATTGGGGAAGATGGGTGCCGTTCCGGTTCTCCAAGTTCTGACTCCCGGGGCTGGCGCCTCGATTCAGGACTTGGGAAGAAGCGGATGGAAGCGATTTGGGATTCCACCTGGAGGCGCGATGGACTCCGACTCCGCTCGCAAGTCGAATCTCCTGGTTGGGAATGAAGAAGGAGCGCCTGTCCTCGAGCTTCTTTTCACTGGAGCCAGATTCCGAGTCTTGGGCCCGGCCGAGCTGGCTATCACCGGAGCAGAGGTGGAATCCGAATGCCCGCTGTGGAGGAACTTTTGCGCCGAGGCCGGTCAAGAAATTGCTTTTGGCCGGCTTCGAGCCGGGGTTTGGACGTACCTTGCGGTGCGGGGAGGATTTGCCGGATCCCGTTGGTTTGGCAGCGCAAGCGTCGACCCGCGGGCCGGTCTTGGCGGCATCATTCCGGCGGGAGCAGAATTGCGTCGCGAAAACGTGCAACGGTCGGAGGGGATTTCCGCTCGTTTCGTTCCGGAGCTCGTACGGGAGCGCTTCGATGAGCTACCGGTCCTCCGCCTTTGGCGCGGTCCAGAATGGGAAAGCTTTTCCGAGCACGCTCGCGCACGTTTTCTGAGTGAGAACTGGCTCGTCTCGGTGCAAAGTGACCGTGCGGGGTATCGGTTGGAAGGCGTCGCCTTGGAACCCATGCGACTTCGAATGTTGAGTGCGCCGGTGGCTGTTGGAACGGTTCAAGTCCCTCCGAACGGCCTTCCAATCGTTCTCCTTAGGGACGGGCCCACCGTCGGCGGATACCCGCGACTCGGCATCCTCGATCCTTCGGCGATATCCCGGTTCACGCAGTGCGCTCCCAGTACCCGGTCCGTTTCGAGCTTGTCGAATGATAGACATCAATTGTGATCTCGGCGAGGGCGAGCCCATCGAAAAAACACGCCGCTTCCTGCGCTGGGTGACCTCAGCGAACATTGCGTGCGGCGGACATGCAGGAAGCGCGCGTGAGATGCGCTCCTGTCTCCGGCTATGTGGCGAGCTTGGTGTGAACGCGGGTGCCCATCCAGGCTTCGTGGACCGCGAAAATTTCGGGCGCAAGGAGATGCCTATTTCCTTTTCGGATCTGGTGTCGCTGATCGAATCCCAGGCGGGTGGTTTGGAACAGCTGGCAGACGAGGAGAAAGTTCCGATCTCCCACATCAAGCTCCATGGCGCGCTTTACCATGTTGTCGAGCGCGATCGCCGGCTGTCGGCTGCCTACGTGGAATTCGTCAAAGAGCGTTTCCCCGGAATGCGGATTCTCGCGTCTCCAAACGGGTGCGTGATCCCGATCGCAGAGCGACTTGGGTTAAAGGCTTGGGCGGAGATCTTCTCCGATAGAGGATACATGGCGGGCGGCGGTTTGATTCCGCGAAGCGAACCTGATGCCGTGCTTCGGGACCCAGCGGAGATCAAAATGCGGATGGAAATGTTTCTTTCAACCGGCCGTCTCCCATTGAAGAACGGAGACACATTAAAGGTTTCTGCTCAGACGGTCTGCGTTCACGCCGACTCTCCGGGCGCCTTACGCATCGCACGGCTGTTGGCAAAACTTTGCTCTAGCAGCCTGTCGGACTTAGAAATGAGGCCGGAAAATGAGGCATGAGATTGCTACCGCTCCTCATTCTTGTAGGCGCTGAAATCAAAGATTTCGGCGCTATGGCGTTTATATTTTGCGACGAGTCTGTCGAGACTTGGCTCGAATCCGCGCAGATGCACAGGCTCCTCGAAGAGTTCGCGATTGGTGAAGAGGGACCACATTTGGGGGCTGTACTGGCGGGCAGCCCAAGGCATGCCGACATTGAGAAGCAGAGGCACGCCCTCCTTGTCGGCGCGTCGCAATGCGGCGATCAAGGCGCCTGCTGAGTCGAGTCGTTCCATATGAGCGTCGTAAAGATAGGGCGGAATGCAGAAGCTGGCGGTGCGCACACTCTCTTGTCCGGCGCTAGAAGGGTCGAGCGTGCCCCGGCAATACATGACTGATTCACGGATTTGTTGAAGCGGGCGCTGGACGATCCACTGGCGAAAAGAATTTGTGTAAAGGAAGTAGCCCAGGACGGCGAATGAAACCGTCGCAGACACGATAACCTTGCCGTTTGGAAGCCTCTGCGCGCGCGAAGCCGCGAGAGTCAGACCCGTGGCGGCGCAAACGACTACGCCGGGCAGCGAATAAATAACGTAGTTCTCGTAGAGCAGAAACCCCTTGAAGTATGCACAAATACGAAGGTGATCGGCGGACAAACAGACATTACGAACACAAACGTGGCGGATGCCCATCCGCGTCGGAGGAGATATACTGCTCCGAGAAGGATCAAAGCGATCGCGAACGAGGCCGCGACCACGAAGAGGATGGGATTTTGAACGTAGCGCGCAAGCCATTCCGGGTAGCCGGCCCAGGGTTCATCACTCTTTGTCCAAGGCGCCCCGCCGATCACGAAGCAGATCGTATTGCGAACCCATGACCAGCCCGATAAAAAGCCTTGCGACGAGACGAGTCTTGAGATTGACTTCTTCGCCTGCGGGTAGAGCGCGGAGCACTCAGCTGAAATGTGAGGAATCGCTCGCCAGGACATTTCACACAAAACCACCGTCCGGCTTGCGCGTCCGCGGTTTTGCGCAATCTCGTCCGGCTGCGATGAGCGGAGCGTGACGAGGTTGAGCACGACCAGAACGAAGATCGCGCCTGGATAGCAATAGATGAGCGAGAATTCCGTGGCAGCAAAAGCACCCCACCATTTCCTCGCCGTAATCATCGCTCTACGCCAGAAGACGAAGAGAACGGGCACAAGAAAGAGCGACAGAGCTGTAGCCGCGCGCCTCGCTGGCGTAGCGGATGTGCCAGGGATGAATTGCAAGCAGAAACGCAGCGGTGACGCCTGCGCCGGGGCAGACCGAATTCTTTGTAGTAGCGACGCCAGCGGCCACCGCCAGCACCCGAAGATCAGGCGGGACGCGGACATGGCCATTCCTCGACGGAAAGCCCCGCCGATCTTATGAAGGAGTTCCACTGCTTCCTCGCATGCGCGCGAACGATGCTGAACAGGCTGCCGTGTTCGGGTGTCCGTAGCGTAGACGGTCTCCGAGTCGAATCGAACCGCTTGAATTCCATTTCGCCGGTTTTCTTGTTGCACTGGATTTTCCGTAGGTGTGCGCGACGTCGAGCTCCTCGTCATCCTAGCAACTCGTGGTTTCAGCGCGGCAGGCTGCAGAAAATGGTCATCGCCATCGCGGCGGCCACCAAAGGCGAGAACCAGCGAGGGGTCGGGATGTTGGAGTTGAGCGTTGAGCATTTAGCGTTGAGCGTTGTGGACTCCGGTCCACGACAGGTATAAAGCGCCAGCATCCCTAGACAGAACGAATATTGATTGCACCGCGATCCATCCATAGATTCCGGACATAGTCCCGCGTGTCCATTTTGCCGTGAATGTGCGAAGCGGCCACCACGGTCTTGGAGCCACCAGCAGCCAAATGGCGAACGCGCCGGCGATCACTCCTAAGAGCGATTCTCCAACGGAGCGTCGGATGGCTTCGTCGCCAGAATAGACGGCCGTCCGAGGGAGGGAAAAAAGAGCCAGGTTATTCACTGCCAGGGTTTACGAGTCATCTACGATGGTCGCGGCGACGGAGACGCTCGGACTCTAACCCGCTTATCTCACACTCGGGTGGTTCAGCTTGCGTAATGCTTTGGTCCGCCAGGGGGTGAGGACGACCAATGCATAGCGTGATATGGTGCGGGAGGACGAATCCACTGGCGGCCAAATGATTAGCAAGATGGGCCGCCAGAGTGTAGATGTGCGGTGGCGAATGGCTGAGGAGGCGTCGAGGTATTCTCGGGCGGCCAGCTTGAGCGGCACGCGGCTGTCGGCTTCGCCTTTGATGAACTGCTGAACTTCAGGATCGGGGTGATTCGACATTTCGTCGGGCGTGCCGCTTGCAATGATCGTTCCCACGCGCTTGCCGGCGCCGAGCATGATCATCTTGGTGCCGATGCGAAAAGCGCTTGTCATGTCATGGGTGACAACCACGGCAGTCATGTCGAGCTTGCGGGTGAGGTCGAGTGTGAGTTGGTCGATAACGGCCGTCATGATGGGGTCGAGACCGGAGGTTGGTTAGTCGCTGAAAAGCAACTCGGGATCGAGCGCCACGGCACGGGCCAGTCCGACGCGCTTGCGCATCCCTCCGCAGAGCTCGGCCGGCTTGAGGTGCTCGAAGCCTGTGAGTCCGACCAGCTCGAGCTTCATCTTCACAACCAGATCCACGACGTCTGGTATCGACATGGCTGTTTTGATCAAGCGGCGGAGGAGACGTTTTCGCCAACAGGCGCAGACTTGGCAGGGCGCCGAATGGCAAATTCATTCCGAAGCGGAGCCGAAAACGGGTTCATCATTGGCGGTATCGTAGTTGTTTCCTTTCCGAAGATCTTGATTGAACTGCTTGTTGGCCTCAGCTAGTCGAGAGCGCAATGCGCAGGAGCGGCGCCTTGCCCAGCCGGAGCTTCCCATGTGACCATGGTGTCACCCTTTTTGACGGTAAGGCTGATGCTGTTGAGAACGGTTCGGTTTCCGAACTTGCGCACGAGATCGCGAACTTCGATGACGGGATTTT